>MPMO01000069.1 GCA_002238555.1 Caldilineaceae bacterium bin34
GTATTGCGCGTGCAGCGCGTCCGCCGTGTCCTCGGGAGCCCAGTTGATGCTCACCTTGCGGGTCATGGCACACCTTCCCTTCGCAACCGCCAACATGTCAAGTAATAACAGTATAATGGATTGGTATAAGGCAACCGAAGTCCGCAGCGAGCGGTATCGCATCCGCTTTGACAGCGCGGACCAGGCGGCGTTGTGCGCGCAGACAGCGGGGGCCTGCCGGTTGGTGTGGAACATCCTGCTGGCCTACAACAACTGGGCCTACCGGAACGCGCGGATGGCCCGTCAGTTCGGGACCTGGACGGACTTCCCGGAATGCGAACGTCCGTGCCGGGAGAATCCCGGCACCACCTTCCAAACGATGTTCCTGCGTTTCACCGACCTTCGCAACCGGCTGGATGCCGCCTGGTACCCAGCCTTCCTGGCATCCCCCGCCGGGGCGCGGTACGCCGACAAGGATCTCTCGTGGCTGAGGGACCTGCCCTTTGAGGAAGTCCGCTACACGCTGCGGTATCTGGGCGACGCCTACAAAAAGTTTTACAGGGAATGGGCTGCGGCGAAGGCCCGCGGCGAAACCCTGCCCCGACGAAAGGGGGACCGCAAACCCAAGCACTTCCCCCCGGTTCAAGGGGAAGGGGCGCACGGATGCTGCGTTCACGATTCCCTCCTCGCCGCAGATGGACGGCGACCGCCTGCGCATCCCGAAGGTGGGCTGGGTGCGGTTGCACGGGAGCGGGCAGTATCCGGGGTGCAAGGCCAAGCAGGTGCGGATCCGGCGCGAGGGCAGCGACGACCACCCGAAGTGGTACGCCCATGTGTTCTACGAGGTGCCCGCGGACCAGGTCGGGCCGCCCGCACCGGACGGCGCGCTGGGAGTCGACCGCAACTGCGGACAGGCGACCGACTCCGACGGCGAGGTGCATCCGCTCCCCGACACGGCCAAGCTCGATGCCAACATCAAGCGCAAGCAGCGCAAGGCCGCGAAGGCACGGGAGCGGTCGCGGGCATTCGGGCAGCCGCTGTCCCACCGCGCCCGGCGCATCTGCGGGCAACTGAGGAAAATGCAGCGCAAGAAAAAGCGGCGCAGGGAGGATGCCGCGCACCGGCACAGTCGCAGGATGGCCGACTCCGCGCACACCGTGGTGCTCGAGGACCTGAACACCAAGGACATGACCCGGAGTGCCAAGGGGACGGACGGGAACCCCGGCAGGCAGGTGAAGCAGAAAGCCGGACTCAACCGGGGGATCCTGGCGTCCAACTGGGGCCGCTTGGAACGCCACCTGGACTACAAGGCCGGCCGGGTGATCAAAGTCAATCCGGCCTACACATCGCAAACCTGCGCGGTCTGCGGACATGTGGACAAGGAGAACCGTAGGACACAGGCACACTTCCAATGCACGGCATGTGGGCACACTGCAAACGCAGACCACAACGCCGCCCTCAACATTCTGGAGCGCGGCATGGCCCTGCTCCCGACGGCCCATGGTGCGGGGGCCTCTGCGCGGCGAGAGGCGATCCCGTTGGGGACCTCGACGACCCGCGAACAAGGTATACCCCCTCCCGCCGGGGCCCCGGTTCCGGCGGGGTACACAGGTATATAAGCCCCTATTGAATTACTACGCGGCTGCTCAGGCAGGTACAGGATTTCGGCTCCGCTCGGTTTCAGACTGACAAACTACAATCACATGGACTGCCATAGCTTGTCCTGAGCCGTCCGACAGACGCCAAAGTACGACCATGTCCGCATCCCACCCCAATTCCGAGCATGACGGGGACGGAATCCGTTCCGCGTCTTCACCTGTGCTTCGGCCCGGCGTTTCGGAGTACGCGGACTTGCGGCGCGCAGGTTATGTCTACGTTGACAAAACCTCCGAACTGAAGCGTCTGCTGGACGCGGGCAAGTTCCTGTTCCTGGCCCGGCCGCGTCGTTTCGGCAAGACCCTGATGCTCTCGACCGTTGAGTGCATGTATCAGGGAGACTGGCCCGAGACCAGGGATCCGTTCGTGGAGGTGGCCAATCCGACTCCGAAAGTGCCGGACGAACGCCTCTTTGCCGGCACGGCATGGGAGGCGCGCTTTGCGGCCGCTGCACGACGGCCGGTGATCCGGCTGGATCTAAGCGCGGTTACGGGCGATGACCCGGCGGAGATGAAGCAATCCCTGACGCGGCATGTGGTCCAACAGGCACGCCTTTGGTACGGCAGGGGCCTCGATCCCGGCCTCGAAACCAAATACCTGCGGGATGCCGCCGGCTATCCCGGTGTCGCCCAGGACATGCTCGCCTTGCTGATTGACTCCCTAAAAAAGCAAGTTGACTTTCCGGTTGTGCTCGTGGACGAATACGACACGCCTCTGCTGTCGTTGTCGGTCCGGGATCCGGTTGCGGTTGAGCCGTACTTCAAGGTGTTCCGCGAATTCTTCCGTGTGTTCAAGCGATGTGAAGGGAGCCTCCACAAGGTCCTGATCACCGGCATCACGCGCAGGGCGTACGGCGATCTGTTCTCAGCCCTCAACAATCTGCGGGACTGCACTTGGCGCCCGGCGTTCGCAGGTGTGTGCGGATTCACGGAAGCGGAACTTGACCGGACCCCCTTGGCTACCTGCATCACAGTTGCCGCAGCGGAACTCGGCCAGTCGCCGGAAGAATTGCAGGAAGCACTCAGATCACACTACAACGGCTACCGGTTCAACAGACGCGGATTGGGTCCGGCCGTCTACAACCCCTGGTCGTTGTGCAACACCCTTCTGGACTTGATGGATCCCGATGACCGGGAGGACATCCGACGGTACGGCCTCCCGGCCTACTGGTCGGAATCGGGGGTTTCCCGAATCCTGGTGGACAGGCTGCGGGAACATTCGTCCGGCATGGATTCCGGGTTGCTGCAGGGACGTGCGGAACTGGACATCAATCTCTTCAGCAACAAGTCGTCCGATCTCAAGTCATTGATGCTGCAGAGTGGCTATCTGACCTACTTGCCCGCCAGCGATCGGCAACCCGTGCGGCTGGGCTGGCCCAACCGCGAAGTCGCGACCGCCCTGCTAACGGACTTGGCGCAGGCCCATGTGGACGGGCAATTGCCGGGTGTGGCGCGTGTGCGCACATGCCTTGAAACCGGGGTATACACGGAACTTCCCAACGCCCTTCTGGACTGCCTCTACGCCTTCCCCTACAACCTCATGGAGAACGAGAGTGCGTTCCATGCAGCATTGCACGGCCTGTTTCTTGGGATGGACATCCTGCCTTTGTCGGAACGGCAGGAACTGTCCGGTCGCTACGATTTGGCAACCATTTGCGCGGGTCGGGCCTGCGTCATTGAGCTGAAGTACAACCGCAGCCTCCAGGAAGCCCAGGACCAGGCTGGCCGCAGGCAGTATGGACGCAGTCTGCTGATGGAGTTGGGCCACATGGCGGACGCAACCTGCATCGCCTTGCACTTGAGCAGGGCCAAGACAGGGGAAATCCGCATCGAGGGTTCGCAGCGGCCTGTACAGGATGTTCATGCCGCGTGGACCCCGCTGCGATCGGAGCAGAGTTGAACCTGTGCCCGGCAAGGGTCGCGCTTGCATCCAAGGCTGCTGTCCGGACAACGGGCCGGTTTCAAGGATTGCTCCTCAACTGCGCAACTTGCCCGGACACTGGATAGCCCGAATTGGCATAGGGCGATCCCGCACTCGCGAGCCGCTCTGATATACGATCTATGGGTTGCCGCCCCGGTTGCGGCACAGCCGCGCAGGCGTATGATGGGAACCGGGATGGGATTCCGCATCCTGCCGGATTCCGCAAGTGGAAACCGGCCAGAGACACCAGGAGGACAACGTGTCTGACAGAGCAAGTCGATGCCCGATGTCGGGCGCAAACACTGCACTTGGGAGTTCCCCGAACCAACGCTGGTGGCCCAATCAGCTGAACCTGAAGATTCTCCACCAGAACTCGCCGCTCTCCGATCCCATGGGCGGGGAGTTCAACTACGCCGAGGAGTTCAAGACTCTCGACCTTGGTGCCCTGCATCAGGACATTGAAGAGGTGTTGACAACCTCCCAGGATTGGTGGCCGGCCGACTACGGCCACTACGGTCCGCTGATCATCCGGATGGCGTGGCACAGCGCCGGCACCTACCGCATCGGCGACGGCCGCGGCGGCGGTGGCACCGGCACCCTCCGCTTCGCGCCCCTCAACAGTTGGCCCGACAACGCGAACCTCGACAAGGCGCGCCGCCTGCTCTGGCCGATCAAGCGGAAGTACGGCCGCAAGCTCTCGTGGGCCGATCTGATGATCTTTTCCGGCAACGTGGCCTTGGAGTCGATGGGCTTCAAGACAATGGGGTTTGCCGGCGGGCGCGAGGATGTCTGGGAACCCGAAGAGGATATTTACTGGGGTTCCGAGACCGAGTGGCTTGGCGACGAGCGCTACAGCGGCGATCGGGATCTCGAGAATCCACTCGGTGCCGTTCAGATGGGCCTAATCTACGTGAATCCGGAAGGACCGAATGGCAAGCCGGATCCGCTCGCGGCCGCCCGGGACATTCGGGAAACGTTCGCCCGCATGGCGATGGACGACGAGGAAACGGTGGCCCTCATCGCCGGCGGACACACCTTCGGCAAGACCCATGGTGCGGCGGACGCGGACAAGCACGTTGGACCCGAGCCTGAAGGCGCGAGCCTGGAGGAGCAGGGCCTGGGCTGGAAGAACAGCTATGGAAGCGGCAAAGCCGGCGATGCCATCACCAGCGGCCTTGAGGGCGCCTGGACCTCCGAGCCGGCAAAGTGGGACAACGGGTTCTTCGACAACCTGTTTGGCCACGAGTGGGAGCTGACGACCAGCCCTGCCGGCGCGAACCAATGGATTCCCGCCAACGGGTCTGCCGCAGGCACGGTGCCGGATGCCCATGATCCGTCGCGGACGCACCCGCCCGTGATGCTCACCACCGATCTGTCGTTGAAGGCGGACCCGGTCTATGAGCCGATCGCGAGGCGCTTCCACGAGAATCCGGACGAATTTGCGGACGCCTTCGCCAGGGCGTGGTTCAAGCTGACGCACCGCGACATGGGGCCGCGTGCGCGGTATCTTGGCCCGTTGGTGCCCGAGGAACCGCAGCTGTGGCAGGACCCCGTCCCGAATGTCGATCACGAATTGATCGGCGAACAGGACATCGCGGCTCTCAAGGACAAAATCCTCGCGTCGGGACTGTCCGTTTCCCAATTGGTTGCGACCGCCTGGGCCTCGGCATCAACGTTCCGCGGCACCGACAAGCGCGGCGGAGCCAACGGGGCGCGCATTCGCCTGGCGCCGCAGAAGAACTGGGAGGTCAACTCCCCCGCCGCACTGGCAACAGTGCTGCAGGCCCTGGAGGCGATCCAAACGGACTTCAACAACTCGCAGTCCGGCAACAAGCAGGTCTCGCTCGCGGACCTGATCGTCCTGGGCGGGTGTGCCGCTGTCGAACAGGCTGCCGGGCATGACGTGGAGGTTCCTTTCGCGCCGGGTCGCACGGACGCGTTGCAGGAGCAAACCGACGTGGACTCCTTCGCCGTGCTCGAACCGACCGCGGACGGGTTCCGCAACTACGCCGGCAACGGACACCCGAAGTCGGCGGAGGAGTTGCTGGTCGACCGGGCCCAGATGCTGACGCTGACCGCACCCGAGATGACGGTGCTCGTCGGCGGTCTGCGTGTTCTGAATGCCAACGTCGGCCAATCCGAACTCGGCGTCTTCACCGAGCGGCCTGGGACGTTGACCAACGACTTCTTCGTGAACCTGCTCGACATGGACACGGAGTGGCAGCCGGCCTCGGGAGCCGAGGGGGTGTTCGAAGGGCGCGATCGCGGCACCGGTTCCCTCAGATGGACCGGCACGGCCGTTGACCTCGTCTTCGGTTCGAACTCTCAGCTCCGAGCCCTCGCGGAAGCCTACGCCTGTGATGACTCGCGACAGGCATTCGTGTGCGACTTCGTGGCTGCGTGGAACAAGGTTATGAACCTCGATCGCTTTGACCTTGCGTGATCCGTGCCGGCCGGACTTGCTCCCGACACTCGGATCTGGAGAAACTTCGACGCGGATTGCTTGCTGACACCCGATAGGAGCAAGGATTGACACGGCCAGCTCCAGAGCTGGCCGTGTCTGCGCTCGCCCAGACGCGGATGGCGTTTGAACCTGGTGGGCGGCGTGTTGCGGACCAAGGCGGAAAGACGCACCCGGTCCGCGCCGCGGCCTTCCCGACCGCCGGCATCTTGTGCCGGCGCCACGCGCGGCAGTCCGGATCGAGTTGGTGAATGCTGGTTGCATCGTTTCCCAAGTTTCTGCGCCGACAATGGCGGCTCCCAAATCCCGGTCCGGCCTCGGAGTCGACAATTCGGAATCCAATTCGCCCTGCGCCTGTGCGGCGTGAGAGTGCGGTGCTGGATTGCGCTGGATCGGTTGGTGATCCCTGAAATTGAAACGCGACGCTGGCAGAATCTGGATCAGGGAGTAGTCGCCGGTGAGGAACGGTACGTTCGGATTGCCCACAGCGAGAGTCAATTGTGCGGACTGACCTGTTCCGGTACTGCCCGGACCACAGTGCCGTGTGGAAGAGTCCTCGGCTTGGCAGTGTTCTGGTGAAGGCTTGATGCCGGACTCGCATCACAAGGTCTTCTACAAGCCTCCCGGTGAACCAAACGGGATCTGGGATGCCGTATCTACTCCGGTTAATGCCTGTTGGCGGCAGAACAGCAACATCTTGCATTGAGCATGTGGTAGGATCCTTGACCAAGTGTTGAAGACTAAAGTGCACTATGTACGATGACTATGCCGAAGTGAAAGAGAAATACGCAGCTATCATCAAGGATCTACTTTTTAAGCGGTTTGGGAACGAAATCATCTTCGACCCAATCGTGATCCGGGCGGATCCAAATTCGGAACCCGATCCTGAATGTCCTTCGTTGTTCGCGTACATTGCCTACGATGGTGATGCCAGCAAAATGGATTCGAACTTCAGGTTCGAGTTCACAGAGGAGCTTTGGCCTCATTCAATTAAACTCGGTTTTCCCAGCGTACCTGTGCAGGAGTTTGTGCCAAAGAAGAAGTGGGCTGAATTCTGGCCGGGCCTTAAGGCATGGATAGGGTGATGCACGACAACCTGATAACACTGGCTCTGAAGCTCGTTTTCGAGCAGAACGACAGTACTCAAGATCAGGATGAACAAGCTGAATTGCGTTGTGCGGTCCGATGTGCCTACTATGCGCTCTTTCACATGCTGTCAAGACAGTGTGCGGATTTCTTTGCAGGTGAGGATCCAAGTCAACGAAGCAGGCCTGCCTGGGTGCAAGCCTACCGTGGATTGCAACATGGGACAGTTCGGAGTCGGTGTGGCAACAGCAATTTCATCAATCGGTTTCCACTGGAGATCAGGTTTTTCGCCGAGAAGTTCGTGCAGTTACAGAAGGCGCGCCATTCCGCCGATTACGATCCGGAAGCTAGGTTCGTCCTTGAGTCCGTGTTGACAACCATCGATGACGCCGCTTCGGCAATGGCCGCGTTCATGACAGTTAGCGAGAAGGACAGGCGGGCATTCGTGGTGTATGTGACGGCTCCTCTGCCGCGGTGACAAATCCGGAAGGCAGGACGGACCGGTAACGGAATCCCGTCTTCGCGAATGCTCCCAACCCAATGCGGTTGACCGACGACAGCAAAGCCCGGCCTTGTCTCCTGCTTCCGCACCTTCGCCGCGAACTTGTCCCGCATCTGGTGGCACACGGGTAACCGGTATACGCATGCCACATTCCCATCGGCAAACCCGACCGGCAGCCCAATGGGTTCCAGGCCGGGCCGAAGCATTCGCCTCAGGTTCCGGGTTGATTCTTTGATTCAGTTCAAACAGCCGCACCTGTTGGCCACATACGCCCTGCCGAGCTTGATCGGAGGGGTTGCGGCCGGCATTCAGCCGGCTTCCTCAACCGGTGTCACGGGCACCTTGGGTACCGGCGTGAGGTCGTACCGGCGCCAGTGGTACTGGAACTCGTCGGATTTCCACCCCCGGTACACATCCTCCCAGGTCAGACGCGCCTGGTGCGGTGTCAACACCACGTCCGAGACCGGATCCGAGGCCCTCTGGTAGCGGTAGTCGACGGACAGCCGCAGCCGATCACCCGACAGGTTGGGCAGGCCCCGGTGGACGGTGTGGCTGTGGAAGAACAGGGCGTCGCCCAACCTGAACGGGCTGGACACCCACTCCCCGTCCACGGCGTCCGTGTGGGACTTCAGGCCGCCGGCGCCCAGGGAACGCGAGACCGGCAGGATCCCCAGCTTGTGGGACCCGGTCAACACGCTCAGGCCGCCCAGGCTGTGGTGACAGGCCCCCAGCGGCATCCAGGCCGTCCAGACGTCGGGCGTGCCCTGAATGTGCACATAGTCCTGATGGGCCGGCGTGGTGTGTTCCGTGGCGGAGGGGAAGATCATCCTTGCAATGTTGCTCGGCTGCAGCAGGACGTCCGGCCCCAGCAGAACTTCCATGAGACCCCAGACGGCCCGGTCGTGGGCCAGCGTGTGGAAGGCCTCCAGGCACATGATGCGGTCGTAGACCGGCTTGTGTTCCGGATCGCCGGAGACGTGGGCGGGATGGCTGGTGACAGCCTCGAGCGGATCGGTGCCGGCATCAATCCAGCCGACCTCCTGCAGGACGCCGGCCATGTCCCTGCGGGCCTCAAGGATCAGATTATGGTCGACGAAATCCTCCAGGAATAGGTATCCGTCGCGGTCCGCCCGGACGCGCAGGGCATCCGGATCGTTCAGCAGGTCGTTGGAAACTACGAACGGCTGCATGGCGCAATCCTTCCAAACTGGTTGTTGGGTTCCAGGGCAGTCCAGGCTGGAACGGCGAACGTAGTTTGCCCCATTCAGTCCTCGGTGTTCGCCACTTGTTGGCCTGGGTCTGCTGCATCTGGGTATGGGGGGTTGCTGTGCCCGCAGGTTGTCACCTACGAAGTAGAAGGCCAGGATGCTGACCATGGTGAAAATCAGCGGCAGCAGTCACGCCAGCACGCTGAATTTCTGGACATCCTTGAGCAGGGGGCTCCAGTATCTCGTCTGGACTGCATGCGCACGGGCGCGATCAGGTTCTGGTGGGCTGGATTGGGAGCATCTGGCAAAGGGGCGCGGCCTGTCTTGGGATCCGGATGGAGGAGAGTCCGGCCGGTACACAGGTTCGCCTCCGAATTTTGGATGGATATCCCCAGCGGAATTGCCGGTCCGACCAGTGTCAATAGGTCCAGGTTCGGACCAGCGGCTGTTCCGACTGGATCAGGCGCTGCAGCAGGCGTCGCCTCATCTCGGC
This sequence comes from Caldilineaceae bacterium bin34, assembly GCA_002238555.1. Taxonomy (GTDB): domain Bacteria; phylum Chloroflexota; class Anaerolineae; order Caldilineales; family Caldilineaceae; genus Bin34. Next base: position 9,306 of record MPMO01000069.1, read on the forward strand.
CAGGGCCGGCTGGCAGGCCGGGTCGTCGGAGACGTCTCGGTACTCGCCGAACTCGGCCTCCAGGTCCCACAGGATTTCACTGCCGTCCGCATGGCAGATGTACCGCCAGCGCTCCGTGCGCAGGCTGCGCCAGCCGGTCATTTCCATCAGGGCGTCCTGTTTCGCCGGTTCGGCCTCGGGATCACCCAGGCACGGGACCAGGGATCGGCCCTGTACCTCCGGCGGAATCTGCAGGCCGGCCAGTTCGAGCAGGGTCGGCACGACGTCCACGGCCTCCACAATGTTGTGCACAGGGTGGCCGACGGTGCGGCCGGGGGCCCGGATCATGAGCGGCACGCGGCTGACCACGTCCCGCCCGGGATAACCCTTGTACCACTGGTGGTACTCGCCGAGCCGCTCCCCGTGATCGGAGGTGAACACCACGATGGTGTCCTCGGCCAGGCCCAGCCGGTCCAGTTCCGCCAGGATGCGGCCGACATGGTGGTCCACTTCCGAGATCATGGCGTAGTAGCCGTGGCGGGCCGTGCGCAGCGAGTCGGCGCTGAACTGGGAATCGGCCTCCCGTTCGTCCCATTCCGGCGGGAAGGCCGGCACGGACAGGCTGTCCCGGTCGTACAGGTCCAGGAAGCGTTGCGGCGCCACCCAGGGGTTGTGGGGGCTGTAGAAGCCGGCAATGCACAGGAACGGCTCGGCTCGGCGCTGCGATCGCTGCAGGTAGGCGATGGTCTGTTCCGCCACGAAGGCGGTGTGGGTCGCGTCGTCCGGTCCTGCGAAAGGGATGGCGTCCAGGCTTGAGTTGCGGTCCCAGGTTTGGGGATGCGGCACCGGATCCTTGACCCGCATGGTCCGGTTCCAGATCAGGTTGGTGGGCGGCGGGCCCAGGCTGATGCTGTCCAGGGCTTCGGGACAGCGGGCGCGGACCCAGGCCCGGTAGGCGTCCTCGTAGGTGCCGGGTTCGTCCGACACCTCCAGGTGGTCGAAGCCGTAGTCCGGATGGACGGCCCGATGGTCGCGGTTGGCATGCGGCAGGAAGTGGAGCTTGCCGATGTTGGCGCTGACATAACCGGCGGTGCCCAGCATGTGGGGCAAGGTTTGGAGGTCTTCGGGCACCGGCACGCCCATGTGGGTAATGCGCAGGGCTCCGGGATAGCGGCCGGTCAGGAAGCTGATGCGGCTGGGCATGCACACCGGGTTCTGCACGAAGTGGTGGTCGAAGTTGGCGCTCTCGGCCGCCAGCGCGTCCAGGTGGGGCGTCCGGATGTCCGGATTGCCGTTGGCCCCGAGGCCGTCCCAGCGCTGCTGGTCGGTGTAGAGAATGAGGATGTTGGGGCGTTGCATGGGCTTGTCCCTATTCCTGGAATGCGGCTGGATTGCAGCGACCGGTCCGTGGGGTTGCCTGAAAGGGGCGGTTGCTACAATGGAGTTCCCCCGTCCAAGGACAGATCCTCGCGGATGACCCCCGACCGTCCCCACATCATTCTGATCATCACGGATCAGCAGCGCTACGACACCATTGCCGCGCTTGGCTTTCCCCACATGGATACGCCGCACCTGGATCGGATGGTACAGGAGGGAACCGTCTTCGCCAACTGCTTTGTGAGCGCGCCTTCGTGCGCCCCCTCCCGGGCCTCTCTCTTCACCGGGCAGTATCCCCACACAACCGGCATCCATCGGAACGCGGACCACTGGGAACATGCCTGGGTGGAGGACTTGGCGGCCGGCGGCTATCGCTGCATCAACATCGGCAAGATGCACACGTGGCCGTACGATACGCCGTTGGGTTTCCACGAGCGGTATGTGGTGGAGAACAAGGACCGCTTCCTGGAGGGCCGCCACTGGTTTGACGAATGGGACAAGGCCCTGCGTACGCGGGGCCTGACCAAGCAGCAGCGGGTCCTGTACCGGCAGCGGGAGGATTACGAACGCAGCCTGGGGGCTTTCGACTGGGAGCTGCCGGCGGACATGCACTCCGACAATTTCGTCGGCAACCTGGCGGCCTGGTGGCTGGACAGCAAGCCCCGGCCCGAACAGCCCCTGTTCCTGGAGATCGGCTTCCCCGGCCCCCATCCGCCCTACGATCCGACCCCGGAGGCCGTGCAGCCCTACTTGGAGAAGGACCTGCCGATTGCGTCGGTCTCACAGGCGGACCTTGACAACCAACCGCCCCCGTTCAAGGTCATGCGCCGCCACAATACGGAGGTCGACCACGATTCGGTGGTGCACATCGAGGATCCCCCGGCCGAGTTGCGCCATCGGCAGCGCGCCTACTATCTGGCCAATGTGTCCATGATCGACCGTCAGGTAGGCAACATCCTGGAAGCCCTCGAGCGCAACGGCTACCTGGACAATGCCGTGGTGATCTTCACCTCCGATCACGGCGACTGCCTCGGCGACCACGGCCACAGCCAGAAGTGGACGATGTACGAGCAAATCGTGCGCGTCCCGCTGCTGGTCTGGGCTCCGGGGCGGGCTGCGGCCGGTCACTCCGTGGACGGGCTCTGCCAGCAGATGGATCTCGGCCCGGCCATCTTGGAGTGGGCCGGTCTGGAACCCGACCCGGGCATGGAGGCTGTCTCCCTGGCGCCGGCCCTGTCCGGGGATCCGTGGGCCGGCCGCGACCATGTCTATGCGGAGCACGGCCGGGACGGCATCCTGCAGGAAACCGAGTTCATGACCATGGTCCGCGGCCCGCGCTGGAAGCTGGTCTATTTCGCGGGCGAGGAGTTCGGTCAGCTGTTCGACCTGGAGAACGATCCCCTGGAGGAACACTGCCTCTGGCATGATCCGGGGGCGCAGGCGGTGAAGCAGTCCCTCCTGGACGAATTGCTTGCGTGGCGCGTCCACAGCGCGGTCCACACCAAGGACTGGTTCAGCCGCTGGCGCTGAATGGATGCCCGCCCAATCCCGTCATCATCCCGGCCCATGACTCTGCAAGGACGCAGGAACGCCTTCAATGGCCTTGAGATTGACAGCGAGGCCATTCCCGAGGGAGAGGCGGAACTGCGCGCCCTGTTTCCGCCCAGCATGGCGCAATGGCGGAAGGAGGGTCTGAGCCTGATCTGGCTCAGGGTGCCGCTGTCCAAGTCCTTTGCCATCCCCGCGGCTGTGGAGCAGGGATTCGTCTTCCACCACAGCCAGGTCGATTACGTCATGCTCACTTGTGTGCTGGAGCCCGGGGCGTTCATCCCACCCTACGCCACGCACTTCGTCGGCGCGGGCGGAGTCGTGCTGGACAGCCGACAGCGGTTGCTGGTTGTCAGCGAGCGTTTCCGGGGCAATCGGTCCGAGCCGTTCTGGAAACTGCCCGGCGGCCTGTTGGATCCCGGCGAGCATCTGGAGGCCGCGGTGCGCCGCGAGGTATTGGAGGAGACCGGTATTGAGACCCGGTTCGACAGGCTGGTGGTGGCCTGGCACAACCATCGCTACCAGTTCGGCAAGTCCGGGTTCTACATGGTGTGTCGCCTGACCCCGCTCACGTTCGACATTTGCAAGGACGACTTCGAAATCGACGATTGTCGGTGGATGCCCCTGGAGGAGTACCTGGCCAGCCCGCACGTGGCCAGCTTCAACCGCGTGATTGTCGAAGCGGCCGTGGCCAACCCGACCCTGGCCGAGACCGTGCTGCCCTTCTATCCGGATCCGGACCGGCACGAGTTCTTCTTTCCGCCGGCCCCGTGGCCGCTGGCACCCGAGGCCGCGCCATGAGCCTGGCGGGTACGATCAACCAGTATGAAGGTGTCGAGGTCGATCCGGCGTCCCTGCCGGAGTCCGCGGCCCGGTTTGCCGAACTGTTGGCAACATCCCTGCAGGAGTGGCGGCAAGCGGGCTGCCGGCTGGTCTGGCTGAAGGTGCCGTTGGCCCGCGCCGCACTGATCCCGACCGCGGTGGCGGAGGGCTTTGTCTTCCACCACAGCAAGCCGGATCACCTGATGATGACGCTGGCCCTGAAGGAGGATGCCTATATCCCCCACTACGCGTCCCACTACATCGGGGCCGGAGGCGTGGTGATCGATGACCGGGAACGCATCCTGGTGGTCAGCGAACGGTACCGGAGGGACACCGCCTGGCCTCATTGGAAGTTGCCGGGCGGTGCCTTGCACCAAGGCGAAAGCCTGGTGGAGGCCGCCATCCGCGAGGTGCGGGAGGAAACAGGGGTGGAGACCCGTTTCTGCCACCTGGCCGCCTTTCGCCATTGGCACGGCTACCGCTACGGCAAGTCCGACATCTACATGGTCTGCCGCCTGGCTCCGCTGTCAACGGACATCCGGAAGCAGGATCGGGAGATCGACCGCTGCGAGTGGATGCCGTTGCGCACCTACCTGGAGACCGAGCATGTGCACGAGTTCAACAAGTCCATCGTGCGCGCCGCGTTGGCGGAGGATCACTTGGTGCCGGGTTCCCTCCCCACCACGAGTTTGCCGGGCAAGCACGAGTTCTTCTGCCACCCGGCCTTCGAAGAGGCGCGGTCGGCGGAGGCTGTCTGAATTCCCCTCCCAAAGCAAAGAGCCCGGAACCAGGCGGTTCCGGGCCTTGTGTGCGAACCGGGGTTCGGTGGCGGGTTAGCTGACCCCGGTCGCTTCCGTGGCGGGACCGCCGATGGGCAGCAGTTCCATGCCTTCCTTGCGGATGCGGTAGCCCTGGACCATGAGGTTGGGGCGACCGACGCTCTGGCCGAACAGCTGCTTGTTCTCCGGATCGCGGTAGCCGACGCGGACCAGGCGCCGCGGCTCCCGGGTCTGGTTGATGTAGGAGCCGTGGACCGTGTTAATGCAGAACAGGACCACGTCGCCGGCCTTGGCCGGTACCGGCACCGTATCCTCGAGACTGTATTCGTCGGTGGGCAGGTGCGGAGTGCAGGGGGTTCCGTCCTCCAGTTCCGTAATGTGTTCCCGGAATCCCTGTTTGTGGGAACCCTCCAGGAACCGGATTTCGCCGTTCTCGTGGCAGGTGTCGTCCAGGTGGACCAGGGTGTCGATAAAGCGGCCGTTCTCGTGCCGGTAGAACGGGTTGTCCTGGTGCATCGGGAAGGGATGGCCGGTCTGCGGTGGTTTGATGTGCAAGGTGGAGTGGTGGAGCTCCACATTGGGGCCGATCAGGTCGGCGATGGCCTCCGTCAGCCGATTGTTGGTGACGGCCCGCATCCAGGCGTCGGAGTAGAAGTGGAGGTCGTGCATGGCCGTCAGCTTGGACTTCTTCTCCGTCTCCGGGTCCATGTACGCATTGCGCCAGGGTCCGCTCCAGCCGGGGCTGGTGAAGGCCCAGTCCTCGACCAGGCGATCCATCTCGGCCGACAGTTCCGCCGTCTCCTCGGGTGTGAACACCTCGGGAATCCGGAGGTATCCGTTTTCGTGGTAGAACTCGATTTGTTCGGGTGTGAGCATGTTGGGGCTTCCTGGTGGGGAGGCTGTTCGATTGTGGAGGCGAACCGCGATCGTAGCATAGCGGGTTGGGACGGTGCGAGCGCATGCCACTTGTCGACCGGCCTGGAATCGATAGTGATCAGGCACCGACAGCTACTGCGGAAAGTGGTTTGAAACGGGCCTGTTGGAGGTTCTGGGCCTCCTAAGCTACGAATCCCCAATAAGACCCCCAATAAGACCCCCAATAAGACCCCCAATAAGACCCCTTGGAGGCAAAGTGGCTCCTTTGTTCACTCGGATGGCACTCGTTTCCACCGGGCTGCCAGTCCCCGGCCGTAGGACCTTGCCAATCCCTGGTTGCGCAAATCCGCCAACGTGCGCAGAACTTGCCGCTTGCTGGTACCGGTCCCCAAGCTGGTGACAATTTCCCGCAGCGGCAAGCCTTCTTCCACGCGGTCCAACAGGGCGAGAACTGCCTCCTGCCGGTCGATTGCCTTGTTCCCGCCACGGCGCGGCGGGACGTAGGCGGCGCGGCGGAAACGCACCGTCACACAATCTCCGAGCTCTTCAATCTCGGTATTCGACAATCCGGCGGCATGGGCCAGCTCTGCCATCTTGAGCGTCCCGCGGCCCCATTCCTCGATGATGCCGCGTCGGTAGAAGGTACGGGCGATCAATGGGTTCCAGGGCCTCGAATCATGTGGCCCGAACAGGTCGTCCGGAGTCAACCCAAAGTGCAATGGACCGGTCGATGTCACTTCCAGGCGGTCGTCGTACATCGCCAGCCCGATCGAGCTGCCGCCCAACGCGTAGTCCCGGTGGCAGATGGCGTTTGCCATTGCCTCCCGCGTGGCAAGCGGTGGATAGAGCGGTTCGTCGATGCGGGCCATGCGGCCCGACTCGAAACGGCTGGCGATCGGCACGTGATCGCGCAGGAAGCGCTCCGCGCTCGCAAGCAGGGCGAACGCGTTGCCGTTGAACTGCCGGTTGTCCAAAAACTCTGATCGGTCCAGCCCTCGGAAGCGGGCGACGCGCAGCAAGCACTGCGGCATCTCGAACTCAAGACGCTCCGTGTGCCCGAACAACACGGCCGCCGCACGGAACAGGATGCCGTCGCGGAGCAGCCCCAACCCGCGCAGCAACTCCTCCGGCTCCCGGCTCCCCGGCTCATTTAGCCGGCCGATGTGCACGGCCTCCGCCACCGTATTGCGGATTTCTGCCACGTCCAGATCATCGATCGTCCAGCCGTCGACAGGTTGGTTCTCCCACCTCTGGTGGCTGTGCATGCGCTCGAAGAGAATCCGGTTGTATTCGTCGGCCAGCATGGCCCGCGTCGTGTTGCCAACGCGCAGAAAGGCGGTTCCTCGATACCGATAAGGTGGCGAAGAGCCCTGACCAACGTGGACCGCGATCACCTCGCGATTCTTTGCGATTCGCACCCGTTCCACGGTTGGGAACGCGGGCGGATCGATCCGCTGGATTTCAGCACTCACTTCCTCAATCGTTCGCTCAGCCACCTGCTGGCCCACGACGTTGCCTTCCGGCGTCACGCCGAACAGTACGTGCCCGCCCCGCTGGTTGAGCATGGCGCACAGGGTCTCCGCTGCCTCCTTGCGGGTGCCCGTCGTGCGCTTGAACTCCTGTGTCTCGGACTCGCCTTTTGCCGCCAGGGCTTCAAGCTGGTCAGGTGTCGAGACGGCAACGGATCGCATCTGCATTTGCCTCAAGGTTGCAATTCTTAATATTATGTACAAAAAAGCGCAGATCAGATCTTTTTGATCGGTCTTGGCCTTGAGGTGTGTCCCAGGCAAACCGGCAATCGCGATGTTGAAACGGAAGTGCAGCCTGGCTTGTCCAGTCGGTTTGACCGGCAGAACCGACCCGTAACGCGGCGGGTCCCGTCACAACGTCGGACAGTTGCCTCCTACGGAGCGCCGAGTAGGACACCTGCGGTCGCACTTGGATCCGAGGTTGTGCAATGCGCCTTCCTCGGTGTGCCACACGGGTCGTCGCCGGACTTTCGACTCGGCTGCCGGACGGCTGCCTCTTGTCTGCGCAGCATGGAGGAGATGCCCTTCATCCGTCCGGCCCTGCCGCTTCTCGGTATTTGCAAAGCCTTGTGTTCGGCGGAGACATGAACTGCAGAACGTCAGGTTTTATAGTATGTTTCTGACACTAGCCTGGTGAGGGTTCAAACATGACAGGTTTGCCAAGTCGCATTCTGCAACGCGCCGACGAGGCGGCGGAAGGGACCCTGTTCTGCGCAAACGCACTGTTGCATCTGGCCCCTAGGGCGGCCGTGGACCAGGCCCTGTCTCGGCTCGCCCGCCGCGGCGAGCTCATGCGGATATGCCAGGGGGTCTATGTCCGGCCCGTCCAAACCCGGTTTTGTCTTCGTCCGCCCTCCATTGGAAAGGTGCTTGCCTCCCTGTCCACGCTTTGGGGCGAGACGATTGTTCCCTGTGGTGCCTTGGCGGCCAATTCCCTCGGCTTAACCACCCAAGTTCCGATGCGGCTGGTGTACTTGACCTCCGGGCCTGGCCGCAAGTTAACCTTCGGTCGGTTGATCGTGGAATTGCGGCACGCCCCCCGCTGGCAACTGGCTGCACCCCATCGGCCCGCAGGCGATGCGGTGCGTGCCCTGTCTTGGTTGGACTCCTCCGAAGTTGCGGAGGGACTGCACGCAATACGGAGCAGGCTGTCTCCTGAAGACTTTCGGCAATTGGCCGAACTGCGTGCTGCAATGCCCTCGTGGATGGCCGAGGCGGTTTCTGCGATGGTTGCTGATGCCTGACACGCTCTTTGAATCACTCTCATCCGTGGAGCGCTTTGAGATTCTCGAGGGTGCCTCCACGCTGAGTGGAAAGCATGCTCATCACCTCGAAAAGGACGTGTGGGTGGTGTATACCCTGCGCGCGCTTTGGGACAGCTCGTTCGGTGCGAGTTTGACTTTCAAAGGAGGCACTTCGCTCTCCAAGGTGCATCGTGCCATTCGCCGATTCTCCGAAGACCTTGATGTTACCTATGACATTCGGTCCTTTGCTCCCGACCTTGTGGCCGGCAGTGGCGATGAGGCATTGCCGCCCAACCGCAGCCAAGAGAAGAGATGGACTCGTGAAATCAGACGAAGGTTGGCAGATTGGACGGCCACTTGGGCCTTGCCCCAACTGACGGTCAAACTGTCTGAGGTGGACTCGTCGATACGGTTGTACGCTGAGGAAGACCGATTGAAGGTTCGCTATGAGCCGTTGTTCAGGGGGTACGGCTTCGTAACACCCGAGGTGATTGTGGAGTTTGGGGCACGGTCCACGGGAGAGCCCCGTGCTGAGGGATCCGTCGCTTGCGATGCGGCACCCTATTTGCCCGAAGTAACCTTCCCTTCGGCCCGGCCCTTGACCATGGCGGCGGAGCGCACCTTTTGGGAGAAGGCCACGGCAGTGCACGTCTTCTGTCGTCAGCAACGCATCCGCGGGGAGAGGCTGTCAAGGCACTGGCACGATTTGGTCCGCTTGGACGACGCGGGCATGGCCCAAAAGGCTCTTGCCGACCGGAATCTGGCCTGTGCGGTGGCACGGCACAAGTCGAAGTTTTTTCGTGAGAAGGATGCTGCCGGAACCTGGATTGACTATATGGCCGCGGTCTCGGGCAATCTGCAACTCGTGCCGGAGGGGGCGTTTGGCAAGGGACTGGCCGAAGACTACGGGCGGATGCTGACGGACGGCATGCTCCTTGATGACGGTGAGTCCTTCGAGCACTTGATGCACAGGTGTGGGGAGCTTCAGGCAAGGGTCAACCAATTGGCACAGTAGGCGATTGGCCCGCTTGCGCAGCTGTTTTCCACCGCACAAAGCGACAGCCGGCCAACGATCCGGGGGCAGGGAGTCGGGCCTTGTCTCGTGTTGGCTGGCGGGGTGCGTGGCAGGGGCTGTTCCAACTGCGCTACTGCAGCCGCGTACAACTCACTCGACGACCGGCAGGTCCTCGATGTTCCAGTCGACCGTCACATAGGGCGCGTACACCCAGGCGCTGGTCTCCGGTATCGCCAGGCCAAGTTCCAGCAGATAGATCTGCAGCCAGGAACCATCCGCGTTGCGACCGGTTACGAACACCTCCGTGCCCAATCCCAGGTTGCCCAGCACCCGGCCCGTGTCCACGCTGGGCTCGGAGCGGATGCGCAGGCCGTCGGCGGCAATCACGCCCATGCCCGGGTTTTCGGACTCGGACGTGTCGAACCCGCGGTTGGCTGCGGTGTCCAGCAGGTTGAGGCTGCGCTCCGGGACCTCCGTGGCCACGAGCAGGGTTCCGTCGCCATACAGGGTTAGGGAGTCGGCGTTGACCCAACCCTTCGCACCGTCCTCGGTGTAGACCGCTATCCACTGGCCGTCCGGCGACTGGGCCACGGCCGACAGGGTCTGGTTGGCCGGAATTGTGACGATGAGGCCGCCGCCGGGCGCTTCGCGCAGCTGCACATCCTGCTGGGGCAGGGCCAGCAAATCGAGGAAGGGGCTGGGTGCACGGGGGTCGCGGGCGCCGGGGTGGGGGGGTGGGCGGGGTTCGCGGGCCTCGGGTTCGGGCGTGGACACGGCCGCATCCATCGGCTCCGCCGGCGGGATCGGTGTCAGGGTCGGCCCGGGCAGGATCGGTGTGAACGTGGGAAAGACCACGGTGGGCTGATCGGGGATCACGGAGTCCGCCGGGATGGCGGTGGGCTCCGCCTGGGGGCCGCCGCCGCAGCCGGCCAGTACCACCGACAGGATGGCTGCCAGCAGGGCTTGTGGCAGCCCAAAGCCTGTCGCAGCCGATGCTGGTGGCGTCGGTTCGGCGCGGAACAGGCCGGGAATGCGATCGACCAAGGCCGGAACGGATCGAAACATGGCGGTGCCTATTCGTGGCGCAGGGCCTGAATCGGATTGAGGCGGCTGGCGCGCCAGGCCGGGTAGATCCCGAAGGCCGCGCCCACGGCCGCACAGAAGCCGACGCCCAGCAGGACGGCGTCGGCACCCAGTCCGACATCCAGTCCCGCCAAGCTGTTGTTGACCACCATGATGCCCAGCCCCGCCAGGCCGACGCCAATCAGGCCGCCCAGCACCGCCAGGGTCAGCGCCTCCATGATGAACTGGGTCAGGATCGTTCCCCGTCGGGCCCCGACTGCCTTGCGCAGGCCAATCTCGCGCGTGCGTTCCGTCACGCTCACGAGCATGATGTTCATGATGCCGATGCCTCCCACCAGGAGGCTGATGGCCGAGACCAGGCCCAGGAAGATGGTCAGCGCCGCCGTGATGCCGCCAAAGACGCTCAGGACATCCTGTTGGTTGATCACGGAGAAGTCGTCGTCCTCGTTGAAAGTGATGCGGTGTCGGTCTCGCAACAGTTCCTCGATTTCCACCTGGGCCTGGTCCAGCATGTCCGATTCGTGCATGTGGACGATGATGATCCCGGCCAGATACTCGCCGCTGACGGTCTTGCGGCGTGCAATGCGGTCCTGCATTGTGGTGAAGGGCAGGAACACGGTGTCGTTGAAGTCGCCGAAGACGCCCCCGCTGAGCTCCTTCATGATGCCGATGACTTCGAAACTGCGGTTGTCGACCTTGATGAACGAACCAATGGGGTACTCGTCCGCCTCGAAAAGCGTCTTCGCCGTGCCGGTGCCGATGATCGCCACCCGGGATCGTTCGTCGATGTCCCGGTCCGTGATGAAGCTGCCCTCCGTCACAAACCAGTTCGCGGTGGTCTGGTGCTCCGGCCAGATCCCCACCACCTCCACCTCCAGGCTTTCCCCGCCGCGCGTCACGATGCGCCCGGCCCGGTTCTCGGGTGCAACCGCCTTGACGCCGGAGACGTTGAACGGGTTTTCGATGGCCCGGGCATCGGCCACCGTAAGTTCGCCAACGACCCCTTCGTCGTCGAGGGCGCCCGGCACCACCCACAAGTTGTTGGTGCCGGCCAACTGGAAGACGTTGACCACATAGTTCTCCACCCCCTCGCCGACCGACACCAGCACCACCACGGCGAACACGCCGATGATGATGCCCAGCATCGTCAGGAAGCTGCGGATCCGGTTGGCTGCCAGCGCGCGCAGCGCGATCAGGACGGAGGTCAGTGCCATGGCCGGCTCGGGCTAGGCCCAATACTGTCTATTTAGCATGCCGGAGCCAGGATCAAGGGGATCCAGGCATGGCGCCGGCGGTCCAGGGGCCCGGACCGCCGGATGGGGTAGTTGCTCATCTTGCGTTTCACGCCGCGGGGA
>MPMO01000070.1 GCA_002238555.1 Caldilineaceae bacterium bin34
GCCGCAGGGCAGCAGGGCGAGTATAGTACGCAACAATCGCACGGAACACCTCTATCGATGATGCTTTGAACTACATCAACGATAGCAGGTCCCGTGCGGTTCCTTTTGGGGACCGGAAGCCCCCCCCGATTTATCCGCCGGTCAGGCCCATGGTCCCGTATAGCCTGAAATGGGAGCGGGAAAACGGCTCAAAACTGTCCAAACCATAGCCTCCGCCGAAGGCTGGATAAGGTGAGCTTGCCGTCCCGTGATTTCCCGCACGCGGGACATCAAGGCAACGACCTTCTCGGTGCCGGTGCTGAATACGCTCGAGTCTTGAGTGGTCGTCAGGACCAGAACCGTACGTGGAACCCGGGCCGCGGCCTCACACAGTGCCATCAGAAAAGTCAAGGTTTGGTCCGCAAGCGTGACCTTTCCCACTTCCACTCCATCGGCCTTTTGGAGGTACTGGGCAATCTCGTCGACCACGATCAGATTGGGATCGTTGCCCAACAGTTCGGCCAGCGTGGCGGTGCCCGGAGCGGTTCGGCCCACATCGTCCGGACGCACCAGGGCATAACCTGACGCTCCGCCCAGTTGGTTGGCCAGCAGACCCCACATGGTGCTTTCACTTGCGGAAACGCCATGGTCGGTGCCCACGAAGGCAGCCAAGCGAACACCCGGCATTTGGCCCAGAGTGTGTCTGACCGGTGACGACAGGAGTCTTTCCGCGGAGGCTGCGTCCAGACCGCCCTGAACCACGTGGCTGAGAGCGATCAGGTTGTGGGTCTTGCCGCCACCTAGGTTGGTATCGATGCGGATGATCGGCGGCGCGTCCGGCTGTGCGCCTGCAAGGCGCCCGAGGCAAAGGTTGAGTAGGGCCTTCAGCCCGGACGATGGATGGGTGCGGGAAAAGAACTCGGCCGGATCTCCGTAGACGGGTGGCGCAGTGCCTTGCAGCACCGTACCCAGATTCGCAGCGAAAATCGATTCGTCAAGCGTGGATTCCAACACCTCCTTGCGAGGACGGACCAGGCTTCTGAGACTTGACATGCGCATTCCAGGAACTGTATTGACCGGACGATTACCGAGGATTGGCGGCACTGGGCAGATCACTGAGCCTAAACCATGCGGGAAAGGCTCTGCCGACTGCGGCATCAACAAGCCGAGTTGAGGGAGGCGGACAAGGTCCCAAGAGGCCTCAAACTCAAAACCGGACTGTGAGGATTGTAAGTTGATCCAAACTTGGACGCGGAATTTTTGCGATCCTTCTCTGTCCTTCCTGCTACAGGCCGTGTGACTCCACGCCAAGTCAACGGAACCCATACCCTTCACAACGAACTGGTGCTCTGTCACGCTGAAGACCAGAGACAGCGACAGTGCCGCCATGGCGGACCGAGTCCTGAACAGATGCCTGTATACTGCAAGCCTGACTGGCCTTGGGCATCTTGGGTCCGGGACCGGCCCCAACACTGACACAGGTTTCCCATGCGCAAGCTGCTCTTCCTGGTGCTGGTCCTGCCGTTGGCACTGACCGCGTGTGTCGTGCCTCCCATGCCGGCCACAACCGACACCGCCCCTCCAAGCGACCAAGACTGGTCCACCATGTCCGACCTTCCGGATCTGGGACCGGCACCGGAAATTGCCAACACGGTCTGGATCAACAGCGATCGCCCGCTGCGCCTGGCCGAACTGGAGGGCAAGGTGGTCCTGATCGACATGTGGACCTTCGGCTGAATCAACTGCAAGCGCACGATTCCCTCGTTGAGGGAATGGAACTCCAAGTACGCGGACCAGGGCCTGGTCATCATCGGCAACCACTATCCGGAATTCAACTACGAGCGGGACCTGGCCAATGTGGAGCAGGCGGTGAAGGATCTGGAAATCGAGTACCCGGTCTGCCTTGACAACGACGGCTCCACCTGGCGCGCATTCGGCACCCGGTACTGGCCCACCAAAATCCTGATTGACAAGCAGGGCCACATTCGCTACCAGCACATCGGCGAAGGAAGGTATGCGGAGACCGAGGCCGCCATCCAAAGTCTGCTGGCCGAGGAATACCCCTCGTCCTGAAGATCGGGTCTCCCCTAACGCGAGGCCATCTCCTGCACTAAACCCATCCGATTCGGTGACGCAATGACCTGGAAAGTTGTGTATGTCGATCCCTCGCGCAAGTCCGACAATCCATTGGCGATCGAGCGCACGTACTGGGACGGGTTGGATGTGGATCTGGTGATCGCGGATCCGCCGGCCCGCACCGAGCAGGAAATCCTGGCGGTGGCACACGATGCCGACGTGGTCCTGTTCACCGGCCAGTACACCCCCTTCAACGAGACGGTGTTTGCCGGCCTTGAGAAGTGCCTACTGGTGCAGCGCTACGGAATCGGCATGGACAGCGTGGACCCCGAGGCCGCCACGCGCCACAACATCATCGTCTCCAACCTGGCCGTCTTCTGCGTGCACGAGGTCGCGGACCAGGCGGCGGCCTTCATCTACGGGGCAGCCCGGCAGATCGTCTTGTGCGATCGCTCAATGCATCAGGGCCAGTGGGACGAGATTCGTCCCCGCATGCGCCCCGTACACCGCATGAACCAGCAGACCCTGGGCCTGATCGGATTCGGCCGCATCGGCAAGGAAGTGGCAAAGCGCATGCGGCCCGCCATGGGCCGGGTGGTGGCTCACGATCCCTGGGCCAGTCCCGAGGACGCGGCGGCGCTGGGTGTCGAACTGTGGGATCTTGCGTCGGTTCTGCAGGTCTGCGACTACGTATCCGTTCATGTGCCGCTGTCGCCGGCCACGCAGGGGCTCGTCGGCTGGAACGAACTCAAGCAGTTGAAGCGGACCACCTATCTCATCAACACAAGCCGCGGTGGCGTCATTAATGAAGCGGACCTGATCAGGGTGCTGCAGGAGGACCGCATCGCGGGCGCCGCCCTCGATGTCTTCGAGACGGAACCGATGCCGGCGGACCATCCTTTCCGTTCCATGGAGCAGGTCACCCTGACCCCGCATACATCGGGAGGTTCCATCCACTCCCACATCGAGGGCCGGCACACCGTAGGCCAAGCCGTTTCGAACGTGCTGCGGGGCTTTCTCCCGCCGCATGTCTTCAACCCGGGTGTCGCCCCGAGGGCCGACCTGAAACCCGCTCCGGACTGGACGCCGCCGTTCAGCGTCGAGTGACCGCACGGGACGCGGGCCTCCGATGGCAACGCGCAACGAGGCCTGATTGAGGTGCCTATAGTGTCTATAGGTTGACGGCCCGATGCCAACCAGAGTTCCAAGTTTCAGCGCCGTGGTCGGACCACGCCGAGTTCCAGCGATGGAGAACGTGCGAACTTCCGGATGCCGGTCGCGACATCCTACGGAGACCTGAAGGAGCCGCTACCCCTTGAGAGCGCCGAATGTCAGGCCACTGGTGATGTACTTTTCCAAGGCCATGCCTGCGACGACCACGGGAATCACGCCCACTAGCGATATCGCGCTCATATTCCACCATTCGGTATAACCCGTTAGGCTCACCTGCATCTGCATAAACAACGGAATCGTGATCGCATCCCGGAAGGTCAGGGTGAGCGCGACGATGTACTCGTTCCAAGCCCCAATCAGGGACAGCACGAACACGGCCACGAGGCCGGGAGCCGCCAGTGGCATGGCAATGCGAAAGATCACCACCAGCCGATTGGCGCCGTCAATCAGGGCGCTTTCCTCGATTTCAATCGGCAAACCCTCGAAAAAGTCCCGCATCACCCATACGATGAACGGAATCGAGCCGGCAGCGTAGACGATCACCAGTGCCGTCCTGGTATCCAGGAGCTTGAGTTCCCTGAACATCACCAGAAAAGCCAGGATGAACAACGCGCCGGGAAACATCCGCTGCGCCATGAACCCAAGCACAATGGAGTTGTTCTTGCCACTGAAGTCGAAACGGGCCAACGCATATCCGGCCATTGAACCGACCACCAGGGCGATTCCCGATGAGATGAACGCCACGACAATGCTGTTGGAAAAGGGCTGCATGAACCAAGCTAGGCGTTCGACAAACAGGTAGCGCCACGCATGCAAGCCGGGCTCAAAGTCTATGAAAGGCAAGAAGGTCGCCTTCACGGACATGTCCACCGGATTCTTCAGCGATGTGATCACGACCCAGTACATCGGAAAAACCAGGGCCAACGACCATGTGATCAGGATGGCGTAGGACACGGCGCGGATGAACCGCCGCTGAGTGGATACCTTCACATTCCCGCTCCGCTTACCCTCCGGTCCGAACTCAGTCCTTGGTTTGGGACATGGTTCGGCGCGTCAGGACCAAAAATGCACCGCCAAACACCACCATCACCACCAGTAGGAAATAAGCCTGGCTACTCCCGAACGCCAAGTCGCCGCCCTTGACCCCGGCCCGGTAAATGGCCAATGTCACGGACTCGGTCGCCTGGCCCGGTCCGCCTCCGGTGAGGACCATGATGATGTCCACCACCTTGAAGGCGTCGATGATGCGAATCAACAGGGCAGTGGCCGCGATGGGGAGCACCAACGGCATGGTGATGCGGACAAAGGTCTGCCAAAACGAAGCGCCGTCGATGGACGCTGCCTCGCGCAGATCGTAGGGCACCCCTTGCAACCCTGCCATTAGCATCAAAGTCATGAAGGAGCTCCACTGCCAGACATCGATCACCATGATGGTGAACATGGCCCAGTTGGGGTGGGTCAGCCACGGGACCCCCTCGAACCCCAGCCAGCGGATCAAGGAATTGATCGGCCCGATATCCTCTTGGAACAGCATGCGCCCGATTACGAAGGCAACCACCACCGGACTCATCATCAACGGCATCAGGAACCAAGTGCGAAACAGCTTCAGGCCCCGCGTGATGTTGTCCAAGCAGACCGCCAGTACCATGCCGATAACAAACTGCAACGGGACCACGCCCAGCATGAACACAACCGTGTTCTTGACAGTGCGCCAAAACGATGAACTAGCCAGCAGTTTCTGGAAGTTGTACAGGCCTACCCATTCTGTCTCGACTCCGACCCGGAACAAATGCAAGTCAGTGAACGCCGCATACAGTGTCCACGCCACCGGTGCAATGAACAGCACCGTGGTCATCAGCAGGGAGGGCAACAGCAGCATCCACTTCCACACGCGATCATGGATTGAGAACTGCAGTACGCCGCGTGGGGCAAGCCCGGAGCGTTGGGCGGTGGCCATCAGTCAGGCGCTTTCATTTGTCCAATACGGACGCGCCCATCCATCCGATTGTTTCATGCTTGGGGCCGCGGGAGGGGCTACTGCCCCTCCCCAATTACTTTCTTGATGCCAACCGTCAATTACAGGCCAAGCGTCAAACGATACAGTTCCGCCTGGTGTTCCTTGCCGCCCATGCGGTCGCTGATCTCGTTGAAGGCGGCCGCCACTTCGTCCATGGCGGTCTGCGGGTCGGCCTCGTTGGCCATGGCCTTGGAAACACCCAATTCAAGGGCGTCCCGGTACTGGACCCATCCGCCGAAGGCCTGGTCGGTAACGGCATTGGGGTGATCCAACGTTCCCTTGGCAGCGTTCAAATAGTCGATCGCAACCTCTTCACCCAACTGCAGCGGACCGTTGGCAAACTCGTCCACGGCCTCAAGCTGGCTGAAACGGTACGGGCTACAGCCCGTCAGGTTGGTGACAAACCACAGGCCTGACTCGGGCTTGGCCAGTTCGATGGCCATGTTCCAAACCTGCTCGATCACGCTGTCGTCGGTCAGGGCCGAGACTGCGATCACCCAACCGCCGAAGGCCAGGAACGGTGCCGCGCTCGGTTCCTCGAAAGACTCCCAACCACCTTCCTTGTGGTTGTAAACCTCGTGTGAACCTGGCAGGTGGTTGTATCCCTGCTTGCCCTGAATAACGGAGAATTCGCCTGCGGCAGCGGTGGTGACCGCATCCCAGTTGTAGGTCTGGACTACACGTCCGCCGTTCATGGCGTTGAGCGAGTCGCCGTAGGTGAAGCCGGTGCCGCCGGGCGGAGCCCAGTTGTGGTTCTCCTCCACCCACTCGGTCAGGGCCCGCACGAAGCCGGGGTTGTTGACGCGGGCCTCGCCTGTGTCGATGTCGATGAAGTAGGAGGGATCGTCCGGATGCTTGGCATAGGCGGTGGCGCGGGAATGGAAGCCCCACCACAGAGTATCGCCGCGCTTGTTCATCGTGGCGATACCGTAGTCGTCTTCTTCACCGTTGCCGTTCCAGTCCCAGCCCGTGAAGTGCTCCGCGATGGCGCGCCACTCGTCCCAGGTCTTGGCGCCCGATTCGGGATCGAGCTGGTAGCCGGTCTTCGACTCGAAATCGGAAGCGATCGCCGCATCCGCCAAGAGATCCTTGCGGAAGGCCGAATAGTGAACGTCACCGTCAAAAGGCAAAGAGTAGACCTGGCCGCCCCAGGAGAGCGTGCCCACAATGCTGGGTAGGATGTCGTCGAAGTCGATGGCATCCAGAACGAAGTCCGGAATGGGATAGAGCGCGTTGGCGTTGATCACGTCAGACCTGGCGTTGGACGGGAACTGGAAGACATCCGCCAAGTAGGTGTCCGTGGCCACGGACTGCATGATTTTGTCGGTCAACTCTTGCTGTCCAAAGGCACCGCGTTCCCAGCCGTAGCCGACGTCGTCCAGCCATGGCAGGATGAAGCCTTCCACCGTCGCACCCATGTTTGCCAAGCCGGCGAAACGGATAACCGCCTGTTCAGTCTCGGCAATGCCGGTACCATCGCCAGGCGCGCCCGGGGCACATGCCGCCAGTGCCGTAATGCCGGCTGCGGTGCCGGACAGGCGCAGAAAATCGCGTCTGTTCAGATCACGACCCATGTTCAATATCCTCCTGTGAAGTAAAGCGAGCCAACCCACCTCACCATTGATGGCAGGCACAGAGGCTGGAGCGCCGAGGCGGCTTAAGTATATATGGCACAGGGCGGCTGACAGACGTTCCCGCCGGCTCGCCGCCGAACCCGGGAGCCACAGCGCACAGACTGATTGCCCCCTCCAAACCGGCTTCGGGGCGGATTGGCCTGCATGCACCAAGACGGCCTCGCCAGCGGCCCCTTCCGCATCGGCACGTTCCGCAACTGTCAACCGAAGGCACTGTTTCGATCTCGTTGCTGTTGGTGCGAGGCTGTCATCGGCAGGTTCCGTTCGCTGGCCGGAGGCAGTTGAGGGCTCCCGCCTCCGTCGGGACACCCCGCGCCCGGCGCGCCCTGGACTTGAACCGCGCCCGGAGGGCACCCGCCCAGTCCTCCAGGCGGTTGTGCTGACGGGGATGTCCGGAGCCCGACCGGCTGCGCAGCCGGTCGGGCCCGCGTTCCAGCCGGGCACCGTCCGGGTTCAGGACCACTGCCACCCGTCGGCGGTCGCGGACACACCGCACATACGGCCGAATCGCCAACTGCCGGAAGGTCTGAGGGCGCTGACAGACGGTCACGCCGAGTGGCAGGAGCGAGACACTGAAGAGGCAGGCCTGGCACGGCCCGCGCTGGAGCCAAGGACGACCAGATGACGAGGGTAGCTGCCGTGGCGGCGCCAAGCGGCCGGGGCCGTGGACAGGGCCCGTTGGCGTTCGGGATGGGCAGAGGCGAGGATGAAGTCCACGACGAGGGATCCCTTTGGGTCGTTTGAAGCAAACCCGTGCTCAAGGACCCCTCGTCCCTTGCCAGGCCTTGAACCAATATCAACGAGATTGAAACAGTGCCCCTCCCAACTGTCGGAATCAACAGCCGCCCCCACGATGGTATATAATTCGTGCTACTTGCTCCCCGTCCGACACGCCGAAAGGCCTCAGGCGGGGTTATTTTTTTATTGGCCAATGAACGGCGAGCTTCCGGTCAAGCGTGCAGTCGTCTTCGTGGACGGCCAGAACCTGTTCCACGCTGCTCGCGAAGCATTCGGCTACACGTACCCCAACTACGACGTTTCAGCCCTTGCCAAGCAAATTTGTGTGTGACAGGGTTGGTCGCTGGCCCAGACGCGCTTTTACACCGGGGTTCCCGATGCCCGCAATAACCGAAGGTGGAATGGCTTCTGGACTCGGAAACTCGCGGTGATGGGACGACAGGGAGTTGTCGTATATAGCAGGCCACTTCGGTATCGGAACCGCACGGTATCTCTACCCGACGGCACACAGCATTCGTTTCCGACAGAAGAGGAGAAGGGAATCGACGTGCGGATTGCGCTTGACGTGATTTCACTCGCTCATCGTCGCGCATACGACGTAGCGCTCGTCATGAGCCAAGATCAGGATCTCTCCGAAGTCGCCGACGAGATTAGAACGATCGCTCAGGAGCAGCAACGGTGGATCAAAATCGCCTGCGCCTTTCCGTAGAGTTCCGCCAGCCAGAACCGCAGGGGAATCGAAAGGACCAACTGGATCAGGATCGACCAAGAGCTCTATACCCGATGCCTTGATCCCCGGGACTACCGCCAGCAACCTTAAGTGGAACGTAGGTTTTCCATCCCGTGCAGGTCTGGCTGGAGGTTCGGGTTTCACTCTCCCTCCATACCCGCCTCTCTTGGCTAAACCCGACCGGCACTGATTCAGCTTCCTGTAACCCCGCCAGCACAACCGCCTGGAGCACTGGGGCACCCTCCGAACGCGGTGCAGGCCCAAGGCGTGCTGGACGCGGGGTTTCCCGACAGCGGCCTGGGGCCAGCGAACGGAACCTGCTCACGCACGGAACCTGCCGATGACGGCCTCGCACCAGCAGCAACGAGATTGGAACAGTGCCCAACCGAAACCCTCCTTTTTCGTCCGTGGTCCCCTGTGCCATAATTTCCTTCATTCACATTGCATCCGGCAGGCCCAAGCGCGTGTCGGACACCGAGCACACTCGAGGGGTTTACGGACATGGCCGGTCTGACCGCCGAACAGTTAAGGCACTTTGACGAGTTCGGTTATGTAAAGGTTGAAAAACTGATGCCCCAACGGGTATTGGACGACCTGATTGCGGAGTACGGAACGGTTCTGGACACCTTGGCGGAAGACCTCCATGCCGAGGGCGAGCTCGAGTCCACCTACGATGAGTTGCCCTTCGGGGAACGCCTGACCCGGATCTACATGGACACCGGCAAGGGGTTTGCCCAGTACTTCGACTTCCATCTGCCGGGTTCGGCCACCGAGGAGGACACGCCGTTCTGGACCGGGCCGGCGGTGTTCCGGGCCCTGACCGAACCCAGGCTGATTGACGTCGTGGAGAACCTGATCGGTCCCGAGGTGTACTCCAATCCGGTGCAGCACGTACGCATCAAGCCGCCCGAGGACCAAATCCCGATCGACGGAGACTACAACCCGATCATCAAGGCCACACCTTGGCACCAGGACCATGGCGTGGTCATGCCGGAAGCGGACGAAACCAACATGCTGACCGTCTGGTTTCCGCTGCTGGATGCGCCCGTGGAGAGCGGATGCCTGCAACTTATCCCCAAGAGTCACCGGCGCGAGCTGCTGACACACTGCATGGGCAATATGGGCATCCATGTTCCGGACCAGTCCCTTGAGCTGAACAGCGCCATCCCGGTGCCGATGGAAGCCGGCGATGTCCTGTTCATGCACCGGCATACCTGCCACGGCTCCCTGTCCAACGTCTCGGACCGCATCCGCTGGAGCTTCGACGTGCGCTACAACCCGACCGACCAGCCCACGGGTAGGGGTTTCCTGCCTGGGTTTGTGGTCCGCAGCCGCCAGGCTCCCGAGACCGAATTGAGGGATCCGGCCGAGTGGGATCGGCTCTGGCACGAAACCCGCGCGCATCTGGCCTCCCTGCCGACCGACGCTACCACCACGTATCGGTGGGACGGCGAAGCTGCGGTCTGCGCCTGATCGGGACGCCCGGACCGGGCCGAAAGCCCGGCGGGCGTGCAGTTCCGCACCCAATTCGAAGAACAGCGGCACGCCTGACGGCGTGCCGCTCGTGTTTTCAGCCCAACCGCCTGCAGGAACCATTCGATGAACATCATCGTCGTCATCGCCGACACCTTTCGTTACGACAACATCTATCCCCTCGGACGGGGAGCTGTGGGCGGACCGCATCTGGAAGCCTTTGCCCGGCAGAGCGTCAGCCTGGGCAACTTCTACACCGGCAGCTTTCCCACCATTCCCCAGCGCACGGACTTCACGACCGGGCGCGTGGGTTGGCCCTGGTATCCGTGGCAGAGCCTGCTGCGCAGTGGACGCAACCACCTGCCGCGGCTGTTGGCACCGCACGGCTATGCCTCCCAGCTAATTGGCGACTGTCCGCACCTGATCAAGGCGCAGTTCGACCTCGGCTTCACCGGGTTCCACCAGGTGCGCGGGCAGGAAGGGGACACGCACTTCCTGCGTCTCAACCACGAAATCCGGGAAGTCATCCCGCCGGACAAGACCCGGCCCGGATCCCACTTCCGGGACCACAACCTGGCCGACCTGCACCGCTGGGTCAACCAGTACTACCAGCGCGAATCACAGACGTTCGCCTACCGGACCGCAAGTCTGGCCGAGGAATGGCTGGAGGAGAACTACCTCCAGGATCCCTTCTTCCTGTGGGTGGACTTCTTCGACCCGCACGAACCTTGGGACCCGCCGGAGTATCTTGTCCGCAAGTACGACGACAGCGGCTACGACGGCCCGCCGTTAATCCATCCGAACTACGGCCGGGCGGACGTCTACACGAACGCGGAACTGTCCAACCTGCGCGCCCACTACCTGGCCGAGGCCTTCCTGGTCGACCGCAGTGTGGGCCGCATTTTACAGAAAATCGAGGACCTCGACCTCTTCGACAAGTCCATCGTGATCTTCATGTCGGACCACGGCATGAGCACCGGTGAGCACAACCGTACGGGCAAGAGCAACATCGGGACCGGGGACAGCCGGTACTGGCCGATCTTCCCGGAAGTGGCCCACTGCCCATTCATGATCCGTGCGCCGCAGCTGCCGCAGGACACCGCGGTGTCCTCCTACATCCAGCCCTGCGACATTCTGCCGACCTTGGCGGAACTGGCCAATCTGAACCTGAACTACGAAGACCCGATCCATGGACGGTCGTTCGCCGGCCCGCTGCGGGGCGAGCCGGATCCGAACGCCCGCACCTTTGCCGTGACCTCCAGCTTTTCAGTGCCGGCCGACGGCTCGGTCGCAGACAGATCCACCACACCGGTGGTGTACAGCGACGAGTGGGTGTATGCCCCCATCGGCATGGAAGGGGGAACGGCACTCTTCGACCGTCGGGCCGATCCCATGGCGGAGACCAATGTCGCGGCGGATCATCCCGGCGCAGCCGGCGCCATGCAAGACCTGCTGAACCAATACCTGGCCGACCTGGAAGCCCCGGAGCGCGCGGTCAAGGCCGTGCAGCCCCTGTCCCAAGGCTGACCTGCGCACCGGGGGCCGACGCGACAATTCGGCTACCAGTCGATGGCGGCGCCGTCGTCGGGGTGGAAGGACTGCGGATTGGTCCAGTCGTGGCCAATCTTGTCGGCCAGGGCATCCTCGTCCAGTTCAATGCCCAGGCCCGGCCCTTCGGGCAGAGCCACGAAGCCATCCCCATCCAGTTCGAAGGGGGTCTTGAGATAGCCTTCGCCCAGGGACACGTGTTCCTGGATCAGGAAGTTGGGGATGCACGCGTCCAACTGGACGGAGGCCGCGAAGGCAATCGGTCCCAAGGGGCAATGCGGTGCAATCGCCGCGTAGTTCGCCTCGGCCATGCCGGCAATCAGGCGCACCTCGAAGATGCCTCCGGCATGGCTGATGTCCGGCTGCAGAATGGAAGCGGCGCGCTGTTCCAGGATTTCGCGGAAGCCCCATTTGGTGAAGATGCGTTCGCCCGTGGCGATGGGCAAATGGGTACCGCGCGCCAAGTCGGCCAGGACCGGCACGTTCTGGCATTGCACTGGCTCCTCGACAAAGAACGGTTGCATGGGTTCGAGTTCGCGAATCAACAGTGCGGCCGTCTGCGGACTCACCGCGCCGTGGAAGTCGATCGCCACGTCCACGTACGGACCGACCGCGTCGCGCAGGATGCCGAAGCGGCGGACCACCTCCTCCACAAACGCCGGCGTCTCCACGATCCGTGCCGGACGCCCTCCGACGGGACCGGTCTTCATGGCCGTGAAGCCCTGGGCAACCAGGGTCTTGGCATTGGCCGCCACTTCGTCCAGATCCCCGGAACTGCCCACACCCCGGTAAACCCGGATGCGGTCGCGCAACGGTCCGCCCAACAGGCGGTACACGGGCAGGCCGACCGCCTTGCCGGCCAGGTCCCACAAGGCGTGTTCCACGCCCGACAGCGCACTGGTCAGGATGGGACCGCCGCGGTAGAACGCGTGCTTGTACATGGCCTGCCAGTGGTGGACTACGCGCGTGGGATCCTGTCCAATCAGATAGGGCTCCAGCTCCGCCACCGCCTGGGCCACGGTCAGTGCCCGACCCTCCAGAATGGGCTCGCCCAGCCCCACCAGACCGGAATCCGTATGTATTTTCAGAAACAGCCAGCGCGGCCGGACCAGGAAGGTCTCAAGGCGCATGATCTTCATGGCAGGCGCGCCGGTCCCGCCATCCGGCGAATGAACGGCCTGGGTGACTTGGTCGAGGAGATCGCGCATGGTTGTGGCAGTGCCCTGCTTTGTGAATGTAACGGCAAATGATAGGGCACCCTATACATGGCTGGACAGCACAACCCATTGCCACTATGAATGAAACCCCGGCGGACACCGGGGCTGCCGCCTGCCAGGCACCTCGGAACTGCGACACGGCCGACACCCGCAATCCTGCCAGACCGAGTCCCGAGACCGTCCATCGGACGCTCTGGTATCGCCTGTTTCCCGGCACGGTGGCGAACGGGAACACGCCGGCTGGCATTGCCGGAGTCTGCCGCCATGTCTGGAATTGGATGTTGGCCGACTGCGAGTGCCGGTACGAGCTGTGGCGTGCGTACCGGATTGGGCCCGCGCCTTCGGTGTGCTTCGTCACCCTGTGCCAGCGGTTCACCGATCTGTGCAACAACCCGAACCATGCCTGCATCCGCAATGGCCCGGGCGCCTCACGGTGACCCAGGAACGACTGTAGGGGTTCCGAGGTCGCCCCGCGGCACCTGGGGTCCTGCCGACCCCTCGCGGGTGCCCAAGGACGGCCGGGGGGGGTCCCGAGCCCCCCCCGCGGCCCCGGGGGCCCTGCCGCCCCCTCGCGCCCCCAGCCTGCACCGGTGCCCGTTGCGGCACGCGGTACGCCTGCCACGAGACCGGCGCGGGACCGGCGATCACGATGCACGGACTGTTGTCGGCCGCGGGCAGGGCGCGGGGAGCGCAAGAACCCGCGGGCCCACGGCCCGTGGACCCGCACCGACCGACATGGCGTTCCGGATCCGAGCCCTCCACCATCCCCGCAACATGGCCTATACTCCGCGAGGTGGAACGCACCTTGAGCGAGGCCGGCATGGCACACGCAGAAGTCCCTGTGCTTGAGACCCCCGTTGCCAAGTTTGACCGAGGGAACGGCCAACCCGATCCCCGCGCGCTGGCCCTGATCAGGGAACTGCAACAGCAACTCCCCAACACCCAAGTGGTGCTGTTTGGCAGCCGCGCCACTGGCGACTGGCGTCCGGGTTCCGACATCGACCTGGCAGTGATCGGTGTACCGGAGCCGACCTCCCGGGACATGCTCCTGGACCTGACGGCCCTGGCAGACAAACTGGCGCAGCAGCAATACCATCGCGCGCCCCATCTTCTGCCTGACATTCAGGTGGAACCGTTTTCGTGGTCCGACTTTCTGCGCCTGCGCACCTCGCGTCCGCACATGGCCGGCCAAATCCAATACAAGGGCATTACAGCCCTTGGGGAGAGATTGCCCCCCGTGATCCAGGACAATGATTGGCCGGGCATCCAAGTCCTGTTGCAATCCACGCGTGCGAGCCTCGAAACCAGCCTGAAGGCCATTGCCGACGGAAGAGACCACAAGGTGGCCGTCCAATACGCCCAGGCCGCGCTGGAAACCGCACTCAAGGCGGCCCTCAGCACGGTCGGCCGGGACTGGGAAAGGAAGCCTTTCGTGGACCGCTTCGGAGCCGCCTTGGCCCTGGAGCGACCGGAGTGGCGGCAGACCAATTTGACCGATGAAACCTTGAAGGCCCTGGGGAAATTCCGCACCCAGGCCCCCTATTTGGGCGAAGACCTGCCATGGCCGAAAGATCCGCCCGAATTCCTGGTGGGTGAAATACAGGCGATCTGTGGCAAGTTGGCGGAGAACATTCTGCTGGCCTTGGGCAAGACCCCGCAGGACGTGGGCTATCCAGCCTGGGACGGAAGCGTGTCTCCCCCCGAAGGTTGGGAGGAGCTTCCGCTGTTCGGCTGGGAGGAAGTGGATTGGGCCTGCTTCTCCAATCGAGCCGAGGTGGAACGCGGTGTGGATGCAGGCCGGCGCGAAGGCAGAGAGATTGGGCGGACCGAAGCCGACATCAAGACGATGCACCTCCTGCTTTCGCCCTCCGTGCCTCAAGCCGACCGAGACCGCGTGGCTGCCTGGTGGAGTGAACACGGCAGCCCGCTGGATGCCTTGGAGCAAATCGTTCAAGTGCAGCAGGGACTGGCAGAGTGGGCGATCCTCCTTCCGCCTTCATGGAAAGAGGACGAGGATGACAACAGCGAACCACCACCTGAAAGGAACCGTCCGCCAGACGATCTTCCCTGAGTGGTCCGTTATGGCCCGGCATCGACTTCAGGGGACGGTTCAACGATGCCTTGCATCGCTTGGGGCGGTATGTGGATTGGCCCTGCCCGCAACGGTCCCAGGGCATCAAGCCGTGTGCCCGGAACAGGTGGCGTCTGTCGAAGCAGACACGCGGACCGACCGGCTTCCGCGGCATGCCTGATGCGCTGTTGTCGCAACGGAGACGTGTGTGCAACAGGCTTGTGACCCGAGCCATGACGGCTTCCGCCCAGGGCACAGTCGAAGAACCCGGCATCCACGTCAAGACCAAGTCCGCCCTCATTACCTTCCATCCTGGCCAGCGGCTGGGGGGCCGTTGGAACGGAAGCCGGCCTACACCTCGCAGACCTGCAGCGCCTGCGGGTACATCGACAAGGCAAACCGACCATCGCAGGCGGTGTTCGCGTGCGGAGTCTGCGGGTTCCACGCCCATGCGGCCCACAACGCGGCGATCAACATTCCGGTGTGGGCGGGCCTTCCGCCCCGTGCCCGCTCGGCCCGCGGGACAGGGACTTCTGCACGGCGAGGGCGCTCCCGTCAGGGACCCCAACAACCCGTGAACCGGATGCACGGCTGGGCAGGCCACCGCCTGTCCAGGCGTGATATATGGTCCCCAATCGAAACAGTACCCTTTTGGAGTGGGAGCCCTTCCAGCGTGATATTATCCCGTTGCCGGGCGGGCCACGATCCTTGCTTCAGAAGCGGACTTTGCCGCCTGATGCCCGTCGGTCAGCTTGAGTCCGCCGTGTTGTCGCACTGTGCTGTCCCGCTCTCGACCAATCTGCCGATTCATCAATCCCGCCCGACGATAGGCATACTCCACCCGTTCAACGACTTCGGCAGGGTCCGCACCCAACCCGCCGGACTTCCCCGGCCCCCAATCAATCCGGCCGGCCTCGGGCTGCTCCCGCCGCCTCGGGCGCTTGCCTTCTTGACCTTCCGTCCACCTGCCGCGCGCGGAGATTCATATGCGCATCCTCTACATCGACATTGATTCGCTTCGTCCGGACCACCTGTCCTGCTACGGCTACCACCGCGATACCTCGCCCAACATTGACGAGGTGGCGTCCCAGGGCATTCGCTTCACCAACTACTACGCCTCCGACACGCCCTGCCTGCCCAGTCGCACCGCCCTGTTCACGGGCCAGTTCGGCATCCGCACCGGCGTGGTCAACCACGGGGGCCTGTACGCCGACATGGCACCCCAGGGAGCGGGACGCGCGTTTCGGTCCCGGCTGGCACAAGGGACTCTTGCCAGCGCCCTGCGGCAGGCCGGCTATCACACCGCCAGCATCAGCCCGTTCCCGAATCGGCACACGGCGTACCAGGTCTGGTACGGGTTCAGCGAAACCTACGACACGGGCGGCAACGGCCTGGAGAACGCGGACGAGATGTATCCCCCGGCCAAGCGCTGGCTGGAAGCCAACGGCCGCAACGACAACTGGTTCCTCCACGTCAACTTCTGGGATCCCCACACCCCCTACGACCACCCCGAAGACTTCGGCAACCCGTTCGCCGACGACCCGATGGATCCCTGGATTACCCAGGATCTGATCGACCGCCAGAACGCCTCCTACGGGCCGCACAGCGCCACCGAGGTGCCCGGGCTGAACGACCGCCTGTCCCCGGTTTCAACCATGGGCGCGGGCAGCATCGGAACGCTGGCGGATGCCAAGGCCCACATGGACGGCTACGACACGGGCATCCGGTACGCGGACCACTACGTCGGCAAGCTAATCCAGGATCTGAAGGACCTCGGCATCTACGAGGAGACGGCCATCGTCATTTCGGCCGACCACGGGGAGAACCACGGCGAACTCAACGTGTGGGGCGACCACCATCTCGCCGACCACATCACCAACCGGGTACCGCTGATCGTCCGCTGGCCCGGGGTTACCGACGGGCAGGAGGGAACGGTCCGCGGCCAGTTCAACTACAACGTGGATCTGCCGGCCACGCTCATGGACCTGGTGGACGGCGAGTGTCCCGACTTCTGGCAGGGCCAAAGCTTCGCCGGGGCCCTGAGTTCGGACGGTGGCGGGGAACGCCCCTATCTCGTGCTCAGCAACGGGGCCTGGAGCTGCCAGCGCGGCGTGCGCTGGGACGACTGGCTCCTGCTCCGGACCTATCACACCGGCCTCAAGGAGCTGCCGGCCTACATGCTGTTCAACCTGGCCGAGGACCCCCATGAACAGCACAATCTGGCCGCGTCCCGCCCCGACCTTCTGGGTGCCGGGCTCCTGCGCCTGGACCAGTGGATGGGAGACCAGATGGGAACCTCCGAGCGCGGCGATCCCTTCTGGGGGGTGATGGCCGAAGGCGGGCCCCATCACGCCAACACCAATCATCCCTACTGGCCCGAGTACCTGGAGCGCCTGCGCGCCACCGGGCGGGAGGGCCATGCCGACAATCTCGCCCAATACGGCGGACGCCCCATCCGCTCCGGATTGGAAACGTAGGTGCCACCACTCTGTTCCACCATCAGCCAAACCACCCCGAAGGAGGACACCAGCCCCAATGCCCAAATCCCGGTTGACCGCCGTCTGGTGCGAAATCCAGCAGTTGTCCGACGCGCTGCAGGCGTTTGGCCCGGACGTGGAGATTCTGGTTCCCGACAAGGATCACCCGGACCCCGTGGCCACGGCTGTCGCAGCCCAGGCCATCCTGGCCAGTTCGGGCCTCCGCTACGACACGGAAGTGTTCCGACGCCTCCCCAACCTCGAGATTCTTGTCCGCACCGGCATTGGCACGGACAACGTGGTGACCGAGGATGCCACCGCGGCCGGAGTCCTGTTCTGCAATACTCCGGCCGGTCCAACCGAATCGACCGCGGAACACACCGTTGCCCTGATGCTGGCCTGCGCCAAACGGGTTCCGGAAGGCGCCGCCCAGCTGGCCGAGGGCCGGTTCGCGCCCAGGGCCGTGCCGATGGGACGCGAACTGATGGGCAAGACCCTGGGATTGATGGGCTTTGGACGCATCGGCCAGCGCGTGGCCCACATCTGCCAACGGGGTTTCGGCATGCGGGTCGTGGCCCACGATCCCGTCATGACCGAGGAATCCGTGGCCGCGACCGGCCTGGAAGTGGCACTGGCCTCCGTTTCGGAGGTCCTGGCCCAAGCCGACTTCCTGTCCCTGCATGCGCCGTCCATTCCATCCACGCGCCACATGATCAACCGGGAGACCATCGCGCAGATGAAGGACGGCGCCTTCCTGTTCAACCTGGCCCGCGGTCCCCTGGTCGACGGCGATGCCCTGTTGGACGCCCTGGACTCCGGCAAGCTGGCGGGAGCGGGCCTCGATGTGTTCGACCCCGAACCGCTTCCTGTGGCCTCGCGCCTCAGGAACCATCCGAAGCTGGTGGCCACGCCCCATTCCGCCACCACCACGGTGGAGGCGCGCGAACGCATCGAAGCCATGGCCGTGGAGGAAATCCTGCGGTTCTTTGCCGGCCAGGAGCCCCACAATCCGCTCAATCCGGAAGTTCTGGCCCAAGCTGCACCGTAGACTCCGAGCAACCCCGGAAATTCAATTCCCTGTCAACAACACGGCCCCGGAAAAGCACCGAATTTACCCGTTCGGCGGGGCCATAGCCTTTCATCCAAAGCAACAATCAGCAACAAGGTGTCGAAGTGAACCTGTTCCGCTCCGGAAAGGAGACACATGAAATTCTGCAGAATCTGACCCTGGCCCTGGAGGCGCTCACGGCGGAGGTGCGCAGTCTGCGCGGTGACATCCGCAAACTGCAGCAAGAGCATACGACCGCCGCGCCGCAACCGGCTCAGGCTCGAACCGAGCAGCCGCGGGCCAGCAAGGCACGTCCAAGAACCCAGGCCGGACAGGCAGCGCAGAGACCGGCCAGGGGCGCGTCCAAGCCCCAAACCGGCGCCACACGAACACGCGCCCGAACCGGCCAACGGCGTTCGCGCAAGGCGCCGGTGCCCGTTACCGTCACCGGTGTGTCCAAACCTGCTGCCGACTATCTAATTGACCGTGGTTATGTCATCGAGGCCTACCAGGACACCATCGACGAGCAGGTCACCGAAACCTGCCGCTTCCTGGGACGGCGGCACTCGACGTCGCTGGCCCCCCTGTTCTATCAGTTGAGCCGGAGCAAGGCGGAGGAGCCGCTGGTGGTGGACCTCGGCAACAGGACCGCCAAGGAGTACAGCCACTCCGTCAATCTCTGCCAGATGCTGAAACGCACCAAGTATTTGGACAAGTTCGAACAACGCGATGAGCCGCAGCAACTGCGGGTCACGCTCACCAAGGATGGGGTCCGGTTCCTGAAAGGCTACTGGCTCGAACAATTCGTCGGCAGCCGGCTGGACGAGTTCCTGCACGACAGCAATGCCCGTTACTCGATTCTGATGAACGCCAAGATCGCGAACGAGGGCAACAAGCACGAGCTGGACCTGTTTGTACTGGAGGAGGACGAGCCGCTGTGGATCGAATGCACAACCGCCAAGGACACCTTGGCCCGGCGCAAGAAGATGCACCAGATCCGGCGCAGGTTGAACGTGGTTCCCGAACGGACGATCCTGGTGGCCTCGTCGGCCTCGGACAGTCAGGTCCGGAACATCGCCAAGACGAGTCCCTTTCAGTTCACGAATCTGGCCAGCTTCATCCCGACCCTGGAGAAGGCAACGCGGTACGACCCCAAGTAGCCAGCCCGCTGTCCTGTCCCGAATGCGAGGTTCCACATCGGCATGGTGTGATGCCACAGGGTTGCCGCACCGCCTCTTGTGGCGGCCAATTCACCGTTTGCAATGCAGCCATGACGGCCGGTTGGAATTCCGGCCGAAGCGACATGTGGCCGTGGCGTGAGTGGTGACCCGCCGAGGGTCACGTGCAGCCCGTCAGGCAGCGCTTGGGCCCAGGCGCTCGCCCGCACCGGTGTGGCAAGTCAGGCCTCGCCAGCCGTGGCACGCGGTGCGGCTGTCTGGCACCCTGACGGGGCCATCCGAAAGGGGCGAGAGGGCTGCGCGTTGTTGGTAGGACCCCCTCGTTGTCTGCGCGCCGGCACCAAGCTCAACGCCAGTGCAACAGGGCCGTGCAACCCCCTGCCGGCAGGGGGCTTCGCCCAGCGTGTTCATGGTTACCCCGTGGGCGTCGGCGGTATTTGTATCTGGCGCCATTTCAGGCATCCGTTGTGGTCCGCCTGTACGCAGATGTGGGTTGAGTTATCCGTGTCATCCGGACGGGGCACACGATCTTCTGAGGGCGTCGGTACGCGCTTCGGCGAGTAGTAGACTGCGCACGCGTTCTCCTTGGTGTTCCAGATGTCACAGCCTTCGCGTGGATCTCGTGTGGCTATGGCTGTGGGAGGGGGATCTGGTGGCGAAGACCGGCGACTTCTGCCCCCGTTGGGCGGTGGGGCCTCGTTGGACTGCGTGGCCGTGGGCTGCACCGCCGCCGCACCCCGCACCGGCCCCCTGTCAGGCACCGGCCCCGTCACCGGCGTGGCGGTGGGCGTGGGCGTGGCCCCCCGCGGACTTTGCGGTCTGGGGATGGGCGACTGCTGGGTGGTCGGCGGACGGGCGCCGCAGTTCGACCCGTGGTCCAGGTTGTGCATGTTCTGTGCATTCCGACAGTGGGCGTGGCACGTGTCGGGCGCATGGAAGTGGTGGCTGCCGCCGCATCCGGTAGCCACGGACTAGCCGCCGATGAAGACGACGGCCAGCATGACGAGCCCCAGCAGTCCAGGTCGCAGTAGGGCCTTGTGTAGTTGTTCACGCATGCTGGAAGCCCTCGCGGATTTGGTGATTGCCCCTGCAATGTGGCAGAGAGGTCATACCACATCCTGAAATAATAAGCAAGCCGCGAAATCCAAGGGGCGATTGCATCTAATGCTATAGCGGTACAGTCGCGGGTTGCGCACGCCGACGGTAGTGGCAGCGGCGGGTGCGGGGGCCGACGCGGCTACGCATCGGCCACAGACGGTGTCGCACGGCCGGCACCAGGCCGTGGCCAGCCTGCTGGCGGTCGCCGCCTGCTGGTCCGCCAGCGCCTCCGGGCCCGGGTCTG
>MPMO01000071.1 GCA_002238555.1 Caldilineaceae bacterium bin34
CCCATCCTGCCGACATCGCCGTGGCTGCGCGCACCTCCTCTCGAATTGGGGCTGTCCGACCCCTGAACACCATTCCCCAACCGGCCCGACAATACGTTTCAGGCCTCAAAATGTGTCCAAACCATAGCAACGAGACTCCAAGCTCCCAACACCGCGTTTGCGGCCAGGTTGTACATCTCCCGGAGCAAGAGTACTCCGGTTGTCATCCGCAACGGGCTGCCGGACACCCGATCAAGGCATACCGCGGGCAAAGGCACGCTCGTTGAGCAGCCACGGGATTTGGTCCGAGAACACTCAACCAGCCGACCTCGCAACCAGGCTCCGGTGCATCACCATCACGCATCCCCTTCCCCATGCCGCATCAAGGTCAGCAACACCTCCAGCTGCCGATCCCGTTCACCTGCCCACACCTGTACCGGACGGTCCCCGTAGGCCGCCAGCACCTGGTCCACAATCATCCGGCGCACGTTGTCGTTCAGTTCCGGCTCACCCAGATCTGCCCAGCGCGCCGGATGCGTATCGCCCAGGTGTTCAAGATAGGCTGCGATGCCGCCTGAACCTCCCCCCAGGTGGTACGTCAGCCACGGACCCTGCAAGGCCCAGCGCAGGCCGGGGCCGTGGGTCAGCACATCATCCAACTCGGCAGCCGTGGCAACGCCTTCCGTCAACAGATGCACGGCTTCCCGAAACAGGGCCGATGTCAGGCGGTTGGCCACATGCCCGGTCACCTCCTTGCGGACGCGCACCGGGAACTTGCCTACCGCGCGATAGAAGTCCATGGCCCAGTCGACCGCCGCATCGTCGGTTTGGTGTCCGGCCACCACCTCCACCAGCGGCAGCAGGTGGGGAGGGTTGAACGGATGTCCGACCAGCACGCGTTCCGGATGCCGGCATCCGGCCTGAATGTCCGTGGCCTTGAGCGACGTCGTGCTGGAGGCAATCACCGTCCCTGGCGGGAGGGACGCCTCCAACTCCCGCAGAAGCGCCTGTTTGGCATCCAGCGACTCGGTTGCGTTCTCCTGAACAAACCCGACACCCTCCGGCAACGCGCGGAGCGACTTCGCAACCGTCACGTCCCCGGCCGCCTCCGCACCGGGAATATCGCTTTGCCGCAGTTGTCCCAGCTTGGCCGCCACCGCATCCTGCATGGCTGCCGGTTCCCGGCCGGGGTCGACCAGGCACACGGGCAATCCCCGGTGGCTGAACCAGGCTCCCCAGCCCGAGCCGATGGTGCCGACACCCAACACCAGGACCGGAAACGCGCCGTCGGGACCCGGCCGGCCGGTCATGGCCACTTGGCAGACGCAGGGCCTTGGCCGCCGGGGCGGCATCCGGGTAAACGGGAAACAGCCATTATCCGGTTCCGCATGCCGGGACGAGAGGAAGCCCCTTCCGGGGGACGGCGCAAGAACCGGCGGGGACGAGGCCCCGTCACGAAACCGAACGCCAGGGCACGTCGATGGTCTGGTCGTCCTCTTCTTCCTTGGGCGGCGGCGACTGGGTGTATCCGTAGGCCGCCGCCTCCACCGCGTCGGACGGGGCGAAGTGGATC
The DNA here is from genome assembly GCA_002238555.1 of Caldilineaceae bacterium bin34. GTDB lineage: Bacteria > Chloroflexota > Anaerolineae > Caldilineales > Caldilineaceae > Bin34. The sequence goes on from MPMO01000071.1 coordinate 1,553, forward strand.
ATCAGCTTCGGAAACACGAACAGGACCACGAACAAATCGTCGAAGGGCAGGCCGGGCAGCAAATCGATCGGGGAGAAGTAATATACGACCGCCAGCAGGGGCAGAAGCAGCTTGACCCAGGGCGACACCGCCGGATTCTGCATGAGTCTCCAAGCGATGCCGATATTGCGTAAGATTCCAGGCAGGAAGTTCAGGGGAATGCGTGACATGACTGTGTACCCAATAACTGAAACCGGCTGAACTCCTTTCTCCAACCAAGACCGCACGCACATGCCCACCACGGCACAGATGCTCCGGGAGCATACACCGAAACTGATCGAGATTATCGCAGAACTGCGAAGTACCGATCTGGACCCCGGCATCCCGGTCGGCCAGGCCGCAACCATTCTCGCCGATTCCATCACCAGCCCGGCATCGGTCGCCAGCGTGCTGGACGATCTGGCGGAGGAGTACCCCGGCACCATCGCGGCCCTGCAACAGCTGAAGGGAGCCAACGGTGAAATCCTGGAATACCAGTTCGTGCGCAGCCACGGCCCCCTCCAGATTCCGGGGGATGCCAACCTGGCGGAAAGCGAGGCCTGGCTGCACCCGTCCTCGGTCAGCGAGGTGCTCTACTTCCACGCCCTGATCGGCCGCTACTTCAGCGGCTCCGGCCGCGAGGCCGCCTCCAAGATCTACATCCCGACGGACATCCTGCCGCTAATCCCCGAACCGGAAGGCGGCGACGACGAGCAGGGCCTGGACATTGAGCCGGCCCGGCCCCCGGCCACCGAACAGATCCTCGACACCACGGACTACCTGCTGTCGGACCTCCTCTCCTACCTGGCCGCCCTCTTCCAGAACGCCTGGCGCCTGCGGGACGGCGTGCCGCGGCCCGAGGACATCGAACGGCTCAAGGAGCGCCTGTTGGTCATGCCGGACACGGATCTCCTGGCCGTGCGCCTGGAATTACTCTGCCACCTGGCCACCGAGATGGGACTGGTCGAGGATGGCCGCACCGAAGCCGGCCAGGCCATCCGCACCCTGCACGGCAACAACGTCCATCGGTTCCTGATGCTCGATCGGGCCGCCCAGCGCCGGGCCCTATGGAACACCTGGTTCCGATCCGACACCTGGAGCGACCTCAGGCACGTGCCAATCCTCGACTGCCGCAACCTGGAACGGTGGGGTGCCCCCGCCCATGCCGCCGACACGCGCGGCAACTTCGGACAGGCCCTGGCCGCCCTGCCCCTGACCCGGTGGTTCCGGCAGCCGGATGTGGTGGAAGCCGTCCACCGGTTCAACCCGGACTTTCAGCGCACCACCGGCGACTACGACAGCTGGTATGTCTGGCACAGAGGGAAAGAGGCCTTCGTGGGCGGCTTCGACAATTGGCATCAGGTGGAGGGCGAACTGGCCCGGTTCCTGTTGGAAGGCCCCCTGTTGTGGCTGGATGCCGTCCGCCTGGCGGACAATCGCGGCGGACCGCCCATCCTGACGCTGACGCGCGAGGGCGCCGTCTGGCTCGGCCGGGACCTGGAACTGCTGCCGGTGTCGGCCCGTCCCCGGGTAACCATCCATCCGGACTTCAGCCTGGAGGTGCCGGTGGCCCTGGACCTGCACGCCCGGTTCCGGGTTGAGCGCTTCGCCAACTGGGTGCGTACGGACCAGGTCTATCGGTACCAAATCAACCAGCGCAGCCTGGACCGCGCCTTTGGTGCCGGCCTGACCGCAACGCAGATCGTGGAGGCCCTCAGGGCCATGACCAACGACGTGCCCGAAACCGTCGCCAACGGCATCCGCCGCTACGAGGAGGGCAAAGGCCGTTGATCGCGACGGATCTGCTGTGCTATCCTGACACCATGAACACCCGTCGCGCACCCTTGCCGAAATCGAGGAGGAGGTCAGGCTTCTAGTACCCGGACTCTGTCTGGACGGACCTGACGCGCATTGCTCCAATGGCAGTCAAGCTCTCCGGGCGGAGAGCTTTTTTTGTGCCCAATGGAAGTAAACCAATGATCAGAGCGGGAATTGCCGGCGCCACCGGCTACACGGGCCTGGAACTGGTCCGGCTGCTGGACCGGCACCCAAACACCGAAGTCGCCTGGCTGACCAGCGAGAACAGCGCCGGACGCCTCTACAGCGATGTCGTGCACGGTCCGTGGCCCATTGAACTGATTCCACTGGCCGACGCCCTCGGGCGGACGGACGAGGTGGATGTCGTGTTCCTGGCCCTGCCCCACGCCCAGTCCGTGGAGCCGGTGCGGGCCTTCCACGCCGCCGGCGCGACCGTGGTCGACCTGAGCGCCGACTACCGCCTGACCGATACGGACGTCTACGCGCGCTGGTACGGCATCGAACACGCCGCGCCGGATCTGGTCGACCAGGCCGTCTACGGCCTGTGCGAGGCCTATCGGGAACAAATCAGGGGCGCGACCCTGATCGCCAATCCCGGTTGCTATCCGACCTCCGTGAACCTGGCACTCCTGCCCCTGGCCCGCGCCGGCTGGCTGCCGCCGCGCGTGATCGTGGACAGCATGAGCGGGGTCAGCGGCGCCGGGCGCACCCCCAAGCTGCCCTACCATTACGTGGAAGCCAACGAGAACCTAACCCCCTACAACGCGGGCCGGCGCCACCGCCATCTGGCGGAGATGGAACAGGTGCTGGGCGAGGCCACAGGCCGGTTTCCGCCCAGCCACATTACGTTCGTGCCCCATCTGACACCCCTCAGCCAGGGCATTCTCAGTACGATCCACGTGTCGCTGGAGCCGGGCTGCACGGAGGCCGCGGTGCGCGCGCAAATGGAAGCCTGCTGGGGCGGCGAACCCTTTGTTCAGCTGCTGCCGCCCGGTGCGTTCGCCTCCGTGCGGCATACCAGCCATACCAACCGCTGTGCCATCAGCGTGACGGCCGTCGAACCCGATGATCCGGACTGCACCGACCTCGTCATCGTCTCCAGCATCGACAATCTAATCAAGGGGGCCAGCGGACAGGCGGTGCAGAACATGAACATTGCCCTGGATCTCCCCGAAACCGCCGGCCTGCTGTAGGTCCCGCGGATCCTTCCAACCCGGCAACGCAAGACAGCCATGTCACAGGATCAGGACCAGATCCGTCCCGTCGTCCTCAAAATCGGCGGGGGCGAACTGGACAGCCCGGAGTTCATGACCGAACTGGCCGACACGGTCGCCGCCCTGCAGGAAGCCGGCGAAGCGATCGTGGTGGTGCACGGAGGCGGCAAGACCATCGCCGAATGGCAGACCGCCGTCGGCCTGCAGCCGGAGTTCATCGACGGGTTGCGGGTCACAACGGAGGCAAGCCTGGCCGTGGCCGAGATGGTCCTGAGCGGAACCCTGAACAAGCGGCTGGTCCGAACGCTGGGGAACCGCGGCCTGCCGGCGGTCGGCATCAGCGGCGTGGACAGCGCCACCGTCCAGGTGACTCCGCTTCAAAGCCCCAAGGGGAATCTGGGCCGCGTGGGCGACGTGACCGGCGTGGACCTGTCCCTGATCTCGCTGCTGCTGGGAGACGGCCGCATCCCGGTCATCAGCCCCATCTCGGTGTGCCCGGAGGACGGTCTCCACTACAACGTGAACGCCGATCATGTCGCCATGGCGGTGGCCGCCGCGCTGCCGGCCAACCGGCTGGTCTTCCTCACGAATGTGCCGGGCGTGCAAATCGCCGGACGGCCCGTGCGCGCCATGACGGCCGCACAGGCCCGGACCTGGATCGAGGAGGGACACATCCGGGACGGCATGGTCGTCAAGGTGCAAAGCGCCCTGGAGGCAATCGGGCGCGGGGTGCTCCAGGCCGTCATCACGGACCTGGCAGGCATCCGGTCGGGCACGGGCACGGGAGTGCTACATGCAGACAACGTCCAACGGTAACTGGGCCATGAACAAAGTCCTGGCCGGCCGCCGCGCCGTCGTCACCGGAGCCAGCCGGGGCATCGGACGGGCCATTGCCGAAGGCTTCGCGGGCGCCGGGGCGGCCGTGGGCTGCCTGGCCCGCAACGAGGCGCGCCTGGCCGAGGTGGAAGCCGCCATCCAAGCCGGCGGCGGCACCGCGTGCCGGCAAGTCTGCGACGTCTCCGCAGCGAAACCGGTCGACGCGGCCATGGCATCCCTGGCGGAGCGGCTCGGCGGCCTGGACATCCTGGTGGTCAATGCGGGCATCGAACTGGAGAAGGCCGCCGTGGCCGACAGCGATCCGGCCAAGTGGGCCGCGGTCCTGAACACGAACCTGATCGGTGCCTACCACTGCCTGCGGGCGGCAACACCCTTCCTGCAGGCATCCGGCGACGGCCGCGTCATCATGGTCGGCTCCGGCATGGGCCACAAGGGGGCCGCCGGCTCCTCGGCCTACTGTGTCTCCAAGGCCGGCCTGTGGATGCTGACCCGGGTCTTCGCCCAGGAGGTGGTGGACCTGGGCATCACCGTCAACGAACTCATACCGGGACCGGTGGACACGGACATGACCCGCTGGTCCGCCACCCAGGGAGAGCGGCCGGCCAACTGGGCCACGGAGTGGTTCAAGCAGCCGGAGGACGTGGTGCCCCTGGCCCTCTTCATGGCCGGCCAGCCCGCCGGCGGCCCGACCGCGCAAAGCTACAGCCTGATGCGGCGCGACAACTGACTTCTTCGAACCTTTCGATCCACACCGTTCCGACCACAAGGGGGAAACCGTCTTGAACACACAGCAGATCATTGACCTGGAACAGCAGTACGTGCTGGGCGTCTATGGCCGCCCGCCCATGGTCTTCGCCTCCGGCGAGGGTGCCACGCTGACCGACACCGACGGCAAGAGCTACCTGGACTGCGTCTCCGGCATCGCCGTCAACGCCCTCGGCTACGGCGATCCGGACATGAAGGCCGCCATCATGGAGGTGGTGGAGAGCGGGGTCTACCACGTGAGCAATCTGTACCACACGGCGCCCCATGCCCGGCTGGCGCAGAAGCTGTGCGAACACAGCTTTGCCGACAAGGTCCACTACTGCCTGACCGGTGCGGATGCCAACGAAGGCGCCTTCAAGTTCGCCCGGCGCTACGCCTACGACAAGGACTACGAGGAGAAGTACAACATCCTGGCCTTCTCCGACGGCTTTCACGGGCGCCTGTTCGGCAGTCTGGCGGCCACGCCGCGGCCCAAGTACCAGGATCCCTTCAAGCCGCTGATGCCCGGCGTCCGCTTCGCCCTCTACAACGACCTGGACAGCGCCCGCGAACTGGTGGACGAGCGCGTGTGCGCCATCATCGTGGAGCCGATCCAGGGCGAGGGCGGCGTCAACGTGGCCACGCCCGAGTTCCTCAAGGGCTTGCGGGAACTGGCCGACGAGTACGACGCCATGCTGATCTTCGACGAGGTGCAGTGCGGCATGGGCCGCACGGGCTCGCTGTGGGGCTACCAGTCGATTGTGGGCGACGAGGTTGCTCCCGACATCATGACCCTGGCCAAGTCGCTGGCGGGCGGCCTGCCCATCGGCGCCATCTGCATGAACCAAAAGGTGGCCGACATGATCCACCCCGGCGATCACGCCTCCACCTTCGCCGGCAGCCCGTTGACCACCAACGTGGCCTGCACCGTCCTGGATCGCATTGCCCAGCCCGAATTCCTGGCTTCGGTCCAGGCCAAGGGCGATCACCTGCGCGATCTGCTGGCGGAACTGAATTCGCCCCACATCACCGAGATTCGGGGCCGCGGCCTGATCACCGGCGTGGAGATGGACATCGACGTCTCGCCCATCGTGGACCAGGGCTATGAACAGGGCCTGCTGACCGTGTCCGCGGGCGCCAACATCCTGCGCTATGTGCCTCCCTTCATCATCACGGAGGAGGAACTGGAACGGGCGGCCAAGATCACGGGCGACATCCTGCAAGGCCTGTAGCGGCGCGGCCCGCGACGGCATGTACCGGCTGGAGAAGGCGCGGGCTGAGGACGCCCCGCGCCTTCAGGCCCTCGTGGCACCGCACGCGGCACAGGACGTGATGCTGCCGCGCACCGTCGAGTCGATCGTCCAAACCTTGCCGGACTGGGTCGTGGCCGCGGCCGAGACCCCGGCCCGGGAGGTAATCGGGGGCGTCTGCCTAACCACCCTGGCACCGGAACTGGCCGAGGTCCGTTCGCTGGTGGTGGATCCCGACTGGCAGGGCAAGGGGATTGGGCGTCGACTGGTTGCCAGGGTTGTCGAAATGGCCCGTGCGCGCGGCTACCAGCAACTGTGCGCCCTGACGCTGGTCCCGGAGTTCTTCCTGGGCATGGATTTCCGGCCGGTGGAGGTGGCGGACATCAGCCCCAAGGTCTGGGTGGACTGCCAGCACTGCCCGAAATACGAATGCTGCGACGAGTACGCCCTGGTGGTGGACCTGGTGCCCAATCCGGTTCTGCCCAACTATCGGCGAACGGACCTCCCCCTCCCCAAGAAGTCACCGAACTGGGTGCCGCTGGACCTGGTGTCGTAGCGACGGCGTACAGGCAGGAATCGTTCCTGCAACGCCTCCCTGTGGCCAGTGGTTGGCCGGCAGCCTGCCCGGTGCCCCTTGCCGTCGCAGCGTGACGTCACCATTTGCGGGACACGGAGGCAACCGGGTCACCGATGGTTGACCGGACTGATGCGGTGACGCCCCCATTCCGCATCAGTCGAAGGCCGTGGACGAGGCCACATAGTCCAGGAAATGTTCGGCGGACAGAATCGGAATGCCGAATTTCCGCGCAGCCTTCGCTTTGGTGGAGCCGCTGTCCGGCTCTCCGACCAGCAATCCACAATGCTTCTTCGTAACCGATTTGAGAAGCGTGCAACCGGCCTTCCGAGCGGCGTTCTCCAGTTGGCAACGCGCCATCGGCTCCCCGTTGATGAAGGCCTCGCCGGTAAAGCACACGCCCACTCCCGGCGGTATGGAGGCAATGTCCACGGCGCTCTCATCAAGGGCGGGCAGGTCGCAGGCCGGCAGGGCCAGGGCCGCGTGCACCTTGGTCAGCAGGCTGTGTTCCGCGGCCGTCACCACGTTGTCGCGACGGGCCGCCAACACAAGCGACTGGAAGTAGGTCCGGTGCGCCTGTCGGCGTCGCTCCCGAGTGAGGCCGAGGGTAGCGGCCAGTTCGTCCAGGATGTCCTGCTCGGCCCTCTCCACCACGAAATCGTCCAGCGCATGGTCCAGGGCTTCCAGGTAAAGCCGCAGGGCCTCGTCCGCGGCATCCGGGTACCGGGCACGATCCACGATGCGGCCCAGGCGACTGATGGACTGCCCGCCCGAGTTGCGGCGCAAGGTGTGTACGGTCAGGCTTTCCCCCGCGCCCGCGCCCGCGACCCGGGCCGGAGCAGTCCCGTTCGGGGATGGCACCCTGCGCGCCAGGGCGGCAGTCGCCCGGGCATCGGCCAGGGCACTGTGAGCCAAGGTCAGGGCAATGTCGTGGTCTCGGCAGGCCACGGCCAGCTTCTGGCCCGTGGCCCTGTATGTACAGATGGGGCGCCCCGGGTCGAACGCCACCCCGATGCGGGCAAACTCATAGCCCAAAAACCGCATGTCGAACGGGGCGTTGTGAGCGACCAGGATGGTGTCATGGAGTCGTTGCACCAACATCGGGGCGATGTCGCCGAACTCGGGGGCTCCCGCCACCATCGCGGCCGAGATGCCGTGGATGTGCTGCGCGCCGATATCCCGTTCCGGGTCCAGAAGGGTATCGAACTCGTCCAGGATGGTCCCGTCGGCCGGGTCCAGGGTTACGACCGCAATCTCAACGATGCGATCGGTGTGCGAAAAGCCAGTGGTCTCGCAATCAATGACTGCCATGCGGAATGCACGCACGATCTACGTCTCCGGGTTGGCGGGACTCGGTGCAAGGAGCGACGGAATCGGCTTGAATGAAGCTGGGAGCCACAACAATGCGGCCGGCGGGCATCAACGCCGCACCGACAAACCGAGGAACCGCGGCGAAACCCAACCGTGACACCAACCGGTTTACTCCGAGCATTCAGTATGCCGTCCAGCGTAACCTGCCGGTCCGGATTCCGGTGCATGGGTGACACGGGTAAGATTCCCGGTGCCGTCAACCAACCATTGGCCTCCCCGTCCGGCGGACGGGCGGCCGGGAGAATCACCATGCAGTCCGAATGGCTCAATCACCAGTTGACCGACCAGGAACGGAAGGTGTTCGACCGCGATGGCTACTTCCTGGTCGAGAACGCCATTTCGGAGGAAACGGTGGAACGGGCCAACGCCGCCGTGGACCGCCTGATTGCAGCCTACCGCGACCAGGAAGGGCTGGCCGAGAACGCCCGCATCAACTACCTCGACTTCATCGGGCGCGACAGGGAGTTCATGGACCTGCTGGACTGCCCCACCACCTTTCCCAAGGTGTGGAACATCCTGGGCTGGAACATCCAGCTCTACCACTCCCACCTGATCTGGACCCCGCCCCTGCAGCCGGGCGAGCCGGACCCCGGCTACAACTGGCACAAGGACAGCGGCCGGCTCAATCAGGAACTGGAGACGGATCCCCAGCCCCGCATCTCACTGAAGGTGGCCTACTTCCTCACGGACACGTCCGTGCCGGGACGGGCCAACCTGTACGTGGTGCCCGGCAGCCATCTGACCAACAAGCTGGAGGACATCGTAGACGGGCAGCCGCGCGGTGGCATGCCGGTGCTGGCCAAGCCGGGCACGGCCGTGTTCTTCGACCGTCGGATCTTCCACGCCTCCAGTCCCAACACCTCCGACGTGACGCGCAAGGTGCTCTTCTACGGCTACAGCTACCGGTGGCTTCGGCCCCGGGACGACATGCGGATCGAGGGGTGGCTGGACGATGCCGATCCCATCCAGAAACAGCTGTTGGGGATCAGCCTGTCGGGCGGGCACGGATACTCCTCGCCCCAGGAGGAGGACGTGCCGCTGCGCGCCTGGATGCGCGAACAGCTGGGGAGTGCTTCCGTACCCGCCTGAGGACCAGGCTCGGAAATCAGTCGCGTCCCTGCAACCCTTTCTTGGCCGCGTTCAGGTAGTGGATTTCGGCGCTGAGGATGTGATCCAGCGTCTCGCTCACCGACCAGTCCTCATCGCCGGTGGTCTTGTCGAGATCCGCGTCGTCCAGGCCGACCAGTTCGCCCAGGAGTTCGCCCCACGAGCGCTCGGCGTCCGCCAGCTTGCGCTGGACCTCGGTGTGGACCAGGTCGGTCCCGCGGCGCGTGTTGGCGATCTGGTTGGTGTGTTCGCGCATGTGGTCGCCGTAGCGCCACATGAGATGGGCCATGGTCTTCCAGTAGTTCTCCGGGAACTCGATGGAGTGAATGTCGTCCTGCCGGTTCTGCAGGAGTTCGACCACCTCGTCCCGGGCGGCCCGAATCTCGGCCAGCTTGCTTTCGAGTCTCTCGCGTGCCATGTGACTGTTTGTCCTCAGACATGAATGCAATTGGGCGAGTCTAGCCTAAGCACCCGCCGCGGAGCCGTCTGTGCCCGAAGTCGAAGCCGGAATTTTGGCGGCCCGGCGCGACGGTTTCTACAATGACCCTCGGCTCCTTGCGGGCCAGGCGGCAAATATGCAACGCGATGAACTGAATTCACTCCTCGCCGAAATCCGCGGCGTACGGAACCGGACCATGGCGGAACTGTCCGACATTCCGGAGTCCGACTTCGCCGTGCCGGTGGATCTGCCCCGATGGGACGAGGTGCGGCGCGTCCTGCTGCGCTTCGGGGAACACATGCGGGAACACGCCAACCAACTCGAGAAGGCACGCGAGGACTTGCAGCGCAGCCGCACCATGCCCCAGCACATGCTGGCCGAGGCCGAACGGGCCTGGGGTCAGGTGCTCGCGGCCACAACGGGCCTGGAGGACGACGACCTGGATATGTCGCCCTCACCGGGATCCTGGTCCGTGCGCACGGTGCTCGCCCACATGCTCGAATCCGAGCAGCGGTACCTGGACGCGGTCCGCCGGGTGCGGGCGGATGCGTCGGATCGGGACTGATATCAAGAAGGCAGGGCAACGTGCAGATTCTGGTCACCGGCGGCGCCGGGTTCATCGGCAGCCATCTGGTGGATGCCCTGGTCGACACCGGCCACGACGTCCTCCTGATTGACAACCTGCACACCGGCAGTCAGGCCAATGTGAACACCAAGGCCATGTTCTACCGCATGGACCTGACGGACCACGCGGCCATGGGGCAGGTGTTCACGCGCAACGAAATCCAAGCCGTCTTCCACTTGGGTGCCCGCGTCAACGTGCGTGAAAGCATGCAGGATCCCGTGGGCTATGCCGCGGTCAACGTCTCGGCCAGCCTGGCGCTCATGGAGTTGTCGCGGGCCGCGGGCGTCGAACAGTTCGTCTTCATCAGTTCCGGCGGCGCCGTGTACGGCGAAGGCATTCAGGCCGACGGCAGCCACAAGGCCTTCACCGAAGAGGATCCAATCAACCCGAAGGACAACTACGCGGCCAACAAGCTGGCCATTGAACAGCATCTGACCCTGTACCGCGAGGCCTACGACTTTCCCAGCGCCATCCTGCGCTTCGCCAACATCTACGGACCGCGCCAAAACCCCAAGGGGGAGGCCGGTGTGGTGGCCATCTTCACCGAGGACATGCTCAAGAATCAGGAGATCCGGATCCACGGGGACGGCACACAGGCCCGGGACTTCCTCTATGTGTCCGATGCCGTCGACTCCTGCCTCTCCGCCCTGAAACACCGCGCCCGGGGCGTCTTCAACGTGGGCTCGGGCCAGCCGACCACGATCAACGAGATCTTCCAGAAGCTGGCGTCGCTGACCCACTACCACCGGGCCCCGGTCAACATTGAACGTCCGGTGGGGGAAGTGGACCTGGCCTACCTCAACACGTCCCTGGCCCGCTCCAGCTGGGGATGGTCCAACCGCGTGGACCTGCAGCAGGGCCTGACCAACGTGGTCAAACACGTGCAGGCGGAACTTCAGAAGTAGCAACAGGCACCCGCCGACCACCCCGGTCCGCGGCGGGACCGGCAACATCTCCAAAGTTCGGGGGGCGTGCGGATGGTCGTGGCCGCAGACCCGCCTCAAACCGTCTGCAGCAGGCTTTGGGCCTCCACCATGCGGGCGAAGCCGCCTCCCTGCGCCACCAGTTGATCGAAGGTTCCGGACTCGAGAATCCGGCCGTCTTCCATATACAGCACCTTGTGGGCGTTGCGGATCGTCGAAAGGCGGTGCGCGATGACCAGGGTGGTGCGTCCCTCCATCAGGGTCTGCAACGCTTCCTGGATGGCCAGTTCCGTGAGCACGTCCACGTTGGAGGTGGCTTCGTCCAGGACCAGGATGGGAGCGTTCTTGAGCAGGGCGCGGGCAATGGAGATGCGCTGCCTTTGCCCGCCCGACAGGCGCACGCCGCGTTCCCCAATCACCGTTTCCAGCCCGTTGGGCATTTCCTCAATGAACTCGGTCGCGTGGGCCATCCGGATGGCCTCGTGCAAATCCGCCTCCGAGGCATCCGGCCGACCCAGAAGCAGGTTGTCGCGGATGGTGCCGTGAAACAGGAACACCTCCTGCAACACGAACGACACGTGACGCCGCAGGGGATCCAGCTGCCAATCCTTCACATCGGTGCCCGCCACCAGCACCTGCCCGCCGTCCACGTCGTACAGGCGCGGGATAAGTCGCGACACCGTGGTCTTGCCGGCGCCGGTCGGCCCCACCAGCGCAACGGTCTGGCCGGGCTGTATGGAGAAGGACACCTCCGACAGGGCATTGATGTCGGGTCGGTAGGCAAACCCAACGCCCCTGAATTCCACGGTCCAGGGCAAGTCCCGGTTGTCGGACGACGGATCGAGTCCGTCGACGGGGCTCCGGATCTCCGCCTGGATCTGCCACGTCTCCCGGATGCGCTCCAGACTGACGTAGGCCCGGGACAGGGTGTCGCCCATGTCCGCAAGCTTCATGAACGGCATGTAGATGAACGAGATGTAGGACACGAACAGCACGAAGTCCGCCACGGACAGGGTTCCCTGCAGGGCGCGGGCACCGCCCGACCACGCCACCAGGATGAACCCCAGTCCGCCTGCAATCTCGACCACGCTGCCCGGGATCATCGACACCCCCATGGCACTGACGGACGCGTCCCGGAACCGACTGCTCCGTTCGTGCACCCGCCCGGCCTGGATTTGCTCAAGATTGAACAGCTTGATTTCCGTAAGGCCGCTCAGGTTGTCCTGCACCTGGGCGACCAGTTCGGCGAGGCCGGAGCGCACCTGCCGCCAGAAATACCGGATTTGCCGGGACTTGCGGTACACGATGAAGGAGGCGATCGGCAGCGGCAACAGGGCCAGCAGGGTCACCCACGGATCGATGGCCAGGAGGATGGCCGTCATGGCCAACGGTCCGACCACGGCCAGGGTGAGTTCGGGAATGCCGTGGGCCACAAAGTCCTCGACTGCCTCCACGTCGCTGATGGATCGGGCGATCAGCGCTCCGGTTCGTTGGCGGTTCAGGTACCTGTGGCTGAAGGTTTGCAGGTGCTCGTAGGTCCGGGTCAACAGGTCGTGCAGGACCTGATAGGCCACGACATGGGAGAGATAGCCGTACAGGTACCGGCCCAGTCCGCGCAGCAGGTACATCCCGACGAGCACCAGCACGATGGGCAGCAACTGGTCCACGGTGCCGGTGCCGGCCTCGATGAACTGGATCACCCGTCGAATCAGGAGCGGCCCGACGATGGTGGACACGGTGAACATCCCGCCGGCGAACACGCACAGCAGGATGTACACCAGCCGCCGTCCCTGGATCAGGGTCAACATGAACCGGAACGCGGACTGCGGCACGGTTGTCTCGGAACCGCCTGCCCCCAGCGGCCGGTCCGCCGTCAGGCTTTCAGCTGCTGCATTCACGCCGGTTTCGATGACTCCTCTGTTCGCTCGCGGGGCGGCGCGGGTAGACCGAGCACGCGATAACACCAGCCAGTGGTGTGATGGGACATGGCGATGTCAACCGGTAGCCCCACTTTGATCGCCCGGCTTGGACCTGCCGTGTTCTGCATTGTAGGCAACCGTCGATCCCCGCATGGAGGAACAGGGAAGTTTCGGTAACCAACCGACTCTACCCGTTGGCGGTGGGAACGCAGTGCAGAGCCCGGGTCTTGTAGCTGAGACTGAAACAACCTGCCCTAAAGAGGAGTTATTTTGGGAACATTGTAGTATACTCTCAATAACTTTAGTTTGATGTGTGGTTCGGAGACCCCATGCGTGTTCTGTCCAAGTCAGCATTGAGGGCCTGCTGGGACCAACACCCTGAGTGGAAAACCGTCTTGTCGACCTGGTACATGGAGGTGAAGGCACATGAATGGAGTAAACCGTCCGACGTAACCCAAGCGTACCCAAAGGCCAGCGCCATCAACGACAACCGGGTTGTGTTCCGGATCACCAACGAGATTCGTCTGGTTGCCTGGATCAACTACCGACATGCCCGCGTTTACATCAAGTGGGTTGGCCATCACAAGGAGTACGAGCGGATTGATGTCGCGACCATAGGGAGGTGAATGGGTTTCGGGATCGTTTGCCCCGAACTGACCAATCAAGGAGAAACGAAATGAGCACCATGAAGGCCATCCAGAGTCCTAGCGACCTGGAAGCCGCTCTGGCGAGGATCGAGGAGATCTTCGACGCCGAAGAGGGCACACCGGAGGACGACGAACTGTCAGCCCTGTTCGTCCTCGTCGAAGCTTACGAGGACGAAACCGTGTCCATTCCTCCGCCAGACCCGATCTCTGCTATCAAGTTCCGGATGGACCAGGCAGAACTGACACAGAGGGACCTGATCCCAATCTTGGGATCTCGAGCCAAAGTCTCCGAGGTTCTGTCGGGGAAACGTGACATCACCATCAAAATGGCGCGCGCCCTCCACAGGGACCTCGGAATCCCTGCGGAGTCGCTGTTGCAGGATCCCGCCATCCTTAGCGACGCTCGCTCGGGCAACATCGAGTGGTCGAAGTTTCCGCTGCGTGAGATGGCCAATCGGAAATGGATTCAGAAGCTGGAACCGCTCAAGGATCACGCCGAGGAACTGCTCACACCTCTCGTGCACCGAGCCGGAGGTCTCGATTTCGTTGGACAGTCACTGTTCAGACGGAATGTTCATCACGGCCAAAACACAAATACCGAGCCTTATGCGTTGGCAGCTTGGTGCCTGGCTGTGGTTGCGAGCGCAATTGAACGGGAACCCCGTGTTCAGTACCAGCCCGACACAGTTACCCCGGAATTTCTGCGACGCGTGGCGGAACTGAGCCAGCACATCGACGGCCCGATACAAGCACAACGGTTCCTACGCACACACGGAATCGGAATGGAGATTATGCGGCATCTGCCGAGAACCTACCTGGACGGTGCAGCTATCCGGATGCCCGATGGTTCGCCCGTAGTTGGTCTCACCCTAAGGTACGACCGCATCGACAGTTTCTGGTTCACTCTGCTTCATGAGTTGGCCCATGTCGGCCTGCACTTGGACGCCCTGCCCGAGGCAGCCGTGTACGCGGACGACCATACCTTGAAAGCCGCCAACAGCTCCAAGTCCACTGAGGAACACGACGCGGACAATTGGGCACGCGATGCGCTGATTCCACCGGCCATTGCTCAGGACATCGACTATGAAACCGCCTCGGTAAACGACGTACTGAAGTTGAGCGGCCTAGCCCATGTGCACCCGGCTGTGATTGCCGGCCGCGTGCGCCACGAAACCAGGAACCACCGACGGCTGTCCCAATTGGTCGGTGGAGGCGAGGTACGCTCACTGTTCGACCACGGTAGCGGGATCAGTACCGCGTAAGCCGCGGGGTATCCCCCAAGTCCAAGGCAACTGGAATCGGGGTCGTAAGGACAGGGCCATGACGCACGTTTCAGTGTCCCCCAAGATGCTTCGCTGGGCCTGTGAACGTGCCGGCTACAACATGGAGCACGTTGCGGCTCGCATACCACAGTTCCCGGCCTGGATCCGGCGCGAGAGGCAGCCGACGCTGAAGCAGTTGGAGCAACTCGCCAAACTTACGCATACGCCACTTGGCTACCTGTTCCTGCCTACACCTCCCGATGAACGTCTTCCGGTGCCCGACTATCGCACCGTGGCGGGGACTGCGCGAGGCAGGCCGAGTCCCGACTTGCTCGATACGCTCTACACAATGCAGCGCCGGCAAGAGTGGCTGCGGGAATCCCTCTTTGAGAACGACGCGGAACCATTGGCCTTCGTGGCAAGCGCCCGTCTTGCCGATGATCCGGATGCTGTGGGTCGCGAGATGCGACGGGTGCTTGGCCTTGATGGTAAATGGGCCGCGGGAGTCCACACTTGGCAGGATGCCGTGAGCGAGTTGCGCCGCATGATCGAGCAGCTCGGTGTGATGGCGGTGATCAATGGTGTGGTAGGGAACAACACCCATCGCCCGTTGAGTGTGGAGGAGTTTCGCGGCTTCGCACTCACCGATCCCTACGCACCTCTGATCTTCGTGAACGGTGCAGATGCGAAGTCGGCACAGATGTTCACGCTCGCTCACGAGCTGGCGCACATTTGGCTTGGCACGGAGGGACTCTCCGGCTTCGATTCCCTACTCCCCGGCGGCCCGGACGTGGAGGACTGGTGCAACCGAGCGGCGGCGGAGCTCCTCGCACCGGCAAGGGAGTTCAGAGCACGTTGGCGGGAAGACAGGCGGGAGGCCAATCCCTTCGAGGCACTCGCCCGGACATTCAAGGTGAGTCCTGTAGTCGCTGCCCGCCGAGCCCTCGACCTGAATCTCGTTGACCGAAGCACCTTCTTAAGTTTCTACGACGCCTACGTCAATCGAGAACACAAAGGTGGCCAGAAGGTCGGAGGTGGCGATTTCTACAACAACCAGAACACGCGTGTCGGCAAGCTGTTTGCGCTCCAGGTGCTGCGCGCAGCGATGGAAGGCCGCATCGGATTCAAGGAAGCCTATGACCTGACAGGGCTTCGTGGAGGCACCTTCCAGGAATACGCGAGGCGGCTGGGGGTGAATCTCCCATGACGATGGATCAGACCCACCTGATGGATTCGGATGTCTTCATCACGGCGAAGAACCTGTATTACGCGTTCGACATCTGCCCCGGCTTCTGGTTCACCATCACCGGGCAGGCCGAGTCTTCAGCCTCGACAGGGTTCGCAGCGAACTGCTCGCGGGCCACAAGACGGAGGATTTCGTCCGGTGGGTGAGGGACGATGTCCCGAAGAGTTTCTTCCTCCAAGTGGACACCGATGCGGTGGTGCGGGCCTATGCGGACATCATGGTGTGGGTTCAGCGCCATCCGCGATACTTCGACCTTGCGAAGGCGAAATTTGCGATGGGTGCGGATGGATGGCTCGTCGCCTACGCACGGGTTCACGGCAGCACCGTCGTGACCAACGAGCAGAGTGCGCCGGAATCCAGGAAGGAGGTCAAGCTGCCCGATGTATGCGATCAGTTCGGAGTGCGGCGCGACCATACGTTCACCATGCTTCGGTCACTGAGTATTCAATTCGACTGGACGGGGAGCGGCTGAGTACGATTTTGGTGCCCTCCGACCCACCGTCCTGAGGACTATCAAGTCCAAAACAAGCAATTTGGTAAATTAAGGAATCATTGTCTATTGATTTATGAGAAAGAATCCGATATCGACATGATTGTTTGGCCCATTATTGCCCAAAGGGAAACCACCGCAATCAATTGCAACAATAATATGGCAAGACTCAACCACAGCAGCCGATTGGCCATGGATCTGTATCCGATTGTCCTGTAGATGACACTAACGACGATGGCCAACAAGGGTGAGGCGATCGCCAACAGAATTAGGAAGACCCGCGCGCAACCACCCTCGTTCCGAGCAAAATTGGGCTCGGAGACATCCAGAGAATGTTTAGGCTGACTGTCGGACATCGTTCCGCTCCTGTTTCAACTTGGACGTTCAAATCCGCGTCCGCAACACCACGAGGGCACCCCAACCAATGCCAACTCCGGACCGCGGTGCTCGTCAAAATGCCTTGATGCCCGCGAGCTTGTCCAAGAGGGTACCGAAAGCCTTCTGCGCCGTCGCAAAGCTGGACAGCCGGAAGAACTCGTTGGGCGCGTGGATTTGTTCGTCGCGCGTGCAGAACCCGAACACCAAAGAGTAGATCCCCAGTTCCTCCAGCATCGCCGCGGTGACGGGAATGGTGCCACCACTGCCGATGTAGAAGGGCTCCCGGCCGTAGATCTCGCGGTAGCTGTCGGCCATCGCTTCCACGCCGGGATGGTCCAGCGGCAACAGATAGGGATTGGCCAGGCCGCGCTTGCGTGTGACGGAAACCCGCACGCCAGGCGGTGCGTGCCTTCGTACATGCGCCTCCAACAGCTCCTGAATCCGACCCGGATCCTGGTTGGCCACGAGGCGGCAGGACACCTTGGCATGGGCCTCCGACGGCACGATGGTCTTGGATCCCTCACCCTGGAATCCACCCCACAAGCCGTTCAGCTCCAGGGTTGGCCGCCGCCAAGCCCGTTCGTTGGTGGTGTAGCCGGCCTCGCCGAAAATGGCATCCACATCCAACCCGGCAATGTATTCCTGCTCGTCGAACGGAGCCCGTCCCAGCCGTTCCCGGTCCTCGTCGCCGACAGGCACCACATCGTCGTAAAAGCCCTCCACCGCGATGCGGCCGTCGGCATCGTGGAACGAGGCCACCAGCCGGGCCATGGCATGCAAGGGATTGTGGATGGTGCCGCCGAAGATCCCCGAGTGGACGTCGGATGAGGGTCCCCGCACCGTGATTTCAATGCCGGCCATGCCGCGGAAGGAGCCAAGGATCGTGGGCTTGCCCACTCCGTACTGAATCCCGTCCGCATTGACGCAGATGTCCGCGGCCAGCCGTTCCTTCTCGGTGGCCAGCAGACTCAGCGAAAAGGGACTGCCAATCTCCTCCTCACCCTCCAGGAACAACCTGACGTTGACCGGCAGGGACCCGTCGGTCTGCAACACGGCCTCGAGGCCGATCAGGGCGGCCAGCAGGTTGCCCTTGTTGTCGGACGCCCCGCGTCCATAGAGGCGTCCGTCCCTGACCTCCGGGGCAAACGGCGGGGAATCCCAGGCCTCGACCGGATCGGCCGGCTGGACATCGTAGTGCCCGTACAGGAGGACGGTCGGCCGGCCGGGTGCGTGCAGCCAGTCGCCGTACACCACCGGTGTGCCGCCGGTCGGCAGTTGTGCCACGTTTTCGAAACCGGCACCTTCCACCCTTGCGGCCAGCCAGTCGGCCGCGGTCTCCACGTCCCCGGCATGCTCCGGCAGCGCGGACACGCTGGGGATGGACACGAACTCGCACAATTCCTCAAGGAAACGGGGTTGGTTGGATTCCAGATAGGCAACGCGTGACGATCCCATGGCACTTGCATCCCTTGGCGATTGGACATCAGATCTTATACCAATCCAGTACAATATCCTCACTTGGCATGTTGACGGTTACGAAGGGAGGGTGTGTCATGACCCGCAAGGTGAGCATCAACTGGGCTCCCGAGGACACGGCGGACGCGCTGCATGCGCAGTATCGGGCGGAAAAGGTGGCCG
>MPMO01000072.1 GCA_002238555.1 Caldilineaceae bacterium bin34
CAGGAAGCGCTTGTGGGACATGGGGAACTCTCGGCGACAAGGCAGGATGCAGATCGTGGCCGGGACCGGCACCGGTGGGCCACCCCTCCATGCTACACCCCACATTGACACCAAGTTAGCCCACTAGACTGACGGCCATGTCTTGCCCCGATGTCCACACGCCCTTGTCGAACACGCGGGCTGGCCAGTCTCGACCGTCGATAGCGGTCCTTGCACTCGACAGCGATGAACCGACGGCAACAACCCTCAACCGACACTCCACATGTACCGGTTCCACTAAATCGCAACCGCGGTCATCAGATCGTTCAGGGCTCCCGCCTCCGGGGAATCCGGGTCTGCTAGCTGCCAGTTTCGAGCCACGTCTTCCAACAGGGCATGGGCGGAATCGGCATCCCCGGCTTCCGCCTTGACGCGGGCCAGCCAAAAGCGGTCCCGCACCGACGACCTGCGCGCAAGCCGTTCCTCCAACGCCCTCATTGCGCGCGGATAATGACCGCCTCGGACCAAGGCTTCGACCAGCGTGTCCTCGAATACTTCGCGCTGGGCATGACTGCCGCCGATGCGGACCAATTGGGGCATTACCGGTTCGAGACAGGTCACGGCCGCAGCGTAGTCTCCTGCGGCAAAGTGGGCGATGCCGTCGACCAGGGGAAGCGTCATGTCCCTGTGGAGTGCTTCCCCTCCCTCCGCCTGACGGGTCAAACGCTGCTTCATGCGCTTGATGCTTGTGGTGTCACCGGTGGCGGCAAAGGCCAGCGCCGCGTGGGCATCCCGGAAGGCCGGGCCGGAGGTGTCGACGGCCACTTCTGCCTGCTCCCGGATTAGTCCCGTGTCCAGGGCGGGTTCGGCACGGCCGTACAACCTCATTCGCCACATGAGCGAGGCACTGTCCGCCAACGTGCCCGGATCCCGCTGTTCCACGGTTGGGCAAATGGCTTCCCTGTACAGTTCAACGGCCTCGTCGTATCGGCCCAGGGCGAGTTCGAACAACGCCTGGTGCCACGACAGGTGGACGTTGAACGGCGAGCGCCGGTCGTAGGATTGAAGCCAGCCGCCCAGGAAATCGCTGCCGGGCTGGGCGTTGCCCTTCTCGAAGTGGGCATGCGCAATGGAATGGGCGGCATGGCCGCTGGTGGGCCGCTGGGCCAGGGAGCGTTCCGCCAGGGCCAGGGCGTCGTCGAACAGTCCGACTTCATGGTGTGCAAACGCGTAGTGGCTCAGGAATGCCCAGTCGTCGCCGTAGCTGGGCTCCAGGGACTTCAGCAGCGGGAAATAGACACTGGGGAAGTCCTTGACGCCGGCTCCGCTGCAGCCGAGGGTGTACAGCCGGTTGACTCCCCGCAGGATCATGACGTCGCGGGGAAACCGGTCAAGGTGGGCGTGCATGGCGGTGCGTGCCCGCGTTCCATGGCCGTGGACGAAGAGCCAAATCGCTTCCACATGGGCTCGTTCGCGGGCGGTGGCCGTGCGGACGAGTTGCCTGGCGCGGTTGACGACCGTCCGGTCCGAGCCGTCGGCAATGCCCATCCGGAGGTATGCCAACGAGGCATGGGGAAGGGCAAAATCCTCGTCGGCGGCAATCGCGTCCTCGAATCTGGCTTCGGAACCGAAACTCTGCTCCAGCAGCAAGTCGAGGCCTTCAACGTAGTGTGCGGCCGCCTCCGACGAAGAGGTGGTCAAGGCCAGGTCGAATCGATCACGGTGTCCTGAATTCATCTTGATGTTCGCCTTGTCGGTTGCAGCCGCGGTGCGATCAGGGTGAGCCGGCGGCTCACATGGGCCTCCATCTCAGGTTGATTCCGGCCCGATTTGCCCGGTACCGAACCGTGATCAACGGGATTGCCGGACATCGGAAGGCACGATAGCACACTGTTGTCGGCCCCTTTTGGCACACAGGCGCCCCCTTGGCTGTCGGTCCTTGGAATCTTGCCGGTTCGCCTGGACCGGAATCCGACAGCCGGGCTAATGGGCCGGGAATTCCATGCGGTACACCCCGCCTTCCAGGTCCAGCAGGTACAGCTCGCCGTCGGCGTCCTCGCCGAAGGAACTGATGTTGTGATCGGTGTCCGCCAGTTCCCGGACTTGCCAATCCGGAGCGGAAGGCGAACCCGCATTGGCCACGGTCCATATGCGGCCGCTGCAGAAGTCGCCCACCACATAGAGTCCGATCATCGCGGGCCAGTCCGAGCCCCGATAGACGTAGCCCCCCGTCACGGAACAGTCCCCGGTCCCGTGGGGAAACTCGGCGACCACCTGCTCCAGCCCCGTCGGATCGCATGTCCGGCCGGGGGGAAAGCAGTGCGCGCCCTCCATCAGTGGCCAGCCGAAGTTCAGGCCTCCGGCCGAACCGGCCGGCACAAAGTGGACATCCTCATACAGGTTCTGGCCCACATCCGCGATCCACAGATCGCCCGTGGCCGGATCGAAGGCGTAGCGCCACGGATTGCGCAGGCCCACCGCCCACACCTCGTCGCGGACTGGTTGCCCCTCCCAGTTTCGATCCACCCACGGATTGTCATCCGGGATGTCGTATCCCCGGCCTCGTTGTCCCAGGACGTCGATGCGCAGCATCTTGCCCAGCAGCGAGTCGGGGTTCTGTCCGTTGCGGAAGCGGTCGTCGGCCGCGCCACCGTCGCCCGTGCCGATCCAGAGCATGTTGTCGGGGCCGAACAGCAGCATGCCGCCGTTGTGGTTGGTGGCCGGCTGGGGAATGGTCAGCAGCTTCTCCTCCGAACCTTCCAGGGCCAGCAGGGAATTGGCCGGAGAGGCGTTGAACCGGGAGACCACGGTCTGATTGCCCTGTGCCGTGTAATTGACATAAAACTCAAGGGTGCGGCTGTAGTCGGGTGGAAAGGCCAGTCCCAGCAACCCTTGCTCGTTGCCGGTGTCCTTGACCCGTACCCGAATGTCCAGGAAGGGATCCGGCAGCAGGACCCCGTCTTCCAAGATCAGGATTCGTCCGGCCTGCTCGACGATGTAGAGCCGATCCGAGCCGTCTCCGGCGTGGGTCAGGAACACCGGCCTGACCAGCGTGGCCACCGGTTCCAGTTCCAGGCGGGGTTCAACCATGACGGCAGGGACCGCCGCGGCCGGGGTGTCGGGAGCTTCGACAGCCGAGGTGTTGGAGACCGGTGTTGGTGTCGCCTGGGGCACCGCCTCCACGGCCGTCCGGTCGGGCTGGTTCGAAGTTTCGGGCGTTGGTGTGTTCCCGGGAACATCGGTGCCGGAGGCACAGGCTGCGACTGCGGCCGCCAGCAGGATGCCCAGCCAGACGGCAATCAGGCGGTTGGGGAGGACCCGGGTGGATTGCGTGGATGTCATTTGCATTTGGGTGGTCTGTGTACGGGCTGTGCGAGCGTAGCAGGCTGGTCGACAGCCGTGTGTACCGGCTTCGGGCATGATAGTTGGCATGGCCGGCGCGGGCCTCGTTGCGGAGTGGTCCGGGGTCCGGCGATGCCTACGGTTGGTGCCTGCTTCCGGCTCTCGTTTCGGGAGGCTGCCCATCCGCGGCGCAGGTGGCCGAATGTCCCTTGATGGCGGCCGCTGGAGTAAAATGCCACTGCCTTGCCATGAATGCGACGGGATTTGGTCGCGGTCGGCTCTGGAGAACCGTGGATTGACTACCCATTTCATAACCGGCGTCACCGGATTTGTCGGCTCCCACTTGACCCATCGCCTGTTGTTGGAGGGCGATCGGGTCATAACCATGGTCCGCGCCTCGAACAACGAGGCGGCGCGGGGCCGTTTGCTGCCCGTGCTGGAGGCGATTGGCTCCGACCGGGAGTTGCCGCTGGACAACCTGCTGGTGTTTGCCGGCGACGTGACCCAGACCACGGACCAACTGGTGGCGGGCCTCAGGGCGGCCACCGACGAACACATCGACATGACGTGGCACTCGGCGGTCACCTTCAAGTTCCGCAAGCGCGATCTGGCCGAGATCGAGGCCATCAACATCCAGGGATCGCGCAACATGATCCTGACCACCCTCGGCCTCAACGGCGAGCGGGAACGGCCCAGGTACATGCATGTCAGCACCGCGTACTCCTCCGGACGCCTTGAGGGCACCGTGCCCGAGCGGGTGGTGGAGTCCACTCCGGACTACCGCGGCCTTTATGAGTGGTCCAAGCACAAGGTTGAGCTGGACATGGCCCGCATCCAGAAGCAGGAGGACTTGGATGTAACCGTGTTGCGGCCGGCCATCATCGTCGGCTGCGAGGACACGCGGTCTGTGAATCACTCCGGGTACTACCAAGTCATCGGCACGATGTACAAGCTCTTCCTGATGCGCCGTCAAAAGCTGGGTGATGCCTGGGACCACAGGGTTCCACTGCGTTTCGAGGCCGACCCGGCCATGCGTCTCAACCTGGTACCCATCGACTACGTCATCGACAGCATGGTGGCCCTGGCAGCCCGCCCCGTGCTCTGCAACCGGGAACTCAAGGTGTTCAATCTGGTCAACGAGGATGCTCCGGTGATGCAGGACATTGTGGACGTGATGGAGGCGTCGCTCGGCATCAGCGGTTTGGAAATGGTGGACGAGGCCGTTTTTGCCAAGAGGCGGATGAATGCAATCGAGAAGGTTTTCTCCCGCGCCATCTCCTTCCAGGCACCGTACATCAAGGAAGACATCCGGTTCGAGACCAAGCGTTTCCGTACCTTGGTCGACAAGGACGAGGTTCCAGTCCCGGTTCTGGATGCGCCGGCCATCAAGCGCCTGAACTACGCCTACTTCGAGTTGATTCGGCCCGAGATCGAGGCTTCGCTGTCCCCGGTCGTCTGATTAACCGCCGACGCCGCGCTTGGCGGCCTCGATGGCAACCAGCCGGCTGCGGCCGGCCTTGATCATGCCTTCCGCGGTCTCCGCGAGCCCGTAGCGTTCCAGGTTGTGGGCGCTGACCCACGCGGCCGCGCGCGCGTCGTCTCCCGGGGTCAGTTCGCCGGCCTGCCAGCGGCACAGGTAGTCGATTACCACATAGTGGTACAGGACGGTTTGGTCCCGGTCGCGGATGATCGGTTCGTAGACCCCGATCTGGTCCAGGATCCGGACCTCGATGGCGGTTTCCTCGCGCAGTTCGCGGCGCAG
Source organism: Caldilineaceae bacterium bin34 (assembly GCA_002238555.1). GTDB lineage: Bacteria > Chloroflexota > Anaerolineae > Caldilineales > Caldilineaceae > Bin34. The sequence goes on from MPMO01000072.1 coordinate 5,084, forward strand.
CGCGTCGTGCAGGTTCTCGCCCAGTTCCACCAATCCGCCGGGCAGCCCCCACTGCTCTTCATGGGGTGGATTGCCGCGCTGGACCAGGAGCACCCGATCCAGCAGGTCGAACACCACCGCACCGACGCCCACCATCGGGAACTGCGGATGTCGCCGGTCGGCCGGCGTCGCCGGCTCGGGCGCGTCGGAAGCGCGAGGCTTCAGTACAGCCACGGCTGTACCAGGTCCATGAATTGCCGCCAGTCCGTCAGTGTCGCGTCGGGGCGGACCCGGCGGGCCAATTGCTTGTTGTCGTATGCCGTCTGACGATCGGTTGTGCCCAGGTCACAGTGCATCGTCATCGTTCCCAAGTCTGCTCCACCGCCGATGTCCTGGCGCAGGCTGTCGCCCACCACGGCCACTTCATAGGGTTGCAGCTGCCATCGGTCCAGTACCGGTGTGAAGATCTCTGGCGAGGGTTTGCGCCACTCCACGCTGGCGCTGCACAGGACCACATCGAACCAAGGGCGGAGTTCCAGGTAGTCCACGATCCGCTGAAACACGCGCTCGCATGGATGGTTGGCCACAATCGCCAGGTTCACGTCCAGTTGTTGCAGGCGGTCCAGGGCGGCCCCAACGCCGTCGTACAGGCGCCAGCTTTGCATCTCGGGTGCATAGAAGAGGTCAACGGACATGGCCAGGACCTGATCGTCCATCTTGCTGGCCGGGTAGCCGCAAAACTGGAGCAGGAAACTCATGGTGTCGTTGGCGATGTGCTCCTCGGCCTCCTCCTCCGACTTCTCCTCGGCAAACCGGCGGGCGCTGATGATCTGCTCCCAGAAATCCGGAAACAGCTCCATCCCGCTCTGTTCCATATAGGCCTGGGCCATGCGCGCGCCCTCGGCCATCAGGTCCTCGTGCGGGCGGTCCAGAAACGCCAGTGTATCGTCGAAGTCGAAGATGATGCCGGCCAGCAGCCGCGGGCCTTGCCCTTCGCGGGCGGCCATCAACTCCTGGAGGGTCGCAATTCCGTCTGCGTCGCCGCGTGCGGATGGGAGCGGGGTCTGAGGCATCGGTGGTGGAAAACAGTTCCCGAGTCTTGAACATGTTCGGAACCACCGGGATTATATCGCCGGACCGAGCCGACCAATGCCGGGTTCCGGACCTATAATCGGGTCCCTGATTGATGTAGTCCCGCACATTCCGCGATTTTGGACCGGAGGAATTGCATGGCCGGCACGGCTCCCCCCCGCTTGCAAATCGGTGAAACGACCTGTCACATCCTATCCGACGGCAAGCATCGGTCGGACGGCGGAGCGTTTTTCGGGGTGGTGCCGCGCATCCTGTGGGAGCGGGTCGTACAGCCGGATGCCCGCAACATGATTCCGGTGGACGTACGCTGTCTGTTGATTGAAACCGGGGACCAGAAAATTCTGGTGGACACGGGTCACGGCGACAAGTTCGACGCCAGGCTGCGCAAGCGATACGGCCTGCCGCCGGAGCGGGATCGCCTGATCGCGGATCTGGCCCGCGCCGGGTTTGTGCCGGAGGACGTCACCACGGTTCTCATGACCCACCTGCACGCCGATCACGCGGGCGGCATGACCCGATGGCGGGATCAGGTCGAAGGCGGTCCCGTCGAGCCGGTCTTTCCCAACGCCGCGTACGTTGTCCAGGGCCGGGAATACGATGCCGCCACCCACCCCAACGAGCGGACCGTGGCCACCTACTATCCCGACAACTGGCAGGTGCTGACCGGCACCGGCCAGCTGCGCATGGTCATGGGGGGCCACGACTTCGGCCCCCAGGTGCGCACCGAGACCGCAGCTGGACACACGGAGTCGCTGCAGGTCGTGTGGGTCGAGTCCGACGGCGAAAGTCTGCTGTTCCTGGGGGATGCCGCCAACTTTGCAGTGCATCTGGAACGACTGCCCTGGGTACCCGCCTTCGACGAGATGCCGCTTCTCAGCATGGAGGCCAAAAAGCTGCTGCGTACGCAAATCCTGGAGAAAAACCCGCTGCTGGTCTTTCAGCACGATCCCCGGGTCGTGACCGGCCGCCTGGTCCAGTCCGCAGACGAACGGTTCACGGTTGTCGAGGAGATTGTCGAGGAACCCGCCTGGGATCGGGGCCGCGACGCGGCCGTCTAAGCCGCAGACAGCGTGACTTCGCCGGCCAGCAGCTTGTGGAGGCGACCGGCGGCATCCCGGACTAGGAGGGAACCGTCGTCGTCCGTTCCTTCCGCGATGCCCACCAGTGGCTGGTCCGATGTACCCGGCATCCTGGCGCTGATTCGGTGACCCAGCGTGCGCAGGCGCGGCTCCCAGATTCGTTTCTGCGCCCCCTCGGCTCGTTCCCCGTGGAGGCGGACAGACAACTTGCGGCACAGGGATACCGCAAGGCGACGTCGGCTGACCATGCGGCCGGCCACGATGCGCAGGGATGTGGGCGGCACGCGGGATTCCGGCGTCGGCGGCAACCGGGCAGGGGCGTGGTTGACGTTGATACCGATGCCCAGGACGGCATAGGGGGAACCTTGTGGATCCCGGCCCGCCTCCAGCAGCAGGCCTGCCACCTTGCGTGGACGCGAACCCGGGGGCGCATGCACCACGTCGTTGGGCCAGTCCAGGGCCAGGTCGTCCAGTCCCGGAAGGGTTTCTTCGGCGGCCTCAAGGACCGCCAGGCCTGCCAGCAGGGGGATGCCATCGCCTACGCCGTTCCACAACCGATCTCTCAACAGGATGCTCACGGCAATGGAGCAGCCGCCGACATCCACCCATCTGCGCTGGTGGCGGCCCCTTCCTTCCGTCTGGACTTCGGCAAACACCAACGTACCGCCGGGATGGGTCCATGCCAGCGAGTGGACCACATCCATGGTGGAGCGGCAGCGTCGGTAGGTGTAGACGGTGTGCCCGATTGCTTGATTCTCGAGGCTGGCTTCGACGAAGCTGTAGTTCATGGCCCAGACATTCGCATGCCATTGAAGGTGTGAAGGCTCAAATTATTGAACGTGTTGAAGTAACCCCGTCGCCGGATGGATCCGTTCGCGGCACCTGTCGGGGTGAAGGCGGCGTGGAATTCGACGACGCGCGGACCGTGCCCGGACAGAGCGTTGGAGTAGACTCGCATGGTGGCCGCGCCCACAATCTCCGATAGTCTCGCCCTTTGATTTCCCTGCCTCCGCATCCATGAACGCTGTCCATATCCGGGAGTTCGGCCTCGATACCGACTCCTACCTGTACGGAGAGAGTGTGCCCGACCCCGTCTGCGGTCCCGACGAGGTCGTGGTCAGGGTCCGCTACGGAGCCCTGAATCGCCTGGACGACTGGGTTCGGATCGGCTGGCCCGGCATCGGCCTGACACTGCCGCACATACCCGGAAGCGATTTCTGCGGGGAGATTGTCGAGGTGGGTTCCCAAGTTGCCGGCTGGCGGTCCGGCCAGTGGGTAACGGCCAACAACGGCATCTGGTGCGGTCGCTGTGTGCACTGTCACGAGGGGCGCCACAATCTCTGCGATGCGTTCGGCATCCTGGGCGAGAGTGTCCCCGGTGTCATGGCCGAGTACGCGGCCGTGCCGGCGCGCAACCTGATCGAAATCCCCGCCGGCTTTGATTTGCAGGCGGCTGCGGCGGCGTCGCTGACCTATCTGACGGCCTGGCACAGCCTGATTGAAGTGGGCCGGCTACAGCCGGGTGAACAGGTACTGGTGGTCGGGGCCGGGGGCGGCGTCAATGTTGCCGCCCAGCAGATTGCCCGGTTCCGCGGTGCCCGCGTGCTGGTGCTGGCCAGTTCCGCCGCCAAGGCTGCCCGGGCGTTGGCGGAAGGTGCGGATTGGAGCTTGGACATCAGCAGGGAGCCGCGCTGGACGCGTGCGGTGCGCGCGGCATCCGGCCAGGGCGGCGTGGACATGGTGGTGGACAACGTGGGTTCCGCGACCTTTGCGTCGTCCCTGGGCGCGCTGGTCAAGGGAGGGCGCATTGTGACGGTGGGCGGAACCAGCGGCTATGACGCACAGATTCCCGTCAACCGGTTGTTCATGAACCACCTTTCGTTGCGCGGCAGCACGATGGGTACCCAGGCCGACTACGAACGCGTGATGCGCCTGGTTTTCGAAGGCAGGCTGAACCCGGTGGTCGACCGGGTGTTCGGAGCCCGCGGCTACGGCGCGGCCGTCCGGCATCTGTGCTCCGGAACCGGCTACGGCAAGGTTCTCGTGGACCTGCACGACTGGCGGGAGCGGACCGATGGCTGACATCTATGCCGAGGCGGCCCAGGCGCTGTCGTCCCGCGTTGAGCAACTGAGGGCGGACGCGCTGGCGGGCGGCGGCGAGGAAAGGGTTGCACGCCACAAGGCGCGCGGCAAGTACACGGCCCGGGAACGGCTGGAAATGTTCCTCGACCGCGCATCTTTCCGCGAGACGGGTCGCTTTGTCATGGACGACGCACCGCCGAAAGGGCTGGCGGATACGCGCATTCCCGGGGATGGCGTCATTACGGGCTATGGAACCGTGGACGGGCGCCTGGTCTATGTCTACGCCCAGGACTTCACGGTCATGGGCGGCACTGTCAGCCATCGGCATGCGGCCAAGATCTGCCGCATTCTGGAGCAGGCCATGGAGAACGGCGCGCCCGTGGTCGGCTTTGTCGAGTCGGGCGGCGCCCGAATTCAGGAAGGGGTCAAGTCGCTTGCCGGCTATGCCGAGATCTTCCGGCGCAACACGCTGGCCTCCGGTGTGGTGCCCCAACTGTCCATCATCATGGGAGCCTGCGCCGGCGGTGCGGTCTACAGTCCGGCCCTGACGGATTTCATCTTCATGGTCGAGCAGTCCAGTCAGATGTTCGTGACCGGTCCCGACGTACTGCGCGCGGTGACGCAGGAGGAAGTCACGCTTGAGGAACTGGGCGGCGCCGCCGTGCACACCGGCCGTTCCGGCGTGGCCCACTTCTCAGCTGCCAGTGAAGAGGATGCGCTGTTTCTGGTCCGGCAGCTGCTGGGCTATCTGCCGGACAACAACCTGAGCGACCCCGTCAACCTGCCCAGCAAGGACGACCCGTTGCGTCAGGACACGGCCTTGGACTCCCTGGTGCCGGACAATCCCAACCGGGGTTACGACATGCTGGAGGTCATCGAGCGTGTCGTCGACGGCGGCCAGTTCATGCAGGTGCACGAGAACTGGGCCGGCAACATCCTGACCGGGTTCGCCCGACTGCACGGCCGCGCGGTCGGCATCGTGGCGCAGCAGCCCCAGGTCCTGGCCGGTGTCCTGGATGTCAACTCCAGCCAGAAGGGCGCCCGTTTCGTGCGGTTTTGCGACGCGTTCAACATTCCCCTGGTCGTGTTCGAGGATGTGCCCGGTTTTCTGCCGGGGGTCGGACAGGAGCACGAGGGGGTAATCCGCCACGGGGCCAAGCTGCTGTATGCCTTTTGCGAGGCCACGGTACCCAAGGTGACGGTGATCGTGCGCAAAGCCTACGGGGGAGCCTATTGCGTGATGAATCCCCGCCAGACCGGTGCCGACCTGGTGCTGGCCTGGCCCACCGCGGAAATCGCGGTCATGGGAGCCGAAGGCGCCGTCAATGTCATTTACCGGCGCGAGATACAGGCGGCTGCCGATCCGGTGCAGCGCAAGGCGGAATTGGTGGAGGAGTACCGCGATCGCTTCACCAATCCGTTCATCGCCGCCGAAAGTGGATACCTGGACGACATCATCGAGCCCCATGAAACGCGGCCCAGGCTCATCAATGCGCTGGAGATGCTGCAGAACAAACAGGCCCAGTTGCCGCCCAAGAAACACGGCAACATCCCCCTTTGACCTGTCGGTTCGGGATCACTCGGCCGCGTCCGCCAAGCATGCGTTGAACGATGTTTCGCAAGGTTCTGATTGCCAACCGCGGCGAAGTGGCGGTCCGGGTCATCCGTTCCTGCCAGGAACGCGGTATCCGTACGGTGGCCATCTATTCGGACGCGGACCGGGCCGCCCTGCATGTCCGTTATGCCGACGAGGCCTACCGCGTGGGCGGGCCGGTCAGTGCGGACAGCTATCTGCGCATGGACCGCATCGTGGACGTGGCGCGGCGGGCCGGCGTGGATGCCGTGCATCCGGGCTACGGCTTCCTGGCGGAAAACCCCGAGTTTGCCCATGCAGTGGCCGATGCCGGCATGGTGTTTGTCGGACCTTCCCCCGATGCCATTGCCACCATGGGCGACAAGGTGGCGGCGCGTACGGCGATTCAGGCCTTCGACGTTCCGATCCTGCCGGGTACGCCGGGCGGCTTGGACGACGCGGAACTGCGCGCCCGCGCCGACGGGATTGGGTTCCCGCTCATGATCAAGGCCTCGGCCGGCGGCGGGGGCAAGGGCATGCGCATCGTGGACCGCGGGGAGGGGTTTGATGCCGCCTTGGCCACCGCCCGGCGGGAGTCGGCGGCTAGTTTCGGCAACGACAACGTCTATCTGGAGAAGTATGTGGCGAACTCGCGCCACATCGAGATCCAGATCCTGGCGGACCGGTTCGGCAACACGATCCACCTGGGGGAGCGCGAGTGCAGCATCCAGCGTCGGCACCAAAAACTGATTGAGGAAGCGCCCAGCGTGGTCAGCAGTCCCGAGTTGCGGGACGCCATGGGGCGGGCCGCCATCCAAGCCGCGGAATCGGTCGGCTACCGCAATGCCGGCACCGTGGAGTTCCTGTTCGACGGCGCGAGTGGCGAGTTCCACTTCCTGGAGATGAACACCCGTCTGCAGGTGGAACACCCGGTGACGGAACTGGTGACCGGGGTCGACATCGTACGGGAGCAGTTTGCCATTGCCGACGGCCGCCACCTGCGCCATCGCCAGGCCGACATCCAACCCAGCGGGTGGGCCATCGAGTGCCGCATCACGGCCGAGGATCCCTTCCGCAATTTCCTGCCCAACAGCGGGGTTGTGAGCTTTGTGCAGGAGCCTACGGGGCCCGGCGTGCGCGTCGAGAGCAGCCTCTACCGCGGCTGTCCCGTCGATCTCTACTACGACCCCATGGTCGCCAAGCTCGTCGTGTGGGGCGAAACCCGGGCCGAGGCCATCATGCGCATGCGGCGGGCCCTGAGCGAATACCGCATCGCCGGCATCAAGACGTCGATTCCCTTCCACCTTTCGGTCATGAAGAGCACCGAATTCATGATGGGACACTTCGACACCGGCTTCATTGATCGGCGCCAGCTGCAGGATGACGCGGAGGAGCGGCAGCAGAATGCCCGCGTGGCGGCGGTCACGGCCGCCATGGTGATCCACGCCGAACAGAGGCAGGCGGTGCACATGCGGTCCCGCGGGGACGACCAAAGCCGCCGCGACCGGTGGCGGCGTACCGGTCGCATGCGCGCAACGCGGGCCCTCTCGTGAGGTACTTCGTTCAGGTCGACGGCGAGTCCTGGGTGGTGGACATTGAGGAGGATGCCGTCCTGGTCAATGGCGAGCCGGTGTCCCTCGACCTGACCCAGAGCGGCATTCCCGAACTGTACAGCGTGCTGCTGGACGGCGCCAGCCACGAGGTGCTGGTGAGCAGCGACGTGTCGGGTTGCGACGTCACTGTGGGCGGCCAGGTCCTGCGCGCCGAGGTTCAGGACGAGCCGACCAGAATCCTCATGAAGGGCCGCGGTCCCGTCGCAGCCGCGGGCGGGGCGCCGCCGGGCACCCCTCAGGAGGGGGCGGGGCCCGGCGGAGGCTGCGGGCGGCGCCCTGCCGGTCCCGGCGCCGATTTCCGGCCTGGTCGTGTCGGTGGCCGTCGCGGACGGCGACACCGTCGAGGCCGGCCAGATCCTGGTCGTGCTTGAGGCGATGAAGATGGAGAACGACATCACCGCACCACGGGCCGGCGTGGTGGGCCAGGTCGCGGTGGCCGACGGAGACCGCGTCGAGATCAACCACGTGATGCTGGTGCTCCTGGAGGAGGAGGCCGCCGCCGGGTAGCCGTGCCTGCCGGTCGTTCCGGCCCGGATCCCGGCGGGTATAATTGGCTTTCTGTTCCCGGTTCCGAGCCCAAGCAGGGCCGCCCGCGGCGGCCAGGAGGAATTTTAGCGATGGAAACGCGCCTGTCCCAGGCCCAACTGGACGAGTTCGGTGAGCAGGGCTTTCTGGTTCTGCCTGCCGTGTTCGACGACGACGAAGTCGGCCGGATGCGTGCCGAAGCCGACTACATCCTCGAACTGATCATCAACTCCTCCATCCACAACGGACGACGCAGCCGGCGGCTGGACATCCGGCGGCGCGACGGCAACTGGACGGTGCGCAAGATCCAGCCGATCAACGATTTGTCGGCGTACCTGTCCACCGTGTCCGAGGATCCGCGCCTGCTCGATCCCATGCGGCAGCTCATGGGCGACGAACCCATCCTGATGGAGGAGAAGCTCAACTACAAGCAGCCGCTGCCCGCGCCGCCGCCGAACATGACGGCCCGCGAGGCCGACGATCGCTTCCCGGTGCACAGCGACTGGGCCTACTACCGGGCCCAGAACTATCCGCAGGACATCCTGTCCTCGGCCATCACGATGGATGCGTGCACGGCCGACAGCGGCCCGATCCGGGTGTGGCCCGGCACCCACAAGGAGCACCTGGAGCACTATCAGATGGACAACGGCCTGCAGGTCCGGCCCGAGTTGGTGGACTTCAACGGCGGCCAGGATGTCCTGGCCCCGGCCGGTTCCGTGCTCCTGTTCCATGCGCTGCTCGTTCACAACTCGGTGGCGAACGTCTCCGGTCGGCCGCGGCGCCTCATGATCTACAGCCACTTCCCGGAACGGGCCGGCATTGCCCACGACATCCGCAACGGTCCCACGCGCCTGCGGGAGTCCCCCTGGGAGCACCAATACCTCAGGCTGCGGGTGGCCGGACAGGCCGCGGCGCCCTTTGCGGCCCCGTAGGGTTGGCGCCCCCGGCGCCTGCCCTGCGCGAATCACCACGATCCGGATTTGACAGTCCGGTGGGGGTCTGGTATCGTTCTCTTCCTGCCCTTTGCGAACGCGGCCCGGGGCCGCGGGGAGGCTCGGCAGATTAACAGCTGAAGAGTGGTAAGACGGATGTGAATGGAAAACCATTCCTGTCAATCACTATGAATTGGACAGGACAACTCTTCTACGGAGAGTTTGATCCTGGCTCAGGATGAACGCTGGCGGCGTGCTTTATGCATGCAAGTCGAACGAGAAGGGAAGGACTTCGGTCCGACCTGGAGAGTGGCGAACGGGTGAGTAACACGTGAGTAACCTGCCCCGAGGTGGGGGACAACCGTGGGAAACCACGGCTAATACCCCGTAGTCCTGTGCGTTTTGGAAGCGTACAGGTATAGCTCAGGCGCCTTGGGAGGGACTCGCGGTCGATTAGCTAGTTGGTGGGGTAACGGCCTACCAAGGCGACGATCGATAGCTGGTCTGAGAGGACGATCAGCCACACTGGGACTGAGATACGGCCCAGACTCCTACGGGGGGCAGCAGCAAGGAATATTGGACAATGGGCGCAAGCCTGATCCAGCAACGCCGCGTGGAGGAAGAAGGCTTCGGTTGTAAACTCCTTTTGTGAGGGATGAGACAAGGACAGTACCTCACGAATAAGTCACGGCTAACTAGGTGCCAGCAGCCGCGGTAACACCTAGGTGACAAGCGTTATCCGGATTTACTGGGCGTAAAGGGCTCGCAGACGGCAGCTCAAGTCCGGCGTGAAATCTCCTGGCTTAACCAGGAGGGGTCGTCGGAAACTGTGCTGCTAGAGGCAGTGAGAGGGGTGCGGAATTCTCGGTGGAGTGGTGGAATACGTAGATATCGAGAGGAACACCAGTGGCGAAAGCGGCACCCTGGCACTGACCTGACGTTCATGAGCGAAAGCGTGGGGAGCGAACGGGATTAGATACCCCGGTAGTCCACGCTGTAAACGATGAGTACTAGGTGTAGGCTACAACCGTGGTCTGTGCCGAAGCTAACGCGATAAGTACTCCGCCTGGGGACTACGGCCGCAAGGCTAAAACTCAAAGGAATTGACGGGGACCCGCACAAGCAGCGGAGCGTGTTGTTTAATTCGATGTAACGCGAAGAACCTTACCTGGGTTTGACATGTGCGTAGTAGTGAAGCGAAAGCCGAACGACCCTTCGGGGAGCGTACACAGGTGTTGCATGGCTGTCGTCAGCTCGTGTCGTGAGATGTTGGCTTAAGTCCCGCAACGAGCGCAACCCTCGTCGTTAGTTACAAGTGTCTAGCGAGACTGCCGGTTATACACCGGAGGAAGGTGAGGACGATGTCAAGTCAGCATGACCCTTATATCCAGGGCTACTAACACGCTACAATGGGCCGTACAATGGGCAGCCAAAGAGCGATCTGGAGCAAATCCCAACAAAACGGTTCGTAGTTCGGATTGGAGGCTGCAACTCGCCTCCATGAAGTCGGAGTTGCTAGTAAACGCAGGTCAGCCATACTGCGTTGAATACCGTTCCCGGGTCTTGTACACACCGCCCGTCAAGTCATGGAAGTTGGTAACACCTGAAGCCGGTGACCTAACCGCAAGGAGGGAGCTGTCGAGGGTGGGATCGATGACTGGGACTAAGTCGTAACAAGGTAGCCGTACCGGAAGGTGTGGCTGGATCACCTCCTTTCGGATCGACAGGGTCGGCCGGCGCCGCGGATGCGGTGGCCCCCGCCCCCGAATCCAACTCGTAACGTAAACCCAAGTCCGTCTTGCCACTCTTCAGAGGTTGTCTGCCTCTGGAAGGGTCTGTAGCTCAGCCGGTTAGAGCACAGTGCTGATAACGCTGGGGTCAGTGGTTCGAGTCCACTCAGACCCACGGCGGCATCGCCACTGGGCAAGCCGCGGGAGCAAGTCCCGGCAGATTAACAACTGATCAGGATATGAGCATCTGACGAATAGTGATAGATGAAACCGAAAAGAAAGAAAAGAAAGATTAAGCTACTAAGAGCATACGGGGGATGCCTGGGGCATCAGAAGCCGATGAAGGACGTGTAGCACTGCGATAAGCTGCGGGTAGGCGTGCTAGGCCTGTAATCCGCAGATCTCCGAATGGGGAAACCCGCACCGATGAAAGCCGGTGCCGCCTGCGCTGAACACATAGGCGCAGAGCAGGGAACCCGGGGAACTGAAACATCTAAGTACCCGGAGGAAAAGAGATTATTCCGTTAGTAGTGGCGAACGAACGCGGAGGAGCCCAAACCGGTGGCGCTTCGGTGCCGCCGGGGTTGTAGGACCTGGCATTGTGGAGCCGATAGGTAGTGGAACCGCACTGGAAAGGCGGACCAGAGAGGGTGAAAGTCCCGTACACGAAACCGAACCCGGTTCCGGCCAGGCACCTGAGTAACGCGGGACACGTGCAATCCTGCGTGAATCCGGGAAGACCACTTTCCAAGGCTAAATACTTCTGATGACCGATAGCGCACAAGTACCGTGAGGGAAAGGTGAAAAGTACCCCTAATGGGGAGTGAAATAGTACCTGAAACCGTATGCTTACAATCAGTCAGAGCCCGATACCGCCCGTAGCGCAAGTGAAAGGTGGTCGGGTGATGGCGTGCCTTTTGGAGAATGAGCCAACGAGTTAATTTCTGTAGCGAGGTTAAGGCAGTCACAGCCGGAGCCGGAGCGAAAGCGAGTCTTAACAGGGCGCCACAGTTGCAGGGATTAGACCCGAAACCAGGTGAGCTATCCATGGCCAGGTTGAAGCGGGAGTAATGTCTCGTGGAGGACCGAACCGTTGTATGTTGCAAAATGCTCGGATGAGCTGTGGATAGGGGTGAAATGCCAAACGAACCTGGAGATAGCTGGTTCTCGCCGAAATAGTTTTAGGACTAGCGTCGTACTTTTCGTGTACCGGGGGTAGAGCACTGGATGAGGTAGGGGGCAGATCGCCTACCGAACTCAACCAAACTCCGAATACCGGTACTCGAGGACGGCAGTTGGACTGCGGGAGATGAGTTTCGTAGTCGAAAGGGAAACAGCCCAGACCGTCGGTTAAGGTCCTCAAGTGACAGCTAAGTGGGAAAGGATGTGAAGTTACCGAGACAGCCAGGAGGTTGGCTTAGAGGCAGCCACCCTTGAAAGAGTGCGTAACAGCTCACTGGTCAAGTGACTTCGCGCCGAAAATGTAACGGGGCTAAGCTGTCCACCGAAACCACGGATCCGCAAGGATGGTAGGCGAGCGTTCTGTCAGCACCGAAGCGTTACCGCAAGGAGGCGTGGAGCGGACAGAAGTGAGAATGTTGGCACGAGTAGCAGAAATCGCGTGAGAACCGCGATCCCCGGATGTCCAAGGTTTCCGACGGAAGGTCAGTCCGCGTCGGGTTAGTCGGTCCTAAGGCGAGGCCGAAGGGCGTAGTCGATGGACAACAGGTTAATATTCCTGTACCGCGTAAGGTTTGTTTGAGCAATGGGGGGACGCAGAAAGGTAGATCGGACAGCTGCTGGAACAGCTGCTCCAAGCCTGTAGGCGTTGATGCGGGGGTTAAAAGACCCGCGGAGCTGAGAGGTGACGGCGAGCCCGTAACGGGCAAAGCGATTGATCCTTGGCTGCCAAGAAAATCCTCTAGTGAGACCTGCGCGACCGTACCGCAAACCGACACAGGTGGACAGGTAGAGAATACCAAGGGGAACGGGATAACCTTCGTTAAGGAACTCGGCAAAATGATTCCGTAACTTCGGGAGAAGGAATGCCTCGGTAAGGTGATCGGGCCTCGCGCTCGTGAGCTTGAAGAGGCCGCAGAGAATCGGCCCTGTCGACTGTTTACCAAAAACACAGGTCTGTGCGAAGTCGTAAGACGATGTATACAGGCTGACGCCTGCCCAGTGCCGGAAGGTTAAGGGGAGGGGTGAGAGCCCTGAACTGAAGCCCCGGTGAACGGCGGCCATAACTATAATGGTCCTAAGGTAGCGAAATTCCTTGTCGGGTAAGTTCCGACCCGCACGAAAGGCGTAACGAATGGGGCACTGTCTCAACGGAGGACCCGGTGAAACTGAACTAGGAGTGAAGATGCTCCTTTCCCGCAGCAGGACAAAAAGACCCCGTGGAGCTTTACTACAGCTTGACATTGGGTTAGGGCTTAGTCTGTGTAGGATAGGTGGGAGACTGTGAACCTGGTTCGTCAGGATCGGGGGAGTCGACAGTGAAATACCACCCTGGCTATGTCTTGGCTCTAACCTTGACCGTTATCCGGTTAGGGAACAGTGTCTGGTGGGTAGTTTGACTGGGGCGGTCGCCTCCCAAAGAGTAACGGAGGCGCGCAAAGGTTCCCTCAGGCTGAATGGAAACCAGTCGAAGAGTGCAAACGCATAAGGGAGCTTGACTGTGAGACCTACAAGTCGAACAGAGACGAAAGTCGGCGTTAGTGAGCTTTCGGTTCCAAGTGGAAGGGCCGGAACTTAACGGATAAAAGCTACCCCGGGGATAACAGGCTAGTCTCCCCCAATAGTTCACATAGACGGGGAGGTTCGGCACCTCGATGTCGGCTCGTCACATCCTGGGGCAGAAGCATGTCCCAAGGGTTGGGTCGTCCACCCATTAAAGTGGCACGCGAGCTGGGTTCAGACCGTTGTGAAACAGGTCGGTCTCTATCCGCTGTGGGCGTAAGGGAATTGAGGAGAGCTGCCCCTAGTACGAGAGGACCGGGGTGGACGGACCAATGGTGTTCCAGTTGTCGTGCCAACGGCATGGCTGGGTAGCTACGTCCGGGATGGATAACCGCTGAAAGCATCTAAGTGGGAAGCCAGCTCCAAGATGAGTTCCCTCGCTAGGGTCAAACCTAGGTAAGTGCGCTGGAAGACGACCAGTTTGATAGGCAGGGTGTGTAAGGGCAGAGATGTCTTCAGCTTACCTGTACTAACGCACGAGGGCTTAATCGTTTTTTGTTTCGTCTGGCACTCGGACGATGCTCATATCCTGATCAGTTGCCGTTCTGCCCCGGGCTGGAATGCCAGGGAGAGCATATCGAGCGTTTTGTTGGTGACTAGAGCGGCGGGGGTACACCCGGTACCATCTCGAACCCGGTAGTTAAGCCCGCCAGCGCCGATGGTAGTGCATGGGTGACTGTGTGCAAGAGTAGGCCGTTGCCAACAAAACCCTCGATATGTCCCGGCCTCCGCCCTCCCCACGCCATGCGAGGAAGGCTCTGAAGCACTGCCGGCGCGGCC
>MPMO01000011.1 GCA_002238555.1 Caldilineaceae bacterium bin34
ACTCGTGGGCGATGTCGTACGGATAGGCCGGGTTGAAGTGGGGCAGCTGTTCAAGACCGGTCTGCCACTCTGCCACGCGGTCCCGACGCAGTGCGATCAGCGCTTCCCGTTGCGCACGTGTCATATGTGGATCGTTGACGGCAACCGGTACCGCTGGAACCGTAGCCTGTTCCTTGCCGTTGGCATCCGCCGTGATCGGAGGCCGTTCCCGCACCTCAACCGCAGCCATTTCCCGTCTCCCGGTCCAAGTAGAGGCCCCATTCTACTCCGCCCTGCCGTGCCGGTCTCGACGGCACATTCCGGAAGGGCCGGCTCATGGGCGATCCAAGGGTGTGCTCGCAGCGGGGCAATGTCGAGGCCGTATGGTCGCCCGCCTCCCTTCTGCTCCCCCCCCCCCCCTCCGCCCCCCGGCCATCCACGTTGGCACTTTGGTCAGGGCGATCCGGTCTCCGAACTCACAATCCAGGTCGGGCAGAACCGTCTGTGCCGGGAGACAGGCGTGCGAATTCACAGGGAAGACAACTTCGTCAGGACATGCGCGAGCCGTTCCGCCAGCAAGTCGATATGCTTGACCGCCTCATCATGGCCAATCGACCAGGCAGTGATGTTTTTGGTGGCGACTGCCTCAGCAAAGGAATCTGTGCGGAACTGTTCCGTCCACTGTCCCAACGCGGTGCGCAAGTTCGCATCCAAGTCCGGGTAGTACTCGGTTACGGCCTCGCCAAACGTGAAATCCCTGGTGCCGTACCATCCGAGGCCTTCCTTGGCAGGGGAATGGAGCCAGGCTATGGAGAAGGGCCTCCATGAACATTGGGCCTTGATGACAACGCTGGTTTGCCCCCAGTTGACTACTCCTTTGTCCTCGGCGATGTCCAGGAGTCGGATGGCGGCTTCCCGGGCAGCTTTGTCGGGAAATTCGTCCAGGAACACTTCCCTTGTCAGCCGCTGTTTGGGTACCGACGCGGTTTGGGAACCTTTGGAACTGCCTCCGAAGACACGCGGAACCAGGATCTGCATCGAATGGTTCCGATAGCGCTTGATCTCAACCGTTCGCACTTCAACATTGGGCATTTGGGTGTCAAGGAATTCCGCAATCTGCTTGAGAGGGGCGGGGATGTCGTCCGCTACGATGAGCAGGCGCAGGCGAACCGCGTCCAGGTTGGTGGCCACCTTTTGCCAAAAGGCATCCGCATCCGGTTCGCTGTCGGACTGCAGCAGTTCACCGAGAACCTCCTGCGGAGACCGATCACCTGCTCTCGCGGTGTCTTCGAAGGCTCTGCGCATTCCGTCGGCACTCCAGGAAAGCCCCGCGTGCGCGGCATATTCCAATATTTGTCCCACCACGGTGCGACGGATTTCCGGATTGGCCCCGCGTTTCACTTCGACCAGAGTGGGGATGGCATCCTGATCCACCAGCAAATGGTCAACGGCCCACCAGTCACCCTCCCCGGCGGCCTGGGCAATGCCTTGCTCCCGTGCCACCACGATCCAACGCCGGGGAGCACCAGGGTTCACTTGTTCGCCCTCCAGCAATTCAGGCCGTGTCGCCAGTAGCGTCTGTAGTTCCTCTTCACTGGAGAATCTCTCTTCTTCCAGCGAGTCCAGTTGGCCTTCCCGTCCCTGAACAAAAATATGCTCACCCATTAATCGCCCTCCGAATCCATTGCATGGCGTACACGTTGCGGACCTTGTGGGTGGCCCGTGATGTTGATTGGCCTGACCGAGACCTTTGACAGTGACCCGAATCAGGATCTTGTCAGGGCCGGGAGGTGACGGGGACGAGCTTTGCTGCTTCGCTTATGCGCATTGCCAATTCCCTGAAGCTGCGCTCGGCGTCGCGCGCTGCGACCGCGTGACTGCCGACAGCACCATCTGCCGGTGTCAAATCGAACATCGGCTTGTGCAGCTCCTGGGCCGTCGGCACGAGGCTGCGGTAATGCTTCATTACGGCCAGACAGTGTTCATCATTCGCCGGTGTGGCCGGCTGGTTGCCGGTTCTCCGCCCGGTCAGTTGGCGGTCGAATTCGGCCGGTATGCGATTGAACCACCGGTCGCGCGGTTGGATGGGACGGCCCAGACTGTACCCGGGCTTCTGCACAACGTACCCAAGAGGGTGCATGTTGCCACCGGGAAGGGTTAACTCGTTCGCTGGAGTTGGGTCCGGCCGGTTGTCGTTCCAATAGGCTTTGCGTCGTTTCCAGTCTTCGCGCCACCGATTGAGAATCGAACCCAGAGAACCGAGACTTCGAAAGGAGGCCAAATCCGCTCCCAGTGGGACGATGACGTGATCGGACGCAATCAGTGCCGACCGGTTGATGGTGCCAAGGTTGGGGCCAACATCCATCAGGATTACCGATGCTTCCACATGCGCAGCCCCCAGCTGCACCAGGCGATGGAACCCGGTCTGCATCCTGAGTGATCGACACAGCCCCATGGAACTTTGTTCCTTGGGCCATTGATCCGACAGGGTGTCTTCGAAACCGGCCAATGACAGGTCGCCTGGGATCAGGAACAGGCCGGCCGCAATCCGTTTCGGAGCCGGTGGTCGCAAGTCAAGTGCTTCCATCAATGGCCTGATGCTTTGGAACACCGTCCGGCAGGCATCGGCGGCTGGGGTTTCCGGATGCCACAGTTCCTCCAGAGATGCCTCATCCAGGAATGAGGCGGTCAGATTGGCTTGTGGATTCAGGTCGCAGGTCAAGACCCGGTGTCCGACGCGTGACAACATCCAAGCCAGGTGAAAGACCAGCGATGTCTTGCCGACTCCCGCTTTGGTGTTGACGAACGTCAAGACAGGTACAGGGTTCATTCGCTCGAATTCCCCCTGTGTACCGTAGCAATGACATAAGTTGGCATCGCCCGAAACTCTGGTGGAGGCTGGCCGGCAATTTCCAGTGCACGACGTGCCAGCGGAATCCCTGCACCGAACCGCTGTACGAATCCCAATACCTTCATGGCTTCCGCCAAGTTGGGGTTGCGGTAGTCTGTCACGCTGCCTTCGCCCAGGTTTTCGGGAGTGACTGCTCCATAGACCCCTCCTGGGCTCGACACCTCGATCCGATCACTGAACCATACGATTTTCACGGGGGCGTTGGATTCCTCGTAGGTACGGTGCATGATGGCATTGCGGACAATCTGTTGCAATGCCGATAAGGGATATTCGTAGGTTCGCCGTTCAACGGATCGTGTAGCGAAATCCACCGCAGTGCGGTTGTGCGACTGCAGCTTGCTCTCCGTCCGGCCAATCACTTCCGTAACCGTGCCCCGTATCTCCTCCTCATCAACAACGTCGTCCGCCATTTCGGTTCCGACGATGCGGAGGAACTGTACATACGCCCCAGGCAAGGATTCGCTCGGATTGTTGCCGAGTACGAGCATGCCAAGCACCGTGGCTTCGACAACGTCCGCAGAGAAGATCATTTTGGAACTGGCAAGCTGCTGAGTCAGACCGCGATCGTTCTCTTCCAAGATCTCAGGCGCGACGGCCCGTGGCAGGTAGTCGGTCTGGAATCGGTTCAGGTCCAGATCCGACAGTGTAGTGTCATGGATGGGCTGGAGGTCGAACGGACGGTTGCCATACCGTCGTTTCTCTATGAGAATTCTCTCGTCTTGAGGTGTGGCGATGCCGCGCCGTGGTCCGATCCGAACGAAAGTTTGGCCCTTGTACTTGACAGGAGGTGAATCGGACGGTTCGACGGCGATCACTGCAATTTCCCTTCCTTGGAGGACGCGCTTGCCCACGGTCATCGAAGGCAGCGGCAAGATGTTGCCGTCGGTCTTCATGTCGGTGAGTGTGCGAAGCAATTCGTCGGTGACTTCCAAGCCGGCAACGTCACCGTTGTCACGTACCCCAATCATCACGACCTCCGTTCGGCCGGAACCGGGCAAGTCGTTGGCAAACGCGCAGATGGCTTCCCGAATTGGCTCGCCGACCAGCCTCTCCTTGAACTCGACCCGCGCAGACTCGCCCTCTTGCCACAGGACTTGTAGTTCTTGTTCAGTCAGCATCGTCTTGAGTGTCAATTGCTGGAGGTTATGGCTTACCGCCTGCTAGCCGTACCGTCTATCTTGCCACGCATGTGTCGGTTGGATTCACCGGACCAAGACTGGTGCACGAATCCAACGGTCCGAGCCGCATTGCGAGCCATCATCTCCAATCTCCAACTACCTGGCATGGGCGGGACTTGCAGTGTGAAACCGACGCCGATCTGCCCCAACCACGGCAACAGGAGTTGCGCGGCGGCTCCAACCGTTACCATGAATGCTCTCCGGCCGTCCGCATTGGCCGGTCGGAGGTTGACAGCACCGTCTCTACACCTGTAACCACCATGACCAACCAATTCGTCGCCCAACGCGCGCGCCACGACGCGCGGCACCGCAGGGTGTTGCGGCGTATTGAACGGCAGTACGACACCCCGATCATGAACAACACGCACAGGGGGGAGTATGTGCAGCTGCTGGTGCTGGACACGCTTGGTGAAGGATGGCGAGCCCACGGCGACCCTTGGCTGTCCTGGGACATCGAGCACGCGGATGGCACGAAGGTGGAAGTCAAGCAATCCGCAGCATGCCAAGGTTGGCATGACGGAACCCAGCGCTCCCTTGCAGCCGCGCGAAAAAAAGCCCGATTTGGCATTGCAAAGGGATCCCGCGCCTGGACACAGGAAGCGGGATGGATCGAACCTACGGACAGACTTGCCGACATCTATATGTTTGCCTGGCATCCGGAGGTCGACATTGGTCTTGCCGACCACCGCCACCACGCCGAATGGAGGTTCTACGTGGTTCGGTCCGATGCTCTCCCCGATGGTCAGAAATCCATTGGGCTGAGTGGAGTTAAACGGCTCGCGGATTCTGTGGACATCGACGGTCTGGCGGCCGCGGTGCAATTCGTAATGCTGGATCTGGGCCAATGACAAAGTTGACGGCACGTCCCCCAATGGTTCATGAGCGGAAAGCTGGGCTGCTGAACCCAAGGGGATCTCAGTCAGGTACCTTCGTCGCAGACCACGCCATGTCTGCGGTTTCACCGTAGCCGACGATGCTCCGTGTCCGCAGGTCCTAAGGTAGAATCGGCATTTTGCTCGAAACCCGCGCACCCGGATGAGGTGCTTTAGGTGCATCGGCCGACTGGCGCTCCCTGGCTGCGGACCTTCCTTGTGTTGTCCGTCGCCATGGTCCTCATCATGGCGATCACACTGCGGGACTCCTTTGCCTCGGGACGGGAGTTCGTGGTGTTGACGGGGGTGGTTTTGGTGCTGGCGGCGCTCTGCACCTGGATCATCTCCATTGGTTCCGGTGCGGATTGACGGACCCCAACTTTTCTCCTCCGGCTCTGACCTGAACCCATGGCAAAGCGAGACTACTACGAGGTGCTCGGCGTATCGCGCACCGCCAGCGGCAACGAAATCAAGCGGGCCTTCCGCAAGATGGCCCAGCAGTTCCACCCCGACCGCAACAAGGAGGCCGACGCCGAGAGCCGGTTCAAGGAAGTGGCCGAGGCCTACCAGGTCCTGGGTGACGATCAGAAGCGCCAGATGTACGACCGCTACGGCCACGATGCCGAACGGATGACGGGTTCGCCGTTCGTGGACATGGGCGATGTCGGCAGCCTGTTCGAGCAGTTTTTCGGCATGGGCATGGGGGGCTCCGGCGGCCGGACCCGGCGGGCCCGGGCCGGCAACGACCTCAAGGCCACGGTGAGCCTGAGTTTCGGCGAGGCCGCGTTCGGCGCCACCAAGGACCTTGACATCGACATTATGGACCTCTGCGACCGGTGCGACGGCTCCGGCGCCGAACCCGGGCACCCTCCCGAACCCTGCAGCCATTGCCATGGCCACGGGTCCGTACGGACGCGGCAGGAGGTTCCCCTGTTCGGCTCGGTGGTCAGTGAACAGACCTGCCCGGTATGCGGCGGCTCGGGTCAGCAAATCACGCACCGGTGCCGGCAGTGCTATGGGGACAAGCGGACGCCGGTCTCCCGCACCGTCAACTTCTCGGTGCCGGCTGGTGTCAGCGACGGTCAGCGACTGCGACTGTCGGGGCGGGGTGAGCCTGGCTTCAACGGAGGCCCGCCCGGAGACCTCTACGTCGAATTCGACATCCGGCCTCATCCCACATTCACCCGCGAGGGCACGGACCTTCTGCTGAACGTTCCCGTTACCGTGCCGCAGGCAACCCTGGGCACCGTGATCAGCATTCCCATGCTCGAGGGCGATGAAGAGCCGTTGGAGATCCCACCCGGTACGCAGCCGGGTACCGTCTTTCGGAAACGGGCCAAGGGCATTCCCCGTCTTCAGTCCCATGGACGCGGCGACATGCTCATCACGGTGGAGGTCGTCATCCCCACCCGCCTTGACGAGCGTCAAAAGGAACTGTTCAGGGAACTCGCCGATGCCATTGGCGAGGAGGCCCACGGCGAGAGGAGGGGCTTCTTCTCGCGCATCCAGGAACTCCTGAGCTGATCCGGACCGGACTGGGTATCCGGGAAGCGAGCAACGCGCGTCCAGTCGTGGCCGGCCTGTTGCAAATCAGCGTTGCGGTGGACACCGAAGGGGCGGAGGCGGTCTGCTCCCTGTTCAACGAACTGAACCGTCCGGTGGCGGTCCCGGACGGAACCCCGCATGCCGGGAGCGGGCGCGCGGTCATTGAAGCAACCGGGTTTCCGGACGATGCCGACCTGGAACCGCACGAAGTGACGATGGACATGGCACAGGCCCTGCGCGTCAAGACCTTCGTTGCGCCGGGACCCGAGGCAGAAGCTTTGGTGCAGCGCATCCGGGAAGGCCTGTACTGGCTGTCCCGCCTCCACCCCGTCTCCGAACCGGTTGTTGAAGTCATTGAGGACAAGGACTGGCAGGAAGCCTGGAAGGAGCACTACGCCGCGTTCGCGGTCGGACGGTCGTTCCTGATTCGGCCGGCATGGGACGAGGCTGACGCCGCCCCGGCCGGCCGCCATGTGCTGCGGCTGAACCCGGGCATGGCCTTCGGTACAGGCCTGCATCCCTCCACGAGGCTGTGCCTTGTGTTGCTGGAAGGACTGGGTTTGCCGGGGGCTCGGGTGCTGGACGTGGGCACGGGCAGTGGAATCCTGGCCCTGGGCGCGCTCAAGCTGGGCGCGGCTCGGGTGGTCGCCACCGATACGGATCCGACTGCCCTGCCCGTCGTCGCGGAAAACGCCTCCTACAACGACGTTGCCTGCGGACTGGCCGGTCCGCTGGTGCCGTTCGCCGGTTCCCTGCCTCCGCCTGCCGAATTCGATGTGGTCGTGGTGAACATCCTGCCCCACGTGATCGTGTCCCTGCTGGACCGGGATGCACTCGCTTCCTACGTTGCACCGACCGGTCAATTGATACTGTCGGGCATCATCGATGAGCGTCGGGCCGAAGTTGTGGATGCCTTGCAGCGACACGGTTTCCAAGTCTCCGTTGCCCGGTACGAGGAAGACTGGGTCGCACTCCTCGCCGCTCGGGGGTAGCCAACGCCGGGATGGAGTCGTCCAGGCAGTACCGACCGGCGTCGGGCCGGCGGCTGGTTATAATCGGGTTCGTATCAGGCCACGTTTCCCAGCCGCATCAGGAGCCCTCTTTCAATGACCTTCTCCTCCAATGGTGTCAGCGCCGACGAACATGTCCACGACGTTTTAATCATCGGCAGTGGTCCGGCCGGATTCACTGCCGGGCTCTATGCGGCCCGCGCCAACCTGAACCCGATTCTCTTCACGGGCCAGGAGTACGGCGGCCAGGTCTCCCTGACCTACGAAATCGAGAACTATCCGGGGTTCCCGGAGGCTCTCGGAGGCCCCGAGCTGGTGGAACGGATGAAGCTGCAGGCGGAGCGGTTCGGCCTCAAGGTCGAATTCGACTACGTGACCGAGCTTGACGTGGACGAACACCCCTTCACCCTCCGCACGGAGGCGGGCAAGGTGTACCGCACCCGTTCGGTCATCGCCACCACGGGCGCGCGTCCCCGATACCTGCATATTCCGGGCGAAGAGGATCTGACCGGACGCGGGGTGAGCTACTGCGCCACGTGCGACGGGTTCTTCTTCCGGGACAAGGACGTGGTGGTGGTCGGAGGCGGCGACAGTGCCTTGGAGGAGGGGTTGTTCCTGACCAAGTTCGCCAGCCGCGTCCGGGTCATCCACCGGCGCGACGAATTCCGGGCCTCCAAAATTCTGCAGGATCGGGCCACGAAGCACGACAAGGTGGAGTTCCTGCTCAACAAGGTGGTGACGTCCATTCACCCCGGCGCAGAGGGCACGGTCACCAACATCGACCTCAAGGACACGGTCGACGGTGCCGATAGCAACATCGAGACCGACGGTGTCTTCATCTTTATTGGTCACATCCCCAACAACGATCTGTACCGGAAGGACTTTCACCTCGACGATGAAGGCTATCTGGTGACCGACAAGCACATGCGCACGAATGTCCCGGGGGTCTTTGCCGCCGGCGAGATCCAGGACAAGGTCTTCAAGCAGGTGGCCACCAGCGTGGGCCAGGGCTGCGCGGCCGCCATGCAGGCCGGCAAGTTCATTGAGGATCTGGAAACCCATCCGTTCGCAGGCAAACACGCGGACCCGCGCGAACTGGACCCGGACGTGCTGTCCTTCGTCCAGGCCTAGCTCCCGGCCGGGTTCGGGACCCGGCTGTTTGATGCGGACGCCCTGAAGCGGCTTGGCCGCAACGGGCTGCATGTCCTCCCACCCGCGGGACGCGGCTGCGACTGGCGCCGCCCCCGAAGCCGAGGGCGCCACGGCGCGCAACGCCGGCCTGCTCGCCGCCGGCTCGCTGGCGGGCCGCGCCTTGGGGCTTGTCCGCGAAATTACGATTACGCG
Organism: Caldilineaceae bacterium bin34; assembly: GCA_002238555.1. GTDB lineage: Bacteria > Chloroflexota > Anaerolineae > Caldilineales > Caldilineaceae > Bin34. The sequence continues at coordinate 8,840 of MPMO01000011.1, forward strand.
TTTGTTCGGCCAAAGCGGCCGGGTCAGTGCGTTCGTGGTGGCCAGCCAGATTCCGGTCATGCTGCATGACCTGATCGTCGGCGGCTATGTCAGCGCGGCGTTCGTTCCGGTTCTGGCGGCCAGGTTGGAGGACGACGGCAGGCCGGGCTATGGCCGCCTGGTCTCCGCGCTGCTGTTTGCGTTCGGCCTGATTTTGCTGGGCGTGGCGACCCTGATGCTGTGGTTTGCCGATCCCATTGCCCGGATCATGGCGGGGGGATTCGCCCGGTTCAGTCCCGAACTGCTCGACGAAACGGCTGCCATGGTGCGGTGGATGACCCCCGTCCTGTGGTTGATCGGGATGTCCGGTGTCCTGAATTCGGTCCTGTTCGCGATGGATCGCTTCGGTTGGCCGGCGGTGGCCAACGCCACGGTGAACGTGGGCATCATCGCCATCGCGCCGCTCTGGGCTCGCGAGCACGGCGTGATGGCCTTGGTTTGGGGCTTGTGGGCCGGCCATGCACTGCAGGCCCTGTTTTTGGCCGCGGACTTGAAACGGGCCGTCCTGCGGCTGTTCCGCAACGTGCTTGATCCCGGCTTGCGGCAACTGTTCCGGCGCTATTTGCCGATCATTGCCAGCCTTGTGGTCAGCCAGGTTCAGGTGCTGATGGACCGGCGTTTCGCCAGCGGCACCGGGTTGTCGAGCATTGCCTGGATGAGAACGGCAACCACGTTGCAACAGCTGCCGCTGGGGCTGATCAGCTTTTCGATCGGGTTGGCTACCTTGCCGGGTCTCGCCCGCAGCCATGCCGGGGCCCGCGGCAGCGAATTCCGCAGCCGAACGGTTGCGTCACTGGGTCAGGTCCTGCTGTGGATGACACCGGTGCTCATCTGCATGGCACTGTTGGGCGAACCCGTCGTCAGACTGCTGTTCGAACGCGGGGCGTTCACGGCGGTGGACACGGCCAGTGTGCTGCCGGCGGTCCGGATATATCTGATCGGAGCGTTTTGCGCCGCCTCGGATCAGTTGCTCAACAACGCTTTCTACGCGCGCCAAAACACCCTGGTGCCTGCACTGGTCGGCATGGGCAGCGTTCTGGCCTACTTTGCAGCCGCGTTCCTGCTGCTTGACGGGATGGGTTATTTGGGTTTGGTTTGGGCGGACACCGCCAAACATGCGGTCCACATGATTGTGATGCTGGTGCTGGTCGGGCGACGGGGATTCGGGGCTTGGCATGGCTTGGCCGTGGAGTTGGCTCCTCTGGCGTGGCGGCTGGCCATTGGGGGTTTGCTGTGCCTGGCCGCTGTTGTCTTGGTTCGGTGGGCCGTCGGCGCGGTGATGTCTCCGTCTGCCGGGCATGACCTGGTTGACATTGCGCTGGCGGGCGGTGTTGGTTTCGCAGTCTACTTCGGTTGCCTGCTGGTATTGCGCACCACCGAGTTGGTTGCGTTGGCCCGATACGCCAAGAGCCGGCTCCCTTGGCTGCGATCGGGTCCCTGACAACACAACGCTTCTTCAGGAAACCGGCGGGGCGCACCGTGTCAAATCTGCCAACGGTTCCGGAGCGCGGGGAGCCGACGCCGCGCGCGCCGGTTTTGCAGGCTCGGTTTCAGTTTCGTTGATTGCGGCCCGGGGCCATGGGCGGTCATGGTCACGCTGTGCTGACAGGCCAGCGACAACCGTCCGTACCGGACGCGAGGGGCCGGTGATTCGGTCTCTCTTCTGCAAGCTGCTCGGCTACCCGTATCGACGGGATTGAAACGGTGTCCATGGACTTCAGGCCAAGCCTGTGGTGGTTATACTGTGGGTATACGGAGCATGCAGCAGGAGGCCTGCCATGTCCGCCGTAAAGGCCCCCACCGGAGCCGCGCCGAAGCAGGCTGCCGACACGGCCCCCCAAGATTCATCGCAACACTGGAGTTTGGCTCCGTCCGCGTGGCCGGGGGCGGACACGCCGGTCTCCTGCGTCGCGCGCGCCTGGCGCACGCGGGCGCGGTTGCAGGTGTGGCCGGCCTGGCAGGCGCATCTGCAAGCCCTCCCGCACCATGACCCGGACCATGTCTACGACCCGGGGCATGAGTACGAGAGGGACTGGACCACGGACCCCACCTACCGCAGGGACGGGGTGCGCCTGTACCGGTTCGACCGGGAGGGGTTCCTGATGCCGCATGGCAGTTTCCACAGCCGGTTCATCGACCTGGTTCTCCAAACCCTGTGCCTGGTCCTGGGACGTCGCGTGTGCCGCGAGCCGGACCTGCACTTTCCGTCCCGGCTGGGCGAGGACCTGGGTCTGTTGACCCAGGGGGGCGAACCCCGCAAGCTGGTCGTGCCGGATCTGGCGGTCATGCCTCCGTCGTGGACGCTGGTCGAGGCGCGGGAGCGTACGGTGGAGGAGCGCATCATCCGTGTGGATGGGGACGACCCCGCCCCGGAACTGGTTGTGGAAGTGGTCTCACCCACTACCGAAGCCAAGGACTTTGAGGACAACCTGTCCCTGTATGCGGCCTTGGGCATCCCCGAATACCTGCTTGTCGACACCGGGGAATTCAAGACCGAGCCCCACATGTGGCTGTTTCGGCGAGCCGCAACGGACGGGGCCTACCACGTGGCGGAGAGCGGCCTCGCCTTGACCGCCTGCGGCACCCCCATGCGCCTGCGGCCCGCGGCTGTGCCCGGCAACGTGCCCGTGTTCCAGTGCCAGGACCCGGAAACCCGGCATTGGCATGATCACGAGGGCAGCATTGAACGCAGAGGGGGAGTTCACACCGCCCTGCAATTGTTGGATGCCGTCCTGCCCTCCTTGCCCGCGACCGACAGGGCGCGCATCGAAGCCGCGTGGCAGGAAGCCGGCTTGCCCGCCGATGCCGTGCCACGCATCCTGTCCCTGCAGGGCGAGCCCGACCGCTGGCCGGAACTCCTGGCAACGTCGTTCGCACCGGAGGCTGCGAACGAATCCGAATCCCAACCCAACATTCATCCCCGCGAACCCCTGTAGGACACGGCCGCCGCGTCGGGCACGGACCGAAAACGGGCCGCAAGTTCCACAGGCACGTGATCATGGCCGCGGCGGCGAGGCTGGGCAGCCTGCAATTTCCCCGCGCAAGGCCCTCCGCGGGGATTGGTGGCAGAGGCGGGGGCCCTGAACTGCGTGCGCCTGATGGCGGATGCCATGGTCTGAGTCTGGCCAAGGGAACTTGCCCACGTGCGGACGATGCCGAGGACGGCCTTGAATCAAATTCAACGGGATTGAAACAGCGCCTCCGGTTCGACAGACCTCTCCGTGATGCCCGGGTTCAATGTAGAATGGGCGTTCACCGCCAACACCGGGCACGGAAGCCCGTGCTCCCGTCTCTTTAAGGATCGCTTGTCCATGTCCAAACGCAAGCGCCAACGCAGCCGAGGTCGGCAACGAGGCCAAGCTGCCGGTTCAAGGCCCAATCGCGTCGCCAGTCCATCGCCGCGGCAGCAGGTGCCGATAGGCGCGGGGGCCGCGGCCCCGGTTGCCGCAACACCGGTCAAGTCCCCGGTGCTGTCGGCGACGGCCTCTTGGAAGGAACAATACGGTTACGTGGGCCGGGATCTCAAGTTGATGTTTGTCACCTCGGCCGTCCTCTTCGCAGCGATCGTGGTTGCCAGTTTCTATCTCCGCTAGGTTCCTGTGCGGCCAAGGTGGAACAGCGGTCGCAGCCGTGGGTTCTTGCCGAGCGGCGCAGGCGGGCACCGTGTTGCGGGAAGGCGATCCCACACCGGTCCTGATCCATGAAGCTGCGCTGGCTGCTGTTCCTGCTCCTGATAGCGGTGGTCTTTGCCGTGCTGAAACCCGGCAGCACGTGGCAGGAGTTGAAGCGGTCCTGGGCCCGGCGCGAGTGGATTGTCACCGTATTGCTCGTGGCCGTTCTTGGCTACTTGGCATGGGGCCTGTACAACGCAGTGTCGTCCGGGGTTCTGTCCAGCGGTTTCAGCCCGGCACGGGGTTGATTGATTCAAGGGGCGACGCGGCAGGTCCGTCCGGTCTTGCTGCTTGTCGCCGCCATCCTGCCGCCTTCCGCAATTCCAGTCCTCCAAGGGTTTGAACATGGCCAAAATCGCCTTCATCGGTGCCGGCAGCACGGTCTTCGCCAAGACCCTGCTGGGTGACATTCTTGGATACCCGGCCCTCCAGGATGCCGAAATCGCCCTGTTCGACATCGACCGCGAACGGCTGGCTACCTCCGAGGTGGTGGCCAGCAAGGTGGCATCCGTCCTGGACGCCTCACCGCGCATCGTGGCCACCACCGACCGCCGGGCGGCCCTGCTGGACGCCGACTACGCAATCAACATGGTTCAGATCGGCGGGTATCGGCCCGGAACCGTAAACGACTTCGAAATCCCGGCCCGATACGGGTTGCAGCAGACCATTGGCGACACGCTGGGCATCGGCGGTATCATGCGCGGCCTGAGGACGATCCACTTCCTGCTTGACCTGTGCGTGGACATGGAGGCCGTCTGTCCGCAGGTCATGTTCCTCAACTACTCCAATCCCATGGCCATGAACTGCTGGGCCATCAACCGCGCATCCGACATCCGGACGGTGGGGCTGTGCCACAGCGTACAGGGCACGGCCGCCATGCTGGCCCGCCACATCGATGTGCCGATGGGGGAGGTCGACTACCTCTGTGCCGGCATCAACCACATGGCCTTCTACCTCGACTTCCGGCGTCGGAACGGCGGCGAAGGCGAGGACCTGTACCCGCAACTGCATCGGGTGGTGGCCGACGGACGCGTGCCGGAGGACAACCGGGTCCGCTACGACATGCTCACGCGCACCGGGTATTTTGTCACGGAGTCCAGCGAGCACTTCGCCGAGTACGTTCCGTGGTACATCAAGCGCGACCGCGCCGACCTGATCGAGGCCATGAATGTGCCGATCGACGAGTACCTGCGCCGTTGCGAGGTTCAGATTACCGGGTGGCGCTACCTGAAGCGCAAGATCGAGGATCCCGATGCGGACCTGACGGAGGAATTCCTGCAGGCCATGGCCGAGGCAGGGGTCCCGGAGGGCCATTTGCCGCGGGTGCGCCATGGCTTCGAGAACATGTACGACATTGAGCGGAGCCACGAGTACGGCTCCCAGATCATCCATGCCATGGAAACCGGTGAGGAAGATCTCGTCTACGGCAACGTGCGCAACGGCGATCTGATCGGCAACCTGCCGGCGGACTGCTGCGTGGAGGTTCCCTGCAAGGTGGACCGTGATGGCCTGCACCCGCAGGCGGTGGGGGAACTTCCGCCCCACCTGGCTGCCCTGATGCAGACGAACATCAACGTGCAGGCCCTGACCGTGGAAGCCGCCCTGACCCGCAGGCGGGATCACGTCTACCACGCCGCCATGCTGGATCCCCATACGGCCGCGGAACTTGACCTGGACCAAATCTGGGCCATGGTCGACGAGCTCCTGGAAGCCCATGCCGACTATCTGCCTGCCTATGCGTAGGCTCGGGGACTGCGGCCGGCGCGTGTTGCGAGGCGCCCTCTCCAGGGATCGAACCTGGGACACGTGGTTTAGGAAACCACTGCTCTATCCGCTGAGCTAAGAGGGCAGGAACGGACAGGGATCGTACATCCGGCCATTCCGTCGGTCAAGACGGTGCCGGTTTCACATCCGCCGGACCCGCGGCGGTCACCAGCCAAGGAATTGCTTCATGGAACAGGTCAAGGCATTTGCAGACAACATCCGCAGTACCGTCGGCAAGGTCATTGTCGGCAACGATGACGCGGTCGAACTGCTGGTGATCGCCCTTCTGTGTGAAGGGCACGTCCTGCTGGAGGATGTGCCTGGTGTGGGCAAGACCATGTTGGCGCGCTCCCTGGCGATCGCGCTCAACATCGATTTCCGCCGATTGCAGTGCACCCCCGACCTCCTGCCCAGCGACATTACGGGCGTGTCGATCTTCAACCAGGCCACCCGGGAGTTCCAGTTCATTGAAGGCCCGGCCTTCACGCAGATCCTCCTGGCGGACGAAATCAACCGCGCCACGCCGCGCGCCCAGGCCGCCCTGCTGGAGTGCATGGGCGAGAGCCAAATCACCGTGGAGGGGGTGACGCGGCGCCTCAGCCGCCCCTTCATGGTCCTGGCCACCCAGAACCCCATCGAGTACGAAGGTACGTTCCCGCTGCCGGAAGCACAGCTGGACCGGTTCCTGTTCAAGTTCAGGCTGGGCTACCTGGACTTCGACCATGAATTGACGATGATGGGCAATCTGGGCAAGGCCCATCCCATCGAGTCCCTGACCAGTGCGGTGGACGGGTCCGTGCTGCCGGAACTGAGCCGTGCCGTCTGGGAGGTGCATGTTGAGGACAGCCTCAGGCGCTACATCGTGAGCCTGGTTCACGCGACGCGCGACCACGGCGAGTTGGAGCTGGGCGCCAGCCCGCGCAGCACCCTGGCCCTGTACCGGGGAGCCCAGGCCAAGGCGGCCGTTCAGGGGCGGGACCACGTTCAGCCGGATGACATTCAGGAATTGGTGCCCTTTGCCCTGCCCCATCGCTGCATCATGAAGGCCGACAGTGCCCTGCGCGGCCGCACGGCCGAACAGGTGGTAGGGGACATTCTCGATGCCACCCCCCTGGACTTGGAACTGCCGGACACGGTTGGCGAAGCCGGTTAGGCGGACGTTCCGTTCCGACCCCGCGGATTTGCCGTTGGGGGTTGCCCCACCATGCGCGAGTACACCTTTTGGCTCATCATCTTTCTGGTGGTGGCCGTCCTTCTGCGGCTCGACTGGGTGTACTACCTGGTGTATGTGGCCGGAGGGGTTTGGGGGCTGAGCCTGCTGTGGGCCAAGTACCACCTCCGTTGGATGCGTGTCACCCGCACAACCCCTTCGCACGCCTTCAGCGGCGAACTGGCCACGGGCGCGGTGCGGATTGACAATCTGGGACTGGTGCCGGTTCCCTGGGTCCGGGCGCGCGAAGCCGTGCCGCCGGAACTGCGCAGCCGCAACCGCTACCAAACCGTGGTGTCCTTGAACGGACGCTCGGCGGTGAACTTCGTGTACGAGCTAAGGTGCCGGCAGCGGGGGTACTTCCGGGTTGGGCCGCTCTCGTTGTCCACCGGTGATCTGTTCGGATTCGCGGACAGCGGCTTCGTCGAAGAGGAGCCGGAGACCATGATCGTGTTCCCCCGGGTCCTGCCCCTGGAGAAGCTCGGCCTGCAGAGCCGGATGCTGTTCGGCTCCCTCGCCACCCGGCGCCGGATCTTCGAGGATCCCACCCGCCTGTCCGGGGTGCGGCCGTACATGTCCGGCGATGAATTGAAGCATGTCCACTGGAAGGCCACGGCGCGCGAAGGACGGACGCAAACCAAAAAGTACGATCCGGCCATTGCCTACGAAGTGGTGATTGCAATTGATCTGGACACCCGCTCCTACGGTACGCACGGGGTGGTCAGTCACAGCGAGTGGGCCATTGTGATTGCAGCCTCGCTGGCGTCGCACCTCAGTGAGCGGCAGCAGGGCATTGGCCTGCGCACCAACGGGAGGGATGCGCTGACCGAAGAGCAGATGCAGGTGATGCCGTCCGCGCCCGGCCGGGCGCACCTGATCGCATTGCTGGAAGCCCTGGCCCGGGTGCAGGTGACCGAATCCGAAGAAGGCTTCGCGGACTGGCTGGGTACCCACACCTATGATTTGGTGTGGGGCACAACCCTGATCGTGATTGTTCCGGTGCTCACCGGCGATCTGCTCTGGATCCTCCACGACCGCTACCGCAAGGGCATGAACGTTCTGGTCATGGTGCTGGTGCCCCATCACGACCTGTCCAGGTTGAGGGCCCAGGGCGAGGCCTTGGGCCTCACGGTTCTGCTTATCGAGCGGAATGTGGATCTGCTGGGGCTGGCCTATGAACCAAGCTGAGCGCATGGCCGCCATCCCGGTGGAGGATGTGCGACAGCCCGATCTGGAGCTCACCACGGTCGCATTCGACCGCCAATGGCAACACTCGCTGCTGCGGCCGGCCTTGCTTACATTGATGCTGGGTTGCGTCGTGACCGCCGGCACCTACGTCTTCGTGGTGCTGATCGACGGCTTGACGGAGTCGATGGCGAACGTGATCGTGGTGGCATGCAGTGCCGCCGCCTTGACGGCCTGTGCCATGGGGGCCTTGACCTGGCAGGCAGGCAAGAAAGTAACCGAACGCCTGAAGTTCCGGATAGGCGAGCCGTTGATTTGGATTGTGGTCCTGCGCATCGGATTGTGGCTGGCCACGGGGTCGACGCCTCCCTTGGGGCTGCTGGTCCGGGAGCCGATCACCACCGTGTTCGATGCCTCCTTCATTGTGGGCGCGATTCTGGTTCTCCTGGTTTGGGGTGCCGCGGAGGGGATGAACCGCATGTTGATGGTCCTGTCCCTGCAGCCGGACGAAGTGGACCACATCGCCCGCGCCTACGGCAGGCTGTCGGACCCGGTCGAAAACACGCTGCGCAGCGATCGACGGGCCCAGTTGGATCGATTCATCGCAATGTGGATTGGCCTGGGCATCCTGGTGATTGTGCTGGCGGCGGGCAGTCAGGTGCGCCCGACCGAGGGCGAAGGCCTGCTGACCATTCGGTCCCAACTGATCCACCCGCGGGCCATCGTGTCCACCATCATCTATTTTTTCGCGGGCTTCCTGGTGATTGGCCAGGCCCGGCTGGTGGCATTGCGGGCACGCTGGGCCTTGGACGGACTGGCGGTGGACGAGGGTCGGTTCAGGAACTGGATGGCCTATGTGGTGGCGTTTGTGGCGGTGGTCGGCCTGATAACCAGTCTGGTGCCGATCGGCGACACCATTCTGTTGCTCCGGGCTCTGCAGGCCGTGTGGCAGGTGGCCATGGCCTTCATGTTCCTGTTGCTGCGCGGCTTCGGCTGGCTGGTCGGCCTATTCATGTCCGGGGATTCCGGGCCGGGCGAGGCCCCGGCACCGGCTGCATTTGAGATGCCGGACACCTTTCAGCCGGAAGAGGCTCCCTTGCCTGCCGGGGGCCAATCCGACTTGGTTCCACACATCCTGTTCTGGTCGGCTGTCGCAATTGCAGCCCTGATCGGCGGCTACCACCTGCTGGCCGCACGCGGGTTCGATTGGACGTGGCTCCGCGCTCGTCTGGCCATGTTGCTGGGGTTGTTTCGCAGGACCGTAAGGGCCGGGGCGGGTTTCCTGGTCAACGTGGTCAACCGCGTTGCCGGGATCGACGTTCAACCGCGTCAATCCTCAACCCGGCAGGCCGCCCAGGGGATGTCCTTGGACGAGCAGGTGCAATTCACCTACCTGTCGGTGCTGGACGAGGCAGCGGAGCGGGGGGCGGGCCGCACACCGAGCGAAACCCCCAGGCGCTATGCCCCCAGACTGTCCCAGGCCTTGGCGGAAGACGAGGCTCGGCAGGTGCCGGATGAACCCAACGGTGAAACGGATCCGGAGGGGCGGGAGGACGTTGCTCAACCCTCGACTCGGCCACCGCCGGACGTGGGCGGCTTGACGGACGCGTTCTACAGGGCCAGGTACAGTTCCGAGTCCGTGGACGCAAGGGATGCGACCTTGGCCGAGCAGGTTCTGCGTCGCATCAGGGCATTGTGGCGCCGCCCTGACTCCTCCGGTTCTCCCTAGTCGGAATCGTTGCCGCCTGGTCGTGTCTCCGTGTTGGCATTTGGACCCGTGCGGGATGCGGCAGTCTGGTCGGTTCACAGTTCGCATGGCGGGGCAGTCCGTGGTTGTCCACATCGCAACTTCAGCAACTCGCCAACACATCGCAGACCTGTAGCGTCTGCGGCTACGCACGCCAAACCAACGCAGCTGTCATCCTGGCGCGGCGGGTCTTTCGCCCCGAACCAAACGGGCTCGGGGCATGGGGACATCGGTACGGCGAGGGGCGGCCTCTCCCGCCGGCCTTCGAACGGCGGTCAAGTCCGCGGGGGGTGGTGGCGAACCATGTGTTGTTTGTGTGGATGATTCAGGTGGCGGCTGACCCAACCGCCTGCAACAGTTTGTGAAAGTTGCGTCCCGGGGCCAACTGGCCCAGGACCGTTGCTCTGTCCGCTCCGGTGCAACGGGGCAGGTTGCCCGGCCGGCCGTGAAGGGTTTCGTGTGCCAGCACCGCGAAGGCAACGGCTTCCTTCGCGTTCAACTCGCTCCGATTCTCCGCAAGTGGCGCCACCGGTATTTCTGCGAGGTCCGCCTGCAGCCAGGCCACGAGGGTGTCGTTGTGCACGCCACCGCCGCTGAGCCAGACCCGGTCGACGGTCCCCGGCAACAGGTCGCGCACCGCATTGGCAATGGACCGGCTGGTCAGGGCGGTGACGGTTGCCACTCTGTCCGCCTCTGTCAGCCCCCTGGCCCCGGCCTGCGACCACAGGCCGTCCGCCAATGCCTGTCCATATTGTTCCCTGCCGGTGGACTTCGGCGGTGGGAGCCTGAAGAAGGGATCGGCCAGCAGTTCGCACAGCCAGTCCTCGTCCACCGCACCTTGGCGGGCGAGGTTGCCGTCCTGGTCCCATTTGGCTTCACCCCCGGTCATCAGTTCGACAAAGCGATCGATCATCATGTTGCCGGGTCCGGTGTCGCAGGCGAGCACGTCGTCCAAACCTGCGTTGCGAGGCATGTAGGTCAGGTTGGCGATGCCGCCTATGTTGACCAGAACCCGGGCCTCGACCGGTGATCGGTGCAGCAACCAGTCAACGTACGACACCAAGGGGGCCCCTTGGCCTCCGGCCGCCACGTCCGCCGGCCGGAAGTTGCCCACGGTAGTGATGCCGGTTCGCTGTGCCAATACGGATGGATCCCCGATTTGGAGCGTGGCCGGTTCCCTGCCCGCGACGGTCACGGCGTGGTGAACCGTCTGGCCGTGCGATGCGATCAGATCGACATCGGAGGCGTCCGCCCCGACTTCCGACAAGGTGTCTTGAACCGCGGCGGCGAACCAGTTGGCCACGAGGACATTGAGTTCGCATACGTCCGCGACGCCTGCCTGTTCCGAACTGCAAACGAAGGCCAGGCGATGGCGCTGTTCGTCCGTGTACGGCCGGCACTGGAACGCCTTGAGCTCGACTGCGAGATTCGGTGGCGACCCGGTAACGGACGTCAGCGCACAGTCGACACCGTCCAGCGACGTGCCTGACATAAGTCCCAATATCAACATGGGGGCATGGTCCTGGTTGATGTTTGTCGAGCTGCGACGGTGGAGCCGCAGGCACTCCGTCCGGGTGATCGACACCCCCTGCGAGCCCGTTGCGCTGTTTGATGCCGGAAGGGCTGCGCGTCGATGTCACCCGCCGGATTGCCCATCGATTGCCTCAATGGGTTTGGTGTTGGCCGTCAGGCTCCGGCAACCCGTGCCATGGGCGAGGACTCCCTCTCCATTTCCGCCTGCAGGAACCTGTGCATGAGGTTCGACCGCACCTCGGCATGATCGCGGGCGTGGAACAGGTTCCGGGTTTCGTCCGGATCGGCCTCCAGATCGAACAGTTCCCCTTCCGCGGTCCCGCGGTAGAGGGTGAGCTTGTACCGGTCGGTAATCAACGTGCGCAGGTGCACCGTTGTGGGATTGTGGCGGTTCTCCACCATGGCCCAGTCCCGCGCGGCATGGTCGGAGCCGTGCCAAGCATCGAGTTGGTCCACGCCCTGCATCACGCGGGGGATGTCGCATCCCGCTGCACTCAGGAAGGTTTGGGGGAAGTCCACCAGGCTCTGCAGGGCTGCCGACCTGGCATCGGCCGGCACCTTGCCCGGATGGCGCGCAATCATCGGCACCCTGACAACGTCTTCGTAATGGAAGGGACCCTTTGCAATGAGACCGTGCTGGCCAAGAAAGTGGCCGTGATCCGAGGTGAAGACCACCAACGTGTTGTCTGCCACCCCCTGCGCGTCCAGCGCATCCAGGATGCGTCCGATATTGGCGTCCATCAACCCGATCATGCCGTAGTAGATCGCCATGCTGCGGCGCATGTCGGCTTCCGCGTGCAGGTGCGAGTGAAATCCGTGGACGCCCTGGCCTCCGGGTTCGTTCCAGTCGGAAAAGTCCGGCGACGTTTCCCTGGTCAGCCGGTGATGCCGGGGCATGGATGCCATTTCGCCTTCGACAAAGTGGCCAATCTCCATGTCGGCGGGGTCGTACATGGAGGACCAGGGTTCCGGGATGACGTAGGGCGGATGCGGATCGAAGAAACTGGACCACAGGAAGAACGGCCGGTCGGTGGCTGCGGCCTCCTCGATGTGGGCACAGGTGCGTTCGCCCACCCAGTGCGAGTGGTGGAACTGTTCGGGCAGGTCCCAGGTCATGCCGCCGCGCAGGTAGCGGCCGCGCGCGTACTTGTCTTCAGGGTCGGGTGGCCATTGTTGAAAGTAGTCCTGCCAGTTGGCGAGGCCGTTCTCCTCCATCCAGATGGCGTAATGCTGGCCCGCATGCGACTCGAAGCCGTGCATCCGCGCCGTTTCAACATGCTGGAACCCGTACCAATCGCCCTTGAACCGACGCCAGTAGTCCAGATCGCGCAGCAAGGGTTGGCATTCGATGGACGGTGAATCGGGCGTGGCAGCCAAGGGCTGGAAGTGCGCCTTGCCAATCAAACCGGTCGCGTAGCCGGCCCGGGTCAGGACTTCGCCCACGGTTGGGACGTTCTCCGGGAGGCCGACGCCGATGGCCCAGCATCCGTGCTGTGATGGGTACTGTCCGGTGATCAACGAGGCTCTGGTCGGAGAACAGGTTGGGTTGGGGCAATAGGCCCGCGTGAAGGTTGTGCCCTCGCCTGCAAGCCGGTCCAGGGCCGGGGTGCGAATTCTGGGATTGGTCGTTCCGAGGGTGTTCCAGTGTTGTTGATCGGACGTAATCAACAGGATGTTGGGCGGTTTGGGCATGAGCAACTTCCGAGGTTCAGTGGGTTTGGGTAGCAATTGATGGCAGGCTCCCGGGTAAAGCCTAAGCCAGGGCGCACATGCTCCGCGCGTCGGGCACGCCGCTGCGCGCAGATGTCCAACCTCCGGGAAGCACCGGCATGTGTCTCGTTCGGAAGGGCGTGCGTGCAGTCGTTCTCACCGCGTACCTGCAAGGATTTGAGACCATCCTTCTGAAAGTGGGGGGGCTGGCATCGGCCTTGCAGCATGTTGCGGGTCGTGCGACCTTGGTGCACCTCTGTTGCCAGGACGGTGGCCAAGGCCGGACACCGGCAGTTGGCCCGCAGCCCGTTGCCCTGGGTTGCAGCAACGCGTTTGAGGCCTATGGAGTGGAGTTTCAATCGCCGTGTCCAAACTTCCGGCTGTGGGATCGGGTCCCCGTTTTGGGTCCATGGCGGTAGGGCACGCAGTCCATTGGCCTTCGATTTCGGATCAATGGCCCGGGGTGCCGCGGTCGGGCGGTTTGTCAAAAAAATGCAGTCGCAGAATGCATGCACCGCCAACTGAACTCCGTGCCGATGTCGTCTCCCGCTTGCAGGTTGGTGCCGCATGGCTGGTCCCTGGCATGCGAATTCCGCCTTGTACCACCGGCTGGCTGAATTGACCCTTGAATCGCATGGTGCTAGACTCATGTCGGAATTCAGGAATGCAGAAATCGATAAGTTGGAATTCAGGCTTCAGGTGGCGGAACCTGCCGCACATCATTTGAACCCCCTTGGCAGATTGCCGGTACTGTCATCCAGCTTGTGACGTTGGTGCCTGACACAGGTCGGGCCATCCAGTTGAAAATAACGCCTGCCTTGCAGGTGCGGTATGCCCTGTTGTTTGGGCAGGTTTGTTTGTTTCAGTCAGGACAGTGAGCAGTGATGAACGATTCTTACGGGTATGGCCGCGACCGCGGCGATCGCGCACCGGACGGGCGCGGTCATTCAGGCCGCCAGGACAATCCTTCTCGGTACAGTGAACGGCCGGGCGGGCAGCCACAGAGCAACTATGACGATGCGCTGGAAAGCGTCCAGCGTCATTCCGTTGTCAACGGCACGGTTTTGCATGAGGATGACGACGGTGGGATCATCGTTCAAATCAACGGCGCGCGGTTCGAGGGCAAGGTCTCGGAGACCGAACTTCGCCATCTGCCGCCCGAGATGCAGACGGACCTGCGGGAGGAGGGGCACACGTGCGAGTTCTTCGTGCGGCGCACACCGGCACGGGACCCCGACTCCGACGAGCCGATGTACTACGACCTGACCATCACCGGCCTGTGGCGCGAGGAAGACTGGCGCTTGGCCGAAGACGCCCTGCGCTCCGGCGACGTGTTCCCCGCGGTTCCGACCAAGTACAACAAAGGCGGCCTGCTGGTGCGTTTCGGCAGGATGCTGGAAGGCTTTGTGCCGATTTCGCACATCTGGAACTTCCCCTCCTTCCGCGAGCCCGAGCAGCGCGAGGAAGCGCTCAACCGCTGGGTCAGCGAAAGCGAGGAAATGATGGTCAAGGTCATTGAGGTCACGCGCGACAAGCGCAAGCTGGTCCTGTCCAACAAGGAGGCCATCCTCGATCGCAACCGCGAAGACAAGGCGGTTCTGTTCGAGACCCTGCAGGTCGGTGACGTGGTGGAAGGCACCGTGCGCAACATCAGGGACTTCGGCGCCTTTGTCGACATTGGCGGCATCGAAGGCCTGCTGCACATCAGCGAGATCGATTGGGATCTGGTGCGACACCCCAGCGACTACCTCAAGGAAGGTCAGGTCCTGGAGGTCAAGGTCCTGCACATCGACCGGGAGAAGGGCCGCGTCAAGCTGAGCCGCAAGGCCCTCGCACCGACCCCGTGGAAGACTGTGCCCGAGCGGTACAACGTGGGCCAGGTAGTGTGGGTGGACATCACCAAGAAGAAGGACTTCGGAGCCTTTGCCAAGCTCGAACCCGGTGTCGAGGGGTTGATTCATGTATCCGAAGTGGCGCCCAAGGCGGAGCGCAATCCGATGGTGACCATCAACGAGGGCGACCGGGTTGAAGTGGAAATCATCCGCATCGATGCCGCCAACCAGCGCATCGGCCTCAGCCGCGCCCGAGTTCTCAACGCGTCGTCGGGCTGGTCCGCCTCCGGCGAAGTTGACGACGATTTCGACGACTACGACGACTACTAGGCCGGGGCGGATCGGAATCGATTGGGCCGGGCGTTGCCCGCACTGATCAGGAACCGACCGCCCCGGGCGGTCGGTTTGATTCCGGTGGCGCACCGCGGTCTGCGAGTGGTCATCGCCGCGAAGCCGTGGCTCGACTCCGGTACGTAACCGGCGGCGGCGTGGTCCTTTGCATGGATCAGGTGGTTCTGCTGGACAGGCCCTCCCGCCAGGAGATACGGTTGCCCAAGGGCCATGTCGAACCGGAGGAGGACCCGGCAGCGGCCGCTCGGCGGGAGACGGCGGAGGAAACCGGCTTCGCGGATTTGTGCTTGTTGGCCGGTTTGGGTGTGCAGACGGTGAAGTTCGAGTACCGGAACCAACGGGTCCACCGAACCGAGCACTGGTTCCTTTACCAGCTCGGTTCGGCCGTCAGGCAGGGCCGGCCCCCGGAAGATGAACGGCAGTTCAGGACGATGTGGCGTCCCTGGGACTTGGCGCGCGGCCTGCTGACGTTTGAGGCCGAGCGACGGGTGTTGGCCGAAGCGGTTTTGGTCTGGCGGAAGCTGCAGGCGCGGGCCTGATGCCCCATCGGCCTGTTGTCCGGAAGGCCGGGTGGCCGGGGCGGGGCTACCGGCGGGGGGGGCCGCCGGCCTGGGGGGGGGGGCGGCTGGGGGTGCGTGCCGCCGGCCTGGGAGCGGTGGCGGTAGGTGATGCGTCCTTTGGTCAGGTCGTACGGACTAACCTCGATGGTCACGCGGTCCCCGAGCAGGACCTTGATGTAGTTCTTGCGCATGTGCCCGGAGAGATAGGCAAGGATGCGGTGGCCGTTTTCCATTTCAACGCGGAAGTTGGCGTTCGGCAGCGTCTCCACCACCGATCCCTCCATCTCAATCTTTTCCTTGCTCATCCCTTTCTCCGTGGCTGGTTCGGTTTCGATCCCAGGACTTAGTATCTGCGCCTGCTGCGCGCCCGCGACATCGTTCGTTGGGCCTTGCGGATGGCTTTCTGCTTCTTGATGCGGTTGACTTCGCTTCTGGAGGTGAACCAGCGCTTCTGCCTCACCTGGGGCAGGATGCGGGCCTCGGAAACAGCTTTGCGGAATCGTCGCAACAGCGACTCCTGGGATTCGCCAGGCCGGAGATCTACGGTAATGGGAACACCTCTGCCGGTGATTTTCGGAGTAAATACGGTCCTACGCAACACACGATTATACTCGTTCCCCCAATGACCAACGCAAAATCGGATTCCTCATTCCCACAGGCCGTGCGCAGTCTCCTGGCGGACCGGGCTCGCGCCGTGGGCTTGTCGCTGGATGATCGCCAACTGGATCGGTTCGCTCTGTTCGCCGACTGCCTGCGGGACGGCAACACCCGGGTCAACCTGACCGCCATCACGGATGTGGAAGGCATGGTGTTGAAACACTTCCTGGACTCGATGGCGGTGTGGCCGGCGCTGTCCCGCGAACTTGAGGACTTGAAGGATGGCGATCGGTTGGCCGTGCTGGATGTCGGAACCGGTGCCGGGTTGCCCGGCCTCGCGCTGGCCATCCTTGATCCGGACATTCAACTCACTTTGATGGACGGCACTCTCAGAAAGGTGGACTTCCTGACCGCGGCCTGCAGGACGCTGGGCATGACGGAAGTCGCCGTGGTGCACGGCCGGGCGGAGGAATTGGGACGGCAGCCGACCTTCCGGGAACGGTTTCCCGTGGTCGTGGCCAGAGGCTTGGCGCCATTGCCGACACTGCTGGAGTACCTGGTTCCACTGACCGGGGTGGGTGGTTTGTGTCTGGCCTACAAGGGACCGAATTTGTCCGTCGAACTGCAGGCGGCGCGGCCGGCCCTGCAGGCCCTGCGGGTGGATGTGGAGCGGGTGATCCCGGTCCACGTGCCCGGGCTGGATGCCATCCGGCGGGTGGCGGTGTTCAGGAAAACCCGGACCACGGGGGCCAGGTACCCGCGCGGCCAGGGACAGCCGCGGCGGCGTCCGTTGCAGGCCTGAGCCAACAGGCGGGGACCCAATCAGCCAAAGACGCCGTTGCCGATGCCAAAGACGTTGTCCGGGTCGGCGCTGTGCTTGAGTTCCCTGAGCATGGAACGGCTGGTTGAGGTCATGACCCGATCCAGGTAGTGCTGTCGCAGCTTGCCGACACCGTGGTGGTGGGAGATGGAACCGCCGGCGGCCAGAATTGCTTCCCTGATGCCGTGCTCGATGTCGATGAAAATTTCAAGGGGGTTTTCAAGACCGCGGTTGGAAAAGCCGTGGGTGAAGTAGATGCAGACTCCCGAGTGGTACACCTGCGTGATGCGGGCGGAAATGAACGGGTTGCCGTACAGGTTGTGCTTGGCATGCAGGTCCAGGGCCGCCTGCTTGACCGAGTCCACCACGTTGTGGATGTTGTCCCAGGTGGTGGAGGTTTCGTAGGTCTCGCCGGAAATGTAGTAGGGCGCCAGGAAGTCCCGGATGTAGGCGATGGCATAGGTCAGCATGTAGCCCCGCTTGCCGTTTTCGGAACCTCCGGCCACGCCCCGAAACGACTTGGCCAGTGACTTGATGTGGCGAGCCTGATGGGAAACCTCCGACCTGGAACCTTCCATCACCACCGTCGCGGCCGCGATGTTGCGCAGGTCAAACCGGTACAGTTTCTCCAGGGCCGTGCGCTGGATGGTTTGCTCCACCGCCTTGAAGCCGGTGGCCTCGGGCTTGAGCGCCTGGCTGAACCGAAACTGGAGGTTGTCGACGAGACGCACACTGGCCGGCACCACTCCGGAACGCTGCAGGTGGAGCATGAAATCCACACCCTGGGAGAAGTCCGGGAACACATACGAGGCGTACCGGGTTTCCTCGGGGATTCGGTGGATGTTGACCACCGCTTCGGTGATCAGGCCCAGGTTGCCTTCGCTGCCGAACACGAGGTCCCGCGGCTGAATGCCCGCCGAACGGCGAGGGGCGGAATCATGGTGGGTAACCTCGCCCCGGGGACTGATAAGGGTGACCTTTTCGACAATCTGCTCGATGTTGCCGTACCGGTTTTTCTTCATGCCGCTGGCGTTGGTCGAAATCCAGCCGCCCAGGGTGGACAGCTCCATGCTGTCGGGCTCGTGGCCCACGACCCAACCCTCGGCGCGCAGCGCGCGTTCCAGTTCACTGCCGGTGATGCCGGCCTGCACGCGGGCTGTTTGATTCGTCTGGTCGATTGACAGCACCCGGTTCATGCGGCTCATGTCCACGGACACGATGGGACGGGTCTCCGCCGGCAACAGCAGCAGGGCGTTGCTGACATTGGTGCCCCCGCCATAGGGCACCAGGCACACGCCGTGTTCCACCGCCAAACGGATCAGCTGTTTGGCTTCATCGGTGGATGCGGGCCAGACCACGAGATCGGCCACCCGCTCCAGGTTCTCGTAGATGACCTGGTACAGCTCCCAATTGGACGTTTGCCCGTGACTGTGATTGAGGCGCACCTTGGCGTTGTCCGAAACACGGTCCTTGGCCAAGACTGTCTCGATGGCCCGGCGGAATTCGGGACACGGCAGCGATTCCGGTACCGCGGGCGCGGAGTTGGGCGACTTTAAGTCGGTGGGGTCGATTGTGTGGCCCAGGATGTCCTGTACGAATGGCCAGAACAGCGGCATTTCGGTCCCGGACATGTCATAGCGGTGGCCGGTCAATTCGACCACGCCACGCTCGTTGAGCCGGAAGCGCGTGTCGCGGTATCCCCACAGGTGGTCGTGCAGGGATGGGTCCAGGGACTGACCGGAACGGTTGAGGGCCTTGTCCGTCATGGCCAGAATCCTTTGGCAATGATGAGGAGTACGGAGCGGGTCTCCATTCTACTACCTGAGGGGATGGTCGGTTGGGACGCACCGTTGCCGTTCGATCGCCGCCTGCGGCAATGCCTCGCCCGTGGTTCGCCGACGCTGCGATCCCGATTGCACCGTGCCGGCGGGAGCACGGCGGTCCGGCTGTGGCAGACTCATGGCATGGTCCCTCCGCTCCAGTCCCGCCCCCGCTGGCAGGCCCTGGCCACCGTTGCCGCCTTGATGGTGATGCTCGCGGCCTGCCGGGCCGATGTTCCTGACGAACCGGTCCCCCTTGTGGCCGGTGAGGAACCGGTCCAGCCGGCCGAAATTGCGCCGGGCGACCTGCCCGTGGGGCATACGCGGGAGGGATTCCTCTACCTTGGCTCCCCGGAAGCACCCCTGGTTCTGTACGAGATCTTCAATGCCAACTGTCCGGGATGCGGCAACCACCACCGGTCCCGATTGCCGGCCCTGGTTCGGGAACATGTCCAAAGCGGCGTGATCCAGATGGTCATGGTTGACTTGGCCATCAGTCCGGAGTGGGGCGAGCAGGCGCATTTCACAGCCTGGTGCCTGGGCCGACAGGTCGGTGCCCAAAGCCAATGGCAATTTTGGACGGATTTGTTCGAAGGACAGGCCTCCTGGATCGCCGAAGGCGAGGCATTCTCGCTGCGGTTGGCCAATGAGGCGGGAGCCGAAGCGTCGGTGATGCAGACCTGCATCGAATCGGAGGCTCCCGCCGCGGTGGCCGAACTTCAGGCCATAGCCGAGGAGCGGCTGCTGCCGGAACGATGGTCCACCCCCGTCTTCCGCATTGAGGACAGGACCGGCCGTTTCCTGGCGTCGCAGGTTGGCTCGCCGTCGCTGGAGGCCTGGAACCGGCTCGTGGAGCAGGCCTTGGCCGGGGCTTCCTGGTAGCGCGTTTCCAGGCCGGCGTTTCGCTTCGTCGGTCGGTTAGGCGGGAACGCGCTCGGTCCTGCCGGCCAACCAGTCCTCCCGGGTCGCGACCCGTTCCGGATACAGCCGGCTGCGTGCCAGGAAGCCGATGCCGTGCTCCGGCATGGGATCCTGATCGGTCGGCTGGTAGCGGACGTCGAGACTCCAGCGCACCTCGTCGGAATTGTTGGGCGTGGACATGTGCACGCACCGGTCGTTGAACAGGACCAGGTCACCCTTTTCGGCAATCAACGGTATCGGTTGGCGGTTGGCCGGCAGGTGCTCGGCGTCAATTTCCAGGAATCCGGTTCCGGAATAGCTCTCCTTGTGCCACGACTTCACCCGCTGCCGGTGCGTGCGCGGCATCACGTGCAGGCATCCATTCTCCAAGGTCGAGTCCACGAAGGGGATCCAGACCGAAATGACCGGATTGGCGTTGGCATCGGGCCAGTAGGACTTGTCCTGGTGCCAGGGCACCACGCCCGCGGCCACGCGCGGTACTTTGGGGCGCGTGTTGTACACGGGGTTGGAAAAGATTTCGGGACCAATCAGTGATTCAACCGCGTCCAGGATGCTCGGATTGGCCATGAGCTCGTAGTAGCCCGGATCGCGGTCCCGCCAACCGCGTCCAAAGACCAGAAAGTCCGCGTCGGTCAGGTCGGCGAACAGATCCGCCAGGCGCCGCTCGAACGGGCGGTCGGCCATCGGATCCGACACCAGGCCGTCGGCCACCAGTCTCCGGGCGATGGTTTCCACCTTGCGCTTCATCGCGGCGCGCGCCGGTTCGAGATCCGCGTCGTCAAGGACACCGGGCACGATGAGATAGCCCTCTGCGTCGTAAAAGTGCACCTGCTCGTCCGAGAGGCTGCCGCCGTGGTCGCTGCGGAATGTGTCCAACATGGGGTCATTCACATGGGATGGGGCCGGATTGCCATGTCAATTGTAGGGCTTTGGAAAACCGATCAGGGCCGGTTCCGAATTGCGGGCGTCCAGACCGCTCATTCGGGGGATCGGTGCCCTGCACCATCTCCGGTGAACCCACCTTGAGTCTCCGGTCTATGGGGCCGGCCAGCCGGCCGCGGCCTCGCCGGCATCCAGGGCCGCTTGGGTTTTCTCCGCCGCTGCGGGTGTTGCCCACTGGCTCCAGACCTCGGGTCTGGCCTGCAGGAACCACAGCGCGGCATCCCCTTCGGTGGAGCCCCCGTTGGCCCGGGACCAGCGCGCAATGTCCTTGAACAGGACAATGTCGCTGTTGAAGTTGCGCAGCATGTCCACGACTTCGGGTGCCCGTTCGAGCATCGAGGGGTGCACTGCGATGCGGACGTCGGAGTCCACGTAGGCGCAGGCCTTGGTGGCGGCCCAGCATTCCTCGGTGTAGGGCGGTTCCTCAAGCCGGACAAGGTCCAGCACGAGGGCGGGTTCGTTGGTGCCCCACTGGTATCCCAGCCACGGTTCGCCCCGCTCGTACGCCCCGTACAGGTCGGCGTTGGCCGCCGCCCCGCTGCCCGGGTTCACAATGTATACGTGATCCTCGAGGCCATGGGCAACGACCTGTTGGGCGTTTGTCGATTCACAGGCCCAGCCGATTATGCAAGAAACCAACCGGGCTTTGCCGGTTTCGGCCGTGGCGAACAGCACCTTGAATTTGTCGTCCTTGAGATCCTCGACACTGTCCAGGTCGGGGTACTCTTCCTGCAGGTAGGCCGGTATGACAAAGGCCGACTGCCCGTCGCTGGCCCGGGTCTTTTGCCGACGAGGACGACTTCCGCCGCCTCGACCGCTGCGTCCCACGTCTCCGGCCGATTGGACAGCCAGATTTCAAGCGTTACGTCGACATCCCCGTTGCGCAACCCCTGGAACAGGGGCAGCGTTGTGCCGAAGATGACCGCCGTGGAGTGGTCGTATCCCTTCTCCACCAGGTATTGGGCAACGCGGTTTTGAATCAAGGCGCTCTGCCCGTTCAGGTCGGCGAATACGACGGGATTGCCGGAGACGGGTTCGCCAGCCTCCGCCGAGTCCGAATCCACGGATTCGGACGGCCCATATCTGCAGTATCGCCAGGATTGGGGAACGGCCGGCGCATCCTGTGGCT
This sequence comes from Caldilineaceae bacterium bin34, assembly GCA_002238555.1. Lineage (GTDB taxonomy): Bacteria > Chloroflexota > Anaerolineae > Caldilineales > Caldilineaceae > Bin34. Next base: position 30,671 of record MPMO01000011.1, read on the forward strand.
TGATGCACCTGTGGGCCTCCCTGTGGGTTGGCGCGCTGCCGCCGGAATTTGCCACAATGCCGGTGGTTTGGCCGGGACGGCAAGTCAAACCGCAGGGTTGCGGTCAACCACCGATCGCGACCGGTTCCGAGATCCGCGTATGACCGGATTCGTCGGCGTCCAGGGCCCCGTGTAAAGCGGGACCCTGGACGCGTATTGAGGGAGTGGAGTCTGTCCGCACGTCCGCCGCCGACAAACTCGACTTCAGTCTCCGCCTATTGGTCCGGCCAGCCGTCCGCGGCCTCGCCGGCGTCCAGGGCCGCCTGAATCTTGTCCGCCGCTTCGGGGGTTACCCACTGGCTCCATGCATCCTGCTTGGCCTGCAGGAACCACAGTGCGGCATCCCGCTCAGTGGCGCCTTCGTTGGCCTGGGTCCAGCGCGCAATGTCCTTGAACAGGGCGATGTCGATGTTGAAGTTGCGCAGCATGTCCACGACCTCGGGTGCTCGCTCAAGTATCGAGGGATGCACTGCGATGCGAATATCGGACAACGCGTAGGCGCAGGCCTTGGTGGTGGCCCAGCATTCCTCGGTGTAGGGCGGTTCCTCAAGCCGGACAAGATCCAGCAGGAGGGCGGGTTCGTTGGTGCCCCACTGGTATCCCAGCCAAGGTTCGCCCCGTTCGTAGGCCCCGTACAGGTCGGCGTTGGCCGCGGCCCCGTCGCCCGGGTTCACGATGTATACGTGCTCTTCGAGGCCATAGGACGCGACCTGCTGGGCGTTAACCACCTCGCAGGCCCAGCCGATCACACAGGAAACCAAGCGAGCCTGGTCGCCGCTTTCGGCAGTGGTGAACAACGCCTTGAACTTCTCGTCCTTGAGATCCTCGACACTGTCCAGGTCGGGATACTGTTCCTGCAGATAGGCCGGGATGACGAAGGACGACTGCCAGTCGCCAACCAGGGTCTTGCCGATGTCGACGACTTCCTCGCCCGCGATGGCGTCATCCCACGGTTCCTGCTGATTGGGAAGCCAAATCTCAAGGGTCACGTGGGTGTCCCCATTGCGCAACCCCTGGAACAGGGGCAGCGTGGCGCCGAAGGTGGCGCCCGTGGGGTAGCCGTATCCCTTTTCCACCAGGTATTGCGCAATGCGGTTTTGGATTAAGGCGCTCTGCCAGTTCAGGTCGGAAAAGATGATGGGGTCGTGGGAAACCGGTTCTGCGGCTTCCGCCATGTCCGCCTCCGCAGAGTCGGTCGGCATGTCACAGGCAGCCACCACCAAGGCAGCCAACGCCAGCAGTATCAGGACATGGAAACGGTGGACAATTCGAATGGATTGATGCACGAATGGCACCTCCCTTGGAGTTTGGTGCCGTGCAACCAGAGGATTTGAGCCCTTGGGCGCACAACATAGACAACGACGGATTACCTGAATGTCCGGTGAGGGGCAATGATTCCCGGGACGACCGGACAATGTTGGCAAAAGGGAAAACCGAGCACGTGACACCGGGTGATCCCGGTAGGTGTCGGCTGCCTGTCTCCGGTCGAATCCGTCAAGGACTTTGGAGACACTACGCTTGGCCGCAGCCTGCAGAATGAACGAAAAAATTGCCAACTCAGCCATCATACCATAGGTTCATGATCGGATCGACTCCTGACAGGGTTGGGTAAAGTCGAATTGGGGATGGAAAACAGATTCATAAAGAGCTGAAATATATATTTTTTGTATGCAATATTTGTATATTAAACCTACGCACGAGGTTTGTCGTGCCACCCCTGCTTGTTCCGACGGTATTTCATCCCCATGCGGACTGCATTGCCAAGCATCCGTCCTACCTGCATGCAGGCCAGCCAGGTTCAGGGACGGGGCCTGTGGGTGGGTGCCACCGTGATGGTCCGCAACGGTGGCCGGACCGCAGTCCCGGGAGACCTGCAGAGTCTGGGTCTGGATTGGCACGCTTTCTACCCGTACCTGCGGTAGTGGCTCCATGACGCGGCTGACCGGGCCGAGCCCTGCCGGGGGCAGCTGGACGCAGGGGCCTGTTGTATGCCTCTCTTGGGTTGGGTGGGCCTGTGGGGCGGACCCGGAGTTGGCCCTGGCCATCGCCCCGACAGCCAAGGGGGAGGAACTGGTGGCCCTGGTCGCTGGTGCGGTCTACCAGGGCTGTGTCATCCCGATTGGCCTGGCGCCTGAAGACCGGAGGTCACGGCCCCTGGATGCCGGCCCTCCACCTCCAGGGTTGGTTTTCCTGCATGTGCCATGACCGGCACATAACCTTGCAGGCGACTACCGGTGGCCGGGTGGGTGGATTTGCGGGCGATCCTTCCCGCCCGCGTGGACCTCGACGCCTACGGGATGCGGATCTGGATCGAACAGGGCTTGAACCCACCGGGTGTGTGCACCGCCCCGGCAGACCCCGGCTGCCGGGCAGCGTGGGTACACTCGCAGGTCTCGAAACTTGGTCGGCAGGTGGTGCCGATGGCCGGCAAGTCCAACGCGATCACGGTCCATCCCCGCACGCTTCGAGATCTTGGTGCCGGAAGGCGGCATCGTGACTCTCCATGCCCTGGGCTGCCGGAGGCGCGGGTCCTGCGGTGGGCTGGGAGCCACTGGGGGATCGAAAATTCTCTGCAATGGGGCCTGGATACGGCCTTCCGAGAGGACGCGTACCGCATCCAAACCGGCCACATCGCCCACATGTTGATCCTGCGGTGGGCCTCGATCCTGCGGTGGGCCCTCAACCGGCAGCGTCGGCGACCACGGCCAAGGGCGGCATCGCCGCCAGGCGCAAGCAAGCCGGCAGGAACGGCAGGTATCCGCTTGGGGACCTGTCAAACTGGTATGCGGTGGCGCTGGCGCAGGCAGCGTTCATTTGACCACGGCCTGTGTCATGCGATCCAGCAGGATGGCCAGGAAAACAATGGCCAGCCCGGCAATCATGCCGTTGCCCGGTTCGTTTTTCTGGAGGGCTCGCAGCACCGTGTCGCCCAGTCCGCCCGCGGCCACCATGCTGGCGATGGTGACCATGGCCAGCGCCATCATCGTGGTTTGGTTGACCCCGGCCATGATGGTCGGAAGCGCCATGGGAATCTGGACCTTGGTTAAGGTCTGCAGGGGTGACGAACCGAAGGCTTGTGTGGCCTCGATGGCTGCGGGCGACACCTGCTGTATGCCGAGGCTGGTCAGGCGGATCACCGGTGGTACTGAGTAGATGATGGTCGCGAAGATGCCCGCCGGCTTGCCTAGGCCGAAGAACAGGATGCCCGGCAGCAGGTACACGAAGCTGGGCATCGTCTGCATGGCGTCGAGCACCGGCCGCAGGATGTTGTCGACCCAGGGATTCCGGGCACTCACCACTCCGGTCGGGAATCCAATCAGGACCGATATGGCCACGGCCACGACCATGAGGGCGATCGTGTCAATCATCTGATTCCACAGGCCCATGAAGCCAATGAATAGAAGTGCACCGAGGGTGAAGGCCAGAAGCGGCCAATGGCCGACGCCGTAGGCGAACAGGGCCAACAACAGGACCAGGGCCGGCCACGGAATCCACAGCAGGGATCTGGAAATGAAGACCAGGACGTGCGTCACGAAATCGCTGAGGCCGTCGAACAGCCAGCCGCCCTTGACGGTAAGCCAGTCCACAAAACCGTCGATGGCCGCCGCCGTCACCTGCCGCACCGACTTGTCCAGCGTGAGGACCACGTCCCCTCCTCCGGATGACTGGACCCGCGAAACGGTGGTCGGATACTCCATGGCCGGTCCCCATAGGACCAGGGAAACCGCCAGCACCGCAATGACTACGGCCGCCTTGGCAGCGAGACTGACGGTTGGGGACATGGAATTCATGCAAGTCGCCTGGAAGTGTGGCCGCTCTGCGCCGCGCATGTCGGACGGGGGACAAAAATGGGCCCAGGCCGCTTCAGGCGCGGGACACCGCCAGTCCTTGGGTGCGCAACCAACGGCGGCGGGAACTTGGTGCAGTCTTTATGCCGCCACATGGCTGTGCTCCTCCCGCTTGTCGGGTGCGTGCTGGGCCAGGACTTTGGCCAGGTTGGGACGGTGGATTTCACCCACCAGCACGCCTTCGGCATTCGTGACCGGAACCGGATGTTCGGTGGCCATGGCCAGCGGAATCAGGTTGTCCAGCAACATGTCGGGGGTAATCGGGGGACTGCGCACGATAAGGTCGTCGGCGTCCCGCAGCGACCCGCGGCCCTCCGCGTACATGCGTTCCAGAAGACTGCTGTCCAACAGACCCTGAAGGTCGTTGTCGGGCCCGGTAACCCACACAAACCCAAACGGGTTGGATCCCAGGTAATCCAGAACGGATACGGTGGATTCGTTGCAGTCGAAGGCCCGGGACGGCTTTTTCATCACGTGGCTTGCAGTCAGGACCCCCGTCATGTTCACGCCGCGCGTGAACTCCGTCACGTGGCTGTTGCCCGGATTTAGCACAATGTCCGTGCCGCTGCCAATCTGGGCCACGCGACCGTGGTGCAGGATGGCGATGCGGTCCCCCAGGCGCAGGGCTTCGTCCAGGTCGTGGGTGATGAAAATGATGGTTTTGCGGAACTCCTCCTGCAATCGGATGAGTTCGTCTTGCATTTGCCTGCGAATCAACGGGTCAAGTCCGCTGAAGGGTTCGTCCATCAGGAGAATGTTGGTGTCCGCGACCAGGGCGCGGGCCAATCCCACTCTCTGCTGCATGCCGCCCGACAGCTGTCTCGGATGGGCCAATTCCCAGCCGGCCAGGCCTACAAGTTCCAGAATGGGCATGGTTTTGGCACGCCGCTCGGCACGGGGCACGCCGCGCATCTCCAGTCCCCAGGCTGCATTGTCAAGGACGTTGCGGTGGGGCAGCAGGCCGTAGTGCTGAAACACCATGGCTGCCTTGGTGCGGCGGAACTGAAGCAGCTCCGCGGGATCCATGGCGGTGACATCATCGCCGTCAATGACGATGTGTCCGGCAGTCGGTTCGATGAGGCGGATGAGTGTGCGTACCAGGGTTGACTTGCCGCTCCCCGACAGGCCCATGATGACGAACGTCTCGCCGCGGGCGGCTTCGAACGAAACGTCCTGCAAGCCAACCACCAACTGAAGCTCATCCTGGAAGTAGCGCTTGGACCGTCCCTGATAGGCCGGCTCCAAGGCTTGTTCGGGATGGTCTCCGAACACCTTCCACAACGAGTCGACGCGAAGGACTGGATCGGCGGGGGGCTGAGGGGGCTTCACGGGGGGGTCGACGAGGGTTCGTACGCGGCAGGCGGGGGCCGGCGAATTCCCCCCGGGTGAAGTGCGGGGCCCCCCGGGGGGGGCGGGGGCCTGAGGGGACTTCACGGGAGGTTCGACGAGGTTTCGTACGCGGCAGGCGGGCACCGCCGAATTCCCCAAGGTTGAAGTGCGGCGCCACATGGTGGCGGCTGGCCCCCACCATGGTGGGGGCGGCATGGCTGGCCGCAATTCATGGTCGGGGGCGTATTCGGACAGTTAGGGCATCGCCTCCATGATACATGAACCACGGGCGCGCCAGTCGCCGGATGTCAATGCCCGCCTTGCCGGTCGACGTGGTACCGGTCAAGTCAGGCGGGACCGCATCTCCGTCAGCAAGTCGGGCATCGGCGGAACTTCCAAACTCTCCGGCCGACCCGACAATCCGCTCATGTACATCGCGAGCATGAGCCGAAAGTCCCGCAGGGCGGCATCAAGGTTCAGGGCGTGCACCGCGGTGTCGTCCTCCAGCCAGTCGAACATCGCTTCGCACATGTTGGCTTGGCCCATGATGTCCTCTTCGTGGTAGTCGTGCGTGCCGTGATGGTGCCGGTCGCCCTGTCGCGTTTCCCACCGGGTCATGGTCCACTGCACGGACCCGGTCTCCCCGGTCACCGCGACCTGCTTGTGGTGGCTGATGCGCGTGTCCTCCGGATTGTCCGCAGGTGCATTGGTACCGCACCTGAACCGCGCCGTGGAGCCGTCCGCGAACCGGATTTCCGCTTCGCATTCGTCCGGCGCCAAGTGCATCCGAGGGTTGGGTTCCAGTCCTGTGGCGCCGCGCAACAGCGACGTGGACACCGCAACGGGCGGCGAGGGCTGGAAGGCATGGACTGCCTGCAGCACGTGGGTGCCCTGGTAGGCCATGTTCATGCGCGCACTGGCATCGAGGCGACGGATGGTCCCGATTCCGCCCCGCCGCACCAGTTTCTGCAGGGCCAGGCGGCGCGGTTGGTAGTGGAGCTGATGGTTGATGGCCACTTTCAGGCGGCTCTGCTCGGCAAACTGTGTCAGTGCCTGCCAGTCCTCGCCCTGAAGGGCCAGCGGCTTCTCGACAATCACGGATCCGACTCCGTTGAGGTCGGCAGCTTCCAGGACCTCCAGACGCACGTCGGGCGGGGTGTTGACGAGAACCAGGTCGAGATCCTGCTCGCGGAACATCTCGGTGTAGTCGGTGTAGGCGTGCGGCACGTCCCATTGGTCGGCGAACCGCCGCAGGTTCTCGGCCGTGCGGGTTGAAACCGCCGTCAGTTCCCCGCGCGGCATGTGGGCGAAGGCTTCCGCATGCCCGCGGGCGCGCCCGCCGCTGACACCAACGATGGCGCATCGGTATCGGTTGCTCATGCATCCTCCCAGGGCTTGAGCAGGACTTTCCCGCAGTTGCCGGTCATTTGCAGTTCCCAGGCATCCTTTGCCTTGCGCAACGGGAAGCGGTGGGTTACGAACTTGCCCAGATCCGAGTCGCAGTCCCTGATTACCTGCATGATCTTTTCCATGTCGCCGCGGTTGTAGTTCCAGGAGCCGATTAGGGTGAGGCCCTTGCGGATCATGTCCGGGGAGACCCGAATGATAGTGTCGTCCGAACACTCGCCCACAAAAGCCACTTGGCCGCGGATCGCGGCGGCATCGATGCACAGCCGGTGCGCCGCCGGATTGCCGGAGCAGTCCACGGCCTTGGGCGCACCTTCGCCTCCGGTCAGGTCGCGGATGTGTTCCAGCGTACCGCCGTCCGCGGGATCCAGAACGTGGTCCGCGCCCAGATCCGCCGCCAATTGCTTGCGGAATGGCTGTGCCTCCACGGCGATGACCGTCGCTCCCCGGTGTTTGGCGTTGATGACACCGCCCAGGCCTACGGGCCCCAGGCCGGTGATCAGAACCGTGTCGTATGCGTCCACTGCCATGCGTTGCAGCGCACCAAATGACGGGCCCAGGCCGCAGACGGCGAGAGCCCCTTTCTCCGTTTCGATGTCGTCCGGGAACCGGTAGCACATCCATTCCGGCTTGGCATGGTACTGGGCATAGGTACTGAGCGGCCCCGGACTTTGGCGCCGGTTCTTGCAGAAGATGTACTCGCCGGTATTGCAGTGTCGACAACTCCCGCAGGCCATCAAGGGCAGTGCCAGGACCCGGTCCCCCGTCTGCAGGCGGCCTGCGCCGGAGGCTGTTTCAAACACGGTGCCCGCGGCCTCGTGCCCCAGCCAATGCGTGCTGTAGCCGGCCTGGTAGGCCTTGTACTCCGTGCACATGGGAGTGGTCTCGACCTTGATGACCACCCAGTCGTCGACAGCCTTGGGTTTGGGTTCGCTGACAATCCGGCAACCGCGCTCGCCATCGATTGTGACAAGGTCCATGAGCCATGCCCTTGGCTGGAGGAGGGGAGGGACGCGTCGATCGTATCACGCAGGCTGACTGCCGGATTCAGGGACACAGGGTGGTTCCCCGTGGTCCATCGGTGCCGGCAGGCATGTTCGGACTACGGGTTGATGTCCACCTGGGCACGATGACGATGTCGCAGCGAGGCGCCCGGTACCGCCGGTATTCAGTGGCTCCCGTCCCGGAATCCGGCGAGACCGGCGCGGGGCGGAGTCGCGACATTTGATGGAGTTGATCGTCTTAATGATCAGGGGCATTGCGCCCAATGCGTATCCCGGACCCGCCTGACAGGCCGGGTGGACCGTCCCTCGGGGCTTCGCCGCCGGTCGGATGCAATGCCGCCGGACAGACATCGAAGGAAAACGTTGCATGGCTACCTTTGTCGCAAACCGTTGGGGGCACGTGTGCCTCTTGCTGCTGGTCCTCGGGCTGGCGGTAGCGCTTGTACCGTCCCAGACCTTGTTGGCTCAGGGCCAGAACCAGCACGTGGTCCGAACGGGCGACACGTTGTATTCGATCGCGACCCGTTACGGCACCACCGTCGACGCGATCGTCGCCCTGAACGGACAGTCCAGCGAAACCTACATCTATGTTGGTCAGGTCCTTCGCATTCCCGGTGGTTCCGGTGTCGGCGCATCCGCTTCGGGCGGGGCGGGGTGCTCTGCCACACATGCGGTGCAGGCTGGTGAAAACCTGCTGGCCATCGCGCTGTGGTACGAGGTGTCCATGGATGCCATCGTTTCTGCCAACGGCATCGCCAACGTCGATCAAATCAGCATTGGCCAGCAGCTTTGCATTCCATCCGGAAGATCCGGTGTGGTGCAGGCGCCGGTGTCCACGCCTGTCCCGACAGGTCCTTCACAGGCAACCACGCACACCGTGTCCGCAGGCGAAAACCTGTTTCGCATTGCGCTCAGGTACGGTGTTTCAACAGGCCGCCTGATGGCTGTCAACGGCATCACGGATCCGACGACCCTCAGCATCGGACAGGTGCTGGTGATACCCGGTGCCGACACCACTGTCACCCAGCCCGCGCCCCAGCCCGCACCTGCTCCAGCTCCACAGCCTCCCGCAGTCACTGGTGTAGGCGCCAATGCGTTCCAGGCATCGTACTGGAACAACGCGGACCTGAGCGGAACTCCGGTGCTGTCCGAGATGGTCGCCGCTCCGCTTGACTTGCATTGGGGGTCGGGTTCGCCCGGTACCGGGGTGGCCGTCGATGGTTTCAGCGCCAAGTTTGAAGGGGACTTCACGTTTGCCGCCGGCACCTATCGCTTCACCTCCGTGGTGGACGATGGGATGCGACTGTACATTGACGATGTCCTCATCAAGGATGCGTGGCTTGACCAGGCTGCTTCCACCTACTTTGCCGACATCGCCCTGGCACAGGGTACGCACCGGGTGCGCCTCGAGTATTACGACCGGAGCCAAAATGCACAGATAAGCCTGCGCTGGGAGCAACGCGGTCAGGTTCAGGCTCCAGCACCGACACCGGTGCCGGCACCCGTGCCAACACCGGTGCCCGCGCCTGCTTCGGCACCGCGGACGGTGAACCCCGGGGACTTTGCCTACGGCATCCAGGCCCATGCCCTCGAGGTGCACAACTCCAGACCTGTCTTGCGCGCGGTCAACGACCTGGGATTCACCTGGCTCAAGCAGCAGGTGCGCTGGCAGGACATGGAACCATCGCGGGGCAATCGCCAATGGAATGAGCTGGACGACCTGGTGGACCGCGCCAACCGCGCCAACGTCAACGTGCTGTTCAGCGTTGTCACGGCTCCGGCGTGGGCTCGGGAACCCGGTGCGGACCTGAACGAGGCGGGACCGCCGCACAATGATCAGGACTTCGCCAACTACATAGGGGCCCTGGCCTCCCGTTACTGCAATTCATCGGTGAAGGCCTTGGAGGTCTGGAACGAACAGAATCTCCATTACGAGTGGGGCAACCTGCCCATCAACGCCAATGACTACATCGCCTTGCTGCGCACGGCCAGCACGGCCATCCGGGCAGCCTGCCCCACCATGCTGATAGTTAGCGGTGCATTGACACCGGCAGGCAATAACAGCAGACCCGATGGTTTCGTCTTGGCGAGAGACGATCTCGAATACCTCAAGGAGATGATTCAGCTGGGCATGCTCAACTACGTTGATGCGGTGGGCGCGCATCCCAGCGGCTTCAACATACCGCCGCATGCCTCCCTGCAAGACTACTGCTCCGTAATCCGGGACACAGGGATGGCGTACTTCGATGCGGGATGCAACAACAACAACGCGCATCGGTCGTTCAGTTTCAGGAGTACGATGGAAGGGTACAGGGCAGCGGTGGCGGCCGTGAATCCGGCCATCCCAATTTGGCCCACCGAGTTCGGGTGGGCGGTGGAACCGCCGCCGGGCAATCCGCAATATCGCGATGGATATCTGTATGCCTTGGACAATTCATACCAGGAGCAGTCCGACTGGACCGTTCAGGCCTATCAAATGATGCAGGCCTGGGGTTGGGTCGGTCCCTCCTTCCTCTGGAACCTGAACTTCCGCGTGGTGGCGAGTGGAACCGAGAGAGCCCAGTGGGGCATCGTGAATTCCGATTGGTCGCCATTGCCCGCCTACCAGGCACTCAAGGCCTTGCCCAAGTAGACTGCGTTCGAATTTGGACGCCCCAATCCTCACGGCAGCCGGGCCCAGGCCCGGCTGCCGTGACTCTTGACTGCCCACTTGACAACGGATAGGTCCGGCATGGAATACCAGCAGTACCTGGATGCGCATCAGGACAGGTTCGTGGAGGAGTACCTCGAATTCCTCCGGTTCCCAAGCATTTCGGCCCTGCCCGCACACGCCCCGGACGTGCAGCGTGCCGCCGAGTGGGTGGCCGACCGCGTCGCGCAGGCCGGGTTGGAGAACGCGGAGGTCATGCAGACTGGGGGCCATCCGGTCGTGTACGGCGACTGGCTGCACGCCCCCGGCCAGCCCACGGTGCTGATTTACGGACACCTGGATGTCCAGCCCGTCGATCCCTTGGACCTGTGGGATCATCCGCCCTTCGAACCCAGGTTGGCCGACGACCGGGTGTCGGCCCGCGGGGCTTCGGACAGCAAGGGCAACATGTTTCCCACCATTGTGGCGCTGGAGGGCCTCCTGCAATCCGAAGGCCGGCTTCCGGTCAACGTGAAGCTGTGCTACGAAGGCCAGGAGGAGATTGGAAGCCCTCAAATCAGCGATTTCCTGGCACGCCACAAGGAGAAGTTTGCCTGCGAGATCGCGGTCAGTTCCGACGGCGGCCAGTTCGACGCGGATCAGCCGTCGTTGACGGTGGCCCTGCGCGGCGTATGCGCGGTGCAGGTGGACGTCACCGGTCCCTCCCGCGACCTGCACTCCGGCAGCTATGGCGGTTCCGTCTGCAATCCCATCCACGAGTTGGCCGCCATGCTGGCGGGGCTCCACCACAAGGACGGCTCCGTGGCGGTGCCGGGGTTCTACGACCGGGTTCGCGAGGCCACGACGGAGGAACGGGCGCAAACGGCCGCGGTGCCGTTCAGCGAGGAGGAGTTTCTGACCGAAACCGGAGCTCGCGCCGTCTTCGGCGCACCGGGCTACACCACGCGCGAGCGCATCTGGCACCGGCCCACGCTGGAGATCAACGGCGTCTGGGGCGGCTACCAGGAGGCTGGCATCAAGACCGTCCTGCCCAGTCGGGCCGGAGCAAAAATCACCTGCCGCCTGGTCGCGGATCAGGATCCCGAGGAGATTCGAACCCTGCTAATCGACCATTTGACCCATGCAGCCCCGGAAGGGGTGGCGGTGGATGTCCAACGCCTGTCCATGGACGGCAAACCGTACGAAATCCCTTCCGGCAACCGTTTCAACCGGATTGCCGCCGCAGTGCTCACCGAGGAATATGGCAAGGCCCCGGTTTACCTGCGCGCGGGCGGCAGCATTCCCATTACCGGATGCTTCCGGGATCATCTGGGCGTGCACACCGTCAACTTCGGATTTGGCCTGAAGGATGAACTGGCCCATTCGCCCAACGAATTTTTCCGCCTGTCCAGCTTCCGCCGCAGCCAGCGCCTGTACGCACGGTTGCTGCGGCGCATGGCAGTACAGTAAACCTCGGTTCGGGGACCGTCACGGCCCCCGGTTCGAATAGGCGGCCGGTTCAGCGGAAACGGCTTTCGCTGAACCACATGTCCGGGTTGGAGCCAAGGTGGGACCGGACCGGATCGGTAATCCGCGCGAGACGGGCTTGGGTTTGCGGGGAAAGGGATACTTCGAGCACCGGCAGGTTCCGAGTCAGTTCGGACGGATTGCGCGCACCCACCAGGACCGACGCGACCTCTGCCTGTTGCCGCACCCAGGCCAGTGACAGCAAGGCCATGGAAAGACCTTCTCCGGATGCCACCTCCCTGACTTCGTCGAGCACGGTGAAAACCAGGTCTTCGCATCCGGGATCGCGGTGTTGGGCCAGGGGCCGGGAACAGGAATACAGGCGGGTGCGGGACAAGCCGTCCGGAACCTCGTCGGCACTGGCATAGCGGCCGGTCAGCAGCCCCTGCATCAACGGGCTGTAGCAAATCAGACCGGCACCCCTTTGCCGGCACAATGGAAGGATTTCGGCTTCCACCACGCGCCAGAGCAGGCTGTAGGGCAATTGATTGGACGGAATCGAGGCGAAGCCGGATATCTCGCCGAAATCCTGCACTCCGTAATTGCAGACTGAAAAATGGCGGATCCAGCCCAGCGACTTGAGTTCCTGAAGCGCGGCAACCGTATCGGCGGCCGGGACGTCGTGGCCGGGCCAGTGAATCTGGTACAGATCGATGTAGTCGGTCTGCAGATTGCGCAGGGACTCCCGGCAGACGGCCCGAATTCGATCCGGCCGGGTTTGCGAGCCACCCAGCTTGGTGGCGACCACCGCCTCGTGCCGGCGGCCCAGGAGGGCTTCGCCCAACACACGTTCCGATTCACCGGTCTCGTAGGCCGGGGCCGTGTCGAAGAAGTTGATGCCCGCATCCAGTGCGGCATGGACCGTGTTGATCGAGTCGCCCCTGTCCTGGGGGCCCCACACTTCGCCTCCGGCAAATGGCCAACAGCCGAGGGCGATTGAGGAAACCGACAAGTCTGTGTTGCCCAGTTGTACGTAGTCCATGACGGGTCGGTCCTGTTCTTGGTGAAAAGGCGTCGCCGATGCGGACAACCGGGCTCGGCACCCGGCCCGTTCGCCGCCGGCACGATTGAATCCGAGTGAACCGCGGCCCTGTGCCGGGCTGCCGGCAGCCCGGCAGCTAGGTGTCCAGGGACAGGGTTTCCACGGACTTGACGTTTTTCAGCGATGAAATCGCCCTGTCGGCGATGGCCCTGATGCGGGTCGTGTTGTAGCTGGTGGGAGACAGCGGATGCCGGAAGCCGGGGTCTCTGTTGAGCATGTCGGCAACTTCGCTTGGTGCGCGGGGCGCCAAGCCTCCGGTTCCCTCCAACAGGCTCATGACCTTGGTTACAAGCTCGGTGGGTTGTTCCGGCGGCGAAGAGTCCCCCGACGCCTTGGGCGAAACCGCGGCCTTTCGCATCGACTCCACATAGGAACCGGTGAACTGCCTGGACGGCAGCAGCGCCAGCATGTTCGGATCGCGGTTGAACAGCGTGGCGATTTCGCTGGTCTTTCGGGGTTCCTCGCCGTCGAGGCCGTACAGCAGCCGCATCACCGTCCGGTCGGGTTCCGGGAGCTTGTCCACCTGTTCGTCAATGTTGCCGATGACTTCCTGTTTCAAGGCCTCGCCTTCGGGGGACTCCGTCCGGTCGTCCGAAAGGAGTTCGTGCTGATCCCTTTCCTCGTCGTCGGCAAACGTGTCCAGGCTGGACGGGGACTGCCGTCCGTACGTCTGAAGTTCCTTGACGTTTTCCTCGACCCTTCTCAGGTGTTCCCGATCCGTGGCCGAGGCCTGTTCCCCGGCGCCCCGAAGCCTGGCCACAACATCCTCCATGTCGGATTCCGCCGCCAGCAGCCGGAGCGCAACCTCGCTCACGGTGGGTTCCCGCCCCAACTGATTCTGCAGCGCCTCGGCCGCGACGCGGAAGTGGCGGATCTCGGCGCGCTTGTGCACGGGCAGGCGAATGGTTCGGTCCTGATTGGCGATGGCCTGCTGGACAGCCTGCCGGATCCAGTAGACCGCATAGGTGGACAGGACTGTCGTGCGGTTCAGGTCGAACTTGGCAATGGCCTTGAGGAAGCCCAGATTGCCTTCCTGTTCCAAGTCGTTGAGCGTCATGGAGTTCAACGAGGATCGGTATTGTTGGCACACCCTGAGCACAAGGCCCCGATTGCGGGTGAGTAGGGTTGATTCGGCTTCCGACTTCTTGGCGACAAGCAGTTCCTTGGCGGTCTTGTCGGACGCGTCCGGGTTGGCCTCCAGCCATGCCTGGGCCTCCATGCCCTCCTGGACGGCACGCAGGAGTTGGGTCGTCTCCTCCCGGCTGAGCAGCCGGTCCTCGGCGTTTTCCTGGAGGCTGACGATATCCTCGATGTCCTCTGCGATGGCTTGGACCTCCAAGCCTTCTTCCGACTGCACATCCTCGGCGTCGGAGAGCGTGATGCCGCGATGGTGCAACTCGTCCATCAGCCAGATGAACAGGTGGTCCTCAAGGTACAGATCCAGGCCCAGATCCGCGCACTGTTCCTCCAGCCACGCCAGGCTGAGCGATGTCACCGTGGTGCCGTCGAGCAGACGGGCCAGCGGGACGAAGCGTTCGGGAGTCTCGGTCATGGCATTCGAAACGAACAGACGTTCGTGGACGCGCCGGGCTTGGTGCAAACCGACAATACCGCCCCGGAACGGAACGGGGAAAGGGAATGTGGGTAAGGAGGGACTCGAACCCCCGACCTCACGGATGTGAACCGTGCGCTCTAACCAGCTGAGCTACTCACCCGGAATGCACATTTTAGCAAACCTGCAACAGCCGTTCAGGGTTGCCGCGGCATAATACGGGGCTAGCAACTGCTCGCTGAAATCGGTGGTTGTGTGCTGAAACCCGGTGTCGTGGAACCGGTTGTGGATTGCTGGACTCCCCTGGTCAGCCCCGGCCAATCCACCCTGACCGGGCCTACCCCTGCCCTATAATGCGTGAAGCCTCTGCGTGAACAAGGGCTTCCGACAGGAACGGAAACGAACCTTCCATGCCTGCCCAGCGCAAGTCTACCAGCCCAGCCCAGCCAAGCCCGAAGTCCTGTACAAGGCCCATCGCATCGCGTTGGACCCGACGGACCGGCAAACCCGCTGTGCCTGCAGCACTGCGGGTTGGCGCGCGTGGCCGGCAACTGGGCGTTGGACACGTTCCGGGATGCCTGGTTCACCGAGTCCGGCATCGACGGCGAGTGGCTGTCGGACATGGACCTGCGCAAGGCGTTCAACGCGGTGAAGCGGGATGTGTACCCCTGGTCCGCGGACCTGTGCCAGCACGTCGGCAAGAACGCCATCCGCCACATGGCGGACGGCCTCCAACGCTGGGGCCGGTACTGCCAGGCCCGCAAGGCCGGCAGGAAGGTTCGGCGTGTGGGCTTCCCGAAACACCGCCGGAAGGGACGGCACATGTCGTTCACCTTCACCAACGGACGCCACACGGCGCGCGTGGACGGGCAACACGTCTACATCCCGGCTGTGGGCTGGGTGCGCATGCGGGAGGCACTGCGGTTCACGGGCGACATCCTGAGCGCCACCGTGTCGTTGCAGGCCGGCCGCTGGTTCGTGTCGTTTCAGGTTGAGACCGCGGACCGCAAGCCGGCCCTGCGACCGGGCCCCGTGATTGGCATTGACATGGGTGTAAAGACGCTGGCCACCCTGTGGGACGGCGACGAGGTCACGGAGATAGCCAATCCGCGCCCTCTGCAAGCCGCCCTGGCCGAACTGCGGCGCGTGAACAAGGCCATTGCCCGTTCCTGCAAGGTGCACGGCAAGCACAACAACAGCCACCGGCGGGAGGACCTGTACGCGGAACGCCAACGCCTGTACGCCAAGGTGTCGCACATTCGCAACGACCACCATCACAACGTCACGACCGCCGTCGCCCAGCGGGGCGGGACCGTGAAGGTGGAGACCCTGAACCTCTCGGGGATGGCGCGGAACAGCCGCCTGGCACGATCCGTCCACGACGCGGGCATGGGCGAGTTCCTGCGGATGCTGGCATACAAGTGCGACTGGCATGGGACCGAGTTCGTGCAGATTGACCGCTGGTACCCGTCCTCGAAGACCTGCAGCCAGTGTGGGGCCAGAAAGCAGGCGTTGTTGCTGTCGGAACGCACGTACCGCTGTGTAGCGTGTGGCTTCCAGTGCGACCGGGATGCGAACGCCGCCCGCAACATCCAGGCGTTCCACACGGCGGCCAGGTCGGCCGTCGCCGACGCGGAGACCCGTGAGACGGACCGGCAGGCCGGCCCGTACGGTCGGCGAAGCGTCAACCAGACAGACGATCCGCTTCCGCTTTGCACAGGAAGTTGAGATTTTCACAGGTTCTGGAGACCGGATGCGGATCCATTCCCCTACGCACCGCCCGATCTTGGCCCGCCTTCCTGTCAAGCCGCCCCGCGCCCGCGATCTGTCCGCCGGCCGCCATCCGCTGCGGTTCCTGCTTGCGTTCCCCTTGCTGCTGGCGGTTTGCGGTGCCCTGGCCGGATTGGCGGTGCCGCCCGTCCTGCCCGAGGACCTGACGGTCACCGCCGACAGTTTCTTCCGCAACTACGTGTTTGTCTGGCTTGCCGAGGTACTGGAGACTGCGATCTGGGTATTCTTCAATCTGGCGACGCCCCCATCCTGAGACGGGCAGGACCGGCCGCCACCGAAGAGTCAACGGCTATTTCTCCATGGCCTTGAGCGCGTTGTAGACGGGCAGGGGCGTCCAGTCGTTGTTGACAATGCCCCATTGGGCCCGCTCGGTCTTGTCCGCGATGACGCGGAAGTTCAAGTTCCACAGGATGGCGGGCCCGGCCCAACCCCATTCCTTCATCATCTGAAAGGCCTCGACCGTCCAACGGGCCTGCTCGTCGAAATCGTTGTCGTTGGCATAACCGTACGCCTCGTGGTAGGCGCCGCCGGCAGCCCAGCCGAACTCGGTCGGCCAGATGGGCAGGTCGACACCGTACTGCAGCGCGATGTCGCGGTAGCCTTCCATCGTGGAGCGGAAACTCCATGAGTGGTGGGGGTTGTCGCAGGCCCCGTTGAAAGTATTGCCCGACTGGACGATCGCTGCGCATCCATCCTGCCAACGCACACTGGCCGGTACGTTGTAGCCGCTGGGGTGGGCACCGATGGCGTCCACATGCCTGGCCAGCCCGTTGGCCAGCATCTGTTCCAGGTAGGTGAAGTCGTCAACCGCGAGGTTGGGTACGCTACCGGCCGGCGTCAGCGCCCCGCTGATGACGTACATGGAGGGGCAGGCTGTACGGATCGCCTGCGCCGACGGAATCAGCAATGTGACATAATCGGCACCATTCAGGGGAAGGTTGCCCCACTCGTAATGGAGGTTCTGTTCATTCCAGACCTCGATGGCCTTCACCGCCGTGCCGCAATACCGGGTGGCGATGGCGGACATGAAGCTTGCCAGGGCCTGTGGGTCGGCCGGGGGGCCGTCCACGTCTGTGTCGTAGCCGGTTTCCCGGGCCCAACCCGGTGTGGTCACCACGCTGAAGAGGAGGTCAACGTCGCTGTAGGTGGCGCGGCTTACGAGCAAGTCCAGATCCCGCCAGTTGTAGCTGCCCTGTTCCGGTTCGGTGATGCTCCAGCGAATCTGCTGCTTCAACCAGTTAAAACCGAGGTCCCGCGTCGCCCACATGATGCGATCGACGTCCACGCCGATCATGTGGGCCTGGGTGCCGTACCCGAACTCGATGGGCGGCGGGGCGTCCGGCATGGGGCCGCGCTCCAATGTTGACGGTTGCGGGATGTCGGCGGAGGCCTGTGGCAGTTCCCTGAAACCGGCCTGTGGCTCCAGGGCCCAGCGTGCGATCCAGGCCGACGTGCCGTCGAGATCCACCCTGAGCCAATTGCCGCTGCTGTTTTGCGCGGTTACACTGACCTGTGCCTGGCCTGGAAGCCGGTGCACCATGCGGTAAAGGTAATCCGGACCTTCAACTGCCTGGACGGCAAACCGCGTCGTGGTGAGCACACTGAATGGGACCGGAGTCGGTGTCGGTTGTTCGGTCGGCTTTTCCGGCGGGGAGGGGGTGGGTTCATCGGGTTGTGCCAACTCCTGTACCGGTGTTGCCGTAGGCAGCGCGGAGTCACGGCCGTCGCCGCCGCTTCTGCAAGCGGCCAGAAATACTGCCAGTAGCAGGGACATGCACAGGACAACGGGGCGACTGGGCAGGGACGAGGTCTTCAAGGGAATCTCCGGGAGCGACGATGAATTGGTTTCGTGGGCAGGGTCGGGATCGGCAACTTCCAAGCATCATTTGGACATCGCCTTGAGACTGTTGTAGACCGGCAGCGGGCTCCAGTCGGAGTTCACGATGCCCCATTGTTCCCGTTCGGTGCCCTGGGCAATGACACGGAAGTTCAGGTTCCACAGGATGGGTGCCGCCACCCAGCCCCAGCCCTTCATCATTTGATAGGCCTGGACGGTCCAGGCGGCCTGCTCTTCGTAGGAATTGTCCAAGGCAAACAGGTAGGTGTCCCTATATTCCGGATTGCCCGGCGGTGGAGAAACCGCCCAGCCGAACTCGGTGGGCCAAATCGGGATGGCCGGATTCACCGCCGCCACCGCCGCCCTGTACTCTTCCATGGTGCTCCGGAAACTGAACGAACGATGGGGGGTGTTTCTGAGGCACCCCGCGTCGAAGTTCGCCATGCCCGTGCCTGTAATGACTGAACAGTAGTCCTGCACGGTGGCTTGGGGCGGAACGTTGAAGCCACTGGGGTGTGCGCCCACGGCATCCACGTAGTTGAGCATGCCCAATCGGATCATTTCCTTCAGGTATTCAAGGTCGTCAACTGCCAGGACAAAGCCGTCGGGTCTCCGGTTCGTTCCGGCCGGAGTCAGCGCGCCGCTGACCACCAACATGGATGGGCAGGCAGCGCGGATGGCGGCCGAAGCCTCCTTGAGCAATTGGACGTATTCCGCCGCATTGATGGGCTTGTTGCCCCATTCGTAGTGCAGGTTCTGTTCGTTCCAGACTTCAATGGCCCGAATTGAGGAATTGCAGTAGCGGTCTGCCAGACTTCCCAAGAATCGGGCAAAGAATGCGTTGTCTCTCGGTGGGCCGACCACGCTCGCGTCGAACCCGGGTTCGCGGGCCCATCCCGGAGTGGCAAGCACGCTCAGGAGTACCGAGATGCCTTGTTTTTCAGCTTCCGTACGAATCCAGTCCAGCTCTTGGAAGTTGATATTGCCCGCCTGAGGTTCGAATACTTCCCACCTCACTTGCTGCTTGATCCAATTGAAGCCCATCTGTTTAGTGGACAGCATGGAACGGGCGATAAGGTTGTTTCCATACCGGTCCTCTCCTCCCAGCATGTGGGCCTGGACCCCGTAACCCCAAAGCACCTTGGCAGACGAGGGCGGACTGGCCGCGGGACTGGGTTGGATTGGATCGGGCGAAATGGAAATGACCGGCAGGCGGTTGAGGAGCTGTCCGCCCTGAATCCACTCGCTGTTGGCAGGAGCATTTACCCACCCGACCGGGCCGGTTTCGTCCTCGATCTGCAGCCAAGTGGCTTCCCTGTTGCGGCCGATGATTTCGTAGGTCGCACCCTTTGTGAGGTTGTCCTCCACGACATTCGAGGTAGGGCTTGGCAGCCGGTGTGCCTGAATTGTCGATCCCGGTCCCGGAACCAAAATGGGCTTGTCCAGCGTTTGCGCGGTCGGTTCCGTCAAACTGGCGACGGTTACGGTCCTGGTGTCGGTGCCGGGAAACCGCTGGCTGTCGATTGCAATGAAGGCTTCCACCTGATAGGTTCCGGTTTCCTCCAACGGGAACGCCTTGCTGGTTTCGTCGATTGGAGCCCAAAGATGGGCCTTGTCCTCGCCGGCAAGCGAGATGTTGAACTCCACCCGGTACTCGGCAGGGACCGCCACCAATTCGGATGGGGCCGACTTGAACTCGGCCACGGCGTCCCAAACCGCCGGGTCGAGGTCCAGGTTGTTCGATACGTCCAGGACCACGTTCGAGATGTTGTGCCGGGCCAGGATGCCGAGCTTGGCGCGCAAGGCCGTGGCATCGCCCAAATACACTTTCTGAGAACCGCCGGTACCACTCCTGGTGGTAAGCGTGTACTGATGCAGGATGGGGTCGTAGCGCGGCTCCTCCGCGAGGGTGCTTCGGTCCAACTGCATCATCAGGTTGTCGCCGACCGTATCGACCGCCAGCGAGCCTTTCATCAGGCCAATGACGGACGAAAACGGCATCATCGCCAGTTGTGTGTCGGACACCCCCACGGAGTCGACGTGCAGCGCAATGGTCAGCTTGGACCTTGGAATGCGGCCGGTCGCGTACATCAGCAGCGATTCAAAGGGATAGGAGCCGGGCCTGAAGTCCTCCGGCTCCAGCGGCGCCGGGACCACGACCTGGTCGGCGAATTCGGCCAGTCCGGCCCAGTCGTAGCCCAGGGTGTCCCATTCGGCTTCCGAGACCTGCTGAGGGCGTTCCACCTGGACAATCAGCCTGCGGGTGGGATCGTCCGCCTTCAACTCGGCCGCCAGCCCGGCTGCGAACGCGGTGAAGTTGGGGCCGGCCCCGGGCTGCAGGGAAAGGCCTCCGTAGTTCAGATACACCCCGTGGAAACCGAACTCCCTGACCGCATCGAGAATGGAGATGGACTGGTTCTGCAGCTGGCCGCCACTGGACAGCATGTTGATGAGAAGGTCGGCCCGTACCGTGCCGTTGGCTTCCGTGTTGCCGATGCCGAGCAGGACCGGCTTGGAGGATGTATCAACTGGCGCAATTTCGCCTTCCAGGCCGCCGTCTCCCCTTAGCTTGCTGAACGCAACCCCGACCCGATCGACCACTTCATGGGCGGTGCCAGGTGCCGGCAGCTGGTCGGCGTCCATCAACAGCGTCAGGTCCGGAAGCAGGGAAATGTCATCCTGCACCAGCAACAGGTTGTCGGGCACATGGTCCAACCGGGATTCGATTTGCAGCGCCGACCGCACGATCGTCGATGGCACCGTCTGCCAACGACCATCCCTCCACGTGACCAGCTTGAGCCGTTCAAAAGCCGTGATCTCTTCCGGAATTGGCATCTGAAAGGTGGCGGGTTGGCTGTCACTGCCCCGGAAGTCAATCAGGAACAAACTGCTCATGGCCTTGAGGCCGACCATGCCCAGCGCGTCCACTCCTGCCTGGAACCGGGCGGCGTCGCCTCGCATGTTTCCCAGATTGTCCATGGGGACACCGGTGAGGGCCACGCTGGTATCGACGGTCATGTCCTCCGGCAGGAAGATTACGGCGATGCCCCTGGTTTCATCGGTGGCAAGGCCTCCCTGCGGGCCGATTTGCGCCCGGTTGTCTCCCAGGTCGGGAAGTCCCAGTTCCAGCCCCAAGCGAGCCGGAAGGTTGAGCGGCGGGAGGATCAGCACGGTTACTGCCAGCAGGACCAGCACGACGGTGGAGACCGCGCGAAGCGAACCGTCAAAGAATTCCTTGAACATGCGGGAGGGTCCGTGGGGTTGAGGGAGTCGCGGGTGGAGAAAGCCGGCTTGGACGGCGACATGTCGAAACCGCCGGCTGGTCCCGGGGGCCTTGACGGACCCCTTTGTCTGAACGGGCAGCTCCGTCACGAGAGCGGAACTGTAGCCGGTGGCAACCGATGGTTGGTCTGTGTCGGGCGTTGAGCGGAGGGTCCATTGGCAATGCAGGACATTATATAGCCGTGATCCGGGGCGAGTCCGGTACCCGCCTCAGTGCATGGTGCACAGCGGGTTGGAGTTGCCTCGGTCAAATGCACCTCCCGGCATGTTGCCGACAGGCGACAGCTGGTTACATGTTTGCCTGCGCAGTGTACCCAAGTCCCGCGGCGTTCAATCCCGGAGCCTGACCGGTCACCGCCATGCAACTTGACTCCCCGGCTTGGGGTTGCATACACTCCCCGCAAGCGCAGCGGCTGAATAGCCTGCGTTGCCCACAGTCTGCGCCAGATAGGAGATTCCGATTCATGTACTCCGCCGAAAGTCGCATCATCAAGGCCCGACAGTACTTTGAGGAGCGTGATGAGCGAATTCGCGTGGAGTCGCTAAGATGCACGTTTGAAGGCGAACACTCCAGTCACGTGATCGAATACGAAAATCACGTGTGGAAGTGCGACTGCGAAGAGTTCCTGAGAACGTTCGTCTGTGCCCATATCATGGCTATCGAGAAGACCTTGGGGGCCGGTGTCTCTCCGGCCGTGAAGCCGGAAGCCGCTTCCTGATCCGCCGCGCGTGCCGGCGGCCTCCCGGGTCGGATGGGCAAACGCGGATTGTCTCCCAGGGGATCGCGCTGCATCAACGTCCGCGCCCCTGATTCAAAGCCGGCAACGGAACGGTCCGCCACCGGCTTGGCATTGAGCTGATGGCCCGCATCTCCATTGTCGGAACCGGTTACGTCGGGTTGGTGGCGGCAGCCTGTTTCGCAGACCTTGGCAACCGGGTGGTTTGCGTCGACATCGACGCAGACAAGATCGCCGCGCTGCGGAGCGGAAGGGTGCCCATATGGGAGCCCGGTTTGCAGGAGCTGGTTGCGCGCAACACCGCAGCCGAACGTCTGTTCTTCACCACCGACTATCGAGATGGGCTGGCGGGATCACAGTTCATCTTTCTGTGCGTGGACACGCCGTCGCTGGATGATGGCCGTCCCGACATGCGGCGGGTGGAGGCGGCGGTCACCTCCATTGCGGCATCCGTAACGCACCCGGTGGTTTTGGTCAACAAAAGCACGGTTCCCGTGGGGACCGGCGAATGGGTCGAGGAGCGGTTGGCCTCGGGCAAGCTTGCCGGCAGTCAGGTTTCGGTGGCCAGCTGCCCGGAATTTCTGCGCGAGGGATCGGCGGTCCAGGACTTCATGCATCCGGACCGCATCGTGATTGGCTGCCCCTTGCCGGACGTGGCCCGCCGGGTGGCCGATCTCCACAAGCCGCTGGCGGCCCCGTTGGTGTTCACGGACTTGCGAACCGCCGAGCTAATCAAGTTCGCCAGCAATGGCTATCTGGCCACGCGCATCAGCTTTGTCAACCACATTGCCCGGCTGTGCGAAGCCACCGGGGTGGATGTTCAGGAGGTGGCGCGGGGCATGGCCCTGGACAGTCGCATCGGCGACGGATTCCTGTCCCCTGGTC
The DNA here is from genome assembly GCA_002238555.1 of Caldilineaceae bacterium bin34. Taxonomy (GTDB): domain Bacteria; phylum Chloroflexota; class Anaerolineae; order Caldilineales; family Caldilineaceae; genus Bin34. Next base: position 53,580 of record MPMO01000011.1, read on the forward strand.
TTGGGTTTGGCGGCAGCTGTTTTCCCAAGGACCTGCGGGCACTCAGGTATCTGGGCCACAGCTACGGGATCGACACCGCCCTGCCGGACGCGGTCCTGTCCATCAACCGTGCGGCCCGCGCATGGGTGCCGGAGCAGGTGCGGGCGCTGTTGGGGGAGCGCGTGCACGGGGCCGAGATTGGCTTGCTCGGCCTGGCCTTCAAGCCGGGTACCGACGACCTGCGCGAAGCACCCGCGATGGACATTGCCAGGGAGTTGCAACGTGCGGGCTGCACTGTCAGGGCATACGATCCGGCTGCCCTGCACAAGGCCTCGGCCCTCCTGCCGGACCTGGTGCCGGCCCGCAACGCGTGGGAACTGGCCGAGGGAGCCGATGTCCTCGTGATTTGCACCGAGTGGAACGAGTTCCGGCACCTGGACATGAAGCGCATCGCGTCGATTATGCGCCGCCGCATTCTGCTGGACGGGCGCGGTGTCTGCGATCCGGCGGCCATGCGGAAACTGGGCTTCGTCTTTCGCGGGATTGGCCGCGGCCAGGCCTGGGAACGGGAGGCCGGACGGCGTGCTTAGAACCGGGGTCGACCTGCTCAGCCTGGAACGGTTTGCCAAGGTCCGCGACCGGTTTGGCGAGCGTTTCCTGAACCGGGTTTTCACTCCCCTGGAACGGGAGCAGTGCGGTCACAGTGTACAATCGCTGGCTGGATGTTTTGCCCTTAAGGAAGCGGTATCGAAAGTGCTTGGCACGGGGCTGTGGCGGTCCGGAGTGGCGTGGCAGGACATCGAAATCCTGCGCGATCAGGTTACCGGTGAACCGGGCCTTCGCCTCAGCGACCACGCCCGGGCCGTGGCCGAGGCGCGCGGGGTGGACACATGGTCGATCAGTTTGTCCCATGACGGTCCCTGGGTGCTCGCCTTCGTCGTGGCCGTCCGGCAATGAAGGCTTCGCGCCCTGCCGAACCGCAAAAATCCGCGAGGAAACCTCTCGACATGACCAAGTACATCTTTGTTACAGGCGGTGTCGTGTCCGGCATCGGCAAGGGGGTGGTTGCAGCCTCAATCGGGGTGCTGATGCGCAGCCGCGGTTTGAGCGTGGGTGCCCTGAAACTGGATCCCTACCTGAACGTCGATCCCGGAACCATGTCGCCGTACCAGCACGGTGAGGTGTTCGTTACCAGTGAAGGTGCGGAGACGGATCTCGATCTGGGTCACTATGAACGCTTCATCGGCAGTGGTTTGTCGTCCCTGAGCAATGTGACCAGTGGACAGATTTACGCCGATCTGCTCAGTGACGAGCGGAGCGGCGCCAAGTATCTGGGCGGCACCATCCAGGTGGTACCGCACGTGACGGATCAGATCAAGGCAGCCATTCGCGATTCGTTTCGCGACGACGATCCGGACGTGGCGTTGATCGAGATTGGCGGCACCGTTGGTGACATCGAGGGCCTGCCGTTCCTGGAGGCCATTCGCCAGATGTACAGCGAGATTGGACCGTCGAACTCGCTGTTCGTCCACGTGACGCTGCTCCCGTACCTGCAGTCCTCCAAGGAACTCAAGACCAAGCCCACGCAGCATAGCGTGCGGACGCTGCGCAGCAACGGCCAGCCGCCCGATGTCATTGTGTTGCGCAGCGACCTGCCGATACCGGCCGAATTGATGGACAAGGTGGCGCTGCACTGCGATGTGGCCCGCGGCGCGGTAATCCCCTTGGAAACGGCATCGACCCACTACAGTGTCCCGCTGGCGCTGGAGGAAGCCGGGCTGGGCCGGTGGATTGCCGATCACTTCCGGCTGCGTCAGTACCGGGCTCCCAGCGGCGAATTGGAACATCTGCGGACCTACGTGGATGCCAGCACGGGAGACCATCCGCCGGTGACGATCGGCATCGTCGGCAAGTATGTGTCCCTGGAGGATGCCTACATCAGCGTCAAGGAGGCACTGGATCATTCATGCGCGGACCTGGGCCGCCGGCTTGATCTCAGGTGGATCAACTCCGAACTGCTGGAGGAGGCGGATCCCGCGATGTACCTGGAGGGCCTGGACGGCATTGTGGTGCCGGGCGGTTTCGGCCCCCGGGGCATCGAGGGCAAGGTGGCCGCGGCCGCCTACGCCCGACGCAACCAGGTTCCGTATCTGGGACTGTGTCTTGGCATGCAGGTAATGTGTCTGGAACTGGCGCGCGATGCGCTTGACGACCCCCAGGCCAACAGCACCGAATTCGACCCGCTGACGGCGCATCCCGTCATCGATCTCATGCCGGATCAGATCTCCGTGGTCGACAAGGGCGGGACCATGCGGCGGGGCAGCTATCCGTGTCGCCTGGAGGAGGGATCCATTGCCGCCGACGCCTATGCGCGTCTGGGGCTGGGGCCCAACATTACCGAACGGCACCGCCACCGCTACGAGTTCAACAACAAGTACCGATCGCCGCTCGAGGAGGCGGGCCTGAGGTTGTCGGGCCAGTCGCCGGACGGCCGACTGGTTGAGATTGCGGAACTGGAAGGCCATTCCTTCATGGTGGGCTGCCAGTTCCATCCGGAATTCCAGAGTCGGCCGACGGAACCGCATCCGTTGTTCCGCCGGTTTGTCGAGGCGGCGGTGGAACATCCGGACGCCACCCTCCGGGATGAGGTGGCCCAATTGCTCGACGTTGGCGGTGACGCCGACGACTAGCGTTCCATTGTTTTGCGCAGGGGGCCGTTGTCCGCGCAGCAGGCACCCGCGCCCAGACCAGGAAGGTTGACAGGTATGGCCGGACATTCCAAGTGGGCGAACATCAAGCGCCGCAAGGGTGCCGTGGACGCCGCGCGCGGCAAAATCTTCACGCGTCTGACGCGCGAAATCCAGGTGGCGGCACGCGCGGGGGACGATCCCGATGCCAACTTCACACTGCGCCTGGCGGTGGAACGGGCGCGGGCGGAGAACATGCCGCGGGACACGATCAACCGCGCCATTCGCCGCGGCGCCGGCAAGGACAAGGACGCTGCCCAGTTCGAGGAAGTGACCTACGAAGGCTATGGTCCCCACGGCGTGGCATTGCTGATCGAGTGTTTGAGCGACAACCGCAACCGGACCATCGCCGAGGTGCGACGGGTCTTCAACCGGGCCAATTCGGCCTTGGCCGAGCCCAACGCCGTGGCCTGGCAGTTCACGCGTCGCGGCCTCATATTGGTTGAAGCGGACGCAGGGGAGGCCGAACTCGACGGCGAGGACGTGTTCATGGAGGCACTGGAGGCCGGTGCCGAGGACATCGAGGAGGACGACGGCACGTTCGAGATCTACACGGAGGGCACCGCTTTGGCACAGACCGCGGACAACCTGCGCCAGGCCGGTCTTCCGGTTCGGTCCGTCGAGCTGATCATGCATCCCAACCAGACCATCGACCTGGTTCCGGGCGACGCCAAGACGGTTCTGCGGATGGTGGAGGCGCTGGAGGACCTGGACGACGTCAAGCAGGTGTTCCACAACCTGACCCTCAACCCCGAAGTCCTCGCGGAGATGGCCGGCTAGGATCGATGCATGTCCCTGGTACTTGGCATTGACCCCGGCATCGCCCGGTTGGGCTACGGTCTGGTGCGGGAGCGGCCGGACCGTTCGCTCGGATTCGTGGACTGCGGAGTGATCACCACCCCGGCAGGCTGGGAACTGGAGGACCGGCTGCAGGAGGTCAACTCGGACATCGGCGCCCTGTTGGACGAACACCGTCCCGAGGCCGTGGCCATGGAACAGCTCACCTTCGGCAGCAACAGTCCGACGGCCTTCGCGGTTGGCTGCGTTTGCGGTGTGGTCATGTCCAACGCGGCCGGTCGCGGGATGAAGGTGTCGCTGTATGCGCCGGCTCAGGTTAAACAGCAGCTGACCGGAACGGGCCGGGCCGACAAGCAACAGATGCAACAGATGGTCCGGTTGACCCTCAGCCTCGACGCGATTCCCCGCCCGGACGACGCGGCGGACGGGTGGGCGGTGGCCCTCTGCCACCTGTACCGGCAGAAGTTCCGGACCGTGGTGCTCGATCAAACCGGGGGCCCGACACGATGATCAGGCGGTGTGCGGGAACGGTGGTCGGCGCCGACGACAACAGTGTGCACATTGCCCTGGCCTCGCTCCCGGATCTGGTACTGGAGATCAACGTGCCCCAGATCCACCTGTCCGGCCTGGCGGCCGGCAGCGAGGTGGAATTGCACACCTACCTCCATGTGCGGGCCGAGGAGCTAAGCCTGTACGGTTTCCCGACCGAAGGGGACCTGAGGGTGTTTCAGAGATTGATTAGGGTCAGCGGGGTGGGGCCGCGGGCGGCCTGCAGCCTGCTGGGTGCACTCGGACCCGCGGAACTGGTGCAGGCGATCCTGTCGGATAGCCCCCAGATGATTGCGCAGGCCCCCGGCATCGGTCGGCGCACGGCCCAGAAGATCATTCTGGAGTTGAAGGACCGCGTGGAGGACCTGGTGGTTGACGCGGAGATGCCGGCTCCTGCCGCCGCACCCGATCGGGAACTGATTCAACTTCTCGTGGACATGGGTTTTCCCGTCGCGCAGGCCAGTCAGGCTGTGGCACAGGTTCCGGAAGATGTCGAGGCAATCGAGGAGCGCCTGAAGGCGGCGCTGCAGGTACTGGGATGAAGCCCCATGGCAATCTGCTGTGAGACGGAGAGTGTTCCTGAACCAGGAAGAACTCGGTTTCAGGCGTGGTGTACCCAATGATGGTGGAGTGCCAGGGTTTCTGATTTCAAGGGTGGCGGCTACGGATCCGCGTCACCGGGACCTTGTATGGCATTGAGCCACCAGTTTGATGCGCATGAACAACACTCCCGTCACTGGTCTTGGTTCGGTTGTTGAATCAGCAACTACCAGGGTGGTGAACGCTCTTCGGTTACAACCGAACCCAAACCAAGGTTCTGCCATGTCTGAACGTTTGCCTCCTCCATGGATCAAGGTCGCCAGCTTACCTGTAGGCAGGGAGGTCAGCCGCCTGGCTGTAACCGGTCCGCGCCGGTCAATCAGACCACGGACTTGGTTTCGGACCCAGGCCAACCGGGATCGAGGGTACCTTGCTCCAGGGGCACGGACTGGGGCTGGAACGTTGTTTTCAGTCCTTTTGTGGCTCCTTCTATTTAGTCCGGTGTTGGCAGCGAACCCATGCGCCGAAGCAAGACAGGATGATTCCTGGGTGGATCAGGGCACTGAGGCGTTTGCCGGTGCCTGTTCCACTATTGTGCTCGAACCCCTGGACTCGGCTTCCAATTGGTTCTATGAGCTGTTCAATAGGGAGCCGCCACTGGATGAAGGCCAGATTGAACTTGAGATTGTTGATGTAAACCAGTGGGAGTTTCTTGATGAGACCACCAAGGCGCGTTTTCGGGACGTGGGACTAACTTCCGACATGCCTCGTCGGACAGAGGCAGAAGCCGAAGCCTTGTACGAAGAAGTTCCCGGTACTACCCGGGCCTTGGGCGAGGAGCGTCTACTGCAGTTTCTCGACACCCATACCTTGACCTACGTCACTCCGATTGACGATGTCGTGCATCTAGCCGACGGCCCGGACAATCTGGTGTGGGAGCTGCAGTCCTTGAATAAGGCACGAGGTGAGCGGCCCATGACGGCCGAAGAGTTGGCCGCAGCAGTCATTGCACTGGGACGCAAGGAACAGGAAGCTGTTTCTCTCTCCGGCCAAACCTGGTATGTGCTGAATCGGGATCCGGGGTTCATGGACTGGTTCAAACAGCTGGGCCTGGATGACCGTACCCGAACCCAGGCAGAGGCGTTAGAGCTATACAAGACGATCCCCGAAGCCTTCCGCAATCAGGGTATCTGGGCGGTCTGGCATTTCCTGGAAGTTCATGCCCTGACCTACCGCCTGCCAGTTGGGGTTGCTCCGCAGCTGGCGAGTTCCTTCGGCAATGTTGTGTGGGAGGACCGCCGGGTACATGCAAGCCGAAGGGGTCGTCCCATGACGGCCTCGGACATCGCGGTGGCTGAACAGGCACTGTGGGCGAGAAGCGTGACGGCTGGGCATCCATCCAGTAGAACTTGGTACAGGCTCCTCCAAGATCGTGAAGCCCTGAATTGGTTGCGCTTGGCCGGGGAGCAGGCCCTGACCGGATTCACCGGTACGCTGGCGGAAGTGCGGGAGGTGTACGAGTCGATGCCTGAGCTGGTTCGGGTAGCGGGACCTGACGCAGTCCGCATGTATCTGACCACCCACAGTCCGGTCCACACACCCGGATTGATCCGCAGGGATTCGGTAGCTTGGTACTTGCCACGCGCGATCGCCGTTGACAACTTGGTGTGGGAGGCACACGAGTTGGCTGAAGGCCGCGGGCCGCGCGCGATGACGTTCATCGAAATTGACGCGGCCGAACAGGTGCTGCGAACCAGGTTCGAAGCCGCAGAGAGCTCAATGGCACTTGGATTTGTCCCCGAAATCAGGCTTCCACAGCCAGTACTTGGGGACATACCAGGCGACGTTCGCGGACGGCTGGCCCGATTGGGTCTGACATCGGATCAGCCGGACAGGATGCCTTCGGAGATTCTTGCCATCTACGCCTCAATCCCAGCTTCGGTCAGAGTTCGGGGTAAGGCCCAGGTGGAAGACTTCTTGGACCGTTTCACCATCTCCCATCCGGTGCCGGCGGCATTTGAGCCCGGGCACCCGGTTCCACCGATGGCATTGGTGTGGGACAAACATGGAACGGTTCGTGCACGGGGAAACCGCCCCATGTCGCCCGAAGAGATCCTGGCCGCCAAGTCTCGGGTGTTGAGGGTTGCTGCAGAGGCTATGCCGATGGCGACATGGTCGGTACTCAAGAACAACCCAGAGTTCAGGCTCTATTTTGATCAACTGAAGGAAGATTGGTCGGTGCCGGAGGAGATCAATGCACTTGACCTCTACCTAACCATCCCGCGGTCTGTTTTGCTGCTGGGTCCTGACGCAGTCCTTCGATTCCTATCTGAGTTTGACCTCTCCCAGAAGCGGCCCGTATCCGAGTTTCTGGCTTTGGCCAATGCCCCGACCAATCTGGCCTGGGAGACCAAGGAGTTCACCGCCGCGCGCGGCGACCACAATTTGATGTCCCAGGAGTCAGAACCCGGCACCGGGTCTGCAGGAGTGCCGTTCTTCTCCGTGGAAGGGGACAGTTGGGACACTTTGGACGAATCGCTGAAGCGGCGGCTGGCCTTCGTGGGGCTGACACCCAACACCCGGCACCGCACGTTTGACGAAACCGTTGCCCTGTACCGGTCCATTCCCGCAGCCGTGCGGGATCAGGGCAACGAAGCAGTCCGGGATTTCCTGGAAATTCACACCGTGTCCAGGAAGATTTCGCTGGCGGAGTTGCGGGAAGTGGCTACTAGTTCCCGCAATAGCGTGTGGGAATCGTTTGCAACCGCCCTTGCGCGGGGTAATAGGCCTGCCACCGAGGAAGAAATTGCCGCGGCCAGACAGGATCTGGTCGAGACCTACATTCAAGATCTGGAAGTCTTGAAGGCGGATGGAGTCACTGCAGGTCTGGTGGCGGGAATATATGTGGGCAGTCGGTACGTGCTGCCCAGACTCCAGTCACCACCACCTCCTGTAACCGACAGCGGAACCTGGGGCACACTGGATCCACTGCTGCGCCAGAGATTCGCGGGGCGTGGCATACCGGTGGGTTTGCCACGCCGTACGGCCCTTGAGGCGCAAGCCTTATACGAAACTGTCCCATCGGCAATTCGCGTGCAAGGTGATGCCTCGGTCCAGGATTTCCTGGACACCCATGCCTTGTCCTATCGCAAACCGGTAACTGAGTTTCCGGATTTGGCAAGGGTACCGGGCAACACTGTCTGGGAACCCTTGGATGTGGCAATTGCTCGCGGCAACCGGCCACTGACCGCCTGGGAGGAGTATCAGGCCAGACGAGCCACTGCCAGGGCAGCCAGATTAGCCACGACCCGCAGTGGCATGACCTGGGTGGCCCTCAACGAGGATCAGGCGTTTGTGAACAACCTCAAACGTCGCGGCTTGAGTGGTCTTAACCGGACCTGGACACAAGTAGAAGCCAAACGTTTGTACAGCAAGATTCCGCTGGGGGTTCGGAATCAGGGACCGGATGCCGTCAAGACATTCCTGGCCGAGTACGACCTGTCCCACATCGAGTCTGTTTCGGGAAATCCTGCACGGGCCAAGGACTTGAATAATGTGGTTTGGGAGGATCCTTCTCAGAATAGGGCGCGTCGCGCGAACAACATGAGCCGATCGGAATTGCTCAAAGCCCGTGGGAACTTGGCACGCGAAGGATTGCAGGCCGGCTCGCGCTCCAACCGTACTTGGTACGCCATCGCTCAGGATCCGGAACGCCTGGCGAGGATCCGACAACTGGGATTGCCGGAAGGGCAGCTCCACACGCGGTTCGATGCAAAGTCCATGTACGAGAAAATCCCTCGCGAGGTCCGGGAGTTGGGTGTGGATCAGGTTGATGAGTTCATCAAGGATTTCGATCTTTCCCACAGGCTGGGCCGTTCAGTGAAGGTTGATGACGATCTCGACATCACTTGGGAAAAGCGGAGCAGCAAACTGAGACGGGGGACCGGCCCCATGTCGGACAGGCAGTTCAACAATGGCCGCAAGGCTCTTGCCAATGAAGTTTCCACGGCTTCCAAGTCGCTCAAAGAGGTGAAAAACATTGCCCGGAAGGCCACACTCAAGACTGCGGCCGGTGGTGTCCTGAAAGGAGGTTTAGCAGGAGCCGCACTCGAGCTGCCGATTTCTGGAGTTGAAAGTTTTTTCGAATGGCACCACGGCCGCATGACAACAGAAGAGGCTATTGTGCAGGCAGCACTCAACACCGGCATGTCCGCGGCGTTTGGTGCAGGTATTGTGTTGGCGATGTCCACTGCAGGACCTGTCACAACCACGCTTGCAGCGTCGTATGCAGCCTCGTTTCCCATTACTGCCGGTATTGTGGCGACAGCAACCCCTGTGATTGTACCGGTCGTTGTAGTAGTGGGAGTCGGGTCCACACTCGTGTTCGCTGTTCACCGGATTTGTACAGCAGCCCAACCCGGGCCTGCTGCGTCTTAACGAGTCAACCTGGATCGCGTGACTATGTTCTTCGACAGCGTTTGAGCGGGGACAGGAGGTCCGCATCCTTGCAACTTGGTGCTCGGTACCGTGGCGGCTCCGTGGTCAGTCACTGCGAGCATTACCAACTGAAACCGCCCTGGGGCAGTTTCAGGACTTCAGGCCTTCTGTGACTTGGCCGTTTTTGACAGTGCGCGGCACCCGGACTTACGATTTCGGCGATGGCGAGACAGTAGCGGCGGGAACCACCACATGGCGGACGTAACCAGCCTGCGCAAGGGCAATATCTTCGTGGAGGGCGATGTCCTCTGGCGCGTGATGGAGTTTCATCACATCAAGATGGCTCGGGGCGGTGCCACCATCCGGCTGAAGGTTCGCAACGTGCGGACCGGCTCCCTGGTCGAAAGGACCTTCAACAATGGTGCCCGGGTCGAGGACGTGAGGTTGGAAGGTCGCACCATGGAGTACCTCTATCCCGAAGGCGACCAGTACGTGTTCATGGACACCAGCACCTACGATCAAGTGTCCTTAACGCAGGAGATTCTGGGTGAGGCCTTGAACTACCTGTCCGACAACCAGACCCTGGAGGTCGAGTTCTACGGCGAGGAGGCGTTGGGGGTGACCCTTCCGACGACCGTGGACTTGCGGGTCACATGGGCCGAAATGGCGGTCGCAGGCGACACCGCCAACAACCCGACCAAGGCCGTGGAACTGGAGTCGGGACTGAAGCTCCAGGTTCCCATGTTCGTCAAGGAAGGCGACACAATTCGGGTGGACACCCGCGACGGTCGGTACGTGACGCGGGTATAATCGCCGGACAGGCGATCATTTCGCCGCTGTAGCTCAGTTGGTAGAGCGACGCTCTCGTAAAGCGTAGGTCATCGGTTCGAGCCCGATCAGCGGCTTTTTCGCCCTGGCAGCCACAACAGGTTGATCGTTCATCAAGGGAAGTGATCCATGGCCCGCATGGTGCATTGCGTCAAGCTCAGCCGCGAGTTGGAGGGGTTGGACAAACCGCCCTACAAGTCGGAGATCGGCACGCGCATCTACAACGAAATCTCGAAGGATGCCTGGCAGATGTGGATGACCCAGTCGGTGATCCTGATCAACCACTACGGGCTGAGCCTTGGCGATCCCAAGGCGCACGACTTCTTGATGGCGCAGATGGAGGACTTCTTCTTCGGTCCGGATGCGCCCATGCCGGAAGGTTGGACCCCCGAAGGCGTGGCCGGTTCGGGCATTCCGCAGCAGACCAAGGGATCGCCCTTCTAGTCGGCGTTCGGTTCGCCGGGCTTTCCCGGCCGGGAACTGGACCGGCACGCGGTGGCCGGACAGCAGGCACTGTTCCCAACCCTTGTTCGCGAAGTCGTCGGAGTCCTGTCGTCCGGACTGCCGAACCCCCGGCTCAGCCTGCCGCCAGCGGGATTTCCGGTTCGATGCGAATGTCCAGGCATGCATGGGCGTCGCGCAGGGCCTGCTCCACGGATTCGGGGTCCGGGCCGTTGGCGAAGATGAAACCCAGATAGCTGTTTCCTTCCGGCAGCGCCCGCAGGCTGGTACCCGGTTGGGCGGTGATTTCCACGTCGTTCACCAAGGCAACCGCTTCGGCATTGCCGACTCCGTCCACCGCGCACAGAATCCCGGATTCGGGGATGGGGATCATCATCACGCCCTGGGCGGTGTCGCGATTCCGGTGCAGGGACAGCGGCAGGCCGCAGGCCTGTTGCAATATCAGCGCCTCAAGCGACACTCCTGCGTCAAAGCGCAGCGTGCGCGAGCAGAGTCCGCCGATGGACCTGCCGGCCAGTTCCAGAATCCACACGCCCGCATCGTTGATCCGCATTTCGGCGTGGATCGGCCCGAATCCCAGCCCCAATGCCGCAGCGGCCCGTTGGGTGGACCGGCGCACTGCCTCCTGGGTGTCGGCAGCCAGCCGCGACGGCGTTACATAAATGGTTTCCTCAAAGAAGGGGCCCTCCAGGGGATCGGGTTTGTCAAAGATGGCCAGAACTGTCAGTGCGGATCCGTGGGCCAGTGCCTCCACGGCCACTTCAACACCCGGAATGTAGCTCTCCATCAAGAAATCGGGTCGGAGTTGGCCGGGCTCACCGCCGATGATGGTCGTGAGCCGAGCTACGGCCGTTGGCAAATCCTCCGGGTGGTCGATGCGCATCACCCCCTGGGAACCGTTGGCCCCGAGGGGTTTGATGATCAACGGGAATCCCACATCGGCGGCCGCGTCCAGCGGATCCATGTCCGCTGTCACAAGCTGGAACCGGGGAGAGTTCAGCCCACCCTCGGCGAGCACCCGCCGCATGCGGTGCTTGTCGCTGGCTGCCAACGCCGCCTCGGGGGCGTTGTGTGGCAGTCCCAGTTCCAATGATGCCGCCGCAGCCAACAGGGAACCGCTGTCGTCCACCGCCAGGATGGCATTCAAGGGGCATGTTCGGTGCAGACCCCCGATGAGATCCACACAGGTTTCGGCCTCGGCAAATGGAAACCCGCGCCCGTGTCTGCCGTCGCCTGCCAGTTCCCACGGCATGTCGACGGCTGTCGATGCGCGAACTCCCAACTGTGCGGCGGCGTCCAGGAACGGTCGGAGCCGGTAGGAGCCCGGTGTCCCCAACAACAGGACATGGCCGGTCTCAACCCGGTCCGGCGCGGGGACTGGCAGGTCCATCACAACGTTGTCATTCGACGGCTCATGGACCGGTGGCGGTCGGTGGGCAACGGCTCAGGCGGCACTGACAGCTGCGAGCTTGTGGGCAAACTGCTTGCGGAACTTGGTCACCTTGGGTTCGACCACCGCCCTGCAATATCCCTGGTAGGGATGGTTCGCGTAGTAGTCCTGATGGTAGTCCTCCGCCTTGTAGTAGTCGCCCAGCGGCACGAGTTCGGTTACCAATGGCCTCGCCCAAATTCCTTCGGCGGTGATCCGGTCCATGGTCGCCTGGGCCGCGTTCCGTTGCGCTTCCGAGTGATGGAAAATCGCCGAGCGGTATTGCGTGCCCACGTCGGCGCCCTGCCGGTTCAGCGAAGTTGGATCGTGGATTGTGAAGAAGACCCCCAGGATCTCGTCCACGGACGTCGCGTCGGAGTCGAACGTCACCTGGACGACCTCGGCGTGACCCGTGCGACCGGTGCACACCTGCTCGTAGGTGGGATTTGGCACGGAGCCTCCGGTGTATCCCGACTCGACGTGTTCCACCCCTTCCATGAGCAGGTACACCGCCTCCAGGCACCAGAAGCAGCCGCCGCCCAATGTGATTGTTTCCTTCGCCATGTCTGTCTATGCTCCTTGGGTTGGTTCCGCCTTGCGGACGTGGATTGCGACGGTCCCGTCGGTCAGTTCCGCCTGCGGGACTTCACCATCTGCGCCGGGCTCAGTATCGGTCAACTGCAAATCGGTGCAAAGGGTTTCCGCCCGCAGCCATGCTCCGTGTTCGTCGATGATCCGGGCCAGTTGCGGATCGGCCGAACTCAGGACGAGGTGGATCCTGTCGGAAATGGCGAGGCCCAAGTCCTTGCGTGTCTGCTGAATGCGTCGTACAAGCTCCCGGGCCAATCCTTCCCGCGCCAGTTCCGGGGTCAGTTCCGTGGCAACTGCCACCAGCCGACCGGGACTGTCCGCCACGCTGAAACCGGCCTTGGGGGTCTTGCGCACCTCAACATCCTCGGCTGTGATCTCGAACGTATCGGAGTCGATGTCCAGGGTTAGCCCTTGGCCTCCGGCAAAGGCGCGTGCCAACTCCTCCTGATTCATGGCGGCCATCGCGTCGCGAATGCGCGGGTAACCTGCTCCGTACCTTTGGCCCAACTGGCGGGGAAGCGGAAATACGACCGTCTCCTGCAGGTTGTCCGTGGAGTCCAGGTTGAGCTTCTTTACGTTCAGTTCGCCGCACAGAAGCCGACTGAACTTGGCTACAGCCTCGCGCTCCTCGGCCGAAGCCAGTTGCACCACTGCCTGTGCCAATGGGGTCCTAACCTTGAGGCCGGCGCCTTGGCGGGCCGCCAATCCGAGGCTGGCCACGTCTTGCACCACGGTCATCGCAGTGGCCAGAGCGCGTTCCTCCAGGTTGGCGTCCACTTCCGGCCAGCGACAGAGGTGGACCGAGACCGGCGCATTCTCCTCCGCCCCCACAACGAGGTTTTGGTGGATGGCTTCGGCCACAAACGGGGTCGCGGGGGCAATCAGCCGGGACAGGGTTGTCAGCGTTGTGTGGAGTGTCTGCAAAGCGGCAGGGTCGCCGTCCCAGAACCGGCGTCGATTCAGTCTCACGTACCAGTTGGACATGCGCTCGACAAAGCGCACCACGGGCCGCGTGCATCCGAGCACATCGTAGGTTTCGTAGCTCTCGGTCACGCGCCGGACCAGGCTCTGCAACTCGGCCAACAGCCAACGATCCAGGGGGTGGCTGCTGGGTTCGGGCGCGGCTTCGGGTGTCCACCCCGCCAGGTTCGCATAGGTTACGTGGAAGCTGTAGCTGTTCCACAGGCGGTTAAGGAACTTGCGAACAGTTTCGGCCACCAGGTCCAAGCTGAAGCGCCGGCTGTTGCCGGGGGGTGCCGAACTGTACAGGGTCCAGCGCGTGGCATCCGCGCCGTATCGGTTCATTACGTCCCAGGGATTGACCACGTTGCCGAGGGACTTGCTCATCTTCCGACCTTCGGCATCCAGAATGTGGCCCAGGCAGATGACATGGCGATAGGCCGGTTGGTCGAACAGCAGGGAACTGATGGCATGCAACGTATAGAACCAACCGCGTGTCTGGTCGATTGCCTCGCAGATGAAGTCCGCCTGCCGGTGGGTTTCCCACTGTTCCCGATTGGCAAAGGGATGGTGCCACTGGGCCACCGGCATGGCGCCGCTGTCGAACCAGCAGTCGGCCACTTCGGTCACCCGGCGCATGGTGCCGCCATCCGGAGCGGGCCAGGTGATCTCGTCCACAAAGGGCCGGTGCAGGTCAAGATCGGTCAGGTCCCGGCCGCTCAACTTCGACAATTCGGCCACGCTGCCGATGCACACGGTGTGGGTACTGCCCGGTGCGTCGCTGCGCCAGATGGGCAGCGGGGTGCCCCAAAAGCGATCCCGTCCCAGGGCCCAGTCCACGTTGTTCTCAAGCCAGCGTCCGAAGCGCCCGTTCTGGATGTGGTCGGGATACCAGTTGATCTCCCGATTGAGTTCCACCAGGCGCTCCCGCAAGGCACTGGTGCGGATGTACCAGGTTTCTTTCGCATAGTACAGCAGCGGTGAATCGCAACGCCAGCAGAACGGATAGGTGTGCCGGTAGGTGTCGGCCTTCAGCAACAAATTGCGCGCATCCAGGTCCTCGATGATTCCCGGGTCCGCGTCTTTCACGAACTGTCCGGCCCAGGGCTTGACTTCGGCCCGGAAGGTTCCATCCGGCAGCACGGTCTGAATCACCGGCAGTCCCAGCTGCTGGCCCAAGGCAAGATCGTCCGCGCCAAACGCCGGGGCCACGTGTACGATGCCCGTGCCGTCGCCGGTCGTTACGAAGTCGGCTTCGGTCACGTAGGCATGGTTCTCCGACACCGGTAGGAAGGAGTACAGCGGTTCATACCGCTGTCCCACCAGATCCGATCCCTTGCAACGCGCCGTTTCCTCGCAACCTGCCGGCAGGACCGCCGCCAGCCGTTCGGCTGCCAGCCAGTAGCGCTCGCCCGAGGCCGTGCGCACCTGCACGTAGTCAAGGTCGGGTCCCACCGCCAGGGCCGCGTTGCCCGGCAGGGTCCACGGCGTGGTGGTCCAGGCCAGGAAGTACGTTGCCTCTTCGTCCGCCAGTTTGAACTTCACATAAACGGAGGGATCCTCCGTGTCGTCCTTGTAGCCAAGGGACAATTCGTGACTTGACAGCGGCGTGCCGCAGCGCGGGCAGTACGGCACGGACTTGAAGCCCTGGAAGAGCAGGTCCCTGTCCCACAGTTGCTGGCAAATCCACCACAGGGATTCGACGTAGTCGTTCTCGAACGTAACGTACGGATCGTTCATGTCGACCATGAACGCCATGCGGTCGGTCATGGCCTCCCAGTCGCCAATGTATTCCGACACCGACTCCCGGCAGAGGCGGTTGAATTCGGCGATGCCAAAGTCTTCGATGGCCTTTTTGCCGCCTAGGCCGAGGGCCTTTTCCACTTCGATTTCGACCGGCAGCCCGTGGGTGTCCCAGCCGCCCTTGCGCAGTACGCGGCAGCCCTGCATGGTTCGGTAGCGGGGAAACATGTCCTTGAAGGCCCTGGCCAGGACGTGGTGGATGCCCGGCGGGCCGTTGGCTGTCGGCGGACCCTCGAAGAAGGTGAAGTCCTCCCCGTCCGCGCGTTCCTCCTGGATACGCTCGAGGAGGGACAGGTCGCGCCAGCGTTTCAGGATGTCCTCCTCCATGGCGGCATAGTCAATTCCGGCGGACACCGGCGCAAACACTGCCTTCACGTCCGATTCGCTCATGCTGCCTCCCCTGTCAAGACCAAAAAAAACCGTCTCCCTGTCAGGAGACGGCCAAGCCGCGGTACCACTCCAGTTCCCGGGTTCGACCCGGACACCTCAAGTGTCTGTCCCCGGCCGCATGGCCGGATCAGACTGTGCTGCTAACGGGCACAACGCCGGCGGAGCCTACTGCAGCCAGGCTGGTTCGGTCCGCGACTCGGAAGGGATGTCCGCATCGGCCGAGCGACACCGGTTCACACCACCCACCGGATTCTCTGAGGCGCCGGCCACGCGAACCTGTCTTCGTCGTGGTCAATGGCCCAAGTATGCGGCCGTCCCGCCGGCCTGTCAACAAAAGCCGGATTGAGAGATCCTCCCTGCCCGGGTGCACAATTCGAGTTCTCGGATCAGCGAACATCAGGCGCGGCAACATGAACAAGCTGAGGGTTCTCGTTTCGGTGGCGGACAAGGAGGGCATTGTCGAGTTTTGCCGGGCAGTGGAACCCAGGGTCGGGGAATACATTGCCAGCGGCGGCACCGGGGCCGTGCTGCGCGGTGCCGGGTTGCCGGTTACATCCATCGAGGATCTGGGTGCCCACGCCGAGATGCTGGACGGGCGCGTGAAGACGCTGCAGCCACAGATTCACGGCGGAATTCTCGCGCGGCGGGATGCGGCGCACCTGGCGGAACTGGAAGCCAACAACATGCGCGCCATCGACGTGGTGGTGGTCAACCTGTATCCCTTCGAGAGGACCGTGGCGCGGGGCCATGTCACCCCTGAGGAGGCGATCGAGCAGATCGATATCGGGGGCGTGGCCCTGCTCAGGGCGGCCGCCAAGAATCATGAACATGTCACGGTGGTCTCCGATCCGGCTGACTATCCGCGGGTTGCCGCCGGCATCCTGGAAGGCGGAGTCGACGCTTCCCTGCGCCGGTCCCTGGCCGTGGGCGCGTTTCGCCGCACCACGGCCTACGACCGGGCTATTGCAGGCTGGTTGGCCGGGGATGGGCCCGGGACCGACACGGGGCTGCCGCGAAACCTGGACCTTCATCTGGAACTGCTTCAGGAGTGTCGGTACGGAGAAAATCCGCATCAGGCTGGTGGGTACTATGGCCGTCCGGGAATGGACCTGCCGTTCGTCCAGCTGCACGGCAAGGCGATGAGCTTCAACAACTGGCAGGACCTGGACGCGGCGTGGCAGTCCGCCGGATCGTTCAGCGAACCGGCGATTTCGATTGTCAAGCACGGCAATCCATGCGGGTTGGCGACGGCGCCGATCCTCCACAACGCCTGGGCACAGGCACTGGCCTCGGACCCGGTCAGCGCCTTTGGGGGCATTGTGGCGTCCAATTGCACAATGGACTTGGAGACCGCTGAGCGAATTGGCTCCCTGTTCGTCGAAGTGGTGGTGGCGCCGGACTGGGACCCGAATGCGTTGGAGCGGCTGCGGCGCAAGCGCAATGTTCGGCTCCTGCAGGCCCGGCCGGGATTGCTGTCGGACTGGCAGGTCGCCACGGCCGTCGGCGGGTATCTGGTTCAGGAGGGCGACCACAGCCTGGACGATCTAAATCCTGTCCACTGGGACTGCGCAACAGTCCGCCAGCCCACGGCCGGCCAGCTGGCGTCGCTCGGGTTTGCCTGGCAGGCCGCGCGGTTTGTCAAGAGCAACGCGATTGTGTTGGCGGCCGGCACCGCCACCGTGGGCATCGGTGCGGGCCAGATGAGTCGACTCGATTCGGTTTGGCTGGCCTGCCGCAAGGCGGGAGACCGTTCACACGGCAGCGTGTTGGCTTCGGATGCCTTTTTTCCGTTTCCTGACGGCCTTGAGGCTGCGGCTGCAGCCGGTGTCTCAGCGATTGTGCAACCGGGCGGTTCGCTCAGGGACAACCAGGTGGTGAAGGCGGCCGATGATCTGGGCCTGGTCATGATGATGACCGGCCGGAGGCACTTCCTTCACTGATTTGGTTCGAACCGGGTTTGGGCGGTCTTCAGTTCCACGAACGTGGTTTGGCCTTCCGTTACCAGCACGGGTGCCGACACCCGTTCGCCTCGGATGGTGGCGAAGACCGTGTACGCGCCCACCCGGACGGCTCCGAAGGCTGCGGTTTCACCCCACCGCGGATCGGGTTGGATCCCCGGCTCCAGCAGGTAGTTCATGGTCTGGTAGCGCGCCGACCCGTCGTTTGCGACCAGATGGATGCGGGCCGCCTCCCAGATCCGATTGGCAGCCGACACCAGGCGCACCGCCACGGTCCCGGTTCCGGCGGGCGGCGCAATCCACAACAACGGGGTGATCGTGTCGGGGGACTTCTTTCCGCCCATCCCGACTTCGCAGTGGGGGTGCGGGCCCGGGCGGGCGGCGAAATCCACAACAACGGGTTGATCGTGTCGGCGTACTTCTTGCCGCCAATCCGAACTTCGAAGTGGAGATGCGGCCCGTTCGCAACCCCGGTTTGACCCAAGGTGCCCACGATTATGTCGGGAGCCACATGGTAGCCGGCCCTCACAAGCACCTTGTGCAGGTGGCCGTACAAGACATACACATCCTGGGGCCCTGTTTCGGTGATCATCGGTTCCGCGAGCCGCACAATCACCACGTTTCCATAGAACGGACCGTAGAACGGGTAGGCCAGGCCCGCGTGTTCGTCCCACCCGGCGAAAACCACTTCACCAGCCGCGCCGGCACGGATTGGGTCTCCTGTCGAGCCTCCCAGATCGATGCCGTGGTGGTGGATGAAGTCTCCGCCCAAGTCCATGCCATAGGGAAAGGTACGGGCGTACGCGAACCCTTGGTTGGACGGAATCAGCCTGCTGTCAATGGGGAGGTGGTCGCCCGCTTGAGGGATCAGGTCGGCCCATGGCTCACTTTCATGGGGATAGACAATCGGGGTCGGGGTGGGTGTCTGCGTGGGTGTCGGCGTCGGTGTGGGCGTCGGGGTTTGCGTGGGTGTGGGAGTCGGTGTGGGAGTCGGCGTGATCGTGTTTGTGGGCGTAAGAGTCGGTGTGGGCGTGGGCGTGGGCGTAAGGGTCGGGGTCACCGTTGGCGTCGGCGTCTCGGTCGGTGCAAACAGCGGATCGGGTTGTTGTTCGGATTGGCCAAAGAGCGGCAAGGGGGCGACTGCCGGTGTGGCCCTGGCAGTGGAGGGATCCGCCCCGGCCACCTGGATGTCCTCCGCAGCCGAGGGGTCCACCTGTGGGATCCCGGCCGAAGTCAGGAACAAATACACGACCAGGGCCAGTGCACAAGCCCCACTGGCGCCCAGCGTGATATAAAACCCTGGAATCGATCCCTGTACCAGCAACGCGCGGACGGGTGCCAGCAGCAAATGCAGTCTGGACATGCAGGACTTGGCGAGGCGTCCTTGACCTGAACCGATTCCGCGCTTGCTGCCTCTGCCAGGGCGAGACGGTGTAGCGGGACAGTGGAAACCGGAGTAGGATTGAAATGGCTGAGTTCAGTGGCGGGTGCCATTTCGAAGTGTTCACCCTGTTCCCGCCCTTGCTGAACAGCTTCCTAAGCGAAAGTATACTCAAGAAGGCGATTGACCGCGGTCTGGTCGCGGTCAACCTCCACAACATCCGGGACTATGCCTCGGATCGGCACCGAACCTGCGACGCAACCCCGTACGGCGGCGGTGGCGGGATGGTGCTCAAACCCGAGCCCGTGTACGCGGCGGTGGAGCATGTGCTTGGCGGTGCGGCCGGCGAGGATGTTCCCGTGGTCCTGCTGTCCCCCCAGGGGCGGCTGCTTACGCAGGAGGTTGTCGAGGACTTGAGCTCCCATCGGCGACTGGCACTGATTTGCGGGCGCTACGAGGGGTTCGACGAACGCATCCGCACCGGACTCGCCACGGACGAAATCAGCATCGGCGACTACGTCCTGAATGGTGGCGAGGTTGCGGCAATGGTCATAATCGAGACGGTGAGTCGTCTGGTCCCGGGCGTGCTCGGGTTTGACGACAGCAACCGGAACGACAGCCATTCGGTCGGCATGTCGGGCCGGCTGGAGGGACCGCACTACACCCGCCCGGCGGTATTCAGGGGGCAGTCGATTCCGCCTGTCCTGACCAGTGGCAACCATGCGGAGGTTGATCGCTGGCGGCATGAGCAAAGCCTGCTGCGAACGGCGGCACGGCGCCCGGACCTCCTGCGCAAGCATCCACCCGACGAGCAGGATGCCGTTTTCCTCACCCGCCATGGCTACGACCTGCGTGGCCTGGACATCAAGCCCAAGGAGTGTGCCGACGGCTGATCAAGCGTCTGGATGCGGGCCCTGCAGAGAAATGGGATTGTGTCCGCCTCCGCCCGACTGTGCTAGGCTTTTCCTTCCGCGCCGTTGAGGAGCGCACCCGGATTTCTTTCGATTGGCCAGTGCCATGAACCAGCATCTTATGGACTCGCTGCAGCCTGCAGTGACCGAATCCACGCCCAGTGTGGAAGTTGGGGACACAGTTCGCGTCCACCAACGCATCACGGAAGGTCGCTCGGAACGGGTACAGGTGTTTGAGGGGACCGTAATCTCCCGCAGGGGCGGCATCGATGCCGGGGCGACCTACACGGTGCGCAGAATTGCGGCACACGGCGTGGCGGTGGAGAGGACCTATCCTCTGCACAGCACCAATGTCTTGAAGGTCGAAGTCCGGCGCAAGTCCAAGGTGCGGCGGGCTCAGCTTTACTATCTGCGTTCGCGTCAGGGCAAGTCGGCCCGCCTCAAGGAACGAATCGTTTCGCGCAAGTAGGCCCAACTCTCACATGGTTCGGACCGTTCGTGCCGACGCTGGAGCGGGAACGCCTGTTCTGGACCCAAGGGCTGCAGGTCGCCGGGGTGGACGAGGCCGGGCGGGGTGCCGTGGCAGGTCCAATTGTCGCCGCCGCGGTGGTCCTGGATCCTGCTTCCGCCCAATTGGATCTGTGGAAGCAGGTTGACGACAGCAAACGGTTGAAGCCGGACATTCGGTGCAGGCTCGCCGAAGCGATTCAACTCCATGTCATGGGGTGGTCCGTCGCCGCCGTCGCCCCCCGTGCCATCGACAGCATTGGCATTGACCGCGCCAATCAACTTGCCATGGAGCGCGCCTTGCAGAATCTGGGTGCAGGGGCGTTCGACGTAGTGTTGTCCGATTGGATTCGGCAATGGCCCCTGAACCTGGATGCTGCGCCGGCGGCCGAACAGCACCGGGTCAAGAAAGGCGACGCACGGCATGTCTCGATTGCCGCCGCGTCCATCCTGGCCAAGGTTCATCGCGATGCGTTGATGGATCGGTTGCACGACCGTTTTCCGTCATTCGCATTCGGCCGCAACCGGGGATACCTCACGGCGACGCATGCGGCGGAGTTGGCGGCGCAGGGCCCGTGCACCGAACATCGCATGTCGTTCAAGCCACTGGCGGACGAACAGCCGCCACTGTCGTCGATAGAGGGATGACTCGGCGGCAGGCGGAATCCTCGGCGCCACAGGTGCTCGTGATTGCCGGACCCACCGGCATAGGAAAAACGGCCCTGACACGGAACCTCGGCTTGCTGCTGCCGATTGAAGTTGTCAACGCGGACAGCCGGCAGGTGTATCGGCGCATGGACATTGGCACGGCCATGCCCACGCCGCAGGACCAGGCAGCGTGTCCCCATCACCTGTTTGCCGTCCGCGAGCCTGATCAGCCATTGACCTTGGCCGAGTTTCAGGCTCAGGCCGTGGCCTGCATCCACGACATCATGGAACGGCGGAAGGTTCCGGTTCTGGCCGGTGGCACGCCGTTGTATCTGCGTTCCGTCACCGAGAACCTGCAAATCCCGGAAGTGGAGCCCATGCCGGCATTGCGCAAGGAGCTTGAGGCGAAGCTGGTGCGGTTGGGCCCGGCACCGTTGTACAACCGCCTGCAGTCGCTGGATCCGGAAACCGCCCGCGCTACCGATCCGTCCAACGGGCGCAGGATCATCAGGGCATTGGAGATCTTCGTTGCCACCGGGCGGTCGAAGGTTGCGCTGGAAGGTCGCAGGTCGCCCCTGTGGCGGTTGCTGAAAATCGGACTGACCTGCCCCCGCCCGATGCTCCACGCCCGCATCGATGCCCGGGTTGATGCCATGATGGATTCCGGCCTGCTGGCCGAAACCGACAACCTGTTGGCAGCGGGTTACGACCCGGGTCTGCCGGCGTTGTCGGCGTTGGGCTACCGGCAACTCATCCAATTCAGGCAGGGATGCGGATCGCTGGCCGAGGCGGTGGACGCCATCAAGACCTCGACCCACAGGTATGTGCGACACCAATACACCTGGTTCCGCCGCATGGAGGGCATCAGGTGGTACGACACCTCCCAGGTCGGGCTGGACTGCATTGCCCGGGACATACACACCGATTTCGCGGTCGATCGGCCGGCGGAGACACTGGGCACTGCCTGACCACTCGGATTTTCCGCTCCCAAACCAGGTCCTTGGCCTCTTCGTTGTCGTCTCTTCTTCTTGGCCGCGGACCAATCAGGAGCGCGGACCTGACCAAGGTTTTTTGATGTTGTCCGAAGCTTGCGGATTGCAGGTTGTGTCTTCGCCCGAGTCCGACTTTGGCCTTGGTCTCCGCCGGCGCTGTGCCGGAGGCGAATCGGAACCGCGATCCACGGTCCCGTTGCGTTGTCCGGGCCATCGGTTTGGGTTTGGTTGCGCCCGGGTTCCCTGATTTCGTACGGCGGTGCCACAGCGCTTCCCGGGCGACACCGGGTTGGTGCACAGGGACTGCCATGCGCAACGCCAGGAACAGGTGGGTTGTGGCAGATGTGTTCGGGGATCCGTCGGTGCTCGTCCGGCATGCCGCGTACAAGTCAACTTCATGCCTGCGGTGGCTGTGTGTCAATCGGCACCGCGTTGCGGGGCAACGTGTCCCGCCCTTCTACGCGGGGTGTGATTTCGGATCGGTCTCGGTTGTTCCGAGCGGTGCTTCCGTCCGCGAACTCCCGATTTGCGCTGTGGCCCCTGTTTTATACTGGCTGCAGCCGGACCTCGGGTTCGGTTGCCGCAATCGGGTGGCGGCAAGCTGCCGGCTGTGGCTGTGTCCTTCACGTTGGAGTCGTTATCGTTTGAGCGCTTGATTTCTTCGGAGGCGGGCATGCCCCATGGCACGTCTGCGGCCCGAACATGACCGGCACCATGGCAACAGCAGTCGCAACGGGTTCGGACAACGAGCCGCGTGCGGCGGAATCCGTTTACGAGTTTAGGGTTTCCGAATCCGGCGATTCGCCGGGCCTGAAATCGATCCCGATTGTCTACCGCAGCGAACGGTTGTTCACGCCGGCGATGCGGCAGTGGTTCAGGGCCGCGCATCCGGTTCCCTTGCCCACCTACGCCGACTCGGACGAGTTCGAGGTGGAGTTCGACCGGGATGTCCTGGAGGCATTCAACCGGTTCATGCTGAACCTCATGGACACCATGCCGCCGCCGCGCCGCGGCCGCGTGGTCAAGGCGTTCGTGCTGGCGTACATGCTCCACGACGGCGTGAGCCGCAAGACCGGCGAACCATACATCCTTCATCCGCTGGCCGTTGCCGACCGTCTCCGTACCTTGGACATGGATGCCGACTGCCTGAGTGCGGCCTTGTTGCACGATGTGGTGGAGGACGCCGGATTCCCCCTGGAGGAGATCAAGCGGTGCTTTTCGTCCGCCGTCGCCGAAATGGTCAACGGGGTCACGAAGCTGCAGCGTATCAACGTCCTGTCGAGTTCAATGCAGGATCAGGATCGCGAGCCGTCGCAGCGCAAGGCCGAATCGCTGCGCAAGATGTTCGTGGCCATGGTCGACGATATCAGGGTGGTGATCATCAAGCTTGCGGATCGCATTCACAACATGCAGACACTGGATGGGCAAACACCGTTGAAGAGGAAGACCATCGCCTCGGAAACGCTTGAAATCTATGCCCCCCTGGCCAATCGACTTGGCATCGGCCAGTTCAAGTGGGAACTGGAAGACCTGAGTTTCCGCCACCTGGATCGGGAAGCGTACGACGAGATTTCGCAGGCCATGGCGCAAACGCGGGTGGTCAGGGAACGCTGGGCGAACTCGACCCGGGACCTGATTCGGGAGGAGTTGGACAACGTTGGCATCAAGGCCGAGGTGACGGGGCGGCCCAAGCACATTTACAGCATCTACAAAAAGATGGAGCGCAAGGGCATCCCGTTCAGTGAGGTCTATGACATCCAGGGGTTCCGCGTCGTCACCTCCAAGGTGTCCGACTGTTATGCCGCACTGGGCCTCATTCACGGCCTGTGGCGTCCCATCCCCGGCGAGTTTGACGACTACATCGCCAACCCCAAGGAGAACATGTACCAGTCGCTGCACACGGCGGTCATCGGCCCCGGCGGGAATTCGATGGAGGTTCAGATTCGCACTCGGGAAATGCACACGGTGGCCGAATTGGGCGTGGCGTCCCATTGGCAGTACAAGGAACAGATGCGGGCCGGCGGTCCCCCCAACAAGGAACTCACGCACAAGGTGGCCCTCCTGCGGGCGCTCATGGAGTGGAATCAGGACGAGGCAGACGCCGAGGAGTACGTCAACCGCATCCAGTCCGACATCTTCAAGGACCGGGTGTACGTGTTCACCCCCGTGGGCGAGGTCATCGACCTTCCCGCCGGCTCCACCCCGATCGACTTCGCCTACCACATCCATACGGAACTTGGGGAGCGGTGCCGCGGAGCCAAGGTCAACGGGATGATCGTGCAGCTCAACTACCAGCTGCAGAACGGGGATCAGGTCATCATCATCTCCGCCAAGCGGGGCGGTCCCAGCCGCGACTGGCTCAATGTCGAGGCCGGTTACGTCCGGTCGCAACGGGCCCGTCAGAAGATCATGTCGTACTTCCGCAAGCAGGCACGGGAGTCGTCCATTTCACACGGACGGCTCGTGGTGGACCGTGAGTTGAAGCGCTACTCGGTCAAGTATGGCTTCGATGAAATCGCAGGGATGTTCAACTACGACAGCGTGGACGACTTCCTGGCTGCCGTCGGCTACGCCGACATTACAGTTCCCAGTCTGGTCAAGAAGATTCTTGACCGGGAGCGACAGGAGAAGGAAGAGGAGGAACTGAACAGCCTGATTGCCTCGGAAAGACGCAGGGCATCCGGCAATCAGAACATTACGGGCGTGCTGATCCAAGGCGAGGGCGGCCTGTTGGCGCAGCCGGCCGGATGTTGCAAGCCGCTGCCCGGCGATGACGTGCTTGGGTACATCACCAAGGGCAAGGGCATTACGGTGCACAAGGCGGAATGCTCCAATCTGGCGGCGCGCCGCGAAGTGCCGGGCGAGGAGGCTCGCATCGTGCCAATCCAATGGAACGAGGAGCGGAGCGACAACTTCTACAACGTGCATATTGAGGTGAAGGCCTATGACCGTGCCGGACTCCTGCGCGACGTGACCGGCGTGGTCGCGGACGCCAAGATCAACATGTTGCATGCTGATGCCACCGTGGACTCCCGGGACAGCATCGCAACCATTCACGTGGAGATGGAGATCCGCGACATTCCACAGTTGTCGCGCGTGGTTTCCCAGATCGAGCGGTTGCCCAACGTCCGGCAGGTTTTTCGCAAGGTGAGCTGAGCCGGGGGCCGTTGTTTCGGGCGCGGGGGCTGGTCGGACCGGGCTGCGTGGTTGGGTCGGCCAAGGCAGGCTTGGTTGCACATCCACCGCCCTGAACATGCCGCACTGACCGGGCCTCGGACCCGCGGAGGCTTGGTGATTCAGGGCTGCCGGCCGGATGATCCGACCGCCGACTCTTCGGCATCGTTGTAGAATACGGGCTGCATCCAGCAAAATTGAATACGGAGATTCATGCGATGAACACTGTTCATGGTCTTAGCCGGCGCAAGTTCCTGTTGGGTTCGGGCGGCGTGGTTGCACTCGCGCTGGCGGCGTGTGCCGCACCCGTGCCTGCCGGCGACACGTCCCAGGAAGCCGTGGCGCCGGCCATGCCGGAGGCCCTCGAGGTCGACCTGTGGCATGGGCTCGGAGGGGCGGACGGCAAGACCTTCACCGAGCTCGTCGGCCAATACATGGAGGAAAACGACCATGTGACGGTCAACGAGGAACTGTTGACGTGGGACATCTTCTACCAGAAGGTGCCCTCGTCGGTGATCGCAGGCAACCCGCCTGACATGATCATCACGCACGAGTGGGCGATCGGCCAGTGGGGACCCCGCCGCGTCCTGAGTGCCGCGGATGATTTCTACGACTCGATGGGCGTGCCGCGGGACGACTTTATCCCCGCCGTGTTCGAAAACATCCACTACGAAGGCTCTCCCCTGGGCGTGCTGCTCGACACCCACGGCTCCGGCGGCTACCTGAATGTGGCGTTGGTGGAGGCTGCCGGTCTCGATCCGGCGTCCCCGCCCACCAACCGCACCGAGTTCGTCGAGCAAATGTCCTTGCTGACGCTGGATTCGCAGGGTCGCAATCCAACGGATGCCGACTTCGATCCCGAAGACATCGTCCAGTACGCTTTCCACTCGCACTTCTGGCGGCGTTGGGCCATGCTCGAAGGCATGTGGCAGAACGGCGGCAACACCGTCAACGAGGATGGCACGCAAGCGACCATCGATTCGGAGGAGGTGACGGAGGCCCTGGACTTCTGGCACAAGATGGTGCACGAACACCATCTCCATGCCGTGCCGGTCGGCTACAGCATGACCGACTCCTACCAGAACAACACCTTGGGCCTGGCCATCGCCGGGTCCTGGTGGCGCAACTTCATCCAGGACTCGAACCTGGTGGACACCACAACCTTCTGGCGGGTGCCCCAATACGGTCTGGTTGAGCCGGTTGCCTGGATGAGTGCCCACGTCATGGGCATCCCCACCGGCACCGACGAGGAAGGGACGATGGGAGCTTCCGAGCTGATTGTCTGGTTGTCGAACCACGGTCTTGACTGGGCCCGTTCCGGCCAGCCGCCCGCCAGGATCTCGCTGCAGAACGATCAGGTGCTCCAGGACCACTGGCACACGGGCAACTTTGGTTCGCAGTTCCAGAACATCGGCCGTACGGAACAGCAGCACGCCAACATCACCGAAATCCAGAATGCCTACCAGCAGGAATTCGAGGCCGTTATCACCAACGTGAAGACGGTTTCCGAGGGCATTGCGGAGGCGCAACTGCGCGTGCAGGAGGTTCTGGACCGGGAAGCGTAGCGTACGTGTTTTGCCCATCTGAGGCGAGCAGGCACCGGCTCCAAGACTGGTGCCTGCTCGCGGCAACCGAATTTCCCGTGTGACTGCCATGGCCGCAATTTCACCCGAGCAGAGGCGGATCGGCAAACCGATGCCCAGATGGCGGAAGTTGCTGCCCAACTATCTATTCCTGGTTCCCTACTTCGTCTTCTTCTTCCTGTTCCTGGCCGGACCCAATGTCTACGGGTTTTACATCAGCCTGTTCAACTGGGACATTCTGTTGCCGAACAAGCCGTACCTGGGCTTTGGCAACTACCAGGAATTGTGGTTGGACAAACTTTGGTGGCTGTCCCTTAGAAACACCGTGCTGTTTGCCGCCCTGACCGTGGGCGGCAATGTCCTGCTCGGTTTGTTCGCCAGTGTTCTGGTCAAGCAGCAGCCTCCGGGCCATCAAATCCTGCGCTTTCTCTTCTATACCCCGGTGGTCCTGTCCGTGGCGGTGATGGGGGTTATTCTGGCGAGGGTCTTCAATACGGAGTTCGGGCTGCTCAACTACTACGTGGACTTGGTGGGTCTGTCCACCCAGAAGTGGCTGGGCGAGCAGAGGTTTGTCATTCCCATCCTGTCGCTGTCCACCGTCTGGTGGACATTTGGCTTTCCCTTCCTGGTGTTCCTGGCCGGCCTGTTGAACATTCCCGAACCGATTTACGAGGCGGCGCGCATCGATGGCGTGAACCGGTTGCAGTCCTTCACCCACATCACGCTGCCGCTCCTCAAGCCGGTGACGCTGTTCATCGTGGTGACCCAGTTCATTGCCCACTTCAAGGTGTTCGGTCAGATGTGGATTATGACGCTGGGAGGACCGGGCAACTCCTCCTACTCCGTGGTCATGTACCTGTACGATGTCGGCTGGCGGTTCTTCCGGATGGGATATGCCTCGTCACTGGCGTTCGGGCTCGCGGCCATCATTCTGGTGGTCACCCTGATCAATTTCCGCTTCCTGGGCGGTCGGGTCGAGTACTAGGGTTTCCGCCATGGCCATCGAAACCCGGACCCAGGAGCCGACCGTCGACTACAGCTTGCCGTTCTGGAAGCGCAAGACCGTGCTGCACCGGATCGACATGGCCGTGATTCTGCTCCTGTTGATCCCCATCGCGATCGCCACCATCCTCCCGTTGGCGTACATGTTCTCCCAGGCCTTCACGCCCGAGGATCAGGTTAGGAACTGGCCGGTCGAATACATTCCGCGGGAACCGACGCTCGATTCGTTCAAGCTGCTGGTCACCTGGCCCAACCTTCCGATCATGCGCTGGATGCTCAACAGTTTCATTGTGAGCACCTCGGTCACGGCATTGGTTCTGACAATCAACAGCCTGACCGCCTATGCCTTCGGCCGCCTTGAGTTCCCGGGTCGGGACTTCCTCTTCATCTTTGTGTTGACCACGTTGATGATACCGGGTGAGGTGACCCTGATTCCGACGTTCGTGATCATGCGGCGGCTCGAGTGGCTGGACACCTACAATGCGCTGATCTGGCCGGCCGGAGCAGGCGTATTCGGCATTTTCCTGTTGCGCCAGTTTTTCCAATCCATTCCCAGGGAACTGGAAGACGCTGCCATCATCGATGGGTGCGGGAAGTTTGGAACCTACTGGCGCATCGTTCTGCCCCTGTCGCGGTCGGCCCTGATTGCCCTTGGCATTTTCACCTTCCTGGGCAGCTGGAACGACCTGTTTTGGCCGTTGATTGCCCTGAACTCGAACGAGATGCGCACGTTGCCGGTGGGCCTGTCCATCCTGCAGCACGAGGGCTACACCATGCAGGGGCTGGGGATGGCGGCCGCGGCCCTCACCACGGTTCCCGTGCTAATCCTCTATGGCATCTTCCAGCGCCACATCATTCAGGGCGTGATGGTAACCGGACTGACCGGCCGCTAGCCGTCCGCGATCGATCGCGGACCGATCCGCCGGACCCGGGCCCGTTCAGGATCCGCAGCCGTGTTCCCGGCCGTGCCAAGCCATGGGATTCGGTCTGTTGGGCTTGGGGCTGTAACGGCGTCGTTGGCGTCGCCCCATCGCAGGACCTTTCACGGATTGCCGTCAGCCCGGTCCATTGGGTGCTCGGACGCGTTCTTCGTGTGTTTGGGCGGAGTGCCGAAAGTGCCTCTTTACATGGTCCCTGTGTAGCATGTGAGGCTGTCCTCCTTCCAGTTGGGCTGGATTGAAACGATGCTCAATGCCATTCCCGAGCCTCTCCGGCTGCGATTGCGCCGCGTGCAGTGGCAACTGGTCCTGGTGCTTGCCTGCACGTTGTTTGTCTTTGGCAAGACCGCGTTCGATCTGGACGCCAAGACCCTGTGGTGGGATGAGAGCCTGAGCCTGCAACGGTCGGAACAGGGTTGGAGCGACCTCCTGTCGGGCAGACTGGTCTTGAAGGACGGCGTGTCCGAACGGACTACCTGGGACCAGCACCCCTTCGCGTTCTATGCCCTGCTTGGGATCTTGATCAGGCTTGCCGGCGACAGCGTCCTGGTCCTGCGCATAGTCTCGGTGTGTGCCGCCACGCTGCTGGTGCCCGCCGTCTGGGGGTTTGGCGGGTTCCTGGAACGGACCGGTCTGGCTCCGGCCCGTACCCGATCATGGGCCGCAGCCCTGATGGCGCTCAACCCGTTGGTCCTGTGGTACGGGCAGGAAGCGCGCCCCTACACAATGTGGATGTTGTTGTCGCTCCTGTCCCTGTGGACGTTGTCGGAGTGGACCGCGACCTGGCAGTGGCAGCACCGTCGGTTCTCACATGGCAAACGGTGGGCCGTGGCATGGCTGCTGGTTGCGTTGGCCACCCTGGCCACCCACTTCTATGCCCTGCTGCTGGTGCCTGTCCAAGCGATCCTGATATTCGTCGGTCTGCTTCGCATCGACCGCAAGCTGGCGGTGGAGGCGTTGGCGTTCATGGGGGTGTTGACGACGGCCATCGCGGTCGCCGTCTTCCAGATGATCACGGGTCAGCCGGGGGCCGGCTCGAACTACGCCCCGATTGGCCTCCATCGCATCCTGTGGGAGGCAGTCCATGGCTTTGGCATGGGAATCAGCGTTCCGGCTGGGTGGACCGTTCCGTTGGACGGCGTCCTGTTGGCCGCCGCGGCTACAGGCGCATGGACCTTGTCAGGCACGGAACGCAACCGGTCCAGGTACGGCTGGCTGCTGCCTGTGGTGCTTGCGGCACCGATCCTCCTCCTGTTCGTTGCCTCGCTGATTCAACCGAACTACATGGCGGTGCGACACCACGCCCAACTGCTCGGTCCGTACCTGCTGATGGCTGCGGCCGGATTGGCTGCCTGGCAGCGGCGGATGCCGTTGGTGGCCCTTGCGGTGGCAGTCCTGGTGGTTGTCGGGACCGGGTTCAGCAGCTGGCGCTACTTCCGGGAACCGATTTACGGCAAGGGGCCCGACTATGCCCTGGTGGGTTCCATCCTGGAGGACGGCATTCGGGATGGGGACATCGTGCTGTTCAAGGGTCCCAACAGCTGGCGCCTGTTTCGTCGCTTCTTCCCCATGGACGAAATCGAGGGGGCGCGGGATGCCGGCGCCCGCGTCCACTGGCGCGCGGTGCCTCCGGTCATGGTGCCGGGCATGGGCTGGGCCACGCCCGTTGGCGACCGGCTGCGCGACATTGTTGGAGGGTATGAACGGGTCTGGCTGGTCGAGGACCGGACACTGCCGTACGAGGATCCGGAACTTCAAGTTCTGTCCTGGATGCGCGCGCAGATGCATACACAGGGCGAATGGGGTTTCTTCCACCCCAATTCGAGTCTGGCCCTGTTTTTGTTCCTGTCCGAGAACCCAAGTCCCGTTGCCGTACTCCCCAATGACGGAATGGTCGTTGATGCGGACTTCAACGGTGAACTGAGGCTGCGCCATGTTCAGGTCGAACCGCGGCTTTGGGCCGACGGACAGGTACCCCTGACACTGTACTGGGAGTACCTGAAGGCGCCGGAGAGGCCCTGGCGGTTCATCGTGTGGCTGGAAGAGCACACGCAGGACGGCCGATGGCTGAAGCTGCCGCATTCGGAACAGCATGGAACCTTCAGCCTTGACCCCGCCCGCGTCGGCCTGCTGGAGTTGGCGTACAGTCACGTCGAGGCGCCGCCGGAACTGGCCGAAGACAGTAGCTTCAGGCTTCAGGTTCTGCTCTATGACACGGAAACCCTGGAGAAGGCTCCGGTGACGGAAGCGGGACCATGGGATACCAAACCCGAGGAACCCGCATTGATCATCCCGATCTCCATCCCACAGGCGGAGACGGGCTGGTTAAAACGGAGCGGCAGATCCCGTCAGGCTATCCTCGTGCGCTGAAAGCAGAGAACGCCATGCAGAACAGTGAAACACATTACGTTCAGTGCGAACTACAGGGTCTTGATGCAGCATGCAGCGCATGACTCTGAATACCTCAATTCACAACGCATGGTGAAAATATGATGTAAAATTCAAGTATAATGAGGACAACATTGATTTGATAGTCCACAAGTTCTACAGGCCACTCAAGTCATTCGCCGATACTCATTTACAAGCGAGCTGCCAAGCATCGCCCGCTTCTACAAGGTATGCCGAACCTGTTAGGAATAGATGTTGACCTTGCAGTATCAATTCAACATCCATATTATCAATACCTTCGCTAACCAAAAGGGATCCACGAATAAAATTGCTATTCGCTCTCAGGAAGTAGTCGTGTCCTGGCCGCATGCGCGGTGGTACGTTCACGGCCTTCACATCGTCTTCCACTATCCCAAAGATCACCATCCCCATTAGAACTCCTAATTGCCAATCAACATTCGAAATCAGTGTTGGGTAGTAAGATAAAAGATCAAATTGACCAGAGAGAATGTCTGAAGCTTCTATAATATCGGTTAATAGAACAGTCATTCCATCTCTATACTCAGCAATGTCCACAGTGTTGCAAGGATCGATTGACTTCGTCGGGGTGGGCGTGGGTCTCGGAGTGTGTGTAGGCCGCGGCGTATGCGAAGGCCGTGGTGTGGCCGTAGGCTGTAGAGTGGGCGTGAGCTGCGGTGTAGGAACAGGTTCGGCCTCAGACTCTTGAACTCCAATGGGCAAAGTATCTGTGGGTGGCAGTGCCGCCCGTACCCATGTTAGTAGGACTGTGCGCAAGTCCTGTTCTAGGATATCGATCTGGAGAGCCTGCATGGTAAGTTCTATGCTCTCTACTTCAGCAAGCAAGGCAATCAGTTCCGACATCCAGACAGAATGGCGATAACGTGCACTGTCATGGAAATCCGAATTTATAACCAAGTCATCATGGTTCAACCACCCAGTTGAGCCATCTGCCAACCGTACCTGTACCCATGTCGTTAACCAACGTTTATTAGTTCTGATGGGACACACTTCTGTGCCCCAGGTTAATGGTGAATAATCGGCAAAAAGATCAGCATCCGCATAGATTTTCTCATCCAGCCAGTTATTGTAAAACAACGTTTCTTGTTTACATTCAAGCGCCTTTACCGGATTCGTTACGAACAACCACAGGACTGCCACAACAGCCAAACTCGACCAGACTCCAGCATTCTTCATGAGTACCCCTTTGTCGCCCGGATGGCGTGGTCTTGCTGAACCTATATCTTGTCAGAAAGTAACAACCCCCGAAACATATCAGTCCTTGATATGTTTCGGGGGCTAGGCAAGGTCAGGTGGCCGCGCCGTTCTTGAGCATGGAGCGCAGTACGGTATTCAGAATGCCGCCGTGCCGATAGTACTCGAGCTCGACCGGGGTGTCGATGCGACTGTCGACCGAAAACTCGGTTACCGTTCCGTTGGCTGATCGCGCCCGGGCGACAAGCGTCTGCCCCGGCTCCATGTTGTCGTCGACGCCGTCGATGCTCACGGTTTCGAGGCCGGTCAACCCAAGGGAGTCGGCACTCGCGCCATCCTTGAACTGCAGCGGCAGGACTCCCATCCCGACCAGGTTGCTGCGGTGGATCCGTTCGTAGCTTTCGGCAATGACCGCCTTGACACCCAGCAGATGCGTGCCCTTGGCCGCCCAGTCGCGACTGGACCCGGTTCCGTATTCCTTGCCGGCCAGGATTACGAGCGGGGTGTCGTCGTCGCGGTAGCGCATGGCCGCGTCGTAGATCGTCACTTCCTCCTTCGTGGGCACATGGATGGTGTAGCCGCCTTCGCGGCCGTCGAGCATCTGGTTTTTGATTCGGACGTTGGCAAACGTTCCCCGCATCATCACTTCGTGGTTGCCCCGGCGCGTGCCGTAGGTGTTCCATTCGCGCCGTTCAAGGCCCAGGTCCCTCAGGTAGTCGGCCGCCGGTGACACCGTGGCAATCGATCCGGCCGGCGAGATGTGGTCGGTCGTGGTCGAGTCCGGCATGATGGCCAGCACGTTGGCGTCGTGGATGGACTCCATGGGTTCGGGATCGGGCGACAGGCCCACGAAGAAGGGAGGCTCGTGCACGTAGGTGCTGGAGGGATCCCAGTGGTAGATATCGCTCTCGGTGCTTGGGATGTCGTTCCAGGCCTGGTTGCCGGAGAAGACATTGCCGTACTGCATGCGGAACATCTCCGGCGTGAGGGCCCCGGCAATGGTGTCGCGGATTTCCTGTTGCGACGGCCAAATGTCCTCCAGCAGGACGGGATTCCCTTCCGCGTCGGTTCCGAGAGGATCGCGCGACAGGTCGATGTCGACGGTCCCGGCCAGGGCAAAGGCCACAACCAGGGGTGGCGATGCCAGGAAGTTGGCCTTGACATCCGGATTGATGCGCCCCTCAAAGTTGCGGTTGCCGCTCAGAACGCTGGACACCGTCAGGTCCCCATCCGCGATCGCCTTGATGATGTAGTCCGGCAGGGGCCCGCTGTTGCCAATGCAGGTGGTGCAGCCGTAGCCCACCGTGTGGAAGTTGAGTTCCTCCAGATAGTGGTCCAGGCCGGCGGCCGCCAGGTAGCTGGTCACCACCTTGCTGCCCGGCGCCATGCTGGTCTTGACCCAGGGCTTGGTCCGCAGGCCCCGTTCGACCGCGGCCTTGGCCAACAGCCCGGCCGCAACCATGACGGAAGGATTGCTGGTGTTGGTGCAGGACGTAATGGCAGCCAATACCAGCTTGCCGTGGGTCAACTCGAAGCTGTCGCCTTCGTGTTCCACCGGGACAACCTCGTCCAACTGATCCTGCTCCACCGCGAAACCGCCGGAGCCGATGGGCGCGGACAGAAGACCCGGCCACTGGGACTTCAGGTCTGTCAGTTCGATGCGATCCTGGGGTCTCTTGGGACCGGCGATGCTGGGCTTGATCAAGGACATGTCCACCGACACCACGTCGGAAAACTCAGGCTCGGGGCTGTCGGGGGTGTGGAACATGCCGGCTGCCTTGGTGTAGGCCTCCACGAGTTCCACTTGTTCGGGTGCCCGTCCCGAGAGTTCGAGGTAGCGCAGTGTCTCCTGGTCCACCGGGAAAAAGCCCATGGTGGCTCCGTATTCGGGGGCCATGTTGCCGATCGTGGCACGGTCCGGCAGCGACAGGAGCGGCAGGCCCGGGCCGAAGAACTCGACGAACTTGCCAACCACCCCGTGGGCGCGCAGCGACTCCGTAATCGTAAGGACCAGGTCGGTCGCGGTGGTGCCTTCCGGAAGCGCGCCTTCCAGTCGCACGCCGACGACCTCCGGAAGGAGCATGTAGATCGGCTGTCCCAGCATCACGGCCTCCGCTTCGATGCCGCCCACGCCCCAGCCCAGCACTCCCAGACCGTTGATCATGGTGGTGTGGCTGTCCGTGCCCACGACACTGTCCGGATAGGCAATCCGTGCGTTGCCTTCCTGCCCGGACATGACGCACTGGGCCAGGAATTCGAGATTGACCTGGTGGACGATGCCGGTGGCCGGCGGCACGACGCGGAAGTGGTCGAAGGCGTTTTGGCTCCACTTGAGGAACTCGTAGCGCTCCCCGTTGCGCTCAAACTCGCGTTCCGTGTTGAACAGATGGGCCAAGCGGCTGCCGAACTGGTCGACCTGGACACTGTGGTCGATGACCAAGTCCACCGGGACCACCGGATTGACCTGGGCGGGATCGCCGCCCATACGCTGCATGGCACTGCGCAGGGCCGCCAGATCCACGGCGCTGGGAACCCCCGTGAAGTCCTGCATGACTACGCGTCCGGGTTTGAACGCGATTTCAACCTTGCCGGCGATATCCGGATTCCAGTTGGCGATCAGTTCCACATGTTCTTCGGTAACACTGAAGCCGTCATGCTGGCGCACAGCCGATTCGAGCAGGATCTTCAGTGACCACGGCAGGCGGTTGACGGTGCCCAGACCCTGCTTTTCCAGGTCGTGGATCTGGTAGTAGGCGCAATCGCCCTGGGAAGTGCTGAACGTTCGGCGCACATCGGCAAACGGGGAAGTGGCCACCGCAATTCCTCCCTAACTCATCGGACATCCGCAGTGGACGGATTCAGGCCAATCTTATCACCGGGAGTTCCCGGCGAACGGTCCCAGCGACTAACTGCAGCACTATTTCAATCTTGTTGATGTGGGTCTGGACGCGCAAACGACGAGGGGCACCTACAGTGGTATTGACTTGGCCGCCAAAGGGAACCCGTCGTCGTGGACTTCAGTCCCAGCCCCTGCCACCCCAAACGCCAACGGGTGCTGCCCGGTACCCCCGCTACGGCATCTTCCTCTGCACCCTCGTCGTCTACGGCTGGCTTCGGATTCAACGCCAGCCGTGCCGGCGATGCCCAGCACATTGCCCCTGCCTCCCGGCGTAACCTCCCCCAGCACCCGGATCCGGTAGCACGGTTGTATGTGTACTGCGTCAGCCATCAGGCCATGGTCCAGGTCTTGGAGCTGCGGGGTGGAAGCAACCAGTGCAGGCGCCGGTCGAGGCCGGACTTCGACGGGCAGGGCTGGTTTCACTACTTGGAGGCGCGCGGCACGGTCGCCGTGACGACGACGGCGATCCCGTCTAGGGCCCGGCCCTGCGGGGCCTGGACCCTGAGACTCTGACTCACCTTGACTGTGCCGGGCTGCCGGTCGTGGCGCGATGCGTGCGGCTTCCGGACGCAGGCGGGAGCTCTTTACCTTCGTGCACCTGATGGTCCAGACCATCCCGGCACCCAGGCCCTGCGGCGCCGGCTGCGGGACCGGGGCTCGGACCTGCGTGCGGAACCGCGGCCCCTGGTGGTCGGCCAGACGGCGGTGCCCGACAAGAGCAACGAGTTGACGGCCATCCGCCAACTTCTGGCCGCCTTGGAACTGAAGGGCCGCGTCGTGTCCATCGACGCCCTGGGCTGCCACACGGACATCGCCGAGAAGATCGCCGACGCGGGCGGCGGGTACCTGCTGGTCGTCAAGGCCAATCAGTCCGACCTGCACGAGCAGGGACGGTGCCAACGGCATCTGGGACGAGCTCGATCCCGACCGCCGCTGGGTCCGGCCGGGCAGTGCGTGCGCAACTGCATCACCCACCTGCCCGCGACCACTGGAGCCGCAGCGGTGGCCGACCTGGTGCGCGGCCACTGGCGGGGATCCTCCGGATACGAGAACAGCCGGCATTGGGTGCTGGACGATACCTTCCAGGAGGACCGCTGCCGCCTGCGCACGGGCCATACCGCCCGCCACAGGGCGGCCCTGCAGCGCATCGCGTTGAACTTACTGAAGCTCCTGCAGCCAAATTTTTGGCTAAAGATGTCAATTCACCGATTGCACAAGATGGTGGCCCGCAACTCCGCCCGACTGGAACTGAGATCATGGCTCTGTGACGACACTGTTAACATACTGTGACTTATACGTGTTAGAATGCACTTGTGAGATTGGTTCACAAACTTTCAATATATGATCAAAAATATTGAATTTGCAGATCCGGTGCTCATTGTAAGCACCGGCCGATGCGGTTCCACCATGCTTTCCAACATGGTGAACCTGCATCCTGATCTGTTGAGCATTTCGGAATTCTTTACCTCGTTGACCAGCAGGGCGTTTTTGGGGCGCAAGTTAACCGGGAAGGCTGTGTTTCACCGCTTGAATACACTGTCTCCGGGGGCTAAAGCGTTACACAGGAACAATTTGTGGGTTGATGAATTTCTGTACCCTCTCGGTCCGGATGCGCGTTTTTTGCCCGATGAAGTGCCACCAATTCTGTGTAGTACATTGCCACATATCACGGAACACCATGAGCGCACTTGGGACGAACTGGCTATTGTGCTGAGAGCACGCGGCAAAGCACAGTTGGCCGCGCATTACCGCTTCGTCTTCGAGTGGCTCACCCATCGCTTTGGGAAGCGAGTCTGGATCGAACGCTCCGGTGCCTCTCTGCTGTTTGTGCCCCTATTGGCAAGCATGTTTCCTGACGCCCGGTTTGTGCATATCTATCGCGATGGCAGGGATACCGCCATGTCCATGGCCCGACACCACTTCTTCCGCTTGCGCGTGCAAGCCGAGGAGCTTATGCTGAAAGCGGGGATTAACCCATGTGCACCGTTCCACCTGCTCGGCACAAGCCCCTACGCGCCATGGTTCGAATGGCTGCGGTTTCAGTTCTTTTCGGCCGCGAAGTACCAGCACACCGAAATCGAGCTGCCTGCATTTGGGCGGTTCTGGAGTCGCCTGATCGAGTACGGCACCCGTT
Organism: Caldilineaceae bacterium bin34; assembly: GCA_002238555.1. Lineage (GTDB taxonomy): Bacteria > Chloroflexota > Anaerolineae > Caldilineales > Caldilineaceae > Bin34. Next base: position 90,841 of record MPMO01000011.1, read on the forward strand.
ACCTGAACGCACTGCCACCGGAGCGGGTGCTGTCGTTGCGTTACGAAACAGTGCTGTCAGCACCCGACCATGAGTTGGGCCGCTTCATCCGCTTTGTCGGGCCGGAATTCGAGAATTCCCAATGGCAACACGCTGCCAGTGCCTTGGTACAAACGACGCCACCCCGCTGGCCGCGTTTGGATGCGGAAACCCAAATTCAACTGGGCATCGCCTGTGAACCGGGTCTAACCCGGCTGGGCTATCATGGAGACCACAACTAATGCACACGACCGCGCCAACGCCCCTCCCAGGCCCTGACGGGCGCCATGTCCGGAACACGATCATGCGGATCCGGGATACCCTTGGTCTCTTCCAATGGCTCCACCGGCAATACGGCGGCATCGTCGGGTACAATGTTCTTCATCTCAAGTTCTGCGCCATTTTCGATCCCGAGTTGATCCATGAGGTGCTGGTTCAGCAGCGCACCTCGTTTGAAAAGGGGTTCCTTTACAGGCGTGCTTCTGTAATCGGGCGGCTCACCACGGGTGAGGGCGCGGAGCATCGCAAATTTCGCACAGCGGTCCAGCCTTTTTTCCATCGCAAGATGCTGGACAGCTATGTCAACATCATGGTTGCACAGACCATCGAAATACGGGACACATGGTGCGACGGACAGATCGTGGAAGCGCAGCAGGCAATGTACAATGTGTTCTATAGCATCGCCGACACGGTGTTTTTTGGAAACAGGTTGCCTCTTAACCTGAAAATGGCAACGGATGTGGATGACCTGATGGCTTTGGATTTTCAATTGGCGTTGTTGCCGGCACGGGCGATGCTCAAGCAAGTGCTGCCGCGTTACCGGCGGCTGCGCAATGTCAAGGACCAGATAGACAAGCTCATCTACACTGAGATTCACGACGCGCGTGCGGACATGGGGAAACGCACCGACCTAGTGGCATTTCTGATCCGTGCCGCCGACGCGCAGGGCAGCCCTGCCTTCGATGATTTGGATGTGCTGGAGATCGTGCTGGAAATGATGATAGGCTCCCATACCACCTCCGGGACTGCCTTGGCATGGTTGTTCTATTATCTCAGCCAGAACCCGTCCGTCCGCACCCGGTTGGAGCAGGAAGTGGACACAGTGCTGGGTAACCGTCGGGCGATCCTGGAGGACTACGAGCGGCTGCGCTACACGCGCGCCGTGGTGGACGAAGCCTTGCGTCTGGGGACTCCCGCGTACTTTATCGGACGGACGGCGAAAGAGGCATGCCGGATCGGTGGCTATCTTCTGCCCGCAGGAACCCATGTACAACTTTGTGGCTATATGTCCCATCGGGACACCAGATATTTTCCCAACCCCAACCAGTTTTGCCCGGCACGATGGCTCCAGCCACAGTCCGAACGACCGAAGTACGCCTACATGCCCTTCGGGGCGGGCCATCGCAGTTGTGTGGGCGAGGAGTTTGCCCGCATGGGGATGGCCTATGCCGTCGCCAGTATCACGCAACGCTGGCGGTTTGAAATGGTATCGGATCGACCACCGGCTGTGAACACTCTCGTGGCCTATATTCCCAAGCACGGCATACCCATGACGATGGTCGAACGGCACCGGTCAGCATAGGGCTGGCCAAGCGTACCCGTTTAATCGAGTTTCCCGTACCGGTCCATATCATAGGAACCGCGTTCCAGCCAGAACTGAATCCCCACAGCTTGTCTGAGGCGGGCCGGCACGAGAGTTGGAAACCGCTCGAAGAGCCACGCCAGCGTGATCCAGGTGCGGCACAACAACCGGTGCTTTGCTTTGGGGTAGCCCAACTGATCGGCAAGCTGATCACCCAGCATGTTGCGCGACATGGCATACAAAAGTTTGATGAACCAGCGCGCCACATGTGCGTTTCTGATGTTCGTGAACGAGGGAGCAGCCTCGATCAGCGATCGACAGAGCAACTTCGAATGCTCGTCCGGCTCCCATTCCAAGCTGAATGCCACGTTGATCAACTGGCGGATCTCCTCTTCTGATGTTTGAACCATTTCCGGGTTGATTCCGAAGATATGGCCCACGTAGCGCCAAGTCAGAAGAATGCTTGACATTTCCTCTTGGGTTACCCGGCTGCCCAGTCGCCGCATGCCTTGGATCACGAAGTATGAGAAGAAAATCAATCCCATCGCCATGTGCGCGTGATTCAGCGGCAGTTCCAGCGAATCCGGGTTCCACTTTCCCGACCTGAGTATCTGTCTTCGGGCCTGGGCATGCATCATGCGCACGAGGACAGCGAGTTTGAAACCCTCTGCATCACGTCGCAGATTGCCCGGCACAAAGATCTCCGTGATAAACCTCGCTGACAGGGCATACCGCTCAACGGTGCTGTAAATCAAGGATCCGGAAGACACGAGTGGTTTGTTACCGGTTGCGAGAAAGGCGTGTGGCAGGGCGTACACAGCTAAGGACAGTGCCGGGAGCCATCCATTCCGTAGGATTTTCGCACTCGCGAGATGCATGCGTTCCCAATTCACCCAGAATGGAACGTAGTCGAGCTGCTTGAAGAGTGCCACCAGCTCTGGCGGTGGATCCTCGATGGAGTGGATGCCGTGCTCAATCGCTTGGTGCAGCAACTGGAATCCCTTCCGGTACGTAATCCGGCTGAAGCAAGCCATCAGATCATCAGCCAGCGGATCCCCGAGGCGCAGGTGTTCAAGGTACTGATCGACGGCATGACCATACTTTTTGTGGGCAGCCGCGATTCTTTCGGGAGAAAGCGGTGGGAAAGGTGAGGTGCCGGGTAACATCTTCGCGTGCTTGCTGGTGCCAACGCACACTGGCTCCCTTCCAACTTGGGCAATACGCACTCCGGACAAATAGGGTGGAACCGAGTGACGGTGACATTCCCAACTGATTGTCAACGATCTCCGTGCACACTCTCGACCGGGGACCGCCCTCGGCCTGGATATGGGGACCATGCAAGTGGTGCCCGTGCGGGTTTGGTAGGCATTCTAGCAAACGATCGCGTGAATATGAAGAGAATTTCAGATGATCAATTACGTGACGATGGGGAGCACCGGGCCCGGCAGCTGGCAGGGCACCGCAGGCCCCGGAGATTCTCACAGGAAACGACCGGTCGCACGCCGCACTGGGCCCGGGGACCGGGATGAAGTCTGCGGTGAAGGGACCCTTTTGGAGTCCTTGATTGGGACCAGCCAAGGACCGGGCTCTTGCATCCATTCCGGGCTTCGGGGCAACCTCCACGAAACCGAAACAGTCCCCCGCCCCCAGGGCGAGCGCATCTAAATTGGGCGGGCTGACCATGAGGGTTGGTCAGTGGCTACCATGGGCGGTTCCAGATTTGGCCTGCGGAACCCCTCATGGACAGCCTGATGTTCTCGTCCCTGGTCGAGACCTTGGACACCCCGGGGATCCCCGTTGACAGGTATATGTGACGTTGCGGTCCTGCCGTGCCGGGGCACTCTGTGCGGTCATGGCCGGAAGTCCGACGCATGGTCGTCCTCGGGTAGAGTGGCGATGTTACGCAACCACCCCACCCTGGGAGGGCTGTCATGCGTCGGTGCCGGTCATGGTACAGGATCCATCAGTTGCTGCACACCCATTTGCCGCTGCCGCCGGGACCGCTGGCGGACAGCCTGGCCCTGTGGCTGCAGGGCACGCTGCTGGCCGGGAACGGCTGTCTGGACCGGGTGGCGGCCGCGCTGGCGGCCCGCGGGAGCAACGTCCACACGCTGCGCCGCCGGCTGTGCGACGCGCTGAAGGACGACACGGAGCGGCAGGATGCCTGGGGCGCGGACCAGGAACTGGACGTGGAGACCTGCTTTGCGCCGCTGCTGGCCTGGGTCCTGTCCTGGCGGGTGCCACCCGGTCCGGAAGCACCGCCGCCCCTGGTGCTGGCCGTGGACCCCACCCACCAGGCGGACCGACTGGTGGCCCTGACGGTCAGCGTGGTCCTCAACCAGACGGCCCTGCCGGTGGCCTGGCAGATGGTGCCTGCGCAGGCATCGCTCTCCTGGATGGACATCCTGTGCCGTCTGCTGGCGCGCCTGGCCCCGGCGGTGGCGGCGGGGATGGAAGTCCATGTGCTGTGCGACCGGGGGTTGTACAGCCCCCGGCTCTGGCGCCACATCCAGGCGTTGGGCTGGCATCCCTGCCTGCGCTGCGCCCCCGACCTGACCTTTCAGCCGGACGGGCAGCTCGAGGCCCGTCCGGCCGCGGCCTGGGGGGCGGGCGAGGGCACGCTGTGGGTGGGCCGCGGGGTGGCTTCGCCCCGCCACCGCCCCCTGCCGGGCACGCTGGTGGTGCTCCACGGGGCGGGGCATGAACAGCCCTGGGTCTTGTTGACGGACACACCGCCCCAGCACACGGAGGCGACCCTGTATGCCTGCCGGGACTGGATTGAGCAGGGCTTCCGCGGGCTCAAGCGCGCCGGCTGGCAGTGGCAGCGCACGCGTCGCACCGACCCGGTGCGCGCGGGGCGGCACTGGCTGGTGCTGGCCGTGGCCAGCCTGCTGGCGGTCGCCTACGGCACGCGCCGGGAGGAAGCCGCCGCCCTGGGCCGGTCCCCCGCAC
>MPMO01000073.1 GCA_002238555.1 Caldilineaceae bacterium bin34
AAGGCACCGGCGGTTAAGCAAGGACTACGAGGAGCGGCCGGACACCACCGAAGCCTGGATCCACGCCGCCATGACCGGCCTCATGTTGCGGCGCCTGGCACGAATCCCATCTTCTTAAACACCCTCTTACCCATGGCGCGGAGGAATCGGCCGGAGATGAGGTCGATATATTGAGGGGACCCTTCAATGCATCATGTGAAATATCTGTCTCGTTCCCTGTCCGTTGTCCTACTCCTGTTCCTGGTGTTGGCGTCACCCGGTGTGGCTTCGGAAGCCTTGTCCACCCATTTGCCGGACGGGGCCAAGGCCCGACTGGGCCGGGGTACGGTTTCTGTTCAGTATTCACCTGATGGTACGCGTCTGGCGGTGGGAAGCAATGCGGGAATCTGGTTGTATGACGCCCAGTCCTACGAACTCCTTTACCTGCTCACAAGCCATATGACATTCGGTCCGTAGCTGGCCTTCAGTCCCGACGGCCAGTTCCTGTCCAACGAATGAAGCCGGCGGGATCGTTCTGAGGGATGCGGTCATGGGGGCACTCCGCCGGACCTTGGAGCATGTTGGAGGATTGAAGGTGACGAGCATCACGCCCATCCTGCATCATGCCAAGCAGCCCATTCACCGTTAGGCTACAATGGCCGGGTTGAATGCACCTCGCGCTTTGACAACTACCCGGCTTGTCGCCGCAGGGCCAACCCGCAAGGGCTGGCAGACTGGTGCTGACTGCCGCCTGGTGCGGGTTTCGCCAGGCATCCTGCAGAAAAGGAGAATACTATCCATGAAGACATGGAAAGTGTTGGCTGTGTTAATGCTTCTGTGCGCTGCCGTATTGGCCGCCTGTACAGTGGCACCGATGCCGGCTGACGACTCGATGGCCATGGAAGACGAGGGCCCTTCCGGTCCGGTCACCTTGAAGTTCCTGGCGCTGGCCGATGACGACCAGCTCAATGCCTGGAGGGAAATGCTGGCCGAGTTCCAGCAACTCAACGACGGCCAATATTCCTACGTGGAATTGGAGTTCGAGACGATCCCGTTCCGCGAACTGTTCCCCAAGATCGAGTCGTCGGTCGCGGTGGGCTTGCCCTGGGATCTGTTCCAGGCCGACGGCCCGGATATGAAGCACTACGGGTTCAACCGCGTAATTTGGCCGCTGACCGACCACTTCTCCGAAGAGGAAATGGCCCAGTGGTTCCCGCAGTCCATCGAGGAAGGCTCCTTCCGAGGCGAATTCCTTGGACCGCCCATAATGCAGTCCTGTTCCCTGCTCATGTACAACAAGGACTTCACCGACGCCGCGGGCATAACCCCGCCGGTGGGCATTGAGAATGCCTGGACCATGGAAGAGGCCGTGGCCGCTTGGCAGGACACCACCGTGGACGAGAACGGCGACGGCGTCCCCGAAGTCTGGGGTCTGCGCTGGGGCCAGGGAACCTGGTCCGGCGACTATGAGCACGGCATCTTCCGTCGCTCCAACGGCGAGGTCGGCAGTGCCACCTACGCCGGCATGGGCGAGGACGGCGTGACCTTCCAGGGCTACCTCGACACGGATGAAGCGGCCGAGGCCATGCAGTTCTACCAGGACCTGCATCTGACCTACAAGGTGTCGCCTGTCGAAGCCATTCCGGAGATCTTCGAGAGCCGGCAGTCCGCCTTTCAGGTCACGCCGGACAACCGCATCGGCGCCCTGAACCGGATTCACGGCGAAGGCAACTTCAACTGGGGCGTCTCGGGCATCCCGTACTTCAAGACCCCGGTCTGCCACACCGGCAGCTGGCACTACGGGATTTCACCCAACACCCAGAATTTTGAAGAGGCCCTCGAATTCGTCCGCTACGCGTCCAGCGACGCCGGCGCGCGCATCTGGTACAAGCACGTGCGTCAGCTGCCCGCCAACATCGGCCTGTTCAACGAACTGGACGAGTACAGCGAAGACGGTGCCCAGCGGATTTGGCTGGATGCGATGAACAGCTTCGGCATCCCGCGCATCCAGACGCCCGGCTACACCGAGTACCAGCAGCTCTTTGCGGAGGCCGCCCAAAACATTGCCATCGGCGCCGATCCCAAGGAGCAGCTCAGCGCGGCCGCCCGCCGTCTGGAAGGCCTGGTCGCCAAGTACACCGGGTGGAACAACTAACCCGTTTGCATTTGTAGTGTTTTGAGACAGGCAGGGCTTGTGGCGCGGGGTGTCTGAACCCCGCGCCCAAGCTCTGTCACCTACCCAATCCCATGCTCGCCACCCCCGTCTCGACACCAACCAAGGGCTGGGGCAGGATTTGGAACAGGCGCAGTCAGTACTATCTGATTGCCTTCCTGTTCGTACTGCCGGCACTGATCAACTTCACGGTTTTCCGCTACCTGCCGATTCTGGCGGCCCTGCGCGCCAGCCTGTACCAGTACAGCCTGCTGGGCGGATTCGGCGACTTTGTGGGCCTGGACCAGTACCAGGCAATCCTCAGCGATTCCTTTTTCCGCAATTCCTTGTGGGTGACGCTGAAGTTCACCTTCTACAAGGTGCCGCTCCAGGTCCTGTTTTCTCTGATTCTGGCCCTGTTCCTGGCCCGCGAGAACCTGGGCACGGCCTTCGTGCGCAGCGCGGTCTTCACCCCGGTGGTCACGTCAGTGATTGTCGTATCCGTGCTGTGGTCCATGATGTACCACGCCCAGCTGGGCCTGATCAACAGCCTCCTATCGGTCGTGGGGATACCCCCCCAGACCTTTCTTTCCAACCCGGACCGGGCCCTGCCAGCCCTGACGGCCATGATGATCTGGAAGGATGTCGGATTCTCCATGATCATCCTGATGGCCGGCCTCAAGGGCATTCCTGGGGTCTACCGCGAAGCCGCGGTCGTGGACGGTGCCAAGCCCTGGGAGGTTCTGTGGCACATCACGCTGCCCCTGCTGCGCCGGGTCATGATGTTTGTGATGGTCACACAGACCATCTTTTCCTTCCAGGTGTTCGTGCCGGTCTACGCCATGACCCGCGGCGGCCCCCTGGAGCGCACCAAGGCCGTGGTCTACTACATCTACCAGTACGGTTTCCTGTTCCAGGACATGGGCACGGCCAGCGCAATGTCGATCGTCACGCTGATTATCCTGCTGGTGGTCAGCGTCGGCCAGATGCGCCTGTTCCGTTCGGATGTCTCCTACTAAGAGATCTGCGCCGTGAGCATTCTCGACAACGTAGCCGGCAACCTAGCCACCCCGGCCTCCGGCTCCGGCGCGGCCGGCAGGGAGCTGCGGCGCACAACCTGGCGGGACCGTCTGCAGATGGCCGGGTTGATCATCATTTATGTAGTGATGTTCTTGGCGTTCACCATCCCCTTCTTCTGGATGTTCTTCGGCAGCATCCGGGAGGAAGCGGAGATTTTCGCCAACCTGTATCCCTTTACCTGGAAGACCATTCTGCCCATCAAATGGTCCCTTAAAAACTATCTCGACATCTTCGGCATTTCCGACGACGGGCAGAAGTACGGGCTGCAGTTCCAGCGGTTCCTGGGCAACAGCTTTCTCGTGTCCGTTGCCGTAGTCCTGAGCTCGCTGTTCTTCAACACCCTGGCCGCCTACTTCTTCGCCCGCCTGCGCTTCCCCCTCAAGAACGTGTTGCTGGTGTTCGTGATTGCCACCATGCTGGTGCCGTTCCAGGCCACGATCGTGCCCCTCTACATCGTGGTCGACGCTCTGGGCATGGCGAACTCCTACAACGGCCTCATCTTTCCCTGGTACGCCAGTCCGTTCGTCATCTTTGCGCTGATGCAGTTCATGCGCGACATCCCCACGGACCTGGACGAGGCTGCTGTCATGGACGGGGCCAACCTGTTCCACATCCTGTGGCGGATCATCGTGCCGCTGTCGATGCCGGGGATCATTACCATGGCCCTGCTGGAGTTCCAGTTCATCTGGAACCTCTTCTATTGGCCCCTGATCTTGGTCAGTTCGCCCAAGCTGCAGATGATTCAGGTGGCCATCGCCACCCAGACCACGCAGACCCAAACCTTCTGGGGCCGCACCTTTGCCGGCTCCGTAACGGCTTCGCTGCCGGTGATCATCCTGTTCCTGTTCCTGCAGCGATACTACGTGCAGGGCATCGCCCTGACCGGCCTCAAGGGCTAGCGCCCCGCACCGGCCGCAGCCCCTCCCCCGCACAAAGGCACCCGCTGGACATGTCCGAACCCCGCCACCGCATCATCTACGACACCGATCCCGGCGTGGACGATTCGATGGCCTTTTTCCTGGCACACGCCTCGCCGGAAATCGAGATTCTGGCTTTAACCACGATTTTTGGCAACGGCGGCACAGCCACCACGACTGCCAATGCCCTGCGGCTGGTCGAAGCCGTCGGGCGTCCCGACATCCCGGTTCTGCAGGGCGCGGCCAAGCCGCTGCTGCACTCCTACGACGGACACGGCGCCAGGGTCCACGGCGCCGACGGCTTGGGCGAAAGCCACATGGCGCCTTCCTCCCTGCAGCCGGCCGACGGCACGGCCGCCCGTTTCATTGCGGAGCGGATCATGGCGACGCCGGGGGAAATCACCCTGGTGGCCGTGGGACCGCTGACCAACCTGGCCCTGGCCGTGTCGCTCGAACCGGGCATCGCGGACGCGGTGCGGGAGGTCATCATCATGGGCGGCGCCGCGAACGTGGCCGGCAATGCCTCCCCGGTCGCGGAGGCCAACATCCACAACGACGCCGCGGCCGCCCGGATTGTGTTCGAGGCGGGATGGCCCCTGACCATGGTGGGCTTGGATGCCACCCAGGCCACAATCATGTCGACGGCCTACTTGGACGACCTCTACGCCATCGGGAATCCAGCCACGGACTTCATCGCCCGCATCGTGCCCTTCTACCACCGGTTTCACACCCGGCAGGGAGTGGATGGCATCTACGTCCACGATTCGTCCGCCATCATGTATGCGATTGATCCAACGCTCTTTGAGACCCGCTCGGCTTATGTAAGGGTCTGTCTGGGCCACGAAGGCACCCGGGGCCAGACGATCCCGGACTGGCGGACCCAGTGGCAGGCGGAACCTGCCGTCAACGTGTGCCTTGGCGTCGACTCGGAGCGTCTCAAGGCCATGTACCGCGAGCGCCTGATACACGGATTCGCGTAAACTCGCGTCGTAAACTCGCGTACACCAACCGGGCGTCGCCTTGCCGACGCGTCGGTCCCGAACAGCATCAAAGCGAGGTTGAGGCATGAACGAAGCATCCCTGCGCAGCGGAATCCTTGGTTCGCTGGCAACCGCGGGCCTGGGAGACGCCCTGGGTGCGGGCACCGAGCAATGGACCATCGAGGAGATCTTTGAGGCCCACGACGGACCGATCGCCACGCTCATCCAACCACCGCCGGACACGTTTGCCGGCGCGGAGGGCAACCTCAAGGGCCAAATCACCGACGACACCAGCCAGATGTACTACCTGGCCGAGGACATCATTGCGGCCGACGGGGCTCTGGACGAGGAGGTGTGGAAGAACTGCCTCCTGCGCTGGGCCGACAACTCCCCTCATGTGGGCAACATGGGGCCTTCCACGCGTCCCATGGTGGAGGCCCTGCGGACCGGAGGGAATCCCCATCGGGTCGGACTGGTAGGCACCTCCGACCGTCAGGTGGCCAGCATGGGTGCCACCAACGGCTCCTCCATGCGGGTAGCCCCGGCCGGCCTCATTCACCCGGGCGACCTTGAAGGCGCCTGCCAGGCCACGCTGGCCACCTGCATTCCCACCCACAACACCAATGTCGCCATTGCCGCCGCCTGCGCCATCGCCAGCGGCTGTGCGGAAGGCCTGAAATCGGATGCGGATCCCTTCTCCGTGGTGCAGGCCTGCCTGTGGGGCGCCCGGCGCGGCGAAGAGCTGGCACGCACCCATCCCCGTGCCCGTGTGGCTCCCGGCCCCTCCATTGCCCGGCGCACCCAGTTGGCGGTGCAGCTCGGCATGGCGGCCACATCCCTGCGGCAGGCCCTGGACGACATCGAGGCACTGATTGGCAACTCGGTCATGGCCTGCGAGTCCATTCCGGCCGCGATCGGGGTGTTCATCCATGCCCAAGGGGATCCGTGGGACACCATCGTGGCCGGATCCAGCCTGGGCAACGACACGGATTCCATTGCGGCCATCGCGGGCTCCCTGGCCGGCGCACTGCGCGGGTTCGACGCCCTGCCGCAGGATACGTACGCAACATTCGCGGAGGCCAACCGGGCCGAACACGACATCGAACAGATCGCGGACGGACTGGTTCGCATAGCATTGAGGAACCTCTCATGACCAAGGTGATCATCGACTGCGACCCGGGGCACGACGACGCCCTGGCCATCCTGCTGGCCGGGCAGCATCTGGACATTCTCGGCATCACCACGGTGGCCGGCAACCAGACCTCGGACAAGGTGACGGCCAATGCCCTGAAAATCGTGGAATTGATGGACAGGACCGACATTCCCGTCTTCCGCGGCGCGCAGGTACCGCTGCTCAGGAAGGCGGTCCACGCCGGCCACATCCACGGCGAAACCGGCCTGGACGGACCGGACTTCCCCGTTCCCGTCAAGGAGGTGGAGGACCGCCACGCCGTCGACTTCATCATTCAGACCGTGATGGCGGAGGACGATGTCTGGTTGGTTCCGGTCGGCCCCCTGACCAACGTGGCGCTGGCCATCCGGCAGTGTCCGGAGATCGTGTCCCGCATGGCCGGCATCAGCCTGATGGGCGGCAGCCTGACCACGGGCAACTCCACGGCCACCGCGGAGTTCAACATCTGGTTCGACGCCGAAGCGGCGCGCATCGTCTACGACAGCGGCGCACCGATCAAGATGTGCGGCCTGAACCTGACCCAGCAGGCGAACGCAACGGACCGCGAGATTGAGCGGATCCGGAACCGGGGCAACCGGGTGGGCGAGGTGGTGGTCCAGCTGCTCGAGTTCTATCTGGATGCGGGCGAACGCATGACGGGCATCCGCAAGGCGGCCCTGCACGATCCGTGCGCCGTGGCGGCCCTGATCCAACCGGACCTGATTGAGTTCGAAGCCATGCACGTCTCGGTCGAAACCCGAGGCGAACTGACCTACGGGATGACCGTGTGCGACTACCGGCACCTGCGGGGATTCGGCTCGTCCCAGGTGGACAGGGGGCCTCTGCGCCAGGAAGCCAACGTCGAGGTCGCCATGAAGATTGATGAACCCGGCTTTCTTGATCTGCTGATAGATGCCCTGGGCCGGTATTAGACACGTCCGGTTCCGCACCCGACTTCCCGGTCACGGGACCATGAAATTTCCACGCTTCAACCTGAAAGGCGGCGCGCGATGACTGGCATACCTGTAGTCCTCGATGTGGACACGGGCGTTGATGATTCCCTGGCCCTGCTTCTGGCTGCCCGCTCGCCGGCGCTCAACCTCCTGGGCGCGACGTGCGTCACCGGCAACGTGGCCGTGGACAAGGTCGTGGACAACACGCTGAAGGTGCTGGCCGTGGCGGGACGCGGCGACGTTCCGGTTGCCATAGGGCGGGACCAGCCGTTGCTGGAAAAGGTTGTCAGCGCAGCCTATGTGCACGGCGAGGACGGTCTGGGGGGACTCAACGCGTCCCTGCCCGCCCCGGCTCGGGATCCCGAGCCGGTACATGCCGTGGATTTCCTGGCCAACCTCCTCGCCACGGCGTCGGAGCCGGTGACCCTGATCCCGCTGGGACCGTTGACCAACATTGCGGTGCTGTTGCGGGAGCGGCCGGAGGCGGTTGCCGGCATTCACCGGATTGTCCTGATGGGCGGCGCCGTCGGATCCGGGAACGCGTCGGCCGTGGCCGAGTTCAATATCCGGCAGGATCCGGAGGCGGCCGAGATTGTTCTGACCAGCGGCCTCGATGTGACGCTGTACACGTGGGACGTCTTCACACAGGTGACGTTTTCGGCGACGGAAGCCGCGGGCATGATGGGCAGCGACAGCCCCAGTGCACAGCTGGCCGGCAGGCTGATGGACTTCATGCTGCGCAACCACGACGACAGGACCGAAACATCCATCGGCGATGCCGGTGCCGTGGCCAGCGTGATTGAACCGGAAGGCCTTGAGACGCGGCAGTGGCCGATGCGCGTGGAACTGACCGGCACGTGGACCAGGGGCATGACGGTCGCCGACCAGCGTCCCGGTGCCTGGGTGCACAAGGAATCGGCCTGGCAGCCCCCCATGGGCAACCTGGTGTCGGTGAGCACGGCCGTGGACGTGGAGCGTTTCCGAACCCTCTTCCGGCAGGCCGTGGAAAATCCGGCCGACCCGGAATAGGCTGAAACGCGGCATCAGCCGGCACAAGTGGCAGGCAACGGCTCTTGAACGAACGGCAACGGGACATCGATGTCCTGGCCATCGGCGGCATCGACTCGGACTTGGTGCTCAGGGTGCCCCACATTCCCGGACACGACGAAAAGGTGCGGGCCGACTTCGAGGGCTGGCAGTCCGGCGGACCGGTCGGCAACATGGCGTGCGCCGCCAGCCGGCTGGGGTTGCGCGTGCACGCGGTGTGCCAGGTCGGGGACGACGAAGGAGGGGCACGGTTCCTGGACGACTACCGCAAGGATGGGGTTGACACGTCGCTGTGCGACGTGAGACCGGGGGACGCCACGCCCTTTACGGTCATCCTGATCGATCCGACCGGGGAAAAGGTCATCCTCCTCATTTCCGCCTTCGAACCGGACTACGACCTGGAGCGGATCGGCAGCGCCCTCGAACGCACCCGGGTCATGTTCATGCTCCCGCGCGCCAAGGACTTTCCCGTGCTGGCCCAACTGGCCCGGGACAGGGGCGCCATGGTGATGACGGACATTGAGCCGGGCAGCGGCGACGATGCCGAATTCCTCGAGCCGGTGCTCAAGCTCGTGGACATTGCCAGCTTCAACCAGTTCGGCGTCCGAGCCTGGACCGGCAGGGAACCATCTCCCGCACTGGCCCGCGAACTGACTGCGATGGGGCCCTCAACCGTTCTCTTTACCCGGGGGGCGGCCGGCGCCATCGGGGCCAACGCCGACACCTCGCTGCAAGTGAAGGGGCACAAGGTGGAGGTGGTGGACACCACAGGAGCCGGAGACACCTTCCACGCCGCGTTTGTCAAGGGCACTCTGTCCGGCCTTGCGCTGGAGGATGCCCTGGCCTATGCCAATGCCGCCGGTGCGCTGTCCGTAACCGCCCTGGGGCCGAGGGGCCTGCTGCCGGACCACGCGACTGTCGAAGCGTTCCTCAGCAAGCGCGCATAGGGCCGCAGCAACCCCTGAACTCGTACACCGGGGGACAGAACAGATGCACACTGAACCACGCCGCCGATCCTTTGCAGTTTCGGGCTGATTATCGGAACATTCCGCCACCATTGTTGTGGCCCAGAAGAAAGGACCAATATGACCACAAATGCCATGATTGCCCAGGTTGAGAGCCTGCCGGAATTGATCCAAACCGAGTTCGAGGGTCTGGATGAGAGATCCAGAACGATCCTGAGCCACGAGGAATGGCTGTCGGTGAAGCGGATTGTGGCCACCGGATGTGGAGACTCCCACATGGCGGCGGTGGCAACCCAATGGGCCTTCGAACGGCTCGGCGGCATCCCGACCGACGCCGCCACGGCCATGCGTGCGGCCAGGTATGCCTTGCCGGAAGCCACCGACCGGGTCTGGCGCAACCCCTTGACCATCGGCATTTCCGTCTCGGGCTCGGTGAGCAGGACGCGGGAGGCCGTGGCAGCGGCGAAGGAACGGGGTTTCCTGACGATTGCGCTGACGGGCAATCCGGAGGCCCCCTTGGGCCAAACCGCGGAACGGATCCTGAACTGTCGGATCCCGGCCTTCGCACATGCCCCCGGAGTGCGCTCCTACCGGATTTCCATGCTGGCCCTGTGGCTGATGGCAATCCGCCTGGGAGAGGTCAGAGGCCGGTTAACTGGCAAGGAAGCCCAGCAGCACCGCGACGATCTGCGTGCCACAGCGGATCGGACTGCCGAAACCATCGAACTCAGTGCCGGGCCGGCCCGGGAACTGGCCGAAAAAATGGCGGAACGCAGGCACTTCACCTTCGTGGGGGACGGACCCGGATACGCCACGGCCCTATTCTCCGCAGCCAAGATCCTGGAAGCGGTGGGCCGCGATGCCTGGGGCCAGGACACCGAAGAATGGGCCCACCTGCAATACTTCAGCCGCGTGGAACCGGATGCTCCCACCTTTGTAATCGCCGACGGGGGGCGCGGAGCCACCCGGACCGCGGAAATCCTGCCGCCCATGCACCGGATTGGGCGGGAAATGGTGTTGATCGCGCCGGATTCGAACGGGCTGGCTTCGCAGTTCCAGCATCACCTGCCGGTCGCCGCCGGGGTGTCACCGTTGTTCTCCCCCATGGTGAACGCCGTTCCCGGCGAACTGTTTGCCGCCCAGTTGGCCGATGTCACGGGCGAGAAGTACTTCGGCGGGTTCTCGGGGGTTTACGACTCCCAAACCACCGAGGGCAACAACATCGTTACCAGCAACGTGGAGGCGGTTGCGGACATGGTGCCGTAACCACCGCCAAGGCGGTTGCACCAAGGCCGAAGTCCACGCCATTGTCACCGGACCGGCCTACGGGAACATCGGAATCGCCTCCTGCGAGGCGACATCCAGCAGCCCGAAGGTGTCCGAGGCGGACACCTCCGGAATGACCGTCAGGGCCAGGCCGGTGGTAGCC
The DNA here is from genome assembly GCA_002238555.1 of Caldilineaceae bacterium bin34. Taxonomy (GTDB): domain Bacteria; phylum Chloroflexota; class Anaerolineae; order Caldilineales; family Caldilineaceae; genus Bin34. Next base: position 10,674 of record MPMO01000073.1, read on the forward strand.
AAGGCCTTGGCGCGGTGGGTGATGCCGAACTCCACGGCCACATCGTTCAGGTCGGCCATGTCCACCGCCAGGGCGGCCACGGACTTGCCGGACATCAGACCGGCAATGGGGAGATCCACCTGGCCGATGATCGCCCCGCCCGAGGCGAAGGCGATGCCTCCGTGGCTCGCTTCAAGCGCCTGGACTGCCGCCAGCATGTCCTCCGTGTTGCGGCCGGCCACCATCAGGTTGTGGGAATCGTGGGCCACCGTGGTCGCGATCGCGCCCTGGTTGAGTTCAAGTCCCGTGAGAATGGACAGGCCAGGCGAATGGGCTTGGCCGTGCCGGGGGATCACGGCCAGAAAACAGGCATCCTCGGCAATCGAGGACAGGACCAGCCGACCATCGCGCACCTCGGCTTCAACAGTTCGCAGTTCCGTCAGCCGTGACGGCAGCAGGTGCATCGTGTTGACCCGAACCGAGCCGTTCTCGATCAGGGTCCGCGGTTCCAGATCCCTCGCCGCCAGCGGGTTGAGGTGAACCGTGTTGCCGCCGGGTGGTTCCATGGTGTCGAGCGGGATTTCCATAGTCATCTTTCCCGCAGCCGCAACGCGTTCTCCGGCCGCGTAGACATCCCGCACGGAGACATCCTCCAGCGAGTCCAGCAGGACGAAGTCCGCCCGATACCCGGGGGCGATGGCCCCGCGGTCCCGGAGACCGTAGTGCTGGGCACCGATCCAGGTCGCCCAGCGAATGGCACGCGCCGGCTCGACCCCGTGTGAAATCATCTCCCGGACCACCCGATCCATGTGGCCATTCTCCAGCAGGTCGGCCGGTTCGATGTCGTCCGTGCACAGGGCAATGTCCACATGCCTGGCCTCAAGCATGTGCGGCAGGATGTTCGGCACGTGATTGCCGTGGCTGCTCACCTTAAGCAAGGGCAGGAGGCCCAGCCTCAGCTTCTCCAGTCCTTCGGCGCCGTCCCGCAGCTCATGGTCGTTGTGGATGCCGGCCGCCGTGTAGGCATTGGCCTCGCGGCCTTTCAGCAATGGGGAGTGGCCCTGGACAACCATGTCCGCCTCCAGGCCGGCCTGGACAATGCCCAGCATTCTGGGATCCCTGTGAATCACGCCCTGAAAGTCCATAACCTCGGCCACGCCAATCACCCTGGGCCAGGTCATCATCTCGGCCACGTCCTCCGGGCCGAAATAGGCGCCGGCCGTCTCTGCACCCTCAACCGCCGGCACGCAGGACGGGATGCAGACGAAGACCGACAACGGCAGTCCCTCGCTGCTGTCGATCATGTAGCGGACCCCTTCCTTGCCGAGGACATTCCCAATCTCGTGGGGATCGATGATGGACGTGGTGGTTCCCTTCGGCAGCACCCCGGCGGCGTAGGCCGGCGGCGTCACCATCGTACTTTCGATGTGCAGGTGTGTGTCCACAAATCCCGGCGCAGCCCACAGCCCGGTGGCGTCGACTTCGGACGCGGCTTCAAGGTCGTATGCGCCGGCCGGGGTTGCCAGGGCGATCCGATCGCCGAGCACGCCGATGTCCGCCGCATACACTTCGCAGGTAAAGACGTTCACCAGACTCGCATTGAGGATTGCCAAGTCCAGCGGCCTGACGCCCATGGCGGCTTCAATGAGGTCTGTTCGGGTTGCCAATGTCATGTCCACTCTACAGGTCTGTTGAACAGGAAGTTCGCTGCAATGTACACGCAATTGTGCCGTCTCACCAGTTCATGCACCTGGCAACACGGCATTCCACCAGCCGGCCCGCCGTGCGTTGCGGTGTCCGGCCGGACAGGGGGCGTCGTTGCCGGGCCCCGGGCAGAACGCCGGAGCCTCGTGTCCATTTCCGGGTCTGGTATCGTACCGTTGATGCCCGTGCGGATTTTCCGGCCCCGCGAGCTCCCGTTCACGTCGGACAGTGGACCGATTCTTAACATATTCTTGCCATGCTAAGCGGAAGCACACCGTCCCCGACGCGGGACGCGGTTACAGTCCGCTTGCCTGTGCCACCAGACTTGGAGGATTCCATGTCACAGAAGAAATCGTCGTTGCGGAACGCACTGAGCGTTGCTGGCAGCCTGTTGGCGGTACTGTTGATTTGCGCGGCCTGCGCCATGCCGGTTCCCGGCCAAACCGCTGCCGAGACCGAGGTTTCCGTGATCGATGTGTACATCGGTTCGGACACCAACATCTCGGACTGGTGGAGCAATTCGATCAAGCCGGCCTTCGACAAGGCCCACCCCGGCTACGAACTGAACATCATTCATACCGGATCGGGCGGCGGTGGGAACGGCCCCATTGCCGACCGCGCCATGGCGGCCCTGGAAACGGGCAACGATCCGGGCTCCGATTACTTCGAGACCTTCAATCCCCTGCAGCCGATTGGCGCCATGGAAGCCGGCCTGTGGCAGGAGATCACGGAGGACAATGTCCCCAATCTGGCGAATGTGATTGACTCGGCGCGGCGCAGCAGCAACGGGTTCGACATCCCCTACCGCGGTTCCCAGGTCCTGTTGGCCTACAACGCGGAACGGTTGTTGCAGATTCTCAAGGACAGGGGCGAGGTCGGCTCCGACGCCACCGAAGTCCCGTCCGAGTTCGTTCCGGCAACCTGGCCGGAACTCATGGAATGGATCTGCGCGTTTCCGGGCGAGTTCATCTATCCCCGACCCGATACCACCGGTGCGGGCCGCGAGTTCGTTACCCGCGCCGTTTTCCAGGCCAATGGCCTGGAAGTCGATCGGTTCTCCGTTCAGGCCTACGCCGAGCAGTACGGTGCCGGAGAGTTGACTGCGGATCAGATCGCCGAAATCAACGAGACGCACTTCGCCGGCGCCTGGGAGCAGCTCAACGCCATCGAGCCGTGCCTCTACGACAACGGGGCCTATCCTTCGGGCTCCTCCGCCGAGACGCGCCTGCTGGTGGACAACCTGACCACCATGATCACCATCTGGTCGGATCAGGCCCTGCAGGCCAAGGGTTTGGGGCTGCTGCCGGAACAGACCAAGTTCATCCAACTGGACGACCTGCCGATGGTCGGCGGCTACGCGTCCTCCACGATTCCCACCAACGCCAACGACCTGGAAGGTGCGTTGCTCCTGGCCAACTACCTGCTCTCGGCGGAAATGCAGGAGTCCGTGGTGCGGGAAATCGGCGGGTTCCCGGCCATCAGCTGGGACTTGCTGCCCAGTGAACTGCAGGAAGACTTCAACGACGTCATCACCGATACGGTACCGTCCTTCAGCAGTTCCTGGCGCGCCGCCATGTTCGACGGCTGGTACACGCATGTCGCACCGGACGTCGAGCGTGAATAGACCCGTTCCACCGTCATGACTGTTACGGGATCCCGCGGGTCCCTGCCGGAACCGGCCACGTACAGTGGCCGGTTCCGGATTCCCCAATCCGTACTGGGATACACCCTGATTCTTCTCCCCCTCCTTGTGATGGGGACGTTGATCCTCTATCCCGCCTTCCTCTCCGTCTCCGACACGCTCACGGACCGCAACCCGGACGGATCCCTGCAGGTATCGCTGGCGGACTACGCCGAATTCTTCGATACGCCCCTGGCCGTCCGCAACTTGGCCTTCAGCCTGCGCATCACGGCCATCACCGTCGCAGTGCTCTTCCTGCTGGGGTTTCCGATCTCGCTCTACCTGCGCTTCACCCGAGGCCGCCTCGGCGACCTCATCCAGAGCCTGGCGCTGTTTCCCTTGTTCGTGCCGGGCATCATCGCCGCCTACGCGCTGATCCGGTTCATCGGGGACAACGGCTGGCTCGAACGTTTCCTGGTGCTTCTGTTCGGCTACGAAGGATTCACTTCGCCGTACCTGCGTCCGGCCGGGATCGTCGTGGGCCTGGCCTGGGAGGGCATCTCCATCACGGTCCTGATTCTGACCGCGGGCCTGAGTCAGATCCCCGACTCCCTGCTGGAGACCGCCACGGACGTGGGCGCCAACCGCTGGCAGTCCTTCTGGCGCATCACCATGCCGTTGATGAAGCGTTCCGTGCTCATCGTGCTGACCCTGAACTTCCTGACGGTCTTCGGCTCCTTCACAATCCCCTACCTGCTGGGACCGGCATCGCCCGAGATGATGGGGCCTTACATGCGGCGCACCTTCTACGACGCCAACCTGCCCAGCCGGGCCCAGGTGCAGGCGGTCATCACGTTCCTGATCAGCGGCATCGTCAGCCTCTTGTACGTGCGGTCCGTAGTCAGCCAGAAAGTGGAGGAAGAAAGCTGAAGCCTCCCACTCCGAACACCGTCGTCGCACGACGGACAACCACATGACTGTCATGCGCAGCGTAGCGGAACGGAGCCTGCGCCTGGTCGCGGGCCGGCCCTGGTTTGGCATCTGTCTGCTGCTGCTCCTGGCGCTGGTCGTGCTGGGCCCCATGCTGAACGTCTTTCTCTGGGCGTTCACGCGGAACTGGACCTATCCCTCGCTGCTGCCCACAATCTGGAGCATCGAGTTCTGGGACGACACCTTCACCCGCGCGGACATCGCCGAAGGGTTCATTGACAGCGTCTGGATTTCGCTGATCGTGACCGGCCTGTCCGCGATCATTTGCCTGCCGGCGGCCTATGCCTTCGCCCGCATGCAGTTTCCCGGACGCACCTTCTTCCTGCTGTCCTTCCTGGCCACCAATGCATTTCCCCGATTTGGCCTGTACATCACAATCGCCGTGATTTTCTTCCGCCTGCATCTCATCGGGACCGTGCCGGGAGTGGTCCTGATTCAACTGGTGAACACGCTGCTGTTCATGATTTGGATCCCCACAGCCGCCTTTCAGGGGGTGGACCGCGCCCTGGAGGAAGCCGCGCTGGATGTCGGCGCCTCGCCCTTGCGCGTGTTTGTGCAGGTCACGCTGCCCCTGGTGGCCCCCGCCTTGGCGGCCGCGCTCCTGTTGACGTTCGTCGGCGCGTTCTACGAGACCCAGGGGGCGCTGCTGGTGGGAGTACCCGAAGTCCAGACCCTGCCCGTAGTCATGATTCGACTCATCAACAACCAGGTGATCGTGCAGTACGGAGCCATCCTTTCGGTGGCGCTTTGGGTGCCGTCGCTGCTCCTGCTTGTCTTCGCCCAGCGCGTACTGCGGGGCAACACCATCGCCTCGGGATTTGGGGTTTGACACCATGGCTACGCTGACACTGCAAGCACTGGTCAAGCGGTTTGGCGACGTGACTGCCGTCAACGGGGTCGATCTGTCGGTGGCCGACGGAGAATTTCTGTGCCTGCTGGGCCCTTCCGGATGCGGTAAGACCACGGCCCTGCGCATGATCGCGGGCTTCGAGCGGCCCACTGCGGGCGACATTCTCGTCGACAGGATCCCCGTCACGGGCACGCCTCCCAACCGACGTCCCACCGCCATGGTGTTCCAGCAGTACACGCTCTGGCCCCACATGTCGGTATTCCAGAACATCGCCTACGGCCTGCGTCTCCGCAGGCTGGCGCGGACCGCCATCGAGGAGAGGGTGGCGGACGGGCTGGATCTGGTGGGCCTGACCGGCTACGGAAACCGGTTGCCTGCCCAGCTCTCGGGCGGCCAACAGCAACGTGTGGCCCTGGCACGGGCCCTCGTCCTGGAACCCAAAATCCTGCTGCTGGATGAACCATTCAGCAGCCTGGATGCCGCCTTGCGCGTACGCCTCCGGGAAGAACTGCTGCGCATTCAGCGCCAATTGGGCATCACCACGATTTTCGTGACGCACGACCAGGAGGAAGCCCTGAGCCTGGCGGACCGCATTGCCCTTATGCAGCTGGGGAACATCGTGCAACTTGACACGCCCAGCGAACTGTACGCGCATCCCCGCAACCTGTTCGCCGCCGAATTCATCGGGGCGATGAACCTCCTGCCGACCCATCCGTCGGATCCTGTTCTCGGCCTTGACCCGCATGCCCTATCACTGCCTTCGGGCATGCAGGAGAATGCTTCCCTGACCCTGGCGATTCGACCGGAGGACTTTCAGGTGACGATCCCCTCCGAACCGGGGAGGTGGACCGGGGAGGTGGAACAGACGATGGACATGGGGCACTACCGCAAGGTGCTGGTGACCTTGGCCGGCGCGCCCGCACCCGTCAAGGTGTTCATGGCCAAGTCAATGCAGGTCCGTGAACGACAGACGATTGGACTGACGCCGCTCCGCTATCTGGTATATGCGGAAGGAAGCGAGCCGGTCGAGGTTGTCCCCGACAGACCAGCACCACAAGTCTGAGACGGTTCCACCCGTCGCGGAGTTGGGCGCACAGGAACCGCGCCGTTCCCGGTTTGGATAGGAGTTGCACCGCAACCCTGCCGGGCATTCCTACCGGCAGGCGGGAGCAGGCCGTGCCCGGGCATCCTGAGCGTTGGCATCAACGCGTACACAGGCCACAGCCATCACGTTTGACATCGGAAGGCCCTTTGGCCACGCTGCTCCGAACCAGCGAATCCGGTGCATGGCCTCTTGCCGCAATACACAGTGCAGGCCACTCGAACTCCGGGAGACCGCCTGCCCTACCAGCGTCGTGCCGGCCCAGTATGATCCCCTGTTGCGAACAGGGGATCCACCGGACCCCATCCCCTCGTCAGAGTTGCATCCGATATCCGAACCCGATACGCCGTTCCGGGTTGGGGCAAACTCGGAACGGCGTCATATTCCTCTTACTCGTCCCAGTATTCCTCGCCCTCAACGCCAACCTGGACAATGCGTGCCTGGTCCACGCCGGCCACTCCTACATACCGGAACATCATGCCGTCCGATGCCCGGGGCTGCATGTCCTGCACCACGACAGTCTCTTCTCCGTTAAGAAGGGCTGCGAAGGGAGCTGCCTGCGAATCCCCATCGGGATCCGTGGGGAACTTGAAGTCGATTTCCGCGTTGTTGGTGTACACCACATTCCCTTCTTCATCGGTCACCCAGAACTCGGAAATCGCGGACTCGTCGGCGACCTCCGCCAGCACCGCGTTGATTTCATCGGTTGTCATGCCCGCGGCAATGGCTGCCGCCACAAAGTGCGCCGTCAACTTGGCCGAGGCAACCATGTGGTCCCCGACATCCTCGAAGTTCTCTTCGAACCAGAAGTCACCATCGTACTTATCGTCCTTGAAGTGACCCCGCTCGAATCTATCTTTGGAGGACCAACCGCCATAGTAATCACCGCGATCATGCATGAGTTCATACGACATACCCATCATCATGGCGATGGCGGGGTAGCAGCCGGAGACCGACATTGCAACAACGACCAGCAGTACCAAAGTAAGAATTTTGCGCATGTAATTCAGACCGTGTGTGGAGACAGGGCATAGGCAATTCCGCCGGCTGCCAGTCGGATTTGGTTTGGCTGCCAACTTCGGAAATCAGCGTATCACACGGGAATCGAATGTCCGGTAGCACACACGATTTTGGGCTCTGTCTCAAAGACCGTTTTGCGCTCCGTGGTCTCCGCCTACAATCAGGCACACGGGTGAAGATACGGTGGGGCATGGCCTGGTGTTTGACATGGCCGAACACGCGCTCGATGTCGTGCAGTTCCGAGCTATAGGGAGGCAGGTGTCAGAGGTAGATGCCTGCCCTGCTCCCCCCCCCCTTGACAGGGGTATTTCTTGGGCGAGTCAGGCGGTGGTTCCGGTTTGCCGGGAGGCGCCGGGGAGTTTGGGGACTGTATTCGGTGCCGGGACCGGCGGGCATCGGCTCCCGGTCCGCGGTTTCGCGGTTCGGGGCCGGAAATCCGGGCGGCCTGCGGGCAGGGGCGGTCGGGCCGCGGGGTGGTGCGGCCTCGGAGGGGGTGGCAGGCTGTCGCACGGCAGGGGCGGGTTTCAGGCGGCAGGCGGCGACAGGCA
>MPMO01000074.1 GCA_002238555.1 Caldilineaceae bacterium bin34
CGATCCTGAGGGCCTGGCAGGCGGACCCGGCGCGGATCAAGCAACTGTGCGGCTGGCGCTGGATCCGGGACACCCTGACGGCCCTGCCCGCCGATACCCAAGCATCCTAATCATGCTGGATTGGTATAAGACGCAAATTTTTTGATTTGGTTACGTCAAGCAAGCACCGTTGCTGTCCGCGGGATGACCGGAACAGCGTGGTCAGGCTGCCGACGAAGGAGTTGCCTTCCAGGGTTGGGGTACCACCGCCGAATCAGGGCACTTCCGTGCAGGTTCCGGACACCTCCCACACGGCCATGACATGCATACGCCGACCTCAAGGGGTCTCGTGGGGGATGACGGGGCAGCCTGAATCGGCGCGGTGTATCAGCCTTGGCGACCAGTCACGACAGGGCCCGTCGGACAGCCAGGCAAGCCACAAGTCCGGAACGCCAACCATCCCCTCTCAACGAAGGCTCGGCGTCGGGCCATCCGTGTATTGCCTATGCACGGTGCACGGCTGACAGAGGAAGATGCGCCATGGTCAGTGTCCCCCAAACAACGATGTCATGACACGACCGGAGGAGGACCGGTCGGAGGGCAACCTGCGGGCACACCTTTCCCACGGGTCTGAAAGCCAACGCGAGAGCCCTCAACTGCCCGGGACTGATGGCGATCTCCATAGCCTGAGGCAGGGGCACGAAACAACCTGAACCGTCGGAGTTGTCGATGCAGGACTCGGAACAAAATCAACGAAACTGAAACAGTACCGATCCGGCCATGCGCACCCGTCCGATGGATCGCTTTTGGTAGACTTAGCCGACCGCGGTTCGAGTTTCGACCCAACCGCCCTTCCTAGTGCGCAACTCATCTCTCCCCGCCTGCCGGCGGGACACCCGATGACGGGAGTCGTCTTGGCGGTGAGCACGCGCAGTTTTTGCCAAGGTTCCTGGAGGTCAGGACACATGACTGTGACACGCAGGTTGTCGAGGTCCACGCTGTGGCTCGCCTTGACGGCCATTCTGATGCTTGCGCTCGCCGCCTGCGGCGCACCGGCCGAAACGGCGGACGATGCCATGGCCGCCGATGACGCCATGGATGCCGACATGGCTAGCCCAAACCAGGCTCCTGAGTTCCAGGAAATGGTGAACAACGGCTCGCTGCCGCCCCTCTCCGAGCGGCTGCCTTCCGATCCGCTTGTAGTCGAAGTGGTTGATTCCATCGGCCAGTACGGTGGCGTCTGGCGCGCCGGCCTGCGCGGTGGCAGCGACAACGCCTGGATCTACCGCACGGTCGCCTACGACCAGATGCTCAGCTGGAACCGGGACTGGTCCGGCGTGCGACCCAATGTCGCCTCCGGCTTCGACGTGTCCGACGACGCCACCACGTACACGTTCCATCTGCGCCCCGGCATGAAATGGTCCGACGGCGAGCCCTACACGGCTCACGACATCGCCTGGTGGTTCGACAACGTGATCCTCAACGAGGAACTCACACCCGTGGTGCCTGGCTGGCTGAAGTCCGGCGACGAACCGGCCGCGCTCACGGCCGTCGACGACTACACGCTCGAGTGGAAGTATCCGGAGCCCAACGGCGTGCTGCCCCTGCGGCTAGCCGCCCCGCCCGGCCCCTCGGCCGTGAGCTATCCCGCCCACTACGTGCAGCAGTTCCACGCGGACTTCAATGAGGACGCGGGCGCCGATGCCACGGACAATGGCTTCGAGGACTGGACCTTGTGGTTCCAGAACCGGATTCCCGGCGGCTGCTGCGGCTACTACAACGACGCCGACCTGCCCGTGATCTGGGCCTGGGACATTTCCACCGCGGCCGGGGAGAACACGACCTTCGTCCGCGCCGACCGCAACCCCTACTACTGGAAGGTCGACACGGAAGGCAACCAGCTCCCGTACTTGGACGCCGTCGTCTTCAACTTCAGCAGCGATCCCGAGACCCTGGTGCTACAGGCCCTGGCCGGCGAGATCGACTACCAGGAGCGGCACATTAACGCGCTCTCCAACAAGGCTGCCTTCTTCGACGCCCAGGAATCCGCCGGCATTACGCTGACCAACGGCCTGGCCTCCGGCAGCAACGTGATGGAAATCTCCTTCAACCAGACCCATCCGGATCCGGTCAAGGACGAGATCTTCGCCAACAGGGATTTCCGCATCGGCCTCTCCTACGCCATCGACCGACAGGAGCTGATCGACCTGGTGCTGGTCGGACAGGGCACCCCCTGGCAGACCGCCCCCATGCCCTCCAGCCCCTACTACAACGAGCGGCTGGCCACGCAGTACACCGAATACAACGTGGACAAGGCGAACGAGCACCTGGACGCGACCGGCTGGACGGACCGGGATTCCGACGGCATCCGCCTCGGCCCCGACGGCAATCCGATCTCCTTCACGATCGACGTCATCACCGTGGCGCCACAGCACATCGACATGCTGGCCCTGGTCGCCAACTACTGGGCCGAGGTCGGCATCAAGATGACCCCCAACGTGCTGGACCGCTCGCTGGGCCAGCAGCGCCTGGAGGTCCTCGACTTCGACGCCCAGACCTGGGGCGGTCCCGGCGGCATCGGCTATTCGACGCTGCTGGACCCGCGCAACTGGGCCGCGATGCACGGCCATTCGCGCTGGGGCTATGCCTGGTACCGCTGGTATGTGAACCCGGACGACGAGATCGCGGAAGTGCCGCCGGAATCGATCCAGCAGCAGCTGGCCATCTACGACACGATCCAGGCGACTCCGGACCCGGACGAGCAGATCCGCCTGATGGAGGAGATCCTCAACATCGCCGCGGACAACTTCTACAGCATGGGCATCGCCACCCCGGCGCCGCCCTATGGTGTGGCCAACAAGAACATGCGCAACATCATGGACAACATGCCCTTCGCGTGGCAGTACCCCACACCGGGGCCGGCCGACACCCACCAGTGGTGGTTGGACGAATAGGCCAAGCCCTTTCGACCTGACACCCTCCGGGGTGCGCGGCGGGAGCTCCCCGCCGCGCACCCCCTGATTGCCAACGTTGCGACCGAAACGTTCGGTCCCCTACACGCGGCATGCTCCAGTACATCCTCCAACGGGTGCTCCTGATGATCCCGACGCTGTTCGGGATCTCGCTCCTGTCCTTCGGCATCATCCAGCTGCCCCCGGGCGACTACCTCACGTTCTACGTGGCCGAATTGAGCGCTCAGGGCGAGGAAGTCTCGGAAGCCATGCTGGCCCAACTGGAACGGCAGTACGGCCTGGGGCGCCCTTGGTACGTCCAGTACTTCCTCTGGGTCCGCAACATCATCACCAAGGGGGACTTCGGTCGCTCCTTCACCTGGAACAAACCTGTCAACGATTTGATCTGGGACCGCGTCGGGTACACGATGATGATTACCCTGTTAACGGTGGTCTTCGTCTGGATTGTGGCCCTGTTGATTGGCAAGTACGCGGCGACCCACCAGTACTCTCCAGGGGACTACATCGCCACCTTTGTCGGTTTCATCGGGCTGGCGGTGCCCAATTTCCTGCTGGCCCTGCTGCTTTTGTACTACTCCCTGAAATTCTTCGGCCTCAGTCCGGCCGGGCTTTTCTCGCCGGAGTACCAGGACGCGCCGTGGTCGGTGGGCAAGTGGATTGACTTCCTCTCCCACCTCTGGATACCGATCGTAATCCTGGGCACGGCCGGCACGGCCGGCAGCATCCGCATCATGCGGGCCAACCTGCTCGACGAACTGCACAAGCCGTATGTGATTACGGCCCGTGCCAAGGGCGTGCCGGAACGGACCCTGATCTGGCGCTATCCGGTGCGCGTGGCGCTCAACCCCTTCATCAGCACCGTGGGCTGGACGCTGCCCGAACTCGTGTCCGGCTCCGTCATTGTCTCGGTGGTGCTGAACCTGCCCACCACCGGCCCCCTGCTGCTGGGCGCGCTGTTGCAGCAGGACATGTTCCTGGCCGGCAGCTTCATCCTCCTCGTCAGTGTTCTGACCGTGATCGGCACCCTGATCTCGGACATCCTGTTGGCGTGGCTGGATCCGCGCATCCGCCTTAGTTGAGCCGCTGGCCGTGACCGCAACGCCCCACGCGGCAACCCCCTCCGCCCTGCCGCCCATCGAAACCCCCGAAGCCCAGGACGACGTGCGCCTGTTGGTTGCCGGACAGTGGCAACTGATGTGGTGGCGCTTCCGCAAGCACAAGGTGGCCATGGCGGCCACGGCCATCAGCCTGTTGATCTACCTGGTGGCCGTCTTTGCCGAGTTTCTGGCTCCCTTGCCGCGCGACTACTACGCGGCGGACTATACCTTTGCACCGCCCCAAGGCATCAAATGGTTCCTGGAGAACGAGTTCGGCAATCGGGAGTTCCGCCCACATATGCTGGGCTATACGGTCGAGATCGAAGCGGTGGCCCTGCGCCGCGTCTTCACGCCGGATCCCGAGCAGGTCATCGAATTGGGCTTCTTCGTCGACGGGCTCGAGGAATACCGACTGCTGGGAATCTTCCCCACCCGCAAGCACCTCTTCGGTCCCAAGGATCCCACCCAGCCCTTCTATTTGATAGGTGCGGACAAACTTGGCCAGGACCTCTACAGTCGCCTCATCTATGGAACCCGCATCTCGATGACCATCGGCCTGGTCGGGGTGACACTCAGCTTGGTCTTGGGCATTCTGCTGGGCGGTGTCTCCGGTCTGCTGGGCGGCACGGTGGACAACATCATTCAGCGCGTAATCGAGTTCATCCGCTCGGTACCCTCCATTCCGCTCTGGATGGGACTGAGCGCGGCCCTGCCGGACGACTGGGACGCGCTCAAACGCTATTTCGCAATCACCGTCATCCTGAGCATCGTGGGTTGGACCGGCCTGGCACGGGTGGTGCGGGGCCGCTTCCTCTCCCTGCGCGAGGAGGATTTCGTCATGTCCGCGCGGCTGGACGGGGTCTCGGAATTGGGCATCATCCTGCGTTACATGCTGCCGTCCTTCCTGAGCCACATCATTGCCAGCGTGACCCTGAGCATTCCCGGCATGATCATTGCGGAAACGTCGCTCAGCTTCCTGGGCCTGGGCCTGCGGCCCCCCGTGGTCAGTTGGGGGGTGCTGCTCAGGGATGCCCAGAACGTGCGGGCCATCGCCACGGCACCGTGGCTTCTCATTGCCGCCATACCCGTGGTTGTCTCCGTGCTGGCACTGAACTACGTCGGCGACGGCCTGCGCGATGCGGTCGATCCCTACTCCCGCTGAGATCGGTGCGCATACCATGAGCGACAACCACCGCACAGACTCCGACATCCTGCTTGACATTCGGGGATTGAAGACCTACTTCCACCTCGATGAAGGCACCGTGCGCGCCGTCGACGGGGTCGACTTTACGGTGCCCCGCGGCACGACCATCGGCATCGTGGGCGAATCCGGCTGCGGCAAGAGCGTTACCGCCTTCTCCATCCTGCAACTGGTCGAAAGGCCGGGCCGCATCGAGGAGGGCAGCATCGTCCTCAACACCGGCGGCCAAAACAGAGTGGACATTGCGGCCCTGGAACACGACAGCGAGGAACTCCGGCAGATCAGGGGCAAGGACATCGCCATGATCTTCCAGGAGCCGATGACCTCGCTCAGCATGATGTACACGGTCGGTTTCCAGATGGCAGAGGCCATCCGCCTGCACATGGACGTCTCCAAGGAGGAGGCGCGCGACCGGGCCATCGAAATGCTGCAGGCGGTAGGCATCCCGCGTCCCGAACAGCGCTTCGACGCCTATCCCTTCGAACTGTCCGGCGGCATGCGCCAACGGGTCATGATTGCCATGGCCCTGAGTTGCGACCCGATGCTGCTCATCGCCGACGAGCCGACCACGGCCCTGGACGTGACCACCCAGGCCCAGATCCTGGAGCTGATGCAACGGCTGCAGGAGGAGTTCGGCATGGCCATCATGCTGATCACCCACGACCTCGGCGTCGTGGCCGAGATGTGCTCTGAAGTGGTCGTCATGTACCTCGGCGAGGTGGTGGAGCAGGCGGACGTGGACACTATCTTCCACAATCCGCAACACCCCTACACCCAGGCTCTTCTGGAGTCGATTCCGCGATTGGGCCATAGCCACGAGGGCCGTCTGAACCCCATCCTGGGTTCCGTACCCGACCCCTACCACAGACCCAGCGGCTGTCCCTTCCATCCCCGCTGCACGCAAGTCATCACGGGCCGTTGCGAAACCGTCCATCCCGAAATTTCGCAGCTCGATCCGCGCCACACCGTTCGCTGCCTGCTCCACGAGGAACCCCATGGCTGACACGGCCGCCGCCTCCGGCAAGGCGCCGCTGCTCAAGGTCGAGGACCTGCGCAAGCACTTCCCGATCCGCCAAGGCTTCTTCGGCAGGGTCGTGGCTCAGGTGCGCGCCGTGGACGGTGTGACCTTCGATGTCTACCCGGGGGAGACGATGGCGGTCGTCGGGGAGTCCGGCTGCGGCAAGACCACGGCGGGGCGGTGTCTGGTGCGGGCCTTCGAACCCACCGGCGGTTCCATCGTCTACCGAAACCGCAACGGTCAGGAAGTGGCGCTGGATTCCCTGGACAACAAGGAACTCAAGCCCGTGCGCCGCGAACTGCGCATGATCTTCCAGGATCCCTTTTCCTCCCTCAATCCCCGCATGACGGTGATGGACATCATCGGGGACCCGCTGAAGGTGCACCGCATTGCCTCCGGCAGCGAACTGGAGGACCGGGTGGCCGACATGCTGTTGCGCGTCGGACTGCGTCCGGAGTACATGCGGCGCTATCCCCACGCCTTCAGTGGCGGCCAGCGCCAGCGCATCGGCATTGCCAAGGCCCTGATTTTGTCGCCCCAACTGGTTGTGGCGGACGAGGCGGTCTCCGCCCTGGACGTGTCCGTCCAGGCGCAGATCCTGAACCTGCTCCAGGATCTACAGGCCGAGTTCAATCTGACCTACGTCTTCATCGCGCACGACCTGAGCGTGGTGGAGTACATCGCGAACCGGGTTTCGGTCATGTACGTCGGCAAGCTGGTTGAAAAGGCCGCCACCGACGAGCTGTACCACAACCCGAAGCATCCCTACACCGAGGCGCTGCTGTCGGCCGTGCCCCGGCCCGACCCGCGCGAACGTTCCCAGCGCATCGTGCTGGAAGGCGACGTGCCGGACCCTGCCCATCCGCCTTCGGGCTGCTACTTCCACCCGCGTTGCCGCTACGCCCAGGACGTGTGCGCCACCGAAACCCCGGAACTGCGCCCCATCGGCGAGGGCCACGAAGTGGCCTGTCACCTAGCGGAGGACCTGGACCTGCGCGGAATTACCGATTTGGTGCCGCGCGACTAACCGTTCGCACCCCGGGTGCGGTGTCGGTTTGACACCGCATCAGTGACAACGTTGCCGTCAGGCCCCAACTGTGGTTGGGAGTTCCGTCCGAGGATCGGACATCCCGCCAAGACACAAGAGTCCATGTCGGATGGGACCGAAGTCAGCCGGGTCGTCCACGCCCTGCCGCTTGCTTACTCGGAGATCCCGTCAACGACTCCGGCAGGCCCTCATGCATTGGGCCACCTTGCCAAATCCGAAGCCGGACGCGCCCGGGACCTTCAGCCCAAACCCGATATCAAGCTCGCCGTTGACCCCGACCGCAGCATTGGTGAAGACTGTAGTTTGGATCCGGATGCAGGGAGAAGCCTGTGCTCACCCTTGAACCTGCCCATACGCTATTTCCCAGCCCCCGGTACTGACATTCACAAAGTTGAGCCAGCCTCGCCAGAGTTTGGCTTTCGTCGTGAACTCTCCAGTGTGCTGGGCACACCCGGCGATTCCGGCATCCCGCGCAAGAGCCTCTATTTCCTCAGGGGTCCAGCCTTTGTTCCTGAGATGCGTCCACATGTCCCTGGAGTGGGAAACCGAGTGAAACATCCCCTCGGAACTCAGCGTCGCCAGTTTCGCGACATAGTCCTGCTGGCCAGATGCGCTCGTGATCTGCCGCGAAACCATGTTGCATTCCGCATCGAACACCACATCGGCCTCAATCACTGCGGAATACAGTACGGGATCCAACAGGTCCGTGCTGGAGCCCAGCCAGACCAAGGGGGCTGGCAACACCAACAGAAGGACAAGCAACGCGGCCAGTCCCGGGTGATTCCGAATACGTTGCCAGATCATGAGCACCACTTCATCTACAAGTGACTACCGGCAGCCCCGTGTCCTGCAGGCGGCAGGGCTTCATCTAAAAGTCTGCCACAGCACCTGAGACTGCACCGGGAACAGTTCTCCTCTCCCATCTTTGGAAAAAGTGCTTCGTCACGGGCGCGGTGGCTCAAAGAACACAGACCACTTTTGGGCACCGCTGCCCCACACACTCTGTACCGGGGACGGGCTTCGGCGTGCCGCGCTCTCCAGTTGAACCCTGAAGTGTCGCTGTCCGTCTGACTGCACCAGGTGACAGGTTGAAGCTCTGCCCATATGATGTCAATCCCTGCTTCCAACCGTTCGAAACTGTTCACTGCCATCTCCGAAGGAGAGCCGAGGAGAGATTTGACCTACGAATTCATTACGAGGATCAGATTTCCGCCCCGGCAAGAGATTGCACGTGCCGGTCAGTCTGGAATCAGCCAAGACCTCCCGCCCGCACCCGGCAGGCCGCTTGGCTCAGGGATCCTCTCAAACCTCGGTATGGCCTCGTACTGGTCCATAGGGCGATTTCGTCCGAGGCCGGAGCTCTCGAAACCTTTAGCCCAAGCCCGATGCCAGGCCTGTTGGCTTCCCCGGCCGCATTATTGGCGAAGCCTGTGGTTTGGTCCGGATGCAGGAGCAAGCCTCCACTCACCCATGGCGATCTCCCAGCTCTCGGAACTGAAGGTCATGAGGTTGAGCCAGACGCTCCCGAGTTTGGCCCTCGTCGTGAACTTTCCAGCGTGCCGGGCACACCCGGCGAGTCCAGCCCTCGGCACGAGAGCCTCTATTTCCGCCAGCGTCCAGCCTTTATTCCTGAGATGCGTCCACATGGCCCTGTCATGGGAAATCAAGTGAAATATCCCCTCGGAAGCCAACGCCTCCAGTTTCGCCACATGACCCTGCCGACCAGATTCACTCGAGATCTGCCACGAAACCAAATTGCATTCCGCGTCGATCTCCACATCGGCCTCAATCACCGCGGAATAAAGAACGGGGTCCAACAGGCTGGTGCTGGAGCCCATCCAGATCAGGGGGGCTGGCAACACCAGCAGGAAAACCAGCACCGTCACGAGTCCCCGATGTACCAGGAATCGACGTACAGCAGCCATCACACATCCTCCTTGCTCACAGTTCCTGCAAGCAGCCCCACAGGCAAGCAGGAACTCTATCGAGCAGTCCATCACCGTCCCGGGAGCCACACTGGGCATCACGCGCCAGACCTTTTTGGGGGAACTGTTTGCCATCAGGAGTGGCCTATCAAAGAACAATGGGGTTGCCAAATGAAGTTGCCGGCGGCACATTTGGATACGGCTGCTTAACACCGTCCGTACTGGAGAAGGACATGGGCACGGGCTTGGTCGTACGCCGAGGGTCGCGACACCGGACGGTACATCTGGCAGCAGTTCAGACCGCCAGCAGGCGCGCTCCCAGCCGCTTGAAGGTGTCCACCGCCAGTTCGAAGGAGAGCCTAGGCGAAGTTTGACCGGGGAACATGCGTGCCTGATACGCCTGGAAGGCACGGGCATAGAAGGGATCGGTGCGCAGGCAGTGACAGGTACGGTGCAGCCGTTCCGCCAATTCATCGTTCGATAGTGGCAGTTGGGAACGCATGTCGGCCACTGTCGCCGGTGCAGGGTAGACATGCTGGCAAAGATCAAGGTCCACCAGATGCCGCATGAAGTCCGCCGGCCGCAAATGGAGTTCCACACCCTCCCATTCCGGCACACGCTCGATCAGTGCAGCCACCTTTCCCGCCAGGATCACCCAAGGCAAAATGCAGGGCAAGGTACCCAATTGCACTGCCAGGGTATGGGGTAGTACTGCTGGATTGTTGAAGCAGGACATGTCAACCACAGGTACCTCGGTGTTCAGAAAGGCAATCTCCACCTTGATTCCTGTGACTACATCCGACTGCACCGGCAAGGAAGTGTCATAGTTGCAAATCACGCGCTGCACCGGTGCCGCGTCCCGGAAGCGGGAGTAGCGCATCCGCAATCTGCCGTTCGGCAGGTGGGGCAGCAGATTTGCAGTCAGATGCTCGACGACATGGGCATGGACGGCGCGCTTGACCTCCACTGAGGTCCCGGTCGTGGCATCGAAAGGCAGGAAACGGAAGTCAAGATCTTCCGAAAAGCGGGAGTACATCCGCCAAGCCTTCGTCAGGGCCGTACCCCCTTCAAAGGCCAGGCAGCCATCTGGCGGATCCAAGTCCGCCAAGACATTGATTACCCTGTTTACATAGAGATCCTTTTCCAACCGCACCGGATCTTCACCAATGCGGGCCGCCTCATCCTGAAACTCGGCAGGGTCCAGGATTTCATAGGCGGTGCAGGGCGGTTTGTAGGCGTCCAGGATTCGATCCTCATATTCCGTGCGAATGGTGGCCCTGCCCCAGCGAAGTCTCAAGGGTTCGGGAGAATCGACACCGATTTCGGCAAAGGCCGGCACACCCCACACCCCTTCGCGCTGGTCCGTCTCCCAGGAAAGGCGATAGTCCCGCTCCGCCTTGCTTTCCGTCAGCCCGACACCCTCGCGCCGCAGCAGAGACCGTCCCAGTTCCTTCAGGCCTGCCGGCGGTGCGTAGTGCAGTCTTCCCTGAGAGTCGGTCCAAGGAGTCAATGGAAACCAGATGTCTGGAGCCGGAGCTCCCACTTGGTGGGCGAGTTGAAGTTGCCGCAGGGCGCAGTTCACATCCTGTTCCGTCCCCAAGTGCGACAGCTCGCAGCGACGGAAAATCCTTTCGGAAGCAGGATAACCCGCCATGAAAGCCAGGATGCGTTCGGTCAACAACGCTTCTTTTCCCGGAACCTCCGAACTGGACGGGCCCACAAGGCTCTGTCTGTCATGCCCCCCATTTCCGGGCGTGGACACAATACTCTTGGACATTATCCGGTCCCGAGTCCGTTGCTCTCCCTCGAACGCTATCGCGTGCAAGCGTAACAGGTGCCGAACGCACGACAAAGGAGCGCGAACAGTAGCGACTCACTACACCACCACTCACTCAATTGGACCATCAACGTCAAGCCGGCCCAGGAGCCGACAAAGACGTCCAGTGGCTTTCGCACCCCAATCCGTAACACATGACGCAGCCACATGCAGGGATCGATGGGAACGTGCGCAAGCAAGGCTGGCACAACCTCAACCCCCTGCTCCAAACCATGGACGAACCAATCTGCAATCTGAGCAACGCCAACCGCCGTTCAGCCCTGACTTGCCACTGTTGCCTGCAAACTTACTTGGCCCTTCTCCTGAACGGTTGCGCTCAGACCTTCCTTGTCCCACTGAACAAGGCCAACTCCAGCCACTGCCAATGGCAGTTGACATCGTCAAATCCAATCTCTCGCAGCCAGTGGAGCTGAGTTTCCAAGCCGACCAGTTTGTTGGATGGATCCTCGTCCGCCTCCGTGATGCCGAACGCCTCCAGAAACTGCCCATGGAGCTCGTTTGAAGTTGGTGCAACGTGCTCCAGGTTGCAGAAAACACCACCGGGCGACAAGGCGGCATAAATCTCGGAATAGAGGGACTGCTTCCGCTGGTCCGTGCAGTGATGTATGGCAAAGCTCGAAACAATCGCGTCAAACCGGCCCATGTCGGGTAGCGGCTTTTCCAAGTCGTGCTCCAGGACCTGAACCGTCGTGTCCCCGTGAAATCGCTCACGGGCCTTGGCCAGCATGGTAGGCGAAAAATCGATGGCAACCCCGGCCGCATCGCCTCGATCAATCCGGAGCAAACCCAGGAGGCGACCGTCGCCGGTACCCAGGTCGAGTATCCGGTCAACGTCTTTGGGAATGATTTCCAGCAGGATGGCTTCGGCTTCCCCGCGATGGGGAACCTGATCGGCGCGGGTCAAGTACGCCAGGGCATGTTCAACCGTCGTCCATTCGTTCCGAAGGGGTGTTGCATCCATTTCCGGTCGTTATGCTCCCAGCCAGACGTCCGTTTGCCGCCTGCACCATAACCGGATTGCCCATCCAAGGCGACTTTCCGGTTGTGACACCAACCCCGAGCCTGCTGGCAACACCACACGTACCCGGTTTCAAGCCGGGCCGACCTACCCCTTGATGCCGGTGGAGATCACCCCTTCCATGAAGTAGCGTTGCAGGAAGAGGAACACGATCAGGCTGGGAACCCCCAGGATCGTCATCGCGGCCATGCC
Organism: Caldilineaceae bacterium bin34; assembly: GCA_002238555.1. Taxonomy (GTDB): domain Bacteria; phylum Chloroflexota; class Anaerolineae; order Caldilineales; family Caldilineaceae; genus Bin34. Next base: position 12,288 of record MPMO01000074.1, read on the forward strand.
GGGCGCGTAGCTCTCGATCTGGGTCCGGTTCATCGTCACCGGGGCGAAGGCCGCCATGCCGATGGGCAGCGTCTTCATCTCCTCCGAAAAGGTGATCAGCAGCGGCCAGAGGAAAGCGTTCCAGTTGGTGGTGAACAGCAACACCGCCGCCGCGATGACCGTCGCCCGCGCCAGGGGCAGCGCGATTACGAGGAAGATGCGGAACCGGCTGGCACCGTCCATGGCGGCCGCCTCCTCCAGTTCCCTGGGCAGGGAGAGGAAGAACTGCCTGAAGAGATAGACGCTGAAGACCTCCGCGATGGGCGGCAGAATCAGGGCAGCGTAGCTGTCCGTGGCCCGGAGCTTGAGGAAGGCGATGAACCGCGGCACGATGGTCATCTCCGTCGGGATCATCAGCGACAGGAGCAACATCATGAAGAAGACGTTCCGACCGGGGAAGTTCATGCGCGCCAGTGCATAGCCGGCGGCGGCGCCAAGCATGATGCTGGCCATCGTGATGGCAGTGGTAACCACCATGCTGTTCCAAAGCCAGCGGACGATGGGCTTCTCGAAGACGACCCGGTAGTTGTCCAGGGTCCAGGTGCGCGGGATCCACTCAATCGTCTGGGTCATCACCTCGCCGGGCAGCTTGAAAGAGGTGGAGACCATCCACACGAAGGGCAGAATCCACATGTAGGCCAGCCACAGCCCGATAATCCAGAGCAGAACGCGCCCCACGGTCAGGCGGCCCTGCACCCCCATCACGAGTTTGAGCCTGGCGACCATGGCTACGCCCGTTCCCTGATGATGCGCAGCTGAATGAGCGTGACCACCAGAATGGTCAGGAACAGCATGAGGGACAGGGCCGACGAATAGCCCAGTTCCGTGTTCATAAAGCCGCGTTCATAGATGTAGAAGATGATCGAGAAGGACGCACCGGCCGGTCCCCCCTGTGTCATCACGAAGATCTGACTGAAGATGCGGAAGGCACTGATGATCTCAAGCGTGATCACCAGGCTGATGGCGGGGCGCAGCAGCGGCATCACCACGTGCCAGAACTGCTGCAGGGCGCTGGCGCCGTCGATGGACGCCGCGTCCTTCAGCTCGGAGGGGATGTCCTGCAAGGCGGCCAGCAGGATCACCATGTGAAACCCGAGGTCCCACCAGATGGTGGTTATCCCCACAGCCCACAGGACCCAGTCGGGATTGGTGAGCCAGGGAATGTAGGGGATCCCGGCCCTGTGCAGGTACTGGTTGACGACGCCGAACCGCGTATCGAGCATCCACACCCAGACCAGGCCCACCACCGTCACGGAGACCACCCGCGGCGCATAGAACGCGAGCCGGGATGCCGTGAAGCCGCGCAGACGCTGGTTGACGTAGAGGGCGAAGAGCAGGGCCAGAATGGTCGTGCCCGGAACCACAATGGCGGCCAGCTGGAACGTGTTGCCCCAGACCTTGGGCACAAAGTCGTCGTTGAAGGCGCGCACATAGTTGGCGAACCCGACCCACAGCGGATCGCCGATGATGCGCCATTCGGTGAAGGAGACGTAACCGCCAAAGATGATGGCGGCGATTGTGAATATCACGAAGGGCACAAAGAAGGGGAGCACGTAGAAGTAGGCGGACCATTCGATCCGCTCCCCCTTCCAGGTCATCCTGCCCAGGCGGGTACGCAGCGACGTATCGGCCGGCAGTTGTCGGGTAGTCATCAACTCACTCGTTACATGGCACCGGTACCAAGGATGCCTGTGCACTCCGAACAGTATCCGGGCTGGACATCACACGCAACAGCAGGGATCGGACACCGGGACGCCGGCGGTTCGGGCCTCTTTTCCGGACGGACGCAAGGAAGTTCCTTGCGTCCGTCCGGATTGAAGCATCCGATGCCCAACGGGCGGAACCGAACTCCGGTCCGGGCCACTCCCGGGAGCACACAGCAACCGCTGTTTCAGCTACTCGGCCGCCAGCAGTTCCTCCCAGGCGGCGCACAGTTCGTCGACGCCTTCGTCCACGGACTTGTCGCCCTGCCAGACCGGATCGATGATGCGATGCACCAGATTGGGGCTGGTGTAGTACTTGAAATCGGGGGCGGCCTTCAGCTTGGGCGGGATGAACGTGGCGAATTCCATGCCCTCCACGAAGGGGCGCCGGTACTCCCAGCGGTGTTCCTTGTAGTCGTCCCGGTCCAGGATGGACTGGCGACAGGCCGCACCGCGGCCCTGCGTGGTCCACAGGAACGACTCGTCCGACAACCACGTGAGCGCCTCGGCCGACCGCGCGTACCGGGACTCGTCCTCCTGAATGTACATCTCCTGGGACCCCACGCTGAGGCGCGTGGCCAGTTCACCACCGATGTTGGGGGTGAGTTCAACGGCAAAGTTAAGGCCCTGCTCGATGTATCCGTTCAAGGTCCAGGGTCCCGTGATGAACATGGAGCCCTCACCCGTGCCGAATGCCTTGTAACGGTCGGATACGTCGCGGGTCGCGACCTTGTGGACATCAAAGAGATCCAGCGTCCACTGGGCCGCTTCCTTGGCCGCGTCGGGGTTGACGCAGACTTCGGTCAGCTCGTCGTTGGTGATGCGGAATCCCATCTGATGCGCCACCAATCCCCAGATGAACGCGACATGCAAACCCGAGCCCGTCATCAGGAAGCCGGAACGGACGACCGTGTCGCCTTCCTGCACGCTCATCGCCTTGGCCCACTCCAGCAACTCGTCGTTGGTGGTTGGGGGGCTGTCAGGATCCAAACCGGCCTCCGCGACGTGATCGAGGTTGATCTCGAGCTGCCAGGTCATGGCATCCAGCGGCATGTGGTAGAGCTGGTTGTTGAACTGGGGATAGCGGCCCTTGCGGACGGACAGGTCGGTAAAGTCGCTCCAATCCAAGCCCGCCTCGGCCAAGTGATCCTCCACCGGGATCATGACGCCGTCGGCGATGAAGTCCGCGCGCTCGCCGGCATCGGCCCAGCCAAAGTCGGGAGCCTGGCCCGTAGCGGCGGAGGCCAGCACCTTGGTCTTGTACTCGTTGGACGAGACTTCCAGCATCTCAATCTGGATGCCCAGGCCGGTATGCGCCTCATTGAAATTTTCAACGTGCGCGCCCCAGACCTCTGCATCCGAAGCACTCAGCCAACTCCAGTGGTTGACGATGTAGTCCTCGACCGCGGGTTCGCCGGCGGCCGGGGCCGCGCCCGGAGCCGCGCATGCGGCCAGCACGGCGGCGCCCGAAGCAACGCCAGCCATTGTCAGAAAACTGCGCCTGTTCAATTTGACATTCATTCCAAAATCCTCTTGATGGATTCGTCAAGGGCCGGAAAGGCAACCCCGCACACATCCTTGAGGCCCCGCGGCGGGGCAGTGCGGATCCAAACAGGACTTGGACCGGGTGCCTTTGCCGAATGCATCGCCGCCCAACCAAACCCCGCCTGTCGGGAGAGGTGCCCACGCACCTCGATCCCGACCTGCTCAACCACGGCGGCTGCTCAACCTTTCCGGGCGCACCGGGGAAGACGGCCGCGCCGGAGGGCGGGGGGTGCGGGAGGTGTCAACGTTGCAGGACCATTGTACCCGCTGCCGAAAATCGGCTGACGAAGGGCAGCCCGCGGATGGGGACTGCCCGGCTCATGTCAGCCGAAACCGTGTGGTGCGCATGTATTGAATCGGCTCGGGGTCCGTGCTGTATTCGTGGTACGCCGCCACCAGCGTCCCGTCCGGGCACTGGGCCACGGAGGGATAGCCGGTGTGCCAGTAGACGGGATCTTCCGGAGGGCCGCCCACGCACCCGCAGATCGTGAACTCGGCGGCCGGATCCCAGTCGAGACCGTTCTCCGACACACATCCGCGCACACCCATGGGCTCGGCGCGGTAGCCGTACACCGCCAGCACCCGGCCGTCCTGAAGCTGCAGCAGATCGGGCGGATAGCCCCAGAGTGCGGTGCGACGGGGCGAACTCCAGGTAATGCCGTCGTCGTCGGAATACGCGATCCACATGTTGTCGAAGCGTTCGGGCCGCACTGTCACCCGCATCATGCAAATTAGGCGTCCCGAGGACAGGCGCACCATCGAGGGTTCCTGGAAGGCGCGGATGTGGGCGGGGTCGTAGCCGATGGTGCTCCAGTATTCCCAGTTGTCCCCGTCGTCGTCGGAGCGAAGGAGGAAGCAGCGCATCGTCTCCCCGGCGGCATGCGTCCGCGAACCGATGAAACCGTCCTTGTGGATGCCGCCCATGAGCGGCATCAGCAAGCCGCCGTCCGGCAGTTCCACCACATGGCCCGCGCCCGAGCCGCCGCACATGTAGGCACTGTTGCCCGAGTCTGCGATCGGGAAGGTGTTGACGGGAATCGGCCCCTCCCAGGTCCATCCGGCATCAGCGGAGCGAAACAGGGCATAGCCGGTCTGGCGCTTGAGCCGTTCCCCACCGGCGCCCAGGCCCTGCAGATCGATGCGGCGCAGCGCGGTGGGTGCGATGAAGCTGCACACGCGGGTGTGCATCAACAGCGTACCGTCCGCGCGCTGGTTCAGGGCGCAGTCCCAGTTGCCGCCGTGGTCCGTGAAGGGCCAGACCACCTGCATACCGGCCTGGTTCCACGACCGTCCGCCGTCGGTGGACCGAATCAGGCAGGACTGACCGCTGTCGGAGTGGACGCGGCCCCGTTCCTGATTGAACGCCATCAGCATATCGCCGTCGGCCAGCTGGATGATGCTGCCCTGGTTGCAGGCCTGGTCGACGTCCTTGTACACCACCACTGATTCCACTTCACGGACTTCCATGATGCACTCCTGTTGCAAACATCGTCGGAACGGGTGCCCGGTTCGGGTTTCCGCCGTGTCGCGAACGGACCCTTCCACGGGCACCTACATTATCGATTGAGCCGCGAAGAGCACGATCAACGACCGGGACGGCCCTGTTTCAATTTCGTTGACGGAAAGCCGTCCACTGTCAACGGGACGGCTTTCCGGGTCCTGTCGCGTCCGGTGCCGACCGTTGTGACGATGTTCAGCACATGGGTCCTGTCGCTGCCGACAGCCACCCGACCAAAATCAACGCAAGTGAAAATGCGCCCTTCCGCACTGTGCAATTGCATGCTGTTTTAAGTCGAAGCTGGGTGAGTGAGGGTACTAAACGACTATGAATGCAACAATCGGACATCGCATACGGTGACGAAACGAGCCGGTCTGTTGACAGCCTCCCGCACAAGATGCAGGGCACAACGTCATCAATGCAGGCGATCCGGCCCTGTGGCAATAACGGATTAGAACTCCCGAAACCGGATGCGGCGAGTGATCAGGACCGATGGGAACCGGATGCAGGCCCTCGTCGTGAGCTTGGCCGGCGGTGGACGAGATGACACCATGCAGGGGCCTCCTTACCCAGGCACGGACCTTGTGCCACGACAACAGCCGCAGGCCTGAATCCGAGCCATCGCGTGCCGCGGAGACAGGACTTTCGGCAGGCAGGCCCGACGCTACGTCCACAGGTCCGGGCGCGCTTGGCCGCGATGCCTCCGTGGGCGTGTGCTCCCGGCTTCAAGGACGATTTCCGGCTTCTCGAAGGCCCGTCCTGTGCCCAGGTACCACGCCCCCAATCCGGAGTGCGATTGCCCTGTGCCCTTCCGCATCGGACATTGGGGCGGTAACGGCGATGCGGTATACTGCCGCCTTAAGACCTGCGCCGGGAGCCTTGCGACAATATAATCCAGGTCGCTTTGCCCAAAATTTCCTCTCAAAGATCATGCGTTTATATATTTCAGCTGCGGCGTCCGTTCTTGTAACGGGTTTTCTCTTGAGTTTGGTTCTGGTTGTCGGAACTCCCTCGCCTGTTTCGGCACTTGAGTCCCAAGGCTGCAACGAATGGGCCGGCTACCATGAGCACTCCTTCGGGTGCCACGCCCATCCCGACGACCCCCACGCGCCGGCCGCCGAACCCGCTATGGCCGACCAAGCCATGGCCGACGAAGCCATGGCCATGGCCCCGCCTGTTCCCGTGTATGGTCTCGAGGGCTGCAACGAATGGGCCAGCTACCATTGGCACTCCTTCGGGTGCCACGCCCATCCCGACGACCCCCACCCGCCGGCCGCCGAACCCGCCATGGCCGACGAAGCTATG
>MPMO01000012.1 GCA_002238555.1 Caldilineaceae bacterium bin34
TGAATCGGCGGCGAATCCCCCCGGATTCGCCGCGGCCTGCCTGTTGCAAGCGTCCGCCACCCCGGTCCAACCCCGCCGGAGCGACCACCCCTGCCAACGTATATCTCAAAAACTGTTCACACCATTGTGACGAGTTACAGCCGATCAGTGGAACCGGCCGATCAATAACATGCCTACCTGGCAAGCCCGTTGTTGCCTGTTTGGTCGGGAACAGATGCAACATCACCGTGTCTCGGTTGCCACCGCTGCCAAATCCCCCTACATGTCATGCCCTTGTTCCCCGATAGGTCCACGATAACCTGCCAAGGCCTCTAGCGATGCGGACCGCAACTCATCCGTGGGACTTCCGCAAGCGTGCACCAAGGTGATTTTCTGAAGCCAAGTTGAATCGGCCGGCCTACGAGGCTTGCTTCTCGGCATCGATTTCCTCGAGGCAGCCTACAATGACCTCGTTCATGGCGGGAAACTCGTGTGCAGCAAAGTCATCGATCCACTTCTCCAACTTGGCGCGGGTAGTGCCGTCATCCCATCCAACACCAAAATCAGATTCGTCCAGAATATAGTCAGAAGATTGGTGCAGGTGTACCCAACCATCAGGTAGCGAGTTGGCAGTAGGCTTGAATAGTTGGGGATTTTGCCGCACTGCCTCGAACAACTTGTGCCTCAAGGCATCATTTGTTTCGTTCTTTGGTGAAAGTGCAAGTTGCAGATAGGGATGGCCGTCATCGAACATGAACTCGAAGAGCAACAGGGCATAGGACGACGGAGCCCACCCGCTTCCTGTCCGAGTTGCATCATACCGATCCCAATCTACCGAACGGAATCGAACGCAAGTTCTGCTTTCCAAGTCCAGCATCCACTCCGGATGCCGTTCGACTGCTTCCTTGAGCCACTGCTTGGCCTCAGCTACCCAGTCAGGTTTATTGTCAATTATTGTCTCAATCGCATCCCTGTGTTCCAAATAGGTTTTGCGAGCAAGTTGGGACAGACTGGTTTCGGGCATGATATTTCTCCTGAGCGTGGTTGCATATTGGTTCAAGAATGCACGGACACCCGCGCGTGCTGGAATCTCATGATTGTCCACTATCTGTTGGACGATATCAAACACCATTGCGTAGGTAAGAGGCTTCCATGACCGTTTTTCTTCCTCACGTGCGGGGAAAGTGCCCCGCGGCGTCAAGAACACAAGATACTTGGTGAAAGTCGAATAGGAGGATGCCTCCAATGCCTTCCGGTAACGGGTAAGTTGATTACTATGTTCATCGGAAAACACCTTGTTCTCAATGGCGCACAGGACTTGCTGGGTGTGGTTGACGATCAGAATATCCAAGTATCCCTGCTGCCCATCCACCACGTGTCGCCATTCTGGGGTCACTTCTGTCGCCGCCCAATCCCCGGAGTGATCCACAACCTGCATTCCGGCTTGAAGCAGAAAGCGTGTGAGGAAACGGTCGCCAAGGCCGTGGCTGTGCTCTGGGTCCAGCAGCCAGGCCAGCACATTGGAGTGGAATTCCTCCGAACCCCAGAGAGCATAGCCGCTTCCAAACCTCTGTTCGCCGACAAAGTCGAGTGCATCGAACTCGTTGCGTTGTTCTGCTGCAAGTTTCCGGATTCTCTCCAGACTCTCATCCGCCGTGAGCTTGTTGAGGGCCTTCTCTTGTTTCTCCTGTTCTTCCGCCAGCACGTTCGCCAGATGTGCCAACCGGGGGGAGATGCTGTGAAGAGTGGCAATCTGTGCAGCATCAGAATCAGCCAGGATGTTTGTGACATGTTCAAGAGCAGGGAGGGCACTTGCCAGCAACGGTGTCTGCTCCGATTCGTTCTCTGCATGCATTGACATATTCACGCTCTGGAAATCCAAACGGACCCATCACTCGGAGGTCGATCGCCGTGGAGCCCTGTTTCTGGTGGTCGGAGGACCGCTGGTGCCGACACCGTACCCGAACCTTTCACGCCGGCAGCAAAGTCCGAAGGGGTCCACTACAGCACACCGGGACGCAGTGGATGTTGCCATCGCAATCCTGGAAATCGGTTGAAATCGGAGTCGGTGGACACCATCGTGCATCCATGCTCGATCGCAATCGCCGCGTGCTGGGCATCGGCAACCAGCTTGTCGGTGGCCCCGGATTCGCGGCACAGCCGTTCCAATATGTCCAGATGGTCGGGACCGGGCCCCACGATGCGTGCCGTGGGCCGTTCCACGAGCGCGGACACGAACGCGAAGGATTGGTCGAGCGTGGATGGTGGGTCGAAGACGCGGGGGTTGGTGACAACGCGGATGAAGCCGGACAGAACCAGAACGGAGAGCGCGAACGGTTCCGGTCCCGTCGCCAAGCGGGTGATCCAGGCCGCATAGTCGACGTGATCGGAGATGGAGTCCTCCACATGTGCGTATATCAAGATATTCACGTCTGGAAGCAGCATCTCAAATCACCGGCCCCCGTGCCCGAAGCGGGCCTCGTCATCCCGCGCGTCGATCGCCCTCGGCCGGTCGAGGGCGACTCCAGGACGGGGCTGAACACCGCGCACGGTGACCAGACGAAAAGGTGGCGGCTCCAATGTTTCGCGACGCTTCAGGGCATCGTCCAACGTCCTGGCAATGAAGGCGCTTACGCTGACGCCTCGGGCTTTGGCTGCCCGGCGCACCTGCTTCGCGAGTTGGTCGTCAAGCGAGATTGTGGTTCTCATGATGCAGAGCATAACATGTCTTCATCAACGCACAACACCATCGAACATCTGGACACTGTTTCAGTTTTGTTGACATTGGTCCGGCACCCGGAAAGGACAAGGGACTCTCGGCAATTGGTTTTTGCGCAGTCAACCGGAAAGGAAACCGGTAAGGCCCCCATGTCCTGAACTTCATCCCAGCCCGTGCCCATTAGCCAGCTCGCCGCTCCCGGTCCGCCCGTTGTCTCCGTACTCGTCCACGGGCCGGTTCCCACAGGTTCCGATAGCGCCAAGTACAATCCGGCTGGCTTGAAAGACTCACGCGCAACCCCTGTCTCCTCACCGCTCATGGACCTGCCCTTTCTGCACCCGGACCAGTCGGAGTTCATCCCCATTAGACGGGGCGGCGGCCTGTACGTCGACAAGACCGGCCACTTGCGCAGACTGCTGGCCCCGATCAACGGCGACGGTTCCCGACTGCAGACGAAGTACGCGTTTTTTGTCAGACCCCGCCGTTTTGGCAAGACCCTGCTGGTCTCCACCCTGGAGGCCTACTTCCAGGGGGATCTGCCGCGGTTGGAAAGTTCCGACATGTCCTCCTTCGACCCCGATGCGGGAGAACGGTCCGAACTGTTCAGGGATACCGCCGTCGCGGACATCGTTCACCGCAGCCGGGCACATCCGGTGGTTCGGCTCAACATGGCGATGACAGCCTCGGACTCCCCTGAAGGGTTGCGTGCCAGGCTTCTTGAACACTTGGAAGACGTGTACACCGACTGGCATGCCCGCGGCGTGGCAACCGGCATTGAGCCACGGACCGCGGGCGGCACGGTTCGGTTTCCGCCGCCGCACGCGGATTCCGAACCGGTTTCCGCAGGCGGCCGTTTGGTTGATTTGCTGCGTGTACTCGAACTGAGCTTCAAGGCCAAGCCCGTGGTCCTGATCGACGAGTACGATGCGCCGCTCACGCACCTGCTGGGCCGGGACATGGACCCGGAGCCATACATCGTGATCCTGCGCGAGTTCTTCGGCCTGCTCAAACACCAGGAGAATCGCCTTCACTTCGTATTCATTACGGGCATCAGCCGGTTTGCCCACGTGAACTTGTTCTCCGCTCTGAACAACCTGAAGGACTTGTCTTGGGACTCCGGGTACTCGGATCTGTACGGATTCACCGAAGCGGATCTGCAAGGTTCCCTGCGGCCCTACCTGCAGGCGGGAGCCGGGAACCTGGGCAAGCCCGTCGAACAGGTGACGCAGGAGTTGCGGGACCACTACAACGGATACTGCTTTGGAGTTCCGGGCCTCGACGAAAACGTCTACAACCCCTATTCGCTCCTGAATTGCCTGGACAACATGCAGGCTGTCTCCGCGGGCGACAGGTGGAAGCTACTCGGATGGCCCAACTACTGGTCCGAGTCGGGGACACCCCGGTTCCTGGTGCGGATGGCCAGGAACGGAGACCTCGCGTTGGCCCAGGACCCGCCGCCGGTCCACCAGTTGATGCGGACCACTTACGACTTGAACAACATCGACTACGGCAGCCTGATGCTGCAGACCGGCTACCTCACGCTGCGGATGGACCAAGGACGGCTGCGGTACGACTACCCGAACAACGAGGTGCGGCTGACCTTCGCTTCCAGCCTGCTGGAGAGCTTCGGCCGGTATGCCACATCGGACGAATTGACGGATCTGCACCGGGCCTTGGCCGCGGAAGACTATGCGGACTTCTGCACACGGCTGGACACCTTCATGGCGGGGATGCCGGGCGAGAAGATCACCGGCGAGACCGACTGCCACCTGATCCTGCATGCCCTGTGCCAGTTAATGAGAGTCGAGTTCCAGTCCGAAGTGCACCAGTTGAGTGGACGGTCGGATCTGGAGGTGCTCTTCCCCCACCATGTCTGCGTGTTCGAGTTCAAGTACAACCGGTCGGTAGAGGCCGCTCTGGACCAGATCGAGGCGTGCGACTACGGCCGTCGATATTTCGGTTCCTCAAGGCGTGTCGTTGCCGTCGGCCTGAACTTCGTCGCCGGTGGTCAAGAGGAACCGCCCCGCATTGAATACCGGACGCGGGTTCGAAACCCGTCCACATCCGACTCTGGATAAGCCAACACACCTGGAGCCGGTTCAGGTATGCGGAGATTCCCAAGCGGGAATCGGTCGGGCTTGGTCAAGTCTCCAGGTCAACCCCAACGAGCTGAAGCGCCTCGGCCAAGTGGCACTTCACGAAGTGGCCCGGCTGCAGCATTGTTGAAACCAGTCCACGATACCATGTCCGGTCTCTCATCGTGACCTGCAATCCAGCCTCTACCGATCGCCGTCTGGAACTCTGTTTCCGGTGGTCGGAGGACCGCTGGTGCCAGTGCCTGGCACGTCTGTTGGGCCAGGCTCAACGCAAGAACGGCTGATAGTTGACCAAGAAGAGGAGCAATGTCATGCCTTACCGCCTGTGGCACCCACCGTTTGGGCTGGGTGGACGCGGAGGTGTTCTCGGCCTACATCGGTTCCCCGGGAACTCCGAACCCAATCAGCCCAAGGCCCGAGGCCAACGATGGGGGTGCCCGGCCCAGGAGTTTGACGTGGGGCAGCCTGGAGCTCGGCCAAACTGACAGACCAACTTGGACGAGCCCGGCGTACCGGTGGTGATTGGTGACGACGGCACACGCCCACTCGCGGCCTCAAGTGTCGGTAGGGCAATAAACACATGCAACACCCCATCGCCAGTTAACAGGGCTGCCTGGATGAAGTTCGGCTGAAGGACGCGAACCAACGCCCGTGGGCGTTGGTTCGGAAATGGTCTTCAACCCAACATCGCATCCAGCTCAGGCATCGCAATCCCAGAATCACTTCAGGTACTTGTGCTTGATCGATTGGAAGCGAGGTTCGTCGCATTCCACGATCTTGAGCGATCCTCGCCAACGGGCAGCGAATGTTTCTGGCTTGTTGCCGATCATCGCCCGCAACAACTCTTCAACGAGAGCCGACAGGGGCACACCGACAGATCTCGCATGCCCTTGGGCCGCCAGAAGCACATCCCGATCAATCGTGAGAGTGAGTTTTCCTTTCAACTTCCGGTTTCCCTCACTTGTCAACACACGTCCAATCCGTCCGGCGTGCGTGCAGGCTTGGATGTTGCACAAGGTTGCACAAGAGATTGCAACACCTACCATGCAGTGTAACTCCCTTTCAGGCCATACTCCCCGCCCCAAGCAGCGTAGACACAGCGCAAGTCGGACCTCTCCGGTGTGTCGGGCAGAGTGCCTGCAATGTTGCTCCTTGCCGAGAACTTGCACACCGAACCCAAGTGACGAGGCCCTGCCGACAGGTACCTGAATCCCGCCTCGGGATTCAGGGAAGTCACTATGCCGGAGCACCACGCAACGGATCCCCAAGAACCCGTTGGAGCTAAGTACAATCCGGCAGACTTGCAGCACTGGACTTCACCGAGCCTCCACCCCCGAACATGGATCTGCCCTTCCTGCACCCGGATCAGTCGGGGTTCATCCCGATTCGACGGGGCGGCGGCCTGTACGTTGACAAGACTGGCCATCTGCGCAGACTGCTGGCTCCGGTCAACGGTGACGGCTCCCAGCTACGGACGAAGTACGCCTTCTTGGCCAGACCGCGCCGTTTTGGCAAGACCCTGCTGGTCTCCACCCTGGAAGCCTACTTCCAAGGCGATCTGCCGAGATTGGGAAGTTCCAACCAAGCAGCCTTTGATCCCAATGCAGGAGAACGGGAGGAACTGTTCAAGGGCACCGCTGTCGAGGAGATCGTTCATCGGATTCGGGTACATCCGGTCGTTCGGCTCAATCTGGCAATGACAACCGCGGACACTCCCAAGGGATTGCGTGCCCGGCTTTTGGCGCACCTCGAAAGTGTGTATACCGACTGGCATGCCCGCGGCGCGGCAACCGGGCTTGAACCTCGGACCGAAGGCGGGGTCATCCGGTTTCCGCCACCACCCGCGGGTTCCGATTTGGTGCCTACCTCCGATCGCCTGCAGAACCTGCTGCATGAACTTGAACGTCAATTCAAGGCCAAGCCGGTCATCCTGATCGACGAATACGATGCACCACTCACACACCTGCTGGGCCGGGACATCGATCCCGAGCCCTTCATCTCCGTGCTGCGCGAGTTCTTCGGTCTGCTCAAGCACCTTGAAGAGAGTTTGCACTTCGTGTTCATCACGGGCATCAGTCGCTTTGCCCACGTGAACCTGTTCTCCGCCCTGAACAATCTGACCGACATCTCGTGGGACTCCAACTATGCGGATCTGTGCGGATTTACCGAAGCAGATCTGCAAGGTGCACTGCTGCCCTACCTGCAGGCCGGAGCCGGGAACCTGGGCAAGCCCTTCGAGGACGTGACGCAGGAACTGCGGGATCACTACAACGGCTACTGCTTTGGCCATCCCGGTCTCAGTGAGAACGTTTACAACCCGTTTTCGCTCCTGACCTGCCTTCGGGACATGCAGGAAACCAAGGCGCGCGACCGGTGGCGGTGGCTGGGATGGCCCAACTATTGGTCCGAGTCCGGAACCTCCCGGTTCCTGGTGCGGATGGCCCGGAACGGGAACCTTGCCTTGGCCAAGGAACCTCCTCCGGTCCACCAGTTGATGCGGACTACTTACGACTTGAACAACATCGACTACGGCAGCCTGATGCTGCAGACCGGCTACCTCACGCTGCGGCTGGACCAAGGACGGCTACGGTACGACTACCCGAACAACGAGGTGCGGCTGACCTTCGCTTCCAGCCTGCTGGAGAGCTTCGGCCGGTATGCCACACCGGACGAATTGACGGATCTGCACCGGGCCTTGGCAGCAGAAGACTATGCGGACTTCTGCACGCGGCTGGACACCTTCATGGCAGGGATGCCGGGCGAGAAGATCACCGGCGAGACCGACTGCCACCTGATCCTGCATGCCCTGTGCCAGTTGATGAGAGTTGAGTTCCAGTCCGAAGTACACCAGCTGGGCGGACGGTCGGATCTGGAGGTGCTCTTCCCCCACCATGTCTGTGTGTTCGAGTTCAAGTACAACCGGTCGCCGGCGGTCGCGCTGGACCAGATCGAGTCGCGCGACTACGACCGCCGATATTTCGGTTCCTCAAGGCGTGTCGTTGCCGTCGGCCTAAACTTTGTCGCCGGTGGTCAAGAGGAGCCGCCCCGCATCGAATACCAGACACGGATAAGAAGCTAGTCCGGATCGGAAACTGGCTAAGTGGGTGCATTGGGATTCCTGAACAGTTACAGAGGAATAAACCCACCGGACACTTTGACGGCCTTCAAATCTCCTATTCCTCATAGGCCTGCCTGATCATGCGCAGGACGGAGTCGATTTGTTCCTTCCGGCGCACGTCCACTACCACACCGCAATCGCGGTGCGTCACGTTGGGCAACCAACTCCAGTTGGTTGCGTCGGCAGCCAGCCCGTCCGGATCATCGACTTCGTCGAATGACAGAGGGAGTAATACTCTCACCGATGCCGCCATCGGCAGCAACTCCACGAAAAAGACACCGGAGCCGTTATAATAGCAACGCGAACGGTTCTCCAAGACCGGAATCGATTTTCCCAGGGTTGCTATGCCCTCATCCAAATGCTTCATCAGTTGGTGCACAGGATCGTTCATCTTCCGACTAGTCAAATCGAGACGGTTAGACCGCGCCTGCAGCTCGGCCACATCCTTGTTTTGAACCATACCCATGTCGGCCTCAGGATATGGCCATATCTCCACTGCATTCTGCGCCAGTTGGGCTCCCCTCTCCCGCATTTCATCCACCGTCCACTTGTCCTGCTCCCGGATGTAGTGGTTCAATCGCACGGCAGTGTATTTGAACCCCTTCGGATCATGCAGCTTTTCGCTAAACGGCCTGTTGGACATGGCACTGTTTTTGTCGTAACCGACCAGTGTAAGGTTCCCCAACCGGTGTATCCACGTCTGATGAATGTCCACCCAATCTTCACCCAGCATCTCCTGCCACTCCTCCACGTTGTAAATACCCTGGGGCATCACGTGTTCAATGGAATAGTCGGCGGTCTGGCTTGGCTCCGTCTGGCCGTGGTTCTCCAAGGCGGCGAGAATATGATGGCAGGTGCGCAAATGGTAGAGGTCGCGCTCCTGGATCCCGGAACGAAAACTCTCATCGGACGGAAAGGCGGAAGTTCCCCTCTCCCTTACCAACGCAACTTTAAAGGTTTCGAAAACCGCGTCCTCTTCGACGGCGTGGGCAACCCGCTGAAAGACATTCCAGTAACTGCGTGTTTGCAGCCCCAGCACTGCTCGCCGCACAAGATAACTCTTCAGCAGCGTCATGGCCTCGGCAAACTCGCCGTCTGTGATTAGCTTGCGTTCACGCAGGTCGTACAGGCGCACGACCAAGGCAGCGTGAGTGGTGCCGAACCCACCGTCACGGGCAACCGACAATGGAGGGATCATGCTTTTGTCGGGACACAACGACGGACGCCGAAACCAGGCATAGTACCGCCCCATCTTCAGCATGTCGGCCAGGTGCTTGGCCGCTTCGTCAAACCCACCGGAGGACCAAAATTCCTTGAACTTGGCATACACTTGGTTAGCTGGCGTCTGCGTCGTCGACCTCTCCGACAGAGCCATATAGTCGCGCAGGAACTCTTCGAACCCGCCGCCGGCATCGCGGAAAGCGTGCTCCAACTTACTCCAGTATTCATCGTACAACGCTGTTTGTTGATCAGAGTGCAAGCCCATGAGCAGGTAGTTCCGAATCAAGTCGCTCTGGGTAAGATCAACACCGGTGGAGTTCAGGCTTTCAAAAATCACCTGCGGGTTGTCCGCTGGTCGCTCCAGTTTCAAGTCCACGACCACCAAACGATAGATGCCGTTGTACACGTTTACCAGGTCCACCCCCGGGTCCCGCAATACGGCTCGAAAATGTTCATACGCTGCCATGACAGCCTCTGAACTGTCGCAAACCTCGAATGGGTCCTTTGCGTCAACCAAGGCTTGGAGCGTGTCGTTGTCGCGCCGACGCAGCACCAACCGGTACCTGTGTTCGCCCGACTCATGATTGTTCTTGAGAAAGAGATCATCGATCTTCGCAATGCTCAGCCCACTTTCCTGCCATTGGGTCTCCACCAAATGATCCCGCAGAGCGATCATCAAAAGAATCAAGGTAGTGAGCCGCTGCTGACCATCAATGACCAGCCATCTGCTAAACGCGGCACCCACCTGCTCATCAACGTACACGAACGACCCCAGAAAATGTAGGGCATCATCTTCAACCGCCTTGAGAACGTCCGACCACATCCTGTCGCACTGCTCCGGACCCCAAGAGTAGTCCCGTTGAAAAACGGGGATGATGAACTGTTTGGGGCCGTTGATTATTGTCCCAAAGGGGTGGGTGGCCGCGTCCATAGTTCCTCCTGTAAAATCCGCGAGTAACTGATCAGCAACTGTGTTGAAAGTCAAACCTCTCCAAGCGGTCGGCGGTCGCCTAGTCAAAGGTCTTGTAGAGGGAGTTGGGGACAGGGGTGTTGAGGTTGTCGCAGATTACAAAACGGTGCCCGGGCAACCCCCAACTGGGATCTTCCAACATCTTGGTCAAACCTCCAGGTCAACGCCAACGAGCTGAAGCTCCTCGGCCAGGTGGCACTTCACAAAGTGGCCCGGCTGCAGCTCCCTGAGTTCGGGTTCCTCGCGACTGCATTCGTCCTCAGCGTAGGGACAACGGGGATGGAAGTAACACCCCGACGGCGGACTGGCGGGATTGGCGATCTCGCCGGCCAGCAGCGTGCGATGGCCGCGGTGGTCGGGATCGGGATGCGGTACCGCACCCAGAAGCGCCTCCGTATAAGGATGCAACGGTGAACTGTAGAGGGTTTCGGTTTCCGCGACCTCCACCAGTTTGCCCACGTACATGACGCCGACGCGGTCGCAAATGTGGGCCACCACGTTGAGCTGGTGGGCCACGAACAGGTAGGTGAGCCCGAACGCCTCCTGCAGGTCCTGCAGAAGATTGAGGGTCTGGGCCTGGATGGACACGTCCAGGGCCGAAACCGGTTCGTCGCACACCACGAACTGGGGGTTCAGCGCCAGGGCCCTGGCAATCCCCACCCGTTGTCGCTGGCCGCCCGAAAACGCATGCGGATACCGCCGGATGTACTCGGGCCGCAGGCCCACCAGGGATAGGAGTTCGGCCACCCGGTCCGTACGCGCCGCCGCATCACGCACGCCGTTGTTGAGCAGCGGTTCGCCGATCAGTTCCAGCAAGGTCATACGCGGATTGAGCGACGAATAGGGATCCTGGAAAACCATTTGGGTATGTCGCCGAAACACACGCAGATCCCCCTCGTCGAGCGCGGCCACATCCACCCAGCCCAGCTCTTGATCCTTGAACAGGATTTGGCCCGACGTGGGCTCGATGGCCCGCAGGATACTCCGCCCGGTTGTGGTCTTGCCGCATCCACTCTCCCCCACCAAGCCGAAGGTTTCACCGCGATGCAGAGCGAACGAGACCCCGTCCACGGCCCTTACATACCCCACGATCCGGCGCCAGAAACCGGCCTGGATCGGAAAATGCTTGCACAGGTCGACCACCTTGAGCAGTTCTTCGGCCGGACCATCCCGTCCGGTTTCCTGCTGCGAGTCGAGTTCACCCAATTCGTGGCCGTCCATCTCTCATTCCGTATACAGGTGGCAGGCCACGGTATGGCCTTCGTCGACGGTTACGTCGGGCGGAACCACTTCGTCACACACGCCCGGCATGAAGTCCGGACACCGCAGGTGGAACGGGCAGCCCGGCGGTACATCCAACGGGTTGGGCACAACGCCTTCGATGGCCTGCAGCCGCGCCCCGGTCCGTTTCTGGATCCGGGGGATGGATTCGAGCAGAGCCTGCAGGTATGGGTGCTTGGGTGAATGAAAGATGGCCCGCACCGGCGCCTTCTCCACCACGCGCCCCAAGTACATGACTGCCACGTCGTCGGCCATCTCCGCAATGACACCCAGGTCATGGGTGATGAACATGATGGCCATGTGCAGTTCGGACTGCATGTCGCGCATCAAGGCCAGAATCTGCGCTTCGGTTGTGACATCCAGGGCCGTTGTGGGTTCGTCCGCAATCAGAAGGCTGGGCTCGAGCATGAGGGCCATGGCAATCATGGCCCTTTGCCGCATGCCGCCGCTCAACTGATGCGGATACGCCTCCACGTTGCGTTCCGGGTTGGCGATGCCGACCCGACGCAACATGTCCAACACCCGCGCGGGCGCTTCATCCCCGCTCTTCGGTTGATGCAGTTTGATTGTCTCCTCGAGTTGGTTGCCCACCGTGTGCACCGGACTGAAGGAGGTCATCGGCTCCTGGAAGATCATGCTGATCCGTGAGCCACGGATGTCCCGCATGAGTGGGTCGCCGGGGTTCAGATCGGTGATGTTGATGGTCTCGTCAAGGTCGCCTTCCGCGATGTGCAGAAGGATGTCCCCGGACTCGATGCGGCCGGGCCGCGGCACAATCTGAAGTATCGACTGCGCCGTCACGCTCTTGCCGCAACCGGACTCCCCGACCACTCCCAGGGTACGGCCCTTGGCGATGGTCAGACTGGCTCCGTTCACCGCCTTGACCACCCCCTCCCGCAGGTAGAAGTTGGTGTGCAGATGCTGGATGTCGATCAGGATTCCAGGATCCACGGATCAAGCCTCCTCGCAATCCAGGCGTTGTATCTGCTGCAGCACCACGTCGTCCACCTATATGGCGTAGGGATCGGCTGCGTCGCGCAGGCCGTCGCCGGCAAAATTGAAGGCAAGTATCACTGCGACCACGAACAAACCCGGCAACAGGAGCCAAGGGGCCAGCACCACCGAGCGGAGGTTCTGTGCCCCCTGCAACAGAACTCCCCAGCTGACGACCGGAGGTTGGAGGCCGAGGCCCAGGAAACTCAGGGCTGTCTCGCCGAGAATCATGCCGGGGACCGCCAGCGTCATCTGGGCGATCAGGTGGCTTGTGAACGAGGGCACCATGTGACGCATGATAATTCGCATCTGCGGGGCGTTGGCCAACCGCGCAGCCATGATGAAGTCCTCTTCCCTAAGGGCCAGAAACCGACCGCGCACGACCCGGGCCATGCCGGTCCAGCCTATCAGGGACAGGATTAGGGTGATACCGAAGTAGACGCGCAAGGCGCTCCAGTGCGGGGGCAGGATTACCACCAGGGTCAGCCACAACGGAATGGTGGGCAGGGACCGCAGGAGTTCGATAATCCTTTGGATGATCACATCGATCAATCCGCCGTAGTATCCGGAAATACCGCCCAGGACCACACCGAACAACAGCGAGAAGCCAACCCCCAACAGGCCAATCGACAGTGAAATCCGGGCACCATACATGATGCGGGAAAAGAGGTCGCGGCCCAGATCGTCGGCACCCAAGAGGAACAGCGGCTGCTCCGCCCAGACGTCGATGCCAAACAGATGGAGATCGCTGTCGAATTGGCCCCACAGGGTATAGGGATCCCCCTTGACCCAAAAACGGATGGGATGCACCTGTGTCTCGTCCGGCACGACGACCATGGCCAGGGTCTCCTCGTCCCTGGCTGAAGTGAGCCCGTATACAAACGGCCGTAGGCTGAACGACCCGTCCGGCCGCGTGAAGTGCAGGCGCATGGGAGGTGCCAGCACCCAACTGGAACTGAACCGGTTCGGATCGTGCGGCGAGACGAATTCGGCAAACAGTGCCGCACCATAGGCAAACACAAGCAGGATCATGGACACCACGGCAACCCGGTGGCGGGAGAAGCGCCACCACATCAGCTGCCACTGGGAAGCGGTGTAAAGATTGGCTTCCGCGGACTTCGGCGGAGTCGCTACCGTCATGGGCTAACAGGGCCGGAAGCCGTCACTCGAGGCGGATGCGCGGATCCACGACAGCCAGGAGGATGTCGGAAATGAACGTGCCCAGGATGGTCAGTGACGCCAGCAGGAGAAAAATGCTGCCGGCCAAATACATGTCCTGGCTCATTAGGGAGCGGATTTGGATGGGCCCCGTGGTGGGCAAACTCAAGACGATGGAGATGATGGTGGTGCCGGACACGAGTTGGGGCAGGACGTAGGCAATGCTGCTGATGAACGGATTCAACGCGACGCGCACCGGATACTTCAATACCAGGTGCCACTCCGTCATGCCCTTGGATCGGGCCGTGATCACATAAGGTTTCCGCAACTCGTCCAGCAGGTTGGCCCGCATGGTCCGGATCAGGCCCGCGGTGCTGGAGACGCTGAGGACCACGACCGGCACCCACAGGTGCTTCAGCATGTCGACAAACTTGGCCCAGCTCCACGGTGCGTCCCGGAAGGCTTCCGAGAACAGGCCCCCCATGTCGAGGCCGAAGAAGGCGAATCCCAACCACATCAAGACCAGGGCCAGCAGGAAGTCCGGAATCCCGGCACCCACAAATCCCAGGAACGTGAAGCTGTAGTCGAAACCCGAATACTGGTGCGTGGCGGAATAAATGCCGATGGGAAAGGCCAGGATCCAGGTGAAGATGATCGTCAGGAAGGAAATCAAGACGGTCCAGGCCAGCCGATCCCAAATCAGATCGCCGACGGGTCGGTTCCACTGCATGGAATGACCGAAGTCCAGCCGCGTGAAGATTCCCCACAACCACTTGACGTACTGGATGTAGACGGGCTGATCCAGCCCATAGCGCTTGCGCAGGGCGAGCAGCAGGGCTTCGCTGGCCTCCTCCCCGGATGCCTCAAGCTGGGTCGCGTACGAATTTATGTAATCGCCCGGCGGCGCCTGGATCAGCACGAAGGTGATTACGGAGATCACCAGGAAGGTCGGGATAAACAGCAGCAGACGCTGCAGCAGGAATTTCCACATGTACGGCCCGCCAAGCGGCGGAAATGCCGGGGGAGCCGAGCGGCTCCCCCGGACTGACTACATTAGGCGTCGATCCACCACTGTTCCTGCTGGTAGTGGGTCCACATCCCGTACTCGATGCTGAGAATGTTGTCCGAATCGGGTGCGTTGCGGACGGTGTTGCGGATGATGGACGCCCGCGGGACGAGCCCCACGGTGCCGATCAACCAGACGTTCTCCGCGTTGATCTGCAACATCTTGAGACCCAGTTCCTTGTACCGGTCCGTGCCGAACGTCTCGGCCTGCCACTGCACCGTGGTCTCCCACAGTTCCTTGATGATGTCGGGGGGCTCCATGCCTTCCGCACCGTCGGTGTCCAGCCACTGCCGCCAGAGCGGACCGCCCAGGGGCGTGCTGGACCAGTGCCAGGGCGGCCGGTAGCGGATGGGCTCGTTCTGCCGCGAATACGGCTCGGACGCCCCGCCGATGGCCCAAACCCCGATGTCGTGTTCGTTGGCCCGCATGCGCTGCATGTAGAACTGCTGGTCCTGGCCCTTGACGTTGATGTTCACGCCCACAGCGGCCCAGTAGGACTTGATCAGGTTGCCCGTTTCGGACAGATCCGCGCGCCCGGCATCGACCTCCATGGTCAGTGCCAATGGTTCGCCGTCGGGGCGCAGGCGGAACTTGTTGTCGCTGTCCCACGCAAGGCCCACCTCGTCCAGAAGGCTGTTGGCCAGGTCGACGTCGTAGGCCGTATACATCTGATCCAGGCCTTCCTGCCAGAACAGGGGGCCGGGATGCATGATCGGATTGCGCGGAACGCCCCTGCCGGCGAACCTGAGTTCGTTGATTTCGTTCCGGTCCAGGGCGTGGGACAACGCCTGACGCCACTTGACGTCGTTGAACAACTTCCGCAGAACCGGATCGGTGTGCGTGTAGTTGAACGCCATACCCATCTCCGACGCACGCAGATCGGGGTGGAGCCGTGCCGTGAAGTTCGCGGCCTCCTCGTTCTGCTTGTAGAGCGGGAAATCCGCCAGGGACAGGAACCAGCTGTGGTGCGTACCCTCGCCCGCCAGAATCTTGGCTGTCAGGACCTCGCGGTTCTCCACCACCAGCTTCTGGAGCCGGTCCACGTACGGCAACTGGTTGCCCTCCGCATCGACTGCCCAGTAATAGGGGTTGCGGGTATAGGTTGTGTTGCCCTGCGTATCCTGCTTCTCGAACACCCAGGGACCCAACACGGGCAGATCGGCATCCTGCTGCGTCTCGCCCTCATCGGCGTGGTACTGGAACGCCTCGTACCAGGCATCGAAGTTCTCTTCGTTGGCCTTGGCATCCGCGTCCTCGTTGTAGGAGGCGTGCCACTGGGACAGGTACTGCTTGGGCGACCAGAGTGACAGGGACGGCAGGATGTCGATGATGACCGGATAGGGCACGGCAAAGACAAGCTTGAAGTTGAAGTCGTCCTCGACTTCCAGCTTCAGGGTTTCGCCGCCGGGGGCCAGCTTCTTGTTCACGACCGGGGTCAACTCCTCGTTGAGGAGAATGTCCTCGTACCAGAACGAAACATGCTCGGTGGTGAACGGCGTGCCGTCGGACCACTTCTGGCCGGCCCGCAGGCTCACGGACAGTTCGGTACTGTCGTCGTTGACCGAAAAGCTCTCGACGGCAATGGGAATGATGGAGCCCAGGTCGTAGGACCGGCCCGCCGCAGCGGCTCCGCGGGCATTGGAAATCTCGAACAGGTTGGCCGTGGGATCGGCCACGATGCTCGACATTTCGCCTCCGTACTTGCCGATTTCCCGCAGGACCGGGAGAACCCAGGGATCGGCCGGCAACCGCTCGTCCACCGGCGGCAGCAGACCGGCCTGCACCATTTCGCTCAGTTCCGGGGCCTCGCGGTACTTGCCCATCGGCATCGCCGCTTCGTCCGCCGCGGGTGCCTCCGCCGGTGCCGCGTCCGCCGGACCCTCGGACTCTCCGGCACCGCAGGCTGCGGCAAGACCCGTGGCGACCGTGGCCCCACTGACAACGAGGAATTCACGTCTGGTAATGCGTCGAGTCATTGGAAAGCTCCTGACTGGTTGTACCGCAACAAGACCGCGGCCACACAATCAGATTCCGGCAAGGAACCCGGTGCAGCTTCCGGGGTTGGATGCCCTTTGGGTCAATGCAGTAAATTTTAGCCTACTGCCTTGAGCGCCAATTGGGGTGTGCAGTTGGACACACAGGGCGATTGCATCTAAATTGGGTGGGCCGACCGGGGCGAGTGGACGCAAGACTACAATGGTCGGTTCCGGATTCAGCCTGCGGAACCGCCCCCATGGACGCCCTGATGCCTCAGCCGTTGATCGAGACCCTGGACAGCCTGGAGGATCCGCGGGTCGACCGGACCAGGCTGCACAATTTAACGGACATCCTGGTCCTGTCGGTCCTGGCCGTCATCTGCGGCGCCGACAGTTTCGTGGCGATCGCCCTCTTCGGCCAGCTCAACGAGGCGTGGCTGCGCACCTTCCTGGCACTGCCGCACGGGATCCCCTCGCACGACACGCTGGGGCGGGTCTTCGCACGGCTGGACGCGGCCCACTTCGAGGAGGGCTTTCGGGACTGGGTGCAGGCGGCCTTTGCCCTGACCGAGGGCCAGGTCGTGCCTGTCGACGGCAAGAGCGTGCGCGGCTCCCATGACCGGGGCCGGGGCCTGGGGCCCCTGCATCTGGTGAGTGCCTGGGCGCAAGCCAACCGCCTGGTGTTGGCCCAAACCGCGGTGGATGACAAGTCCAACGAAATCACAGCCATCCCGGAACTGCTGCGCATGCTGTGCCTGACGGGCTGCATTGTGACCCTTGATGCGATGGGTTGCCAGAAGGCGATCGCCCGCCAGATTCGGAAGCAGGGGGCCGACTACGTGCTGCGCGTGCGGGCCCACCACAAGGGTCTCCACCACCGCCTGGAGGACACGTTTGCCCTGGAACGGGCCGGCAACTTCGCCGGCGGTCCCCACGACTATGCGGACACGGTCGGGAAGGATCATGGGCGGATTGAAATCCGTCGCTGCTGGACGACCGGCGACCCCGCCCTGCTCGCCCATGTCGACCCCGACCGCGAGTGGTGCGACCTGGCCAGTCTGGTCTGGGTCGAGTGCGAACGCCGCGGCGGGGACCGGGTCACGACCGATGTCCGCATCTTCATTTCCAGCCTGCCCCCCAAGGCCAGACTCCAGTTGCAGGCGGTGCGCCAGCACTGGCGGGGACCCTCTGGGTGCGAAAACGCCCACCACTGGGTCATGGATGTGGCCTTTGGCGAGGACGACAGCCGCATCCGCACGGGCCATGCCGCCCACAACATGGCCATTCTCAAGCGCATCGCCCACAACCTGTTGCGGCAGGACCGATCCCTCAAGGTGGGCATCGCCAACAAGCGGCTGGCGGCCGCCTGGAACAAGGACTACCTGTGCCAACTGATTGGCCTCAAGCCCAAACCCATTTAGATGCAATCGCCCTGAGTTGGACACAGGAGGCCCCAGCCGAAACACTCTCCTGGCGGATCCTGGCACGTCCCTGGCAGTCCCCTTGCTTCCCCCAGCGGTCCGTCGAGTAGGTTTCGGATGCCCGCCGGCTTGACATTCCACCCCGTCCATCCCTGCCGGCAACCGTCGGACAGCGCAGCATGACAGCCAGGGCGCACAGGCGGAAACCCAAGCCGAATTCGATTCCTCGCCGCGACATCGAACCTGCTGTGGCAGCCAACGCCAGGTTCAGCGCCGCCTCGAAGTTGATGCTGCCGCTGTTGCCTTTTTTAGGGAAAACGCTGCAGACTACGTGATCGGCGGATCGGCCGCGTTCCTCGTAACAACGCAGTGCAACCCAACTCTCGTCCACATGCCCGCGCGGCAGTGGGACCATGGGTTCTTTATGGAACCGCATGCCCCTGATTTGTTCGCTTCCCAGTTCGTCCATCTCCGGGTATTCCTTTCCGAAGATGGGATCGGAGAGATGCACTTCCAGGCGGGTCAGGCCGACGGCTTCGGGGATTTCGCCCATGTGGATGCGCAGAGCGTCGTAGCAGCCCTCGAAGTCGCGCATGCGCCAGTTCCACATGGCGGAGCGATCTTCGAGCACCAGTTGGAAGTCGTAGGCGAGGGCGGGGTGCTCGCTGCGGTCGTAGCTGTCGGGCGGGAAGTAGGTGGCCGGACCGTCCACCGACCTGACCGCCAGTTCGGGCCGGTCGGGAATGTCCAGACAGGGATGGGGATTGCCGTTGCGGGAAAGGCAAATCCCCGTACCCGCGACCGGTCCGGCCGGGGCGGCGGGCGGCGGCTGGGCTGCGGGAGAGGTGGCCGCGCTGGCCGCCGGCGGTGTGGATTCGGCATCGACGGACAGGCAGATCTGCGTGCCGGCTGTCAGCGGCGCGGCCGCGTCGATGCCGTTCAGGTTGGCGACGGTCTGCAGGTCGAGGCCGAACCAGTTGGTGATCTGGACCAATTGGGTCTCGTTCGGATTGACGGTGTGCAGTTGCGTGCAGTTGGCCGGCACGATCGGCTGCGCGGCGGGTTCGACGGTCGGCTCGGGCTCCTGCGCGGCGGGTTCGGGCGTGGGCTGAACCACGGCCAGCGTCTGGAGGGCCGCGTTGTCGATGTCGGTCAGCGGTCCGTAGATCCAGACGCGCCCTGCGGGGTCGCGCGGATCCGCGACCTGCAGCCAGCTGCCGTCGGCGTTGCGGCCCGTCGCGTCCAGTTGGTCGCCGGCGCGCGCCTGGTCGGCCTGTGCGTGCTCGGTGCCCGGGCCGACGCGCAGGTTGACGACCGTGCCGGTTACGGTCACAACGACGCGTGCGGGAGCCGCGGCTTCGGGTTCGGGCTCGGGGGTAGGTTCGGGTGTGGGCTCCACCGTTGCGGGCGTGGGTTCAGGTTCCACGGCTACCGTTGGGTCAGGGTCGGGCGCGACCGTGGGCTCTGCTGCGACCGGCTCGGGTGCGGGTTCGACCGGCGGCGCATCGGCGGCGATCTCCGTCAGCGTGGCGGAAATCCAGCCCGGCCGGTCGTCGTGTTCGATCTGCAGCCAGGTGCCTTCCGCGTTGCGGCCCGTGACCGTCACTTCGGCACCGGCCGTCAGCCAGTAGGCGATCGGGTGATCGGTGCCCGGCCCGGTGCGCACGTTGGCGTTTTGGCTGACGACTGCCGTCAGGACCTCGGCGGGCATCGCCGGCTCCGGTTCGGGAGTGGGTTCGGCCACCGCGGGCTCGACGGGCGGCGGGACCGGGGTTGCGTCCTGGCGGGCCGGCATGACGCAGCCGCCCAGCAGCAAGGCCAGGACCGCGGCGGGGATCAGTTATGCGGAAGAGGACACGGGGATGGAACATGGTTCCTCGGTGGTATGCAGAGGGTTGGCCAAAGACGCGGATTCGCAGTATGCCACCCGCGTCCGATCAGTCTTCCCCGGTGTCGATCCGACCCCCAACCCCCGGATTCCCGGAGTGCTGCAGGTCGCAGGGCCTCCGCAGACGGCCGCCTGGCCAAGCTGAGGGGTGCGGCTTCGGCCCGAGCCGGGGGCAAGTGCCGGATTCGGACCGGTTGAAGCGGAGGACGCGCTGCGCCGACTTACCAGCCTTTGGACGGCGGGACCGCGCGTTCGACGCGCACGTCCGGGTTGGGCTCCAACAAATTGGGTCGCATTAGTAGCCCTTGAACCATGACCGACCCACCGACGCACCGCTGTTCGAGACCGTGCGCCGGCGGGGCGGCGCGCAAGGATCGACTGCGGAGGGAGAAGGGGTACGCACGCGCGCGTGCAGTGAGGGGACGGCCGTTGTGATGCGCCGGGTGGCGTCGGCGGGGGCGGGCGCGCGCGGGGGGGGGGGGGGGAGGGCGGCCGTTGTGATGCGCCGGGTGCCGTCGGCGGGTACGCACGCGCGCGTGCAGTGAGGGGAAGTCCCGCTCCGCCAGGTAGGCCCTGATGTCGGTACGCACGCGCGCGTGCAGTGAGGGTCGGCGGCCGAGGGAAATGGGCCGAAAACGTGACAGCAAAAGAGGTGGGGCCTCACAGCAAAAGAGGTGAACGTGACAGCAAAAGAGGTGGGCCGGACCCGCGCCGCGGCGGCGCGGGTCGATCTCACAGCAAACCCGGTGGCGTGACAGCAAACCCGGTCCGCCGGCCGGCCGGTCCGGGCGTTATTGCGGGCGCTTCGGATCCGGCTTGATCGACGGCGGCAGCACCCGCCAAAGTTCTTGGGCCCGGGCAGCTTCTGCAACCACACGGCACCGATGCGGTGGAGATCCTCGGATGTGTACGTGCGGCAGCAAAATGGGATGCTGCCCGACGGTGTGCCGATCACGCCCGCCCATGCGGGGATGGACCAGTTGGAGTGCAACTTGGAAATGCCGATTCCAAGTTGCACTCCAAGCGAATCAGTCCGCGCCGCCAGCCGCTTCGAGACGTCGTACGGCGGCATCAGGCCGGATGTAGTACCATCACTCGGCAGCCATATCTGTAAAGGTTTCTAAAATCCCATGTCCGACGCGCTGACCGTCCTGCGCGAGCTCAATCGCCCGGTGCGCACGGCCGAGGCCGCGCGGCTGGGCATCAAGCCGGCCGCACTGTACGCGCTCGCAGCCCGGGGCGAGGTCGAACGCTACGCCCGCGGCGTGTTCGTGCTCGCCGACCGGACGATTCTCGCCCGGCCGGACCTCACGATCGTCGGTCTGCGTTCCCCGCGGGCGGTCGTCTGCCTGACGACCGCCCTGTGGTTCCACGACCTGGGCACCCAACCTCCGCGCACCATCTCGGTGGCCGTGCGCCGCGGCGACCACCGGCCCAACGCTGCGTGGCCGCCGCTCCGGGTCCACAGCTTCTCGCCCCGCAGCTATGCGTCGGGCATCGAGACGCACGTGTTCGACGGCGTGGAGGTGAAGGTCTACTCCCGCGAGAAAACGCTCGCCGACTGCTTCAAGTTCCGCCACCAGGTCGGCATGGACGTCGTGCTCGAAGCCCTCCACGACTATGCGGCCGGGCCGCGGGACATGGACGAACTGGCCCGGCAGGTCCGCATCTGCCGCGTCGACAACGTGATGCGGCCCTACCTGGAGACCGCGCTGTGGACCGCCGGCGGGTAATCAAAAATGTTGCCGCCTCCGTGGATCAACGGCTGCGCAATCTGTCCGCGCAGGACCAGCTGGTCCTGGACGATGTACGGATCCGCTATGTGACGGAGCGGTTTCTGTATCGGCTAAGCCTGTCGCCCTACAAGAACGACTATGTGCTGAAGGGAGCGTTCATGTTGCAGACAATGGCGGAGTCCCTCTACCGCCCAACCAGGGACGTTGACCTGCAGGGGTACGTTCACGTGGAACCACAGGCTGCCGCAGGACACTTCCGGGATGTACTGGAGCAGGACACGTCCGCCCCTTCGGACGGCCTGCGGTTCGTTCAGGAATCGATTCGGGTCGAATCCCTGCACGGAGTGGTCGGCTACCGACTAAAGGTGGAAGCGCGACTGGGCCCATCCCGATACACCATGCAGGCGGACATTGCCTACGGCGACCGGCCGACACCTGCGCCCGTGGAGCGGACCATTCCCTCGTTGTTGAACCTTCCCGCTCCCGTGCTGCTGTGCTATCGCGTGGAAACATCGCTGGCCGAAAAGTTCCACGCGGTCGTGAGCCACGGTGATCAAAACACCCGCATGAAGGACTATTTCGATTTCTGGTATGTGGCCAACCAGTTGCCGGTGTCCGGTCCCGACCTGGCGGCTGCGCTGAGAGCCGTGTTCGACAATCGGAACAAACCCCTGCCTGCCGCAACGCCCGTGGGGCTGACCGACGGCTTCGCCCAGAACAAACAACCCGATTGGACCAAGTTCAGGGCCAAGCTGCGGGGCGTTGAGCGCGGCCCGGAGGATCTCTCCGACCTGGTGAAGGAAATCCGGGCTTTTTTCATGCCCGTCGTGCGGGTCGCGGAAACCGACCCGGAGTTTCGCGGTCGGTGGGACGCGGACCGCGGACGTTGGACTGATCCCCGGCGCGGGCAAGGCGATGCGATCCCCGCCCCGCGCGAGGGGAAACGGACAGGGAAGATCGCGTGGTAGGCCGCGGTCAGTCAGCGTCGCCGGCCGCCGGGTTGCCGGACCGTTAACGGCGTACGGCGGCGGGCGCGCGCACCGCCAGCCAGCGGCGAAATCGCTGCGCCGACCAGGGGTGTTTGGTACTCGATTGGCGTTTGGCAGTCGAGTACCAAAGTCCCGGCGGGCGCACAAATTGCTTCCGCGTTCGGCGCAGTCCCGGCGCACGCTCCGGTTCCCGGTTCCGCGACAACCCTCCCGGACATGCGAGAATAGTCCCTTGGTTGGAGTCCGAAGCCAAGGGGTGCGCCCGCCTGCGCGGGGATGGCCCTGATGTCGATCATCTGCGGTATGACCTGGTCAGGGTGCGCCCGCCTACGCGGGGATGGCCCCGAGAATGACAGGTCGCGGGTGCGCTCGTTTCTGGTGCGCCCGCCTGCGCGGGGATAGACCTGTTGTAGGGTCACGCGACCATGACCACGCTCCGGTTCGCCCGCGCGGGGACGTCCGCAGCTGCGGTTTGGCTACACTGGACGCGGCCCCGGGAGTTGCGTCTTCCGGGGGACCCGGGGACCCTTGTTAAGGGTATCCAAACATATGTTCTAGGTCCGCAATGTCGCCAAAGTGGGCTTCATGAAGGGCCAACGGCCTGTCCAAGACCTCTGGACGTGTCTGGTGGGCACCGACAGGCTCGAACTCCGGATATGCCCAGCCCCGTAGGTGGATATCGCGGGTGCAACGTGCTCCAAGACTGGGAACAGGTACGGCATCATGGCTTTGCCAGTTCAAATCAAGCCATTTTATTATGCGATATTTTGTTCGAATACCCTTAACAACCCGGGGACTCCCCGGGTTGACGGCCGCGGGGCGATCAACCCGGCGGCCCATCCGCGCCGCCCCGGCAGGTTGTAGCGCAGCGGCTGTGCGGTGCGTCCACGGCTCGCCGCTACGCTTCAGTCCGGACGCGGAGCGCCGGGCTTGATCGACGGCGGCAGCACCAGCCAAAGATCCTTGGGGCCGGGCAGAGAGCCGAAGCCCCGGTGTGCCACAAGTCGGGGGCCGTCCGAAACCGGCCGCAAATCCAAGCTCAGGCCCTCCAATTCGGCCCCGGCCGAGGGAAATCGACGGATTCCGGCCCGGTCCGGCCGATCCGGGCCGTGTGGCCGGCGGCCAGCGACCTTGAGGACCCGGGAAATCGAAGCACAGGGCCGCGCGCGGAGCCCTGCGGCCGAGGGGAACGGGCACCTGCCGGTACGGTCCGGCCCGATTCGGCCCCCTTCGAGACCCGGGCCCACCAGCTTGTTGCGCCACCGCGGCGCGTTATGTCAACATCGGGGTACTACCCAAAACGGAGGACACCCCCATGTCGGATTCAAGAGACTTTACGAAAAGCATCAGCATGGTGCTGCAAATCAAGGAAGACATGAACGGCCATAGGCAGTTGTACGCCGGCCCGAAGGGTGTATTGCAGTTCCATCCGATCAGTCTGCGGCTGGGCGACGTCGGGCCGCTGGTCGCCATGCTCGACCAGATGCTGACCGCCGCGATCCAACGGGCCGGGCCGGACGAAGATCCGCACGGGTTCGTCCGGCGCGAGCAGGCCATCGTCCACACTGCGCTCCGACAGCTGCGGGCCGCCGACGCGGAGCGAGAGTGGAAGGAGTTGCGGGCCGAGCAGAACGCCGAACGGGCGCGGTGGGAGGGCGAAATCGAAGAAATGCGCGCCGAATGGCAGAAGGAACGCGAGGCGTGGCGGGCCGAACGCGCCGAAATGTGGGGGAGATACGGACAGTTGGAGCGGTCGGAGGAGCGGGACGCACAGTTGCGGCGGGGGGGCCGGGGGGGGGGGGGGGGGCGGGGGGCGGCGCGGGGGCGGCGCGGCAGACGCAGCCGGCGGCCGATCCCGAATCCGCACCGCAGGTGCCCGATGCCGTACCGGAGGTACCCGCATGAGTGACGGCTATGTGTCCAGGAAAGAAAGTATCGAGGCCCGGATACCGTCCGGCGTGCGCGAACGATTCGTGATCATGTGGGCCGGCTGGGAACTCGACGATGTGGGCTGGATCGCCAACGACGGCCGGGTCTGGATGACCGACCACGGCAGCGGCCCCAGGCTGATGAGCGAAAGATTGTTGCGGGAGAGGATCGCAGCCACGACCACCTGCCTGGAGGGCCTGGGCCGCGCCCTCGAGTCCCTCATGGCCGTCAAGGAGGCCACCGATGAAGAGCAAGGATGACCGGGCACCGACCAACGCCGAACTGGAGGCCCGGTTGGAAGCGGCCCTCGCGGCCATGACCGACGCAGAGCGCGAGGCGTGCGAAGCCAATGACCACCGCGCCCTGGAGGCCCAGCGCGCGCAGTGGCAGGCCGAGGTGGATGCCATGCCCGACGACGAATACCAGGCGGCACTCGAAGCCGAACGCCAAGCCATGAACGACATCGCGCTCGACAGCCCGGCGGTCCGACGGTCCGACGGCAGTTGGGTCGCACCCTCGGAATTGCTGGGCGACGACCCGCCCGCGCAACCCGACTACGCCGACGACGACGAGGTCGCGCAAGGCTACTTGAAGCTCATGCGGTCCAAGGGCATTGACAACCCGCTGCCGCTGTGGGGCCAGACGGTGAGCATCGCGCCGGACGGCACGGTGCTGTGGATGGGGCCGGACCGCGTGTTCCATCCGTTGACCACGCCGGGCGGCTTTGAACGCTGGCAGGCAAGATCGGAACGGATACGGCGGGAGCAGGAGCAACGGGAGGCCGAAGATGGAACGGGTCCTTGAAAACGACGTGACCGACATGATGACGAATCGGCACATGCATCTCCGCGGATCGGTCGTGACGCACGGTACGCCGTCGCTGACGGTCGGCGAACTGATCGACATCCTAAGCCGGTTGGACCCGGGCGAAGAGGTGTTTGTGCTCGATTCGTGTGGCTGCTGCCTAACCGGCTTCGAGAACCTGGAGGCCGCGTGCGTGGGCGAGCGCGATGTGAGCATGGACGACCGGTTCGCCCGCGACAAGAGCACCGCTGAACTGATCGACGACCATGAGGCAAACCCAGGCTCGCGCCGCTGCCGCTGCCACGGTCCCAATGGCTGCGCTGGGGCGTGGTGCTCGCCGGCGCCAGCTGGGTGTACTACCCGGAAGTCGATGCCGCCGCGGCGCAGCGCATTGCCGAAATGCCGGGCGCCAGGCACATCGACGACGCACTGATCGAGGAACTGAAGGCAGCGCGGGCGACGAAAGCCAAGGAGGCCGCCGATGCGGGTCAAGGAACTGATCGAGAAACTGAGTGAGCTTGAACCCGACGCGCCGGTGTGGACGATCGACAGCGACGACTGCTGGCCGACCTTCGTCGAGGTCGAGGCCGCGCAGATCGGCGAGCAGTACCTGGCCGATCTGCGGCGGTACGGCGACACCGTCGTCGTCCAGACCCCGTCGGCCGTGTCGGCGAACTGGACGGGGCGCGTGGTGGTGATCGCCGGCGGCACGTGGAGCAGCTACCCGAACGGAGACGACGATGCGCGTGGAGCACATTAGGTGCGGGCGTTGGCTTAGGCCCTGAGTGCTTGGGGTCAGGTTCGGGCCTGCGTGTCGACCTCCACAAACTCTTCGATGAAGGGGCGAGTATCCCGAAACTCGCCCGGTGGCCACCAACCGGTACGTTGATTTCGGGATGCAGTTGCGGGACAGCGGCCGCCGAGGCGCGCCCAAGTCCTGGGCGGCTGGCTCGCAGGTGTGCCCCAAACGGCCGTTTGCGGGACGGCCTGCCAATAGAACGGTCGGCTTGGCTGCGGACCGGATTGTCTTCTGCCGGGGCCTGCGAATCTGGTGTAACCTCCCCAAGCCCTCGTCCCGCAAACGGATCACCAGGGGGTGCGGAACATGAAGGTCGGCTGCACCAGGGTTTCGACCCACGAACAGAATCATGATCTGCAGTGAGAGGGAACCATGAAGGCATTGATTGAATTTCACGACGACCTGGTTGACATCTACGGGTACACGGCGCAGATCGAAACCGCCATCTCTACCTGGCGTGACTGGATGAACCAGCAGGTGAACAACGGGGGTGGTACAACACTTTCCAATACCTTGTCCTTCGGCAACCCAGGCGATCCCAATTTACCCGATGCCAAATATCAGTACCGGGCAACTCTCGGGGACTTGATCAGTGCCTCTGGAAAGTCAGGCCGCACCTCCATCCTCCATCGCCGTTACATCCTGGTGTTGGTTGTGGCTGCTTGGGAAGACGGTTACCGACCACTCATCGCCCGTGAGTGCAACATGGACAAGAATGACGTACAGAGCGACGTGTTCCATGATCTGAACAAGTACCGTCAGGCCATTCTGCACAGGAGCAACCGACTTGGTTCAAAGCCGAAAGCTCTCCCGTATTTCAAAGAAGGAGATGAGGTTTCCCCAACTTCCGACCAAATAGAATTAATTTTTCGAGGTCTGATAGACGACGAATTGAACCGCATCGGCAGGGAGTATTACCACACAGACCTTGGATTCAGATTTGATAAGAGATTGAACTGATCCTGATGGCGACTCCCAGCATTCAGGGGGCCGACTCCGCCGAGACCCCTGTCACAGACTGAAACAATGGACGACCAGCAGCCACAAGCCCCGCTCCCGTTCGTGGACAACACGGGGTCGTCCACGGTCGACAGCTTCACGCGCAACGCAGTGGACGGGGCGCGCCGGGTTGTGGTCTGCGTCGGCTACGTCTCCGCAATGGGTTTGGAGCGGCTGGCCGACTGGCTGGACCTCATGGCTCCCGACGGCCAGCTGCTGCTCCTGGTCGGCATGGCACCGCACAATTGGAAATTCCTGGCGCAGACGGCCGACGCCCATGCGACCTACCTCCTGCGCGCCATGCAAACCAAGGCGGCGGAGCTGGACCGTGCGCTGTTGGGGCGGCTGTCCGGCTTTCAAAGCGCGGGGCGGTTGCAGGTCCGCCTGCGCGAACCGGACCACCGGATGCACGCCAAGCTTTACCTCATCCAATCCGGGGCCGAGGCCTGGAAGGGGCTGGCCGGCAGTTCAAACCTTTCGCAATCCGGATTGACGCAGCCCGGGGAACTCAACCTGGTGCTCGACGCCGCGACGGCCGCAGAGGCCGGTCGCTGGCTGGTCCGCCAATGGGAAGCTCCATCCTTGCAACCGGCGGACGACGTGTGGAAGGCCCTGTTCAACCAGGCCACGCGGGCCGGAATGAACGAGCGGCTGGCATCGTCCGGCAGATCCGCCGGCCGTCGCAGCCGCCGGTCGGGATGTTGGAAGCTGGCGTTGGGACTGCCGCTGGCGAGCGGGTTGCTGCTGCTCCTGTTGTCCCTAGCAGGCTAAGGTCCCGTCGTGCAGGGGGCCGCGGAAGGGCAGCAGCACCCGGAACGGCTTGGATTGCCCGATTCCCGGGAGGGCTAGGGGTCGCAGGGGTTGGGAATCCGGCCGTGTGGCCAAGCTGAGAGGTGCTGAATTGGGCTGATCCGGGGCCCGCGATGGATTCGGGCAAGTTCGAGCTGATCCGACCGGCCCGACGGGTGGCGGAGGCCCGACCGCACACCGGAAATCGAAGCCCAGCGCCGTTCGCGGACCGCGGCGGCCGAGGGGAACGGCGCGATCCGGCCGGCCTCGGGAGCGCCCGGGTCTTGGCACGCGGATCCGGATTTACACCGCAAACGATCCTTTCCGGACGACCTGCAGCACCGAGCAGTGCTGACAGCAGAACGTGGGACATTGAGTGGTACAAATTGATGCACATCCTCATTTTCAGTCGTTAGTCCGAGTCCCCCCAGACATCGGCCGGTAGGTTGCGCGGGCTGCAACCAAATGGGAATTCCGGTGCTCCAAGATGCCTGATCCACCGCAATTGGTCCGCGGACTGCCAAGCCGGAGGCATGGCCTCCGGTCCAGTTCATCAACGTAGCCGGATTTGCACGTGGGGTCTCCATGTGCCGCGGCTCAGTCCTTGGCTCCCCTAATCGCCCCTGCCTGTCGGAATCGGCTGTTCTATACTGCCCATTCCCCCTACAACCAACAACTGCCAACCCTCCACATGACCCGCGTCATTTTCACCAGCGAAACAATCCTGAAACCGCCGGCCGAGGTCTGGGATGTTCTAACCGACTGGCCCAAAGCCACGGCCTGGATGCCTACCGTTACCTCGATGCAGGCCGAAGGCCCGACTCAGGTAGGTACGAAGATCAGCTACAAGACGCGCCGCGACACCTTTCATTCCACCATCACGGAACTGAACGAAGGACGCATACTTACGCTCCGGACCGAACACGGCAGCGTAACAGCAGACTATTCCTACGGCTTGGAGGAGGTTGCTGAAGGTACCAAGGTGTCCCTCAATGCCACCTGCCAGTTGTCCGGCCATCAATGGTTCGGGCCCATCCTGCGCCTGATGATGAGAATGACCGACGGCAATCAGATCAAGAAGCTCAAACGCGTGGTCGAGGATGCCTAACCACAGCTTGTCACTCGGTTCGGACGCCGGGGCCTTTGACGAATGGTGCCGGCCGACGAACAAGCGTGCCGGGCTCTTCACCCTGAGGCGGCCGGAACAACGGAGGTGCTGGCCACACCAGGACAAGGAGTACCTTGAAACCAGACAAAGGCGAAATCCCCGGCCACCTTTGCCGCAACACCGGCCCGCGGGTCGTAGGGCGCTTGCCTCCCAAATGCCTCAAGCCGTCAAGGACAGTCCAACATATTCGGAGGAGCCATGCGCATAGCGGTAACCGGCGGAAGCGGCGACATAGGCACCTATGTGTGCCGCGAACTCATCGAGCAGGGGCACGAGGTGGTCTGCCTCGACACGGCGGAGCCCAAGATCCATATGGAGTTCCGGCAGTGCGACCTGACATCCCTCGAGGCCGCGTCCAAGGCCGTTGCGGACTGCGAACAGATCGCGCATCTGGCGGCGCTCCTGGGCACCTCCGGCGACCTGCCGCGGGAAGCAGTCGTGGGACGGAACACGGTGCTTGCCTACAACGTGTTTGAAGCCGCCCGCCGGACCGGCATTCGCCGGGTGGTGTATGCCGGCAGCGAGTGCGGTTCCGGCTTTGGCATCCACGAAACCGAGTTGGTGCCGCTGTACCTTCCCATCGACGAGGAACATCCCCTGTGGCCCCACGAGGCGTACAGTCTGTCCAAGTACTTCGGAGAACGCATCGGGGCCAACTACGCCAAGGCATTCGGCCTGGAAGTGGTGTCGCTGCGCTACCCCCACGTTTGGCTCCGGCGCAATGTTGAAGCGGTGAAGCACATGGTGACGCAAGCGCGCCAAGGAAACGGACTGGCAGCATTGGAACCGAAGGACTGGCTGGGGGCGTACGTCGCCGTGCGGGATGTCGCGCGTGCCTTTGCCGCTGCCGCGAGCTTCCAATTCGGGTCCGCAGACATGCCGTTCGAGGCGTTTTACCTGTCCGCCTGCAACACTTGCATCGAAGTCCCCACGCTGGAGCTGGCACGAGCCAGATTCGGCGCGGTGCCCCCTCTCAAGGACGCGCGGCTGTTTGAAGACAATCCCCATGCAAGCATGTTCGGCATCGGCAAGGCCGAACGGCTTCTGGACTGGAAACCAGTCTGGACCTGGCAGAACTTCGAGCAGTGGGAACTGTGACCGGACACTCTATCTGTCACTTTGAGCTGCAAGGAGGGGGTGGAACCAGATAGCCGCGGGGGACAGCCGCCTTGTGGCAAGCTACGGCAGGCCGCCAGGAGACGGCCTGCACGAAATGCGCCCCATCCACCGGCAGTACAATCCACAACCCCGCCTCAATGTCAACTGCTCGCACAGAGAATCGAGGGGGAAGGCGGCAGGAAAGTTCGGCGCCTGTGGTGCACAAGCCATTTCAGGTCGTTTTCCAGAGTTCCTATAATTCCACTTCCGCGTTGCGAACATCGTTCGCACGCAGCTGGCTCCTGGAGGGCAGGCATGGCGGAGTTCACCTATCCCAACTTGGACGGCCTGGGCAAGGCCTACGTCCGGGATGGTTATGCCATCGTGCGGCAGGTTATTGACGAGAACCTCGTGGCGGAGGCCAACCGTCATGTGGACTGGCTGATCGAACACAATCCGGACTTGCCGCCGGAGCGGCTTGGCTACTGGCTGACGCCCACCGATCCATTTTGGATGCGCCTGGTCTCCGACCCGCGCATTGTCGATGTGGCCGCAGCCGTGGTGGGCCCGGATGTGGCCCTCTTTGCCGCGGACTACATCGCCAAGCCTCCGGGCACAGGTCAGCGCGTGGCTTGGCATCAGGATGCCGCCTACTGGCCGTTGGAGCCCATGCGGGTGGTTACACTGTGGGTTGCCTACACCGAATCCAACCCGGCCAACGGCTGCGTGCGGGTCATTCCGGGCACGCAGCACATGTCCCTGCAGCCGCGCAACCCCGACGAAACCGACTACCAGGGCGAGATGCTGAGGGGGATGGACCAGTCCCTGATTTCCGCAGACGACGCCGTCGATTTCATTCTGGAACCCGGCGATGTCTCCCTGCACCATCCCCTGATCATCCACGGCTCCGAGGCCAACACGAGTTCCAGGTGGCGCCGGGGCGGCACCTACCAGTACATTCCAACCACCACCAAGGTGACCAAGGAGGACTGGCCGGTCTTCCTGCTCAGGGGCACCGACACGGTGGGCAGAAACACCTACCGGGATTTGCCAAGGTACGTTCCCGGCCAACACATGCCATTCAGAGGATGCGAGGCATGGCCATAACCCGACTATCGCCGACGCGCCGGTCCCCCATGGTACGGCAACCAATTCCATGACCGCGGCTGACACCACCGCCGGCCAGATGGCCGGCAAACTGCACAAACCGCGTATGAGCCGCTTGGCCCGGCGCGAGGAACTAGTGGGCTTTCTGATGGCAGCCCCTTGGCTGCTGGGCCTACTCTGGCTCTACTTGGGCCCGTTCGGGGCGGCCCTCTCCCTGTCGCTGACGGACTACGACATTCTCACCGCCCCCAAGTGGGTGGGATTGGAGAACTTTGACACGATGTTGACGGACGATCCACTCTTCTGGAAGTCCCTCAGCGTCACCACCATCTACTCGGTGGTATCCGTACCGTTGCTGATTGTCTTTGGACTGTGGCTGGCCATCCTGCTCAACGCCGACATCAAGGGGCTAGCCTGGTTCAGAACCGTCTACTATCTTCCGGCTGTTCTGTCCGGGGTGGCCGTCGCATTCCTTTGGATTTGGGTGTTCTCCGCCGACTGGGGCGTACTGAACTTCCTGTTGTCCCTTATGAAAATCGAGGGTCCCAACTGGCTGACCAGCGAGGACTGGGCACTGTCCGCCCTGATCATAATGAGTCTCTGGGGAGTTGGCGGGGGTCTGGTGATCTACCTCGCCGGGCTCCAAGGCATCCCGACCGAGTTGTACGAGGCGGCAGAAATCGATGGTGCCGGACGCTTCCGTTCCTTCTACAACATTACCCTGCCCATGGTGTCCCCGGTGATCCTGTTCCAGCTCATCTTGGGCATTATCGGTGCCCTGCAGGTGTTCACCCAGGGCTATGTCATGACTCAGGGTGGTCCCAACAACGCAACCCTTTTTTACAATCTGTATCTGTACCGCAACGCATTCCGGTTTCTGCACATGGGCTATGCCAGCGCCTTGGCCTGGGCGTTGTTTCTGTACATCCTGTTGTTGACCCTGGTGGTACTGCGTTCATCCAGTGTCTGGGTCTTTTATTCGGGCGAGATCAAGGGGCGTGCCAGATGACCACCCGGACCTCCGCCGTGCATCCCGGTGCGCGTCAGCGCTCAATGGCTCCGATTGTGTCCCGGTATGTGGAAAAGGCACTCATCTATTGTGCGTTGCTAGCTGGGGCCGCCGTGCTCATGATTCCTCTCTGGTGGATGCTCTCAACCTCGGTCAAGCATCCCAAGGAAGTATTTGCCTTCCCACCGACCTTACTCCCCGAGCAGTTCATGTGGAACAACTACACGGACCTCTTCATCAAGGCACCGTTCCACATTTACATCTTCAACACGACCTATCTCGTCATCATGGACCTGATCGGAACCCTTTTCACCGCCAGCATGGTCGGCTACGCCTTTGCCCGGCTGCGCTGGCGCGGCCGGGACATCTTCTTCGTGATCACCTTGGCTACGATGATGCTGCCGGCCACCGTACTCCTGATCCCACGGTTCATCATTTTCAACGAGATAGGCTGGACGAACTCATTCAAGCCCCTCTGGGTGCCGGCCTTCTTCGGCTATGCGTTCTTTATCTTCCTCATGCGCCAGTTCTACGCCACGATTCCCCACGAACTGGACTCCGCGGCACGCATTGACGGCGCCAGCGAGTTCGGGGTCTGGTGGCGCATTCTCGCACCTCTCACCAAACCGGCCCTGGCGGCCTGCGGCATCTTCACCTTCAATGCCACCTGGAACGATGTCCTGGGCCCATTGATCTACTTGACCTCGGAGAGCAAGAGCACATTGGCGTTGGGGCTGATGCAGTTTCGGGGACCCCACCGCACCGACTGGCACTACCTCATGGCCGCGTCGGTTGTTGCGATGCTACCGGTCCTCATCATCTTCTTCTTCGCCCAGAAGTACTTCATTCAGGGCGTAACTATCACGGGGATCAAAGGGTAGGCGGATCCTGCGTTCCTGACGGCGGATTCGGCGCACCGGCCCTTCGGATCGGGAGCATGCATGGGCACCCCTGACGGTGGCACGCGTTGCAGGCCCGTTGAACATGCCAGACCCGTTCCCAGCCGAATTGGGCCCCAACCAAGCTGCCTGCAGGCACCTGTGATCGGCCGGTCCCGGCATCGTGAAGACCGCCTGCGGCTTGCGAAGGATTGCCACCGATGAACGTTACCGGCATTGACTGCCACATCCTCCTGGTCCCGGAATACAGCGTCGCAGCGAATTCCTCCGCCCAGGACAATCTGGTCGTCGAAGTCCACGCCGACAACGGCCTGACCGGCATCGGCGAGACGGACACCAATCCCTGGGTGGCCAAGGCCTGCATCGAAGCTCCCGGCACCCACGTCATGGGCCAAGGCCTGAAGGAAATGCTCCTGGGCCGCGATCCGGAGGATGTGGAGGCAATCTGGTGGGACCTCTACAACGGCTCCAAGATGACCGGCCGCCGAGGCGCCCTGATTTGCGCGATGGGCGCCATCGACATGGCACTCTGGGACCTTCGGGCCAAGGCCCGGGAGGTTCCGGTCCATCGGCTCCTGGACGATCCCGCCCGGGATTTCATCACCCCGTATGCATCGCTGTTGCCGGACGGCAATACGATCACGGAGTACGGCGACTCGCTCCTGTACAAGCTGACGACCGCCCGCGACCTGGGGTACAGGGCCGCCAAGCTCGAGATCTGCATCAACGGGCCCTACAGCCACAACGGCTTGCAGGAGGACGATGCCCTCGGCGTGGCCATGGTCGAGGCGTGCCGCAAGGCGGTGGGACCGGATTTCACCCTCATGGTGGACGTGGCTTATTCGTGGCCGGACCCGGAGACCGCACTGCGCGTGATTCAACAGTTGGCGCCCCTGGACATCTTCTTCCTGGAGACGCCCCTGGACATCGACGACCTGGAAGGACACGCCTGGCTGCAGGAGCGGTCGCCGATTCCGCTGGCGGCCGGCGAGTGGCAGAACACCCATTTCGAATTCGAGGACCTGGCCTTGCGCGGCAGGCTCGACGTCCTGCAGCCGGACATTGGTCGCGTGGGAGGCTTCACGCCGGCCCTGAAGGTGAGGGACCTGGCCGCCCGCACCGACCGGCTGATCGTCCCGCACTGCTGGAAAACCGGCATCGGCATCGCCGCGAGTGCCCACTTTGCCGCCGTGTCGCCCATGTGCCCGTACATCGAGTTCCTGCCGGCCAACCTGTCTGAATCGGCGCTGCGGCAGGAACTGACCCATGACGAAATCAGACTTGAGGACGGCGTCATTCCGCTGCCCCGGCAACCGGGCCTGGGCGTGGAACTGAACCGGACCGCACTGGAACGATACAAGGTTGGCTGAACCGGAGGCACGCGGACATGAAGACGGATGCCGAAAAGGCTTTCTTCCTCGAGCATGGATACCTGCACGTACAGGGGGTCCTGGATCGGGAACAGGTCGATTTCTACCGCACGGAATTCGACCGGGTGTGGGAGCAGGAGGCACCCAGGGTCAACCAGCACAAGCTGCTCAAGTACCAGTCGTTCATCGACTTGATCGAGCATCCACCCATCCTGGAGCGGCAACAGGCGATGTTCGGCAACCAGACCCAGTTGCTGCAGTACGACCTGCTGCGGCAGGACGCCGACAGCAACATGCCGGCCCGCAGCTGGCACCGGGACTTCATCTTCCCCGGCGACCGACCGCACTCCATCAACACGATTGTGTACCTGGACCCGATGTCGCACGAGCGCGGCCCGACCTGTGTGGTTCCGGGCACCCACCGCGGCGAGGAATACCCGCCCCTGGACCGCATACACACGTCCCTGCCCGGGGAGGTGGAGGTGCTGGCCGAGCCGGGGGACGCGGTGTTCATCAACGGCTCCATTTGGCATTCGGGCGGAGCCAACCGCACGCAAGGCCTGAGACGCGGCATCTTCCTCTACTTCGGATGGTGGTGGATGAAGCGCTACGAACACGAGACGGACCTGCCGTGGCAGGCCAAGGCCAAGGCTTCCGCACTGCGCCTGCAGTTGCTGGGGCTCAAGATGCCCGACCGCGACGTGCACCAATACGATCCAACCCTATAGTGCCGTTCGGCACAGGCTTTCCATGAACAGACGCATACGGGTGACGACACCCGATCCCCACGACCTGGATGCCCAGGAGCAATGCTTCCGCGACCACAGCTGCGTGGTCATTCCGGATCTGCTGTCGCCCGACCTGGTCCAGGAGATTAACGCGGCCATGGACCGGGACATGCACGCCAACCCGTTCATGTGGTGGACATCCGGCGCCCGCGGCTACAACTGCAACCTCCTGCTAACCGAACCGGTGTTCGAACACGCCATCCGACCACCCCGGCTGCTGGCCCTGCTGGAACGCATCATGGGCGGTCCGTTCTGTTTTGAGGAATTGGCCGTGCGCCACCGCACCGGAGAAACCGCGGCCGTGCCCACCGACTGGCACCGCGACCGCAACTACTGGGACGAACACCCCTTGCGCCTCGACTACCCCCAAATCATCTACTACCTGACCGACGTGGATGAGACCACCCACTGCTTCTCCATCAGCCCGGAACCGGCAGCCGGCGAGACGCTGCCGCCACAGGAACACCTCGAACGCGGAGGCATTCTCGACTTCCACGGCAAGGCCGGCAGCGGCATCCTGTTCAATGCCGCCACCCTCCACGGCGTGACCCTGCGCGAGACGAACAAGGTGCGGCGCACCATCCAGGTCTACTTCGGCCATCCCGATCGGGCCCCCTTGAGTGACGTCACGCTGATGCCGCCCCGCCTCTGGCGGGACCACGACGACCCGGAAATCCGCCGCTTCTACGGGAAGTTCAACCGGATTTCCAGGGTGATGCTGGGCGGACTCGGCATTCTGGAGCCGTGAGCCCACTGGACCGCCGGTGCCGAAGTACAGCGGTTTCCCGGGTTTAGTACGCTTAGTCCTGTTGCGATCGCACGATGCCGCAACTTCACGTTTTGTCATTCAGACAGGGAGCAATCCGATGACCATGTTGGAGAAACAAAGTCAACTGAGCCGACGCGCGTTTCTGCGCTTGGCGGCGGGAGCCTCCGCCACGGCCGCCTTGGTCGCCTGTGTCGCACCGACCGCGCCTGCGGGAGATGCCGGTGAAGCCGCCGACATGGAACAGATCGAGATCGGCTTCGCGTGGTGGACTGGCGGCGAACAGGCCAACGCGTTGTTTGAGGAAGCGGTGGATCGTTTTGAGGCCGCCTTCCCCAACATCCATGTGGTCCGCGACTCCGTACCCTACGGTGAATTTCACACCAAGATTCTCACTGGATATGCAGGCGGAGACGCTCCGGACTGCCACGGCGTCCCCTGGGGGACTGTCTGGTCCATGGCCCACAGGGGCGTGTTACTGGACATGAACGGCCTGGTCGAAGGGGATCCCGATATCGACTGGGAAGGCATGTGGCCGGCTGTGACTGAAGGGTGCTACTACCCGCCGGGCACCATCATTTCCCTGCCCCGCGAGTCGTTTGGTCTGAGGCTTTACTTCTACAACAAGACCATCTACGGGGATGCGGGAATCGATACTCCGGACGTGGCGATGGATGCCGGCGATTGGAATGCCGGCGACTGGACCTGGGATACTTGGCGCGAACAAGCGGGCCAACTGACCCAGTTCGACGAGAACGGGCGACGGACCATCATGGGCTCCAACCAGAGCGCCGACTACTGGAACCTGCACACGGTGATCCCGTCGTTCGGGCATTCCATGTTCAACGATGATGTGACCCACTTCAACCTGGATGCCGAAGCTGTGGTGGCCTGGCTGGAGACGCTGCCCGTGATGATCAACGAGGAACGATCGCTGGGCAAGCCCGATGAGACCGCCGATTTCGACTGGGCCTCCAACGGCAAGCAGGCCATCGTCCGGTCCTCGACTTGGAGCATCCCCAACTACCGCTCAAGCTGGGAGGACATCGACTGGGACTTTGTGCCTCCTCCCAGGGGTTCCCACGGCCACTCGAACTTTGTCGGCAACGACTATCACTCCATTAACGGCACTGGAACCGCCAACGTGGACGCGGCTTGGGAACTGCTGAAGTTCATTAATTCGCCAGGCGAAGATCTGTGGTGGGCTCAGAACTTCTTCGGAGCACCTTTCCGCAAGGAGAATGTTGAGCCTTGGGCCAACAGCCTGAACGAAATCCTGCCGCGCAACGGCTGGAAGTACATGCTGGACATGACCAACACGGCCACGCCGTGGACTCCGGTCCCGTTCCAGGAGGAGCTGAACACCATCCACTCCAACGAAATCGGCCAAGCCATCCTGGGCGAACGGCCGGTTCAGGAGGTGGTTGACAGCATCACCAGCAAGATCGACGCCATGATCGCGGACTTCGAATAGTCCTCGGTCCTGCACCGATCCGGCCGGCGGTGCCTGGAGTGGGATGCTCCGGGCACCGCCGGCTTTTTTTGTTGCCTCCCGTCAAACGGCCCCGGATGTGTCCGGGGCCGTTCTGCGCAGTTGAGCTACTGGGGGCGGACGGACGAAGGCGGAGCGTGCTCCCATCCGTCCGAACTTCATATGATGAACTCGCGCAGGTGCCGTCCGCAATCTTCGGCGTAGATTTTCTGCAGGGCTTCCTTAACGATCTGGCGTACCCGCTCGCGCGTTATGTCGAACTCCTTGCCGAGGTCGTCCAACGTCAGCGGCTCCTGATTGTCCAGTCCGAACCGGTTGTTGATGATGCCCCTCTCTCGGGGATCAAGGTCGTTCAACACGTCGTTGACCTGTTCCTTCATGATTTCGATGCTGGCGGCTTCGGCCGGTTCCGGCGAATTTTCGTCCTCGACGATGTCCAGCAACAACGCATCCTCGCCGTGGTGCACCGGCGAATACAGGCTGACAGGGGCCGTGTCCAGGCTGAGCAGGTTCCTGACTTTGTCCACGGCCTCTTCGGCCACGGCCCGCACATCCTCGTCCTCCACCAGGTGGCAGGCATCGGTTGTCAACACCCAATCAGGGATCAGCTCCTCAATCGACCGATCCAGATGGCCGGTTTCCAGACACAGTTCCAGCAACGAGGGATCGCGGCCCAGCAATCCGCGCAGATGCTTGCGCGTGCGCTCGATTTTCTTCAGCTTGTCAACGACGTGCACCGGTAGTCGAATCGTGCGCGCCTGATCCGCCAGGGCCCGACTGATGGATTGCCGAATCCACCACGTGGCATAGGTGCTGAACTTGAAGCCGCGGGTGGGATCGAA
The DNA here is from genome assembly GCA_002238555.1 of Caldilineaceae bacterium bin34. Taxonomy (GTDB): domain Bacteria; phylum Chloroflexota; class Anaerolineae; order Caldilineales; family Caldilineaceae; genus Bin34. Next base: position 38,471 of record MPMO01000012.1, read on the forward strand.
TTTCTCGACCGCCTTCATCAGACCAACGTTCCCCTCCTGAATAAGGTCCAGGAAGCTGACGCCGTTGTTGCGCTGGCGGTTGGCTTGGCTGATGACCAGGCGCAGATTGCAGTTGGCCAGCCGTTCCTGGGCCACCTGACCGTCCGCAATCACCTGGGTCAGTCGGCCGCGCTCTTGGGGATCCGTCTCGCCATCCAGCCTGGCACGGGCCTGGCCGGCATGGATCATGGCCGTGGCCAGCAACTTCTCCTCGTCTGCGGTCAGAAGCGGATGCCGCCCCACGTCGCGCATGTAGACCTGGATGGGATCCAGCGATCCGGCCCAGTCCACCGGTCCGGCATCCGTCAGCGGCGCCCCGACCTGCCTTATGGCAACGGCGCCGTCATCCAGACTGGTTGAATAGCGGGTGTTGATTACAGCCATGTTGTTCACCTGTGCTACGTCGCTTGGGTCGATGATGGTTGCTAATTGGCCAAAGCCGCCGCCCTGACGGGCTGCAGCGGGTTGTATTCGTGTCGGAGATTCTGAATCCGGCGCAGGTGCGCCATTCCTGTGCGATAGGCGACACCGTCCTGGACCATGTCGATTGTCTTGAGTCGCCGATGTAATTCCAGCTCGCGCATCCGCAACAGCAGCCCCACGGCTTCGCTGCACGCCTCCCGGTTGGTGTTGCCTTCCATGGCCGGTCCGGACAGCACGCCATCCTGTTCCGCCAACACTCTCCGCAGGTAGGCGGCCTCCGCCTCGTCGAGTCCCGACATGAATTCGTCGACATCCCACTCGTCGTCCGGATCGACGCTCAGCAACAGTCCGTACAAGGTCCGCGCCTGGTTGTCGATGAAGTCCCCGGCGGTCAGGACCGCCAGGTCCGACTCGAACCCCGTCAGCAACGAGTTGATTTGCCTGTGCAGTCGATGCGGATCGCGCAACAGGACCAACAGGACCTTCCGCTCCAGTTCGTTGCGATGGGATCCGGGCTCCTGGAGCTGCACGGCGGGCCGCTGGGAGGGCTCCTCCCATGCAACTTCGGTGTCCACCTCCACCGGCTCCGGTTCGGGAAGCCGCATTCGGTTCGCCACCATGCGCTGCAACAGCCCCGGCGCAGTGGCGAAGCGGATTTCCATCTGCTTGACGTATTCGTCCCGCGCGACCTCCTGATGGACTTCCGCCAGGACTTCAACCAGGAGTTCGACAGCCTTCTGCTTTTGCTCGGGGACCTCCAGGTCGAAGGCTCGCTCGGCATGGTTCGCATAGAAGTTCACCAGGGTCAGGGCACTGCCGGTAACCTTCCTCCAACCTTCGACATCCTCCCTGATCAGTTCATCCGGATCGCGCCCTTCCGGCATCGCGGCAATCCGCAGGGCCATTTCGGCACGGTTGCGGCCGGCATGCCGATCATCCCGATTGCTGGTGCGCAGTGTGGCCCGAGCCTTCTCCAGTCCCCGCAACGTTGCCTGCTGGCCGGCCGCATCCGCGTCCAGGGCAAACACCACCTGCGAGGTAAATCGGCGCAACAACCCCAACTGTCCCGGAGTTACTGCAGTGCCCAGGCAGGCAATCGTGTTTGCGAACCCGAACTGATGGGCCGTGACGACATCCAGATACCCCTCCACCAGCACGGCTTCCCCAAGTTTGCGGATGGGTCCGGCTGCGTGTTCGATGCCGTAGAGCACCTGGCTTTTGTTGAACAAGGGCGTGGTCGGCGAGTTGATGTACTTGGCGCCGCGGGACTCGCTACCCAGTTCGCGCGCCCCGAAACCCACCACCCGGCCGCGGGCATCCCGGATGGGAAACATCAACCGGCCTCGGTACCGATCCCGATAGGATCCCTGCCTCTCGTCGTGGTAGAGCAAGCCGGTCTGCAACACATGACTTTCGGAAAAGCCCTGGCTTTGCAGAAAGGACACCAGACTGTCCCATGACCTGTCGCTGTAGCCCAGCTGGAAGGCATCGACCATCTCCGGTGCAACACCGCGTTGCCGTAGATAGTCCCTCGCAACCTGGCCCTCGGCCGATTCGTACAGGGCCGTGGCATAGAAGGCTGCGACCCTGCCCATGATTTCCCGCACCGGATCCAGGGGGTCGGGGGCCTGCCGTTTCCGCGCAAGCTCCACGCCGGCCTCGGCTGCGAGCTTCTTGAGCGCATCGAAAAACTCAAGCCCCTCAATCTTCATTAGAAATTTGAAGAGATCGCCGCCCTCACCGCAGGCGCCGAAGCAATGCCAGGTGCCTCGCTCCGGCGACACCACGAAACTGGGGGTCTTTTCCTGATGGAACGGGCAACAGGCCTTGTAGGTGCTGCCGGCACGGCTCAGCGTGACATAGCGTCCAATGAATTCCACCAGATCGATCCGATCCCGGATCTGTTCCCGTTCATCCATGAGGCTTCACGGAGGCAATGACCGCGTCAAGGGGCCCGAGGGCCCATGTCTTGATATATCGACCGCGCCGCCTGGAGCAGGTCGGCAAAGGGCATGGCCCGAAATACGTTGCCCTGCGAACGGATGTCGCCGTTCATGAAGGATTTGCGAAACGACGCCTCCTCCATCAGGATGCGGTGGAGGAGGTCGGCCGGCAGGTGCAGTTCCAGATCCGCCCTGCCCGGACGCGGATCCCAAAAAACCTCCTGAAGACGACCATCCACCAAGATCTCCTGATCGTCCCCCTCCAAGCGGACCCGCACCACCAGTCCGGTGGCACCGAAAGTCTGCATTGCCTTGGTTTCTTCTTGCAGGCGCTGAAACGTAGCCTGCAAGCGGGGGACCACCGGATGTATGGCGATCGATGTCATGTCCGGTCTGCAACGCGAAGTCGAGGGTTTGCGATGATTTGCGGTTGATTCGCACCCGATGCCGTTGACAGGCAACCAACAGGGCTGGAACCAATGTGTGGCGGGAGCTTGCGGGGCAGTATGACGAAGAATGGCACTGGCGCAGCCCTCGTTTTGAAATCCGAAACGAGGGTACGGTACCGTTCGCGTTCCTGTGCCACAATCTTAGGCGGGCGTACAGACCAGAGCCGGATCGGATTCGGACCTGTTTCTGACATGCCAGGCCCACAAGGCTGCCGAAGCCGGCTTCGGTCCGGCAGCTCGGGTGCCTTTCTGCCGCCACAACCGGGACTACGCCATGCAACCTGTTCCACCACCGACCGCCAACGCCACCCAATGGCGATTCAACCAACATTCACCGGCGATGCTGCTGGCCATCGCATGGTTGGCTTTCCTGCTCGCCGGATGCCAAATGCCGCCACCCGTCGTCCCGCCGGAAGAATCGGTTCCGGCCATCGTGGTCGATCCCTTGCCCGCTTCCTCTCCCATTGCAGAGGTGCGTACGGTCGACAGCCGGCCCATTGAGGGACGCAACCCGATCAACACCCGGGGCTGGAAGACCGATTTCACCAAACGCACGATCGACCTGACCGAAATCATCTCGGGAGGCCCGCCCAAGGACGGCATTCCGTCCCTGGACGCCCCGCGCTTCGAACCCATCGCCACTGCGGCGGACTGGTTGACGGACACGGATCCGGTCATCGTCTACGAACATGGCGGACAGGCTCGGGCCTATCCGCTGGCCGTCCTGATATGGCACGAAATCGTCAACGACGAGATTGCCGGCCGGCCGGTCACCGTTACCTTCTGCCCCCTGTGCAACGCAAGCGTTGTGTTCGACCGACGGGTGGGCGACATGGTGCTCGACTTCGGCACCACCGGCAGCCTGCGCCACAGCGACCTCGTGATGTACGACCGCCAGACCGAAACCTGGTGGCAACAATTCACCGGCGCCGCCCTCATTGGTGAACTGGCCTCGACCCAGCTGACGTTCCTGCCCAGCCAGGTGCTTGGATTCGGTCGATTTCGCGAATTGTTCCCGGAGGGTGAAGTGCTGCAGCGCCCCTTGGATCAGTTCAGCCGCAACTACGGCATGAATCCCTATGTCAACTACGACACGTACGGCAACGGCCTGAGCCGCAACGAGAACCTGGTGCTGTTCACGGGCGAACCGGATCCAAGGCTCAAGCCGCTGGACCGCGTGGTGGGAGTCCTGTTCCCGGACCACAGCAGCGTGGCCATTCCCTTCGATCTGGCACGGGCTCGCACCGTGGTCCAGTACGACCCGCCCAACGGCGATCCGGGAATCGTGGTGTTCTTTGAGGAAGGCATGTCCTCCTCACTCTCCGAGGCGGAAATCGGCACGGCCCGGGACATTGGGAGCGTGGGGGTATTCAGCCGTGTCCTGGACGACCGACACCTTGAGTTCGATGTCGCCGACGACGGTACCGTCCGGGATGCACAAACCGGAAGCACCTGGAACATCAGGGGCGAGGCGACGGCCGGGGAGCTGCAGGGATCGGCCCTGGAGCCTCAGGTCGCCTTCGACCACTTCTGGTTTGCCTGGGCGGAATTCCTGCCGGACACCGAACTCGTGGCGGCGGACTGACCCCTGTGGGAGCCACACGGCCTGGGACTGCCGGCTAGTTGACGATGCGCACGGCCACCGAGCAGGTGGCCAGCGGGGCATCGTCGGCGTCGAGCACGCTGAGTCGAAGCGTGTACGGTCCGCTCAGACCGATGGCCGACGCGTCGAACTCCCCCAACAGGCCTGCCCGCACCGTGTTGTAGGCACTGTCCAGCTCAGTGAAATCCTGGTCCGCAGGATCCGACCCGGGTGCGATGTCGATGACGTACGAGGCCAGATCGTCATGGGCCGCGGTGCCTTGGACAGCCACTCTCCCGGCCAATTCATCGCCAACGGCCGGTGAAGACAGCAAGGCACTCTCGTCCTCGCAAATGGGCACGTTGCGCAGGTCCTCCGGCTGGATGGCAACCTGCCCGGTGCCCGTTGTTTCGTCGGCCGGATTGAGACCGGGGTCGGCTCCGAGGGCCGGTGCCGACCCCGCCTCGGTTCGCACTTCCGCAGGGGTCTCCGAACCCGCTGCCTCTTCCATGGCCTGGTCCAAGTTGCTGATGAAGTAGGTCAGGCCCATGACCACCAAAAGCCCGACCACGCTGGTCACGACCCCGGCCGTGGCCCGGGCCGCCCGCTCGCGTTCCAGTGCGAAAATCGCCTGCAGCCTTTCGGTCCGGATACTCCGCACGCGGTACAGATAGACCAGTGCGCTCAGGCCGCAAAGGACGTAAATCCAGTCAGCCAGATCGGCGATGTAGTTGACGATGAGGGTCATGTCCCGATTGTAACCCGGCATCCTCGGCCCGGCCCACCAGACACCGTAGGCAAAGAGGGCTGCCTGCGGTCCCGGACCAACCGCTTGGCCGCGGCCAAGCGGTTGGTCCGGCCGGGTGCTACTATTCGCCACGCCTTTCCACCCAGGTTGCCGGGAGCAAACCATGGAAATGAGACGATTCGGCAAGACCGAACTGCAGGTGTCCGCGATTGGTTTCGGATGCTGGGAGTCGAGCGGCGAATACGGAGAGTTCGACGACCAGGAAATCATCGATGCGGTTCACTTGGCCCTGGAGATGGGCATCAACCTCTATGACACTGCCGAAGCCTACGGATTCGGCCGCTCCGAGACCTTGTTGGGCAAAGCCCTCGCCGGCAGGCGCGATCAGGCCGTGGTCGTCACCAAATTCGGCATCTATCCCGAAGCCGACATCCACCACCGGGACTCCAGTCCGGCGACGGCGCAGGCGGCCATCGAGCGCAGCCTCAAGGCGCTGAACATGGACTATGTGGATGTCTACCTCATTCACTGGCCCGACCGGGACTTCTCATTCGAGGACGCCATGGCCAAGATGGAGGACATTCGATCCCAGGGCAAGGCCAGGTTCGTCGGAATCAGCAACTTTCGGCCGGAGCAGATCCGCCAGGCATGCAAGGGGGGCAGCGTCGACGTGGTGCAGTACGGGTATCACCTGTTCGATCGGCGCCTGGAACGGTTTGTCTTCCCGACCGTTGCCGAGCTGGACTGCGGCCTGATGACGTACGGTTCGCTGGCACACGGCCTGCTGGCGGGGGCCTACAACCGGGACACCGTATTCCCCGCCAACGACTGGCGCGCCCGGGGCAAGGCATTCAACCTGTCCTTGCTCAGCCCCGATGTATTGGCCCGCAATGTGGACGTCGTGGAGGATTTGAAAACCATTGCCGCCGACCTGGGGCACACCTCGGCCCAACTGGCCCTGCGCTGGGTTCTCTCCAACAAGCTGGTGAGCACCGCCCTGGTGGGTTTTCGGAACCCCGGCGAGGTCCGGGCCAACCTTGAGGGGCTGGACTGGGAGATGGACACAGATACCAGGATACGCATCCAGGACGTGTTCGACAGACACGGGGTCGACACGGCTCCCGATGCCTGGGTCGAGGAAGACGGGTTGGGCATCCCCGCCTGACGCGTCACGTCCGCGGCGCCCGCGCCCAGCCACGCCGCCCAGATCCGGCAGTCCCATCATTCGCAACCGCACAGGCAGCCCACCATGCCCCTGAACCAGGATTTCAATTCCCGCCGCAGCGACGTCCGGTCCCGACGCGGCATGGTGGCTACCAGTCAGCCCTTGGCCGCGCAGGCCGGTTTGCGCATCCTCATGGCGGGAGGCAATGCCGCGGATGCCGCGGTGGCCACGGCCGCCGTCCTGAACGTGGTGGAACCCATCTCGACGGGAATTGGCGGAGACTGCTTCGCGCTGTTTTATGACGCCGCGACCCGACAGGTTACGGCCCTGAATGGCTCGGGCCGCACATCCCGGCACGCCAATCCCCGGGAGCTTGTCGCCGCGGGCTACGCCACGATGCCTTCCTTTACCGGCCACACCGTCAGCGTGCCCGGCACCGCGGCCGGATGGGAAGACCTCCTGGCTCGGCACGGAACCATGGCCCTGGCCGACGTTCTGGCCCCGGCCATCGAATACGCCTCCGATGGCTACCCTGTCTCCGAATGGATTGCCCTGGGCTGGCAGCGCCAGGTATCAAAGCTCCTGCGCAGTCCGGATTGGGACACCCCGGACCTGTCGTCGGGACCGCCGCAGCCCAGCGGCAATGAACTTCTGATTGGAGGCCGGGCGCCGCAGCCAGGTGAGGTTATCCGCATGCCCGAGCTGGCGGAGACCCTGCGGGGCATCGCGGCCGCAGGGTCCGCATACATCTACCGCGGCGATTTTGCCGACAAACTGGCTGCCCATGTCCAGTGCTATGGAGGGTGGATTGACCGGGAAGACCTCGCCGGCCACCGCTCGGACTGGGTGCCTCCCCTAGCCTTCGACTACCACGGGAGAAGGCTGCACGAGTGTCCCCCGAACGGCCAAGGGCTGGCCGCGCTGCTGGCCCTCGCCCTGGCGAAACCGTTCCAACTGGCTGAACTCGACGAGGCCGACCGGGTGCACGTAATGATTGAATGCATGCGCCTGGGCTTCACGGACGCGCTGCGTTACGTTACCGATCCGGCTTCCGCCGTGGTGTCCCCGGAGCACATGCTGACCGAGGAGTGGCTTGCTCCGCGGCGCGACCGCATCCGCATGGGACAGGCTGCACTGGACGTGCCGCACGGCCTGCCACCGGCCGGTACCGACACCGTCTACCTTTGTGCTGCCGACGAACACGGCAACGGCTGCAGCTTCATCAACAGCCTGTACCAGGGAACCGGCACCGGCCTGGTGGTCCCGGGCACCGGTGTCAGCCTTCAGAACCGGGGGGCCGGTTTCGTCCTGGACCCGGACCATCCCAACGTACTCTGCGGCGGACGCCGTCCGTATCACACGATCATCCCCGGCATGGTGACGGACGCCTCGGAGTTGTTGGCCTGCATGGGAGTGATGGGCGGCTATATGCAGCCGCAGGGGCACTTCCAGATGATGGTCCGCATGTACGACGAAGGCCTGCCGCCGCAACGAGCCCTGGATGCTCCACGCTGGCAGTTGGCCGGCCCGTCCTCCGATCAGCCCAACAGCGTGGCCGCGCACCGGCCGGGGGGACGCGTGCTCCTGGAACCGGGCTTTGAACCGGAAGTCATGCGTTCGCTGCAGGACCGGGGCCATCGGATCGAGGTCCGCCGGGGATTGGACCGCGGCGGTTTCGGGGGTGGCCAGATCATCGCCCGCAACCCGGAAACCGGAGTCCTCACCGGCGGATCCGACCCCCGCAAGGACGGATGTGCGATAGGCTGGTAATAGGTGTAGCCTTCAATGAACAGTCCGGCGATCCCGCCGTAACTGCGGGTTTCACTGTACGGGATTCCTCTTCACACCCCTTCGATGCACTCTCGAATCCAAACCGGTGGCCACGCCGCATCCACCGGCATTCAGCGCATGCGGACGGATGGTCAGCCGCCCCCGGCCATTGCATCCTTCCTCCACTTCCACCGGCTTCTGGCAACAGGCGCCACGGGACTGCTGACGGCCGCGGAGGCCCTCCCCGTTGAGCGTCTGACGGACTACGAGGAGCTGGACGGCTACGAACTGTCCGGCCACGAGTATGTGGATCAGGCCCTGATTCTGAAATTCAATGGCGGCCTGGGCACTAGCATGGGCCTGGATCTGCCCAGGTGCCTGTTGCCGGTGCGGGACGGACTGACGTTTCTGGACTACATTGCCAGGCAGGTGGGCTACCTTCAGCAACAGCTGGACCGCCATGTGCCCCTGATGTTCATGAACAGCTTCCACACGCGGGAGGCCACGCTGGAGGCGCTGGAGGCCTACCCCGAGCTGCGCAACGGCATCGCGCCGGATTTCGTGCAGCACCGGTTCCCCAAAATAAATCCCGCCACGTTGGAGGCGGCAGCCTGGCCGGCCAACCCCGACCGGGAATGGTGTCCCCCCGGCCACGGGGACGTCTTTGCTTCCCTCGACACCACGGGGCTGCTGGACGAACTGCTCGCGGCGGGGTATCGCTATGTGTTCCTGAGCAATGCGGACAATCTCGGAGCCACCCTGGACATCAAAATCCTCGGCTACATGGTGGAAAACCGCGTTCCCCTGCTGATGGAGGTGGCCAACCGAACACCGTCCGATCGCAAGGGGGGACACCTGGCCCAAAACCCCGCCGGCGGTCTTCTCCTGCGCGAATTCGCGCAATGCCCCGAGGCCGAACTCGACGGGTTTCAGGACATCCGGCGCTACCAGTTCTTCAACACCAACAACCTTTGGGCCCACTTGCCCTCAATCAAGGAGACGCTGCGCAGCCACTGCGGCTTTCTGCCGCTGCCGCCCATTTTCAACCGCAAACCCGTGGACCCGATGGATATCTCCACGCCCGAGGTCATTCAAATGGAAAGTGCCGCCGGATCATCCATTTCGGTCGTACCTGGCGCCGCCGCCCTGCGCGTTCCCCGGATCCGGTTCCTGCCGGTCAAGCGCTGCGAGGATTTGCTGATTGTGCAGTCGGACGTGTACCGGACCGCCCGTAGCCATCGGCTCGTGATGAACCCCAAGCGCATCAATCCACAGCCCCGCAGATCACCCACGGTTCGCCTGGATCCAAGGTATTACGGCCACTACCGGGACCTGGAGGCACGGTTCCCGTTCGGCCCGCCGTCCCTCGTACGCTGCCTGTCGCTGGAAGTGGAAGGCGACGTTCGTTTTGGCAGGGATGTGGTAATCGAAGGGAATGTGCGGATTCGCAACCCGAAGTCCAGTCCGCTGCTGATACCCGACGGTACGGTCCTCACCGAAACCAACGGTTGACCGATCCAGGCTACGGGGCGGGCCAGATGCGCTCGATGACCGGCGGCGGCACCCGATTGGCCCACTCCCCCTTCCACAGCCACTTCTGCCAGGTCCCAGCCATCGGGAACCGGGCCGCCCCCAGCCCTTCCGCTATCCACTCGGTCCCGTTCGCCTCCGACCCGCCCGCATTCAGCAAGGTTGGCCCCCAGTCAACCTCGACACAGTCCCGACTCCGGGCCCATGCCAGGATTGACCGGCCCGCCAACAGGCACTGCTCGACATTCACCCCTTGCACTGCGTGGACGACCCGTTGAACGGATGCCCTGCGTCCCAACCGCACGGCGACAACGGCCATGACGGGATCATGGCCCCGGTTCTCAACAACAAACAACCGTGCCTCGGGATGGTCGCAATCGGACCCGGACCGCGTGTCCATCCTGGTCAGCACGTCCAGGACCGCCTCGGACCCGGCGCGGTCGCCCGGACTCCCCACGGAATCCTTGAGGAACTGGGCATGCCGGACGTTCACGCGGTCGCTGGCAACCACGGCAAGGCCAACCCGGGCCGCCGCATCCGCGGCCGGTGCCAGAGTCCCGGTCTCGGAATTCGGCAGCGGCGCCTTGTCCTTCCCAAGGGGAGACATCCAAGTCGAAACCCCTTGCCGGCCAGGGGCAACCGACCGCCACCCGTTGGCTTCGAGGTGGGACAAGACAGACATGCCCACCGCCGAGTTCGTCGGGACCGGGGGACTGATGCGAATTCCGACACAATCTTCCCCGGTCAGAAGGTGCTCCAAATACTCCAGCACCCCTGCAGTCTCCGCCAGCCCACTCCAGTCCAGGCACGGCCCATCGCGAACTTCGGCCACCGAAACGGGAAGCGAAGGACCAAGCCTGTGCAACAAGGCCTGCACCACATGGTCGGGGCGGCCCCTTCCCAAACTGAGCATCCATCGGCGCACCGACCACCCAACTTGCCGAGCCGCCTCGCCGGCCTGCCAGGACTGCTGCCAGCCCGACCGCCGGCAGCCAATGATCAACTGGTTCCAGGCAACGGGGTCCGCCACATCGGAGCACGAACCCAAGGCCTGGGATCCGCGGGGCCCACCCGTCTCCAGGTTTGAGCGCAGGTGCCGTCGAGCCTCGGACAACGCGGGTTGAATTTGGTCCTGTAGGTTCACGGCCATCGCATAGCCGCGCCAGACCAGTTCGTCAACGGGAAGGTCCCAGGCCCCCACTCGCCGTTCGATACGACCGCCGAATCCCTGCTTCAACCGGTACACGGTCCACATGTCCCGTTGCGGCAACCGGGCCAAATCCACCGGCAGCGAGTTCGGCCAGTCCCCTTGGCTTCGCGCCTCCTGCATGGCGGCAGCCACCGCGCCGAGCGAATCCGGGATGCCCCCAAGGTCGTAGGTCCCGGCCCCGGCCGCGCGCGCACGCTGCATGGCCGCGAAGTGCAAGGCGTAGTTGGGCATTGCATGACGATGCCGGGTGCTGCTGGCTCCCCACAGGTACCAAGCGGAGCCGCCACACAGGGCAAGGACGACGGCGGCTACGGTCTCGCCCTGCACATCGGCCAACAACAACTCCAGGTGATCCGGCAGCAGTTCCAACGCCGCCTCAAAGTAGGCCGGGGAACGAGGCGCGAAGCCCTGTCTGCGACCGGTCGCCTGCATCAGGGCATGGAACCGTTCGTGATCCGCGGCACCACCCACCCGGACTTGGGTACCCGCACGTTGAGCCCGGCGTATGTTGTAGCGCCACTTGCTCTTCATGCGCCCAAGCAGGTCGGCATCGGAGCCGGCAAGATCCACCTTAATCGTGCTGCGTGGCTGGACCGTCTGCCTGCTCGGCCTGAAGCCCAGTCGGACCAGTTGCCGCCGATGCGCCGGCAAATCCGGAAGCTCAGGTTCGATCTTGACCACATGCATGCCGTGCGTGCGCGCGCACTGCAACAATCCGGCGCGCATGCCGTCCACGTCCGCAGGGTTGCTCCAGTCCACCACCGGGCCACCGGGCACATATCCGAGCGACAGGCCCAGCCTGCGCTGATGCAGCACCAGGGCGCCAGCTTGGAACATGCCGTCCGCGCCGGCCAGAACCGGCTGGTGCGCCTGCCAGCCCCAGCGCTGCTTGAGCCTGGCCCAACCCTCGAGCTGAAGCACATGGCCCGACGGGTGCGCCGCCACAAAATCGTCCCAGCCGGGTTCTGCATCAAAGGCCGCGGCCGCTGCGGGCGCGCCGGCCCGGCGGGCTGTGGCGAATGACAATGGCACTGTGCTGTCCGGTGCGAAATCCAAGCCAGCTCACAAACGGGCCGGACATTGAGAATACACTATACAGGGAGCACCGTCCGCGGGTCGGCGAGCATGCCGGGCCAACGGCGTCTCCCGGCCCTCAACCGTCCCGCAATCCGCGCGGGAACATCTGTCGGCATGCGGTTTCTACCATGACCTCCAGTACAACTGCCGGATTAAATCGCGATCCTGCCATGCAACCTGGGCCGCGCCGCGCCCACCCGGGCTTGCTGACACAGGTCCAGATTCTGTTTCTGGCAACTTTGGTTGCCATCGATGTGGGTTGCCTGTGGATTGGTCATTGGCTCGCGCATCTGGCCACGCGCCAAGGGCCGCAAGTGGTGCTGGGGCCGTTCAACGAGTGGCTGGCGCTGCCGGTGGTCCACACCGTGCTCCTGCTGGCGGCCTTTGTGTGGAGAAGGATGTACCAACGGCGCAGGCCAATTCTCCATCTGGACGAAACCATCAAGATCCTGTTCATGAACGGGATCCTGGTACTGCTGCTGCTGGCCGTGCTGACCATGTTGCTGGTGGACTTCGAGGTCTATCGCCGGCACGTCCTGTTCATCTGGGCCATCACATCCCTCCTGGTCAGCGTGGGCCGCATCATCCACACCCAGTTTCAGTGGTCGGCCCAGAGCAAGGGGATCGGAGCCCAACGGGTACTGCTTGTCGGCAGTGGTCAAACCGCCGCCATCATCCTGCAGAAAGTACGCAGCACACCCAAGCTGGGTTTCGTGGTGGCCGGGGCCATTCCCTCCGACAACGGAACCTCCCGGCTGGTCGGAGTACCGGTTCTGGGCACGGTGGACGAAATCCCGGAGGTGGTGGCCGCGCACGACATTGACGAAGTCATCATCGGCATGCCGGAGGCGTCCCAGGAGGAGATTGTCCGCCTCATTAGCATTTGCCAAGAGGAAAAGGTTGGGATCCGTGTCTTTCCCGACCTGTTCCAGATCATGGCGCAGGAGGTCAGCATTGGGGATCTGTCCGGCCTGCCGCTGTTGACCATGCGGGATGTGGCGCTGCAGGGCTGGAAAGTGGTGGTCAAACGGGCCATCGACATCGTAGTCAGCGTGTCGGCACTCGTCTTTCTAAGCCCCTTCTTCCTGCTCGCATCACTGCTCATCAGACTGGAGAGTGCGGGCCCGGTTTTCCACACACAGGTTCGCATGGGCCTGGACGCCGTTCCCTTCGACATGCTCAAGTTCAGGTCCATGCGCGTGGATGCGGAAACCGAAGGTCCCGGTTGGACGACACCGGACGATCCCCGCCGCACCCGCATCGGCCGTTTCCTCCGTTCCAAGAGCCTCGACGAGTTCCCCAATTTCATCAATGTCCTGATGAACGAGATGAGTGTGGTCGGCCCGCGCCCGGAGCGGCCGGTCTATGTTGAGGAATTCCGCCGGTTCGTGCCCAACTACATGGAGCGCCACAAGGAGAAGGGCGGCATCACCGGCTGGGCTCAAATCAATGGGTTGCGCGGCGACTGCTCCATCGAGGAACGAATCAAGTACGACCTTTGGTACATTGAAAACTGGTCCATCGGCCTCGACTTCAAGATCATGGCCGTCACCGCCTGGAAGATTCTCTTCAGGACCCATCCGGACGCCTACTGACGCGGACCGGTCCCGATCGGTGTCCCGCCCCGAGGATACCCGACGCAGAATCCGGCCCGCGCGGGACGCAAGGGGTGACGCCCAAGGCCCGGTCCGCCGGAAGCTGGGCGGCAAGCCCCTATCCCCCAACCCGAAACAGGGCGACGGTCCGGACTGTGTGACCGGCATCCCTTTGCTACCATTTCCCATCTTCACCGTTCGCCAAGCCACCGCCCCTTGCCATGGACACGTCATTGGTTTCGCACTCAGGGACCGCGATTGAACACGAGCAGTTATTCGATGCGTTGACAACCCGGCAACGCCAAGTGTTGCGCATCGTGGTTGAGGAATTTGTGGCCCATGCCCAGCCGGTCGGCAGCAGGCGAATCGCCAAGGAGCGGAATCTGGGTGTCAGTTCCGCCACCATCCGCAACGATCTTGCACAGCTTGAAGCCCTGGGGCTGCTCACCAAACCGCACGCGAGTGCCGGCCGGGTGCCGTCGCTGTTGGGCTATCGCATTTACGTGCTGTACCTCATCGGCAACCACCGGCTGCCCAAGGAGCACCGCAACCAACTGCGGCGCAGATTCGAGACCATCGATGCGCATTCACCCAGTTGGCTGCTGGAGGCCACCCGTCTCCTGTCGGTGGAGGCCAACAGCTTGGCGCTGGCGACCGATCTGCGTTATGTCAACCATCGGCTTCGTCATGTGGAACTGATATCGGTTCAGGACAATCGGATCCTGATGATCGTGGTCCTGGAGGACGGCCATGTGTGCCAGCGCATGCTGGACATCCCCGACAAGATGGCACAGGCCGATCTGACCGTGATCAGCGCGGAGCTGAACCACTTGCTGCCGGACCTGAATCGAGCACAGATTCAGGAGAAGGCCCTGGAGGCATCCTCGGCCGCCAAGGAGTTCTGCCAACTGGTCAGCGACCTGATGCCGGTCTCGGAGGGAGACGGTTCCGCTTCCATCGTTCAGCAGGGCCTGGGCCACATCCTGGATGCCCCCGAATTCGCCGAAAGCCGCAGGGTACGCAAGGTGGTTGACGTCTTTGATTCGGGCCCGCGCATCGAGGAAATCCTGATGCTCGTCCCGCGACCCGACGATGTCCACGTCCTGATTGCCGGGGACGACCGCAAGGAATGGTCCGACCTGGCCGACATCAGCCTGGTGCTGTCCGCGTACGGAATCCCAAACCAGGCCATCGGCATCGTAGGCGTGGTCGGCCCCGTCCGCATGGCCTATCGCTACAATATGGGCACGGTGCGCTTCATGGCGGCGCTCATGAGTGCCCGCGTGCGGGAAACCAGAAGCGACGACCTCCTGCCCGAGGTCATTGCGCCCTGAATCCGCCTCCTGTGGACCGAAATGCTGCTTCGACGATTGTCGCCAATGGCAAGGAACCGATGTCGGATACAACCAAGACCACTTCAGAACACGAGCTCACGGACGAACCAAGCCAGCCCGACGCGGCCGTCGCCGCGCCTGCGGACGCCCAGGAAGGGGAACCGGAGTTGCCGGCGGCGGAGGCAAGCCCATGGGCGGACTGGACCCGGGAGGATCTGGAAACCGAGCTGGACAGCCGCAACCGTCGCATCGCCCAGCTGGAAGAGGAAACGGAAACCCTCGACGCCAAGGTCGAGGCCGGCCAACGCGAGATCCAGCGCATGGCGGCGGAGTTCCAAAATGCACGCAAGCGGCTGGACCGCACGGCGCAGGAGCGCATTGACAACGCTTCGCAGTCCCTGGCCGAGAGGTTTCTGCCGGTCCTCGACGACCTCGAGCTGGCCCTGGGCAACGTGCCGGCCGAAGTGCGCGATCACGGCGAGTCCTTCTTGCAGGGGGTTCAGCACATACACGGGAAGATCCAGGGGATCCTGGCGAACGCCGGCATCGAGCCGATGGAGCCCTGCGGACAGTTTGATCCCAACCAGCACGAGGCGATGCAACAGATTCCCAGCGAAGACCACGAGTCGGGAGAGATCATTGAAGTCATGCGGACCGGGTACCGGATCCGCGACAAAGTGCTGCGACCGGCGATGGTGCGGGTCGCAGCGTAGCAGCCTGCCCCGCCGAAGGGATCCGGTTCCGCCATGACGTCAACCCATCTCAACGCCGGCCGGGCCGACATGGCCACCGGCATTCGGCCGTTCGACGTCGGCCGTGACCTTCCCCAGGTCACCGAGCTGGTCCGGGAAGCGTTCGCGCAGGAACTGAGGGAGACCGGCTCAAGGCCGTTGCACAACGCGGGACTGTACAGCCGGTTGCACAGCTTCCTGCGTTCGGAACCCGCGAACCTCTTCAGCTTCATGCGGATGTTCGACGGGTTTGTCTACGTTGACCGCGGCCGGGTTGTCGGGAACGTGTCCATGCAAAAACTGGACTCCTTCGGGCACCGCTGGCAATTGGCCAACGTGGCCGTCGCCGCGTCGCACAAGCGACAGGGGATTGGCAGCAGGCTGGTGCAAACCGCCACGGACAATCTGCGCACCCTTGGCGCCAAGCATGCCGTGTTGCAGGTGCGGACGGACAATCTTCCTGCGCGCAACCTGTACACCAAACAGGGATTTAAGCGCCTGGGCGGCATGGCGGACCTGGAAGGCAGGTTGCCGTTGCAGATCGGCCCGCGACCGAGAAACCCGGCTCCCATCTCCGCCCTGTCCGGTGAGGAATGGCAGCAGATGCTCGACTTGGCAAGGGTTCAGGTGGGCGGCCACATGCAGTGGTGGCATCCCATCCGACCGGGCGACTTTGTCCATGACTGGCCGCGCCGGGCAGGCGAATGGCTGGGGGAAACGCTGGGCGTTTCGTCCGTCACGCGGTTCGGCATTCGCCTGGGCACCGAACGACTGGCCACGGCCATCGTCCTGCGGTCGGCCCACTGGAAACGCATGCACAAGGTTTCCTGGTGGACCAGGCCGCAGCAGTACGGCCAGTACGAGGACGGCATGCTCGACACCTTGGCCGGGCTGATGGCTGCGCAGGACCACTGCCGGATCCACGTGCAGGTGGACGCCGATCACCGCCAGGCAGTCGAAGGCCTGACGGCCATGGGCTTGCGGATCAAGCCGTCCCTGGACACCATGCGTTGCGAACTGACGCCGGAGCGACGTGAACCGGCCGCGCATCGAAGATTTCGCCTCCGGCCGTGAAATTCAAATTCATGCACATGGCGGATGCCCATCTGGGTTTCCGGCAGTACGGTCACACGGAGCGGGAGTGGGATTTTGACGACGCCTTCCGCTGGGCCATCGACCAGGCTGTTGCCAAGCAGGTGGACTTCGTGCTTTTGGCCGGGGATCTGTTCCAGTCCGGTTCCAACCTCCAGGCGATAACGTTCAACAACGCGGTTACCCACCTTGAGGTTCTGCAGGATGCCGGAATCCCGTGTCTGGCGATCGAAGGCAACCACGACCTGCCGCGGTATCGGGCCTACCGGACCCGATTCGGCTGGGTGAACGCCTTGGCGGAAACCAATCGCTTGGTCTATCTGCTGGATGCCACACCGCTTGATGCCGGTGTGGCACCTTTGCTGGCCTGCGACGGGCATCGCATGGGCCATTGCGCCGAGCCCATCCCGGGCGTGCGCGTATACGGCATCGGGTTCAACGGCGCGGCCACACGGACGGTGCTGGAACGGTTCGAGGGATTCATTGCCGAACATTCCGGCGATAAACCCGACTACACAATTTTGATGTCGCATGCCGGCGTTGACGGACGCACGCGGGAGCGGACATCAAGCAACGTCAGTATGAGCGGCCTGCGGGGTCTGCGGTCAAGGATTGACTACGTGGCCCTGGGGCACTACCACATGAAGTTCGACGAAGGCAATTGGCTGTTCAATCCCGGCAGCCTGGAGTTGACCAGCCAGGACCTGGCGCACGAGGAAGCCGGCGGGATCTATGTGGTGACCGTCGACACGGATGCCGACCCCAAGCACCGGGTTGACCACCTGGCATGTCCCAGGCGTCCCTTCGTGCACAAGGCTTTCAGCCTTGCCCGCATCCATGGTCCGGAGGAGCTCTACGCCGAGATCGAGGATTTCCTGATCGGGGAACGGGCCAAGTGCGACCCCGACGATGACGTCAAGCAGCCGATCCTGAGCATCGCGCTGGTTGGCACGAGCCGATTTGAACCAGGGTTGGTGGACGCCCACCACATAGAGGAACTGGGGCGCGGGGTCCTGAATCCACTGCTGTGCCGCGTCTCGAATCGCGCCCTTCCGCCCGGAACCGCCGCCTTCGACGAAGTCGAGCACATGAGCCGGCGCGACCTTGAGGAACAAGTCCTGGAAGGTCTGCTTGAATCCCATCCCGACTTCGGCCAGGACCTGACCCACTGGACGAATGCAACCCTTGAAGTCATGGATGCCGGTCTCAACGAGGGAACGGGCGACGACATCTGCGACATTCTGGGCCAAACCCGTGCCGCGATGACAGGCTGAACATGGTCAGGCTGACCCACCTGAAGCTGGAGAACATACGCTCCTACCGAGCCGCCGACATCCAATTCAGGGAAGGGGTCAACGCCATCGTCGGGCGCAACGGTGCCGGCAAGTCGACGATCCTGCAGGCCATCGGCTATGCCCTGTTCGACTCCCTTGATGGCCGCAAGCCGGACTTCGTGAGGGAAGGCAGCTCGTCCGGATCGATTGCCGTGGGTTTGGCGGAGGACGGGGAGGGCCCGTCCTACGAGGTGGTGCGGGAACTCAGGAAGTCCGGGTCCGCAGACTGGTTCGTGTTTAATCTGGCGCGCGATGTCGAAGTGTGCCGGGGAAGCCAGGATGTGCGGTTCTTCATGCGGGACCTGTGCAATACCCGGATCGATTTGGAACTGCTGTACACGGGCATCATCGGGATTCAACAGGGGGAGTTCGCGCGGCCCTTCAGGTTGACCAGGGCCCCCCGCCAGGCCCATTTCAGTCCCCTCCTTGAAGTGGAGAAGTACAAGGAGGCGTTCACGCGCCTGGGACAGGCAAATGGTCCCAAAGGGGTGATCGGGAACCGAATCAACGAACTTGCCACCGAGATCGCCCGATGGGAGGTGCGGCTTGAGAACCGGGAAGTCCTGGAACTGGAACAGCAGACACTTTCCCTAACCCTGGCCAGCCTCGCGGAGGAAGCGGAGGCAATCCGGCATCGTCTGCGGACGCTGGCCGGAATCTCCAAGGCATTCGAACTGGCGAAGCGCGAGCTTGAGGAGGCCAAGGACCGGCATGGACGGGCCCAACACGAACTCACAACAATTCGCCAACAGCTGGAGACGGCCGGCGAGGAACTTCGACGCAGCACCGATGCCCTGCAGATTGTCGAAGCCAATCGAGGGGGACACGATCGATACCTGGAGACCCGGGAGAAGCTTGACCGGCTGACGCACGACCTGAGAACCATGAGGGATCTCCTGCGGCGCAAGGATCTGTTGGACGAACGGCGTGGTGCCGGCCGGGATCAACTGGCCCGGAAGTGCAGCCAACTCCGGCACCTCGACGAACTGTCGAACCGGCAGTCCCTGCTGGCCGACGCGGCCCGGCAATACGAAACCCTGGACCAGAAACGCATTGCCCTGGAGCACGGTGTCGGATCGACGGGCGACCTGCGGCAGGCCGGATCCCTGGCACAAGACGAAGTGGACCACGGGCAGGCTCATGTCGAGGAACTGACGTCGGGCCTGGATGGGAGGCGGCAGGCACTGGCCGAGGTGCAGGAACTAGAGGAAGCGCGGGATAGGTTGGCTGAACAAACCCGCCGCCGGCAACAGCAGTCGGAGCTTGCCGACCATCGGCTTGCACAGATCCACCGGCAACTCTCCATGCTGAAGGCGCCTGACGACCAGGCGGGGGAACCGGTCCACCTGTGTCCCGTCTGCAATCAGCCGATCGAAGAGGCTCTCTGGCTGGGCCTGGTGGCCGAAGCCGAGGCAGAGGAGCAGGATCTGCAAGGCCAGGTGTCCCGTCTGGACCGGGAACTGGCGGACAACCGGCAGGCTGCGCGGCGGGTCGAAACCGCACTTGATCGCCTCCAAGCCACCATGGCCGGGATGCCGGACGAGACGGAACTGTTGCAGGCGCAATCGGACCTGAAGATGGCCCGGAGCGAACTTCACCGGATTGAGGCGCAGTTGACGGAGCGCGAGGAACAGGAGCAGCAGCTTCAGGCAATCAAGGCGGAGCTGGCCAATCTTGGCAATGATTGGGCTGCGTACCGGGACAACCAGAGGCAGATCGACGCACGCAGCGAAATCGAAGCCGAAACCACCAGGCTGGAAGCGAACATCGCCTCATTGGATGCCGAATTGCAGTCGCTGGAAACGGACTTGGCTCCTTGGTCGGACCTTGAGGAAAGGGAAGCTTCCCTGACCGTGGACCTGGACTCAACCCGCCAGGCCTACGAAGAGGTTCTGAAGAATGAAAGGGCCGCGGCACAGAAGCCGACACGCGAGACACGGCACCGTGACCTGAAGGAGCAGGCGCAGGCACAGGAAACCCATCTCGCGGCCGCCACGGCCGAACTCGACAGTTGTATGGTTGCCTACGATGAGCATGCCCATGTTTTGCACCAGGCAGAGGTACGGCAGCAGGAACTGGATGCCCGGGATCGTTGGACACGTCTGGAGGAGGCCCACCAACGACTGGACACGTTGGACGCGCACCTGGAAGCATTGAAGGCCCTTGATGACCGGCTGGCCGCCCAACGGGCCGAGCATGCCGCCTGGGAACAACGCGAATCCGACCTGGAGGCCATGCGCCACGCCATTCGGGACATGCAACCCCTAATGACCCGGATGTTGAACCGGCGTATCAGCCTAGGGGCAAACGCCATCCACCAGGAACTTACCAACTCCGCCACCGCCGAACTGACCTGGGGCGAGACTTTCGACATCACCCTCAAGGTCCTGGGACGCGAGCGCGCCTTCAGTCAATTGTCGGGCGGCGAGCAGATGACCGCAGCCCTGGCCGTCAATCTGGCCATGCTGCAGGAACTAAGCACGGTCGGTTTCGCCTTCTTCGACGAACCGACCGCCAACCTCGATGAGGACCGCCGGTCGGAACTGGCGGCACGCCTGAACACAACCCGACAAGTGCCCCAGCTGATCGTCATCAGCCATGACAATGCGTTCGAGGCCCGGGTGGACCACGTGATACGCGTGGCGAAAACCGGCAACGAAAGTGAGATCCAGGCGTAGACCCCCTGAGACGCCCCCCTGAACTCAGCGGTTCAGGTACCGAATCAGATTCCGCAGCAACGCCGCCTGCTCCGGAGCGGGCGCGGTGCCCGTCAGCCGTGCGCGCGCCGCGCCAATGTCGCTCTGAACCTGGCGGCACAGCTCCTCAACATCGGAGAAACGGGTTTCGTCCCGCAGCCGGGACACAAACTCCACGGCAATCCGTTGTTCGTAGAGATTGCCGTCCTCGCCTTCCGGCGGGAAGTCCAACAAGTGCGATTCAACCCTGAACTCGGTCCCGTCGAAAGTGGGCCGGTACCCGATGTTGGTCACGCTGGGATAGGCGCGCACCGGGTGGGGCACCCAGCTGCGCGTAGCGTACACACCGGTCTTGGGATACAGGCGATCGGGAATCGGTTGCAGGTTGGCGGTGGGGAAGCCCAGCCTGCGGGCCAGCTTCACCCCCTCAACCACGATGCCGGCCACGAAGGGACTGCGCCCCAAGTGCTGCGCGGTTCGCTCCACGTCGCCGCGCTGCAGCAGATCCCTGATGGTGCCGCTGCGCACCACGGCCCCGTCGCGCCGCACGTCCGGGACGGTCGTGACCTCGAACCCCAGTGTGCGCCCCAGTTTCCGCAACGCACCGGGGGTGCCTGTACGGTTCCTCCCCAACGCGAAATCCTCTCCGATGACCAACTCGGCCATCCTCAGGTGCCGGACCAGCAGGCCCACGAACTCCTCTGCGGACAACTCCGCCGTGTGCCGGTCGAACGTTTGCACCACACAGTGATCCGCCCCCTGCTGACGAGCCAGCAGGACCCGTTCCTCGGGCGAAGACAGCATCTTCAGGCCACCGTCCGGGTTGAAGTAGACGGTGGGCAGGGGATCGAAGGTGATGGCCACCAGCCGGGCATCCGCCGCATCGGGCTGTTCCCGCAGCCGGGCGCGGCGCCTTATCCCTTCGGCAAAAATGCCGCAGTGGCCGATGTGCATTCCATCAAACTTGCCGATGACCACGATGGATGGCCGGTTCAGCGACAGGGAGCGCACATCCCGCACATGGGAAACGCCGGAAAGATCCATGAATTGGGCCAGGGATATGGATGCGTCGGGATTCAGACAGGCGCCAACCATTTGCGCGTCCGGAACCTCATCCGGGCACCCGCGGCCTGCGTGCACCGCACCACACCAAGTGTCCGGCACTCGATGTCCACGGCCAACGCCATCTCGCCTTCCCGCAGTTGGCTGGGTGCGTCCGACACCTCCACCTCCCTGCCTTGGCCGAACTGCAGCCGCATGTCCGCATCGCAGACCAGGCGCGGCCAAGCCAGGCCGAAACCGGCATCGGCAAGTTCCGGCAGTGGGGAATCCCCTTCCAGTTCGACGAGCGGAATCGCATCCGCGACCCGGAGCGAGCCGAGGGACACCCGGCGCAGGGACACGACGGTCCCCCCGACCCCCAGCGCCAGCCCCATGTCGCGGGCCAGACTGCGAATGTAGGTTCCGGCCGAACAGGTCACCATGAATTCGCAGCATCCGTCCTGCACCGGCGACAGCGCCTCCAAGGCGGCCACATGAACGGCCTGGGCCTGCAATTCGGCCCGCCCGCCCGAACGGGCGATGCGATGAGCCCTTTGGCCGTCGATGTGCTTCGCCGAAAAGGCCGGAGGAATCTGTTCAATCCACCCGGTGAACTTCGGCATGAGCGCCGCCAGACGGGATTCGGTGACCGCCGACGCCGGCCCTTCCTCCAGGGGGGTGCCGGTAATGTCATCCGTATCCGTCCGCAGGCCAAAGCGGAACACGGTCCGGTAGGTCTTGGGCTGACCCTGATAATACTCGGCAAGCCGGGTAGCCCGACCCAGACAGATCACCAGCAGACCGCTCGCGAAGGGATCCAGGGTACCCGTGTGGCCCACGCGCCGGAGGCCGAAGCGCCGACGCACCCGCTGCACCGCATCGTGGCTCGTCGGCAGCCTGTCGGGCTGCTCCGGAAAAACCGGGGGATCGCCCAACCCGGGCTTGTCCAGCAACAGCAGACCGGATGGTTCACCCAGCATGACAGGTTGCCCGGCCGGCCCGGTCAACGGCAACTACGAGCCACCGACCGGCAATCCCAGGACCTGATCCTTGATCCGGGCAATCACTTCCGGCACAACGGCATCCAGGGAGCCGGCGAGTTTGCAACCCGCAGCCAGCTGGTGCCCTCCGCCGCCCAAATCCAGGGCCAGTCGGCTGACGTCCAGGTCCGGGTCGCAACGCAGGCTGCACTTGACCTCGGTCCGGCCGTCATCCGCTTCCGCTTCCCTAAACAGAACCGCCACGCGCGCCTCGTCGACTTCGGCCAGACGCTGGATGATGCCCCGCGTCTTGAGTCGCTCCCCCTGCGGTCCGGTAGCCTGATCGCTGGTCATGCCGACCCAGAGGACCCCGTCGTCCAGTTGCATCCGGGACAACAGCCGGCTCTGCAGTTGGAGTTCCTCGCGGGTGATGAACGCCAAGGTGCGCGACACGACATACTGGAAGTCGTAGCTGTCGGGCCCCATCACCTTCATGACTTCCCGCATGAAGGTCTGATCCACGCCCTTGATGCGGAAACAGAGTGAATCGGTCAGCATGCCCACCAACAGGCACTTCTTGGCGTTGGCGGAAAGCGGCCAACCCAGGGCCTCCGTCAGCTGCAGGACCAGATTGCAGGTGGACAGGCACGACGCATCCACCCAGTTGAGGCCCGGTGTCCCGAACTGTTCATTGGTCGGATGATGATCAATCACCAGCCAGGGCAGCTGCTTCAACTGTTCCAGATCCTGAAACCCGCCAATGCGGTCGACACTGGAACAATCCGCAATCACCACCAGGTCGAACGAGCCCTGGATGCGATCCGGTGTGCGAACTCCCTGGTACCCAGGCAGGAACCGGTAAGTCTGGTCCGGAGGGCCGTCGATCCCGGTCACCACCTGCTTGCCGACCGCCTCGAGAATCCAACGCAGGGCAAGCAAGCTGCCATACGCGTCCCCGTCCGGTTCCCGGTGTGCCAGACACAGAATGCGGTCCGCTTCGGCCAGAACGTCGGGCACTCGCCTAGGCATCATTGTCGGCATGGTCCAGGTCCAGACTGTCCAGCAGGTCCAGGACGCGCCGGGCCGACCGTGCCTCCCGGTCGTAATCGAAGCGCAGCTCCGGCACCCGCTGCATCACTTGGCGCTCCGCCAGTTCCCGCCGACACCAGCCGCGCGCGCGGCGCAGCGCCTGGAGAACGCTCTCTTCCGAAACCGCATCGTCGTCATGGGTCACCTTGACCCTGATGGTGCGCCGATCCCGCGAGAGCTCAACCCCGCGAATCCGTACGGTTTCCAAGGCCGGATCCTGAAGTTCCTGCTCCACCAAGGCTACTATCTCGGTGCGCACGAGACCGGCCAGTCGGGCTTGGCGAATGGTTGGCATCAGGCAACGGGAGCCTGGCGCTCCTCGTACACTTCAATCAGATCACCGTCGCGGAAGCTGTCGACATCCTCCAGCCGGATGCCGCAATCCTGTCCGGACTGCACGGTGTCCACCCGATCGCGGAAGCGGCGCAGTTCCGTCACCCGCGTCAGCCGCTCGGGCTGTCCGGAACGCAGGAATTTGACCAGTGCTTGGTTGCGGACAATCCCGTCGATCACAATGCAGCCGGCGGCCACGCCACCCTTGACCGGGAATTCCTGGCGAACCTGAGCCTGGCCAATCACGACCTCTTCGAACTTGGGCGCCAGCATGCCGTTCAGAGCCTTCTCAACATCCTCGATCAGGTGGTAGATGATGTCATAGGTTCGGATGTCCACTCCCGATGTGCGGGCCCGTTGTTCCGCAGTCGGTTCGGAGGATACGTTGAAGCCCAGAATCACGACGGGCACCGTGCTGGCCTCCGCCAGCATCACGTCGTTTTCGGTCACGTTGCCCACGGCCGACCGGAGCACTTCGATCTGGACCTCGGGATGGTTGATCCCCTGCAGCGACGACACGACCGGCTCCAGGCTGCCCTGGACATCCGCCTTGACCACAACCTGCAGCTTCTTGACATCCTCGTCGTCGCCCTTTTCCAGCAGGGCCATCAGATCCTCAAGGGTCTGAGGCTGGACCGTCTCGTCCGGCCGGACGCTCTGGCGTTCGGCGATGCGGCTGTTGATCAGCTGCTCGGCCTTCTTTTTGCTGCCGACGACCTTGAACATCTCGCCGGCCTCCGGTGGATCCGAGATCCCCAGAACCTGAACCGGAGACGAGGGACCGGCCTTCTTGATGCGCCCACCGTCCTGGTCGGACATGGCCTTGATGCGCCCCCAGGTCTCGCCGATGACCACGGTGTCGCCCTGCGCCAGGGTCCCGTTCTGTACCAGGATGTTCGTGGTAACGCCTTGCTGGCGGTCGACATGGGCCTCGAGTACCGTGCCGGCCACTTGTCCCTTGGGATTGGCTGTCGGAGCCAGGTCGTCCGTCATCAGGAGGATGGTGTCCAGCAGGTCGTCGACGTTGTCTCCGTTGAGGGCACTGAGGGGGATCATGTGCACCTCGCCGCCCCAGTCGGCCGGCACAAGGCCGTTATTGGACAACTGGTTCATAACGTTGTTGACGTTGGCGTTGGGCCGGTCAACCTTGTTGACGGCCACGATGATGGGCACCTCGGCCGCCCGGGCATGGTCGATGGCCTCTTGGGTCTGGGGCATCAGGCCGTCGTCGGCCGCCACCACCAGTATGACCAGGTCCGTCACCTCCGCGCCGCGGGCGCGCATCTGTGTAAACGCCTGGTGACCGGGGGTGTCAATGAAGGTGATGCGGACTTCCTCGCCGTCGGAAGAGTGGACCACCTGGTAGGCACCGATGCTTTGCGTGATGCCACCCGCTTCCGAATCCACGACGCTGGACTTGCGAATGGTGTCCAGGAGCGTGGTCTTGCCGTGGTCCACATGTCCCAGAACGGTTACCACGAGCGGGCGCGGCTCAAGACTGTCTTTCGGCTCGGCCGCCCAAATGCCCTGCATCCGGCTGCGCACCTTGTGGCTGACGGCAGGAGCGGTTTCATCCGCGGGTTCCTCCTCCTCCGACGGCTCCACGGCATCGTCTCCGTGGGCCCGGAGATCTATGCCCAGCTCCTCGCACACCAGCGTCGCCAGATCCCAGTCAATCTCGGCCGAAATCGGCTTGTATTGACCATAGTAGACAAGAACCTTGAGCAAATCCATGGAACTGCGGTTCACCGCCCCCGCCAGCTCCTGGACCACGATCGGACCCTCGTCCAAGTAGACGACCTCCATTTCTTCGCTGTTGGCAGTCAAACCATCATCGCTCATGCTCTGTTCATCCTTCACTTGCTTCCGCCGACACCCGCAGTCCGAAAACGGCCGCGGGCAATGATGTGTTCCATCGGACGAGGAACCCTTATCCCTCCCCGGAGGGGGCCGGCGTCGCCTCTTCCGCCGGAAGGGAACGGGTCCACTCCTCCAGCCGAATCCTGTCCGTTGGCGTCAGACTGGTCTTCAGCGCCGTCTCAACCGGCAGCCGGCCCTTGCGCGCGCGATCCAATCCCATGGCCCGCGTCCCGCAGGATCGGCTTGCGTGGATGTAGGCGCCGCGACCGTTCATTTTTCCCTTGGGGTCCACCAACACCCCTTCCGGAGTCCGCACCAGCCTGACCAGCGTGCGCTTGGCCTGCACCCGACGGCAGGCAATGCACGTCCGCTGGGGATGGCGGCGGGGACGCCGCATCCGTGAATTGGACACCGCCATCCTATTCGTCCATGAGATCTTCATAACGTCGGGCATCCGGTGAATCCCCACGCCGTGGTTCCCGCCGCTGGCCACGGCTGCCTGTCTCAGATTCCTCTTCATCCCCGCGGGCCGCCTCCGCTTCCATGTAGCTGGCCAGGAGTTCCGCCGGGACCTCGATCTCGTCGAGATTGAGCGGGCCGCTGCGCCCTTCGGCCTTCCGGCGGGCACGCAGCATGTCGGCAGTCATGGACGTTGCGGGTTCCTCGGAAACGGCGGGTTCCTCAACCTCCGGCTCCGATTCGTCCAAGCCGGCTTCCTTGCGTTCGGTGTATTCCTCGTAGGACATTTCACTGAGGGCCTTCTGGGCCGCCTGGCGGAAAATGTCCTCCGCATCCTCACCGGTGGGCGACTCCAGCGACGGCAGCTGCTCCTGCGCCTCCCGCCACTTTTCCTCGAAGACATCCGCCTGCGGCTGGTCGCTGCGCGTGCGTTGGAGGGCGTCCTGCAGGATGTCGGGGGAATCCTGCTCCGACAGGCGCTTCGCGGCCAAGTCCAGCGGATCCAGGCCGGGCGCTTGCCTTCCGGCCAAGCGGCGGTTGGCGGTGGCCAGTTCATCGTGCTTCATCATGTTCTGCTGCAGCTCGAACAGATCGATGCCCTCGGCCTGGGCGTCGCTTTCACTCTTGATGTCGATCCGCCATCCGGTCAGGCGGGCGGCCAGCCGTGCGTTCTGCCCGGACTTGCCGATGGCCAAACTCAGCTGATCGTCGGCCGCAACCACGGTGGCCGTCGGATGTTCGCCTTCCTCATGCAGGATGACGCCGGTCGCCTTGGCGGGACTGATGGCATTGACGATGAACGTGTGCGGCTCGTCGCTCCACTCCACCACATCGATGCGCTCGCCGGCCAGCTCGTTGACAATGTTCTTGATGCGACTGCCCTTCATGCCGACGCAGGCGCCGACGGCGTCGATGTGTTCAATCGTGGCGATGACGGCCACCTTGCTGCGCGCGCCCGGTTCGCGCACGATGTTCTTGATTTCGATGGTCCCTTCGCGCAGTTCGGGGATTTCCTGCTCCAAAAGCCGGCGCAACAGGTTGCGGTGCGTGCGACTAAGCTTGACGTAGGGGCCGCGGTTGTCCTTCTCCACCCGTTCCACGTACAGCTTGACGTAGTCGCCGCGCCGCAACCGGTCGTTGGGGATTTGCTCGTCGCGCTTGAGCACGAACTCCGAACGATCATTCATGGTCACGGCCACGGTCTTGGCGTGGGCATCCACGCTGCGCACCTGGGCACTGACGACCTCGCCCACCCGGTCCTTGAACATCTGGTAGATGATGTCCCGTTCCGCTTCCCGGATCCGTTGCAGGATGACCTGCTTGGCGGTCTGCACGGCCACCCGGCTGATATCCTCCGGATAGAACTCGATGCGCACCAAGTCCCCGATTTCCACCTCGCCGTAGGCCTGGGCGTCCGACTCGCTGATCATGGTCCTGGCATCGAACAGGCCGTCGGCCAATTCGTCGTCGCCCATCACTTCCTTCTCGGCGAACATCTGGAACTCGCCAGTGTGGCGATTCATGCTGGCGACAACGTTCGACAGCACTCCGTCCCTGTTCTTGTAGGTGGACACGAGGGCGGCCTCGATCGCCTCGAAAATGATGTTGGCATCCAGGCCCCGCTCGGCGGCAACGGCCTTGATTCCGGCTACCAGTTCCTTGTTCATCGCCTTTCTGCATCCCCGGCTGTGGACCAGCCTTCGCGAAACACCCTCTTACAAAGAAAAAGCGGGAGAACTCCCCCCACTTGCAGCGTCTATCAACTCCGGACAGCCCGAAAGCCCACCGGCCGAGTGCAGTTTTTTGGCGGGCAGGGGCCGAAGTCCCTGTCTCGCCGGGGCACACCCGCGGGCTGATTATAGCACCCGCGTTCGGTGGGACAAGTCAATGTCTCGCCCATTCCGAACACAGGCCGGGAGCGATCGCGCGGCAGCCAGCCCGGTTACACCATTCCCGGCAACACCCTGATCAAAACCAACCCCACAGCCAGACACCAGATTGCAAACACCCACAGCGTGCGGTGCCGCAGATAGGCCAGCAGGACCTTGATGGCCAGCCATCCGGCTGCCGCACTGGCCAGGAAACCAACGGCCAGGGCGGCGAACAGGGCCCAACCCTGGCCGGTCGCCGTCAAGTCCCCGCCCAGCAGTTCCTTGGCCCCCGCGGCCGCGATGACGGGCGCGCCCAGCAGAAAGGCGAAACGGGCGGCGCCGGCCCTGTCCAAGGCCAGCAGCCGTCCCGTTGCCATCACGGCACCGCTGCGGCTGACACCGGGGATGAGGGCCACGGCCTGCGCCAGGCCCATGGCTGCGGCATCCTTCCAGCCCATCTCCTCGATGTAGCGCGTGTGTTCCCGGCGCCAGGCCGCCAGTTCGCCCCCGCCCAGCAGACATGCGGTCCCGATCAAGCCCCAGGCTGCCAGGACCGGTTTGTCCAACATGTCCGAGACGAAGGGTTCCACCACCAGACCGGCAAGGCCGGCCGGGATCGTCGCCAGCAGGAGGAACCATCCGTCCCTGGCCGCGTAGTCAACCATGCGTCGCTCGCGCAGCGAGCGGAACATTCCGGCCAGGATCGCCGCCATGTCCTTGCGATAGGCCAGAACCAGGGCCGTCAAGGTCCCCAGGTGCAGCACGGTTAGCATAAGCAGGGATGGTGTGGGCCAACCCAGGAGGGCGGGCAGCAACACGAGGTGGCCGCTGCTGGAAACCGGAACAAATTCGGTCAGGCCCTGGACAAGGCCCAGGATCAGGGCCTGTACCAGTTCATGGTCAAGGATTTCGGGCATGGTTCCCGCCTACCGGTGCCTGCTTTCCTGACTGGCCAGCCACAGACGGCGCTGCACGTGGCGGGCAGCCTGGTCCGCAATGCGGTAGCGGCCATGGAACTCCGCGCGAAACGCGTCCAGGTCTCCGCGACCGATGGCATCCCGCAGGTCCTGCATCAGGGTTTGCATGAAGGCAACATTGTGCAGCGTACACAGCCGCAAGGCGGAGATTTCGCGGCAACGGACAAGATGGTGAAGGTAGGCCCGCGAGCAGGTACGGCAGGTGTAGCAGCGGCACTCATCGTGGATGGGGGAGGCATCCTCGGCGTGGGCGGCGTTGCGCAGGTTGAGGCGTCCCTCGGGATGCAGAACCGCGCCGTTGCGCGCCAGCCGGGTCGGCATCACACTGTCGAACAGATCGACACCGAGCCAGACCGCCTCGACCACGTCCTCCGGGGCTCCCACGCCCATCAAATAGCGCGGCCGATCCTCGGGCAGGGCCGGACAGGTGAACGCCAGGGTGCGGTACATCTCCTCCTTGGTCTCGCCCACGGCCAACCCGCCGATGGCGTAGCCGGCGAAGTCCATGGCCGTCAGGGTTGCCGCACTGCGCAGACGCAGGTCCTCGAACACGCCGCCCTGGACGATGCCGAAAAGGGCCTGGTCCGGCCGCCCGTGTACCGCACGGCACTGGTGGGCCCAGCGGTGGGTCACCTCGAGGGCGTGCAGCAGGCCGTCGCGGTCCCGCGGATCCGCACACTCGTCCAGCACCATGGCTATGTCGGAACCCAGGGCTTCCTGGATTTCCACGGCCAGTTCCGGGGTGTACCGCACAGTCCGGCCGTCCAGGTGGGACTTGAATACCACGGCACC
Organism: Caldilineaceae bacterium bin34; assembly: GCA_002238555.1. GTDB lineage: Bacteria > Chloroflexota > Anaerolineae > Caldilineales > Caldilineaceae > Bin34. The sequence goes on from MPMO01000012.1 coordinate 68,591, forward strand.
CTCCTCAACCCGTCGCTGGTGGGCCAGGCTGAACACCTGGAACCCGCCCGAATCGGTCAGTACGGCACCGGACCAGCCCATGAACCGGTGCAACCCGCCCAACTCCGAGATGCGCAGGTGCCCCGGCCGCAGAAACAGATGGTAGGCGTTGGCCAGTAGCCAACGCGTTCCGGTTGCGGCCACGTCCCGCATGTCCAGGGTTTTGACCGCAGCCTGGGTCGCGACCGGCGCCCAAGCCGGCGTCTCCACGACCCCGTGGGCGGTTTCCAGTCGGCCGCACCGGGCCTGTCCACACGTGGCCCGGACCTGGAAGGGCACCCTAAAGGTCATCGCGTGGCCGCCGGTTTTGTTGACATTGCACAGCCGTCCTTCCGGCCCATTGTTCAACTTTGCAGGCCATGCCAATTTATACTTGATCAGCCCGTTTGCCGCGCCAATGCGAGGAAAGTGCCAGAGTGCTCGAGGAAATCCAACGCCAGCGCAGGCGTTTCAACCGCGCCTACGAAGTGTTGAACCAGCTTCCGTTCCCGGATGTGACCTGCGACGAGTTGAGAGACCTGCACGACGATGTCAGCGAATACGATGTCAGCACCATCAAGTTCATTCAGGAGCACGGCAGCAGCCCTCCAACACCGCTGGAAGAGGATGCAGGCCTGAGCGATTCCCTGTCGAATTTCAAGGCCCGATCGCCAGCCGAGATTGAAGGCCGGAGGGATCTGCTCGCCTACAAGCGCAAGGTCGACTCGTTGATCAGGGAATACAATCGGCTCTCCAGCCTGTTGACCGAGGCCGGTTGACGCCAGTCGGACCGTCCGGGCCCGCGCGTTCACGCAGGCCGGGTGTTGAGAACAGCCCGTTACGCCTGCATCAAAGCCACGCAGGCCTCCCGCCGGCAACAGCCCGGTGGATGGTCCATGACGAATCCGGTCGCCTGCATGAAGGCGTAGCAGACGGTCGGTCCCGTGAACTTGAAGCCGGCCTCCTTCAGGGCCCGCGACATTGCCTCCGACTCCGGCGAAGTGGCGGGGCAGGAGCCGTCGAGCAGGGGCTGCCCGCCCGTCCAGAGGAACAGCCATGGACGAAAGGCTCCCTCGCGGTCCACAAGATCCAGGTAGGCTTGTGCGTTGTTGACGGCGGCGTGTATTTTGGCACGGTTGCGAACAATCCCCCCATTGTCCATGAGGTCCGCAATCCGGCGCTCGTTGTAACGGGCCATCCTGACCGGATCAAAGCCGTCGAACGCCTCCAGGAAGGCCGGCCGCTTGTCCAGGATCACGCGCCAGGAGAGGCCCGCCTGGAACGTGTCCAGAACGAGTTTGCCGAAGAGGGCCACATCGTCGTGCACCGGCACGCCCCACTCCTCGTCGTGGTACGCCCGCAGGCTGGCGCTGGCATTCGCCCACGTGCAACGCGGGATGCCATCCGGGCCAACCGATACCGGATCATTCATGTGGCAGTGCCCCGCCCTCCAACCCCGGTCACCATGGCCACCCCTCCCAGTGTCAACGCGATCCCGGCCAAGGTCGTCGGAGTCGGGGATTCCGCGAACAGCACCGCGCCCAGGACCACGGCGAACACAACTTCCTGCATGGCAATCAGGTTGACCACCGTGGCACTGGTCAGTCTCAGGGCCGCGTTGTAGAAGGTGTGGCCGGCAGCCATGGGCAACAGTCCGGCACCGACCACGCTGGCCCAGGCGGCACCCGACACGGGTCCCGGCACAAAGGCAACGGCTGCGAACGGCAGAGCCATCGCTCCAGCCACCAGGTATACGCTGCCGGCGTAGGCCAGCAAACCCATGTCCGCCCCGCGCCGGCGTCCCGCCAGCGAATAGACGGCAAAGGTAATCGCACAGATCACGGCCCACGCATCCCCAATCAGCATCCCGGGCGAGAGCATCGGTTCAAAGCCGGTCAACAATGCCAGGCCGGCCAGGGCCAGCCCCACCCCGAGCCATTGCAGGCGGGACAATGCTTCCCCAAACAGCGACCAGGACAGAACCGCAATCACCGGCACCGACAGATAGACCAGTGTGATGGCGTGGGCCAGCGACGTGCGGTCGATGGCCGCAACATAACTGAGGAAATGAACACTCAGGCACGCGCCCGAGAACGCGACCAACCGCCAGTTGCGCTTGAGTTGGAACGGCTCCCTGCGCAGGACCGCCACCGCCAAGACCACGGCACCGCCGATGAGCAGCCGACCACCGGCCACCAAACCCTCGGGCAACTCGGTGACGGCAACCCTGGCCAACACCGGGCTGGTACTGAACACAAGCGCCGCCGCGGCGGCGTACACCACTCCCTTCGGCCTGGCGTCAGGCATCGGGCGATGGCTACATGGGGGAGTCGGAGCGGGCTAGTAGCCCGTGCCGAAGACCGACGCCACGCCTCCCAGCACCATGCTGGCAATAATCAGCACGGCCGCCACCGTCATCGCGATCTGGCCCTTGGTCAACTTCTGCTGTCTCTTTTTCACGGCGATGTCCCGAATGGAGGTCCCGCACCCGGCCAAGCGAACGAAAACGGCTCACCAGACCAGGGTCAGTGTAACGCAATCACGGCTCGCACAAGCCTGGTTGAGGTCCCCCTTTTGAAGGCGAAGTACCTGCCAATCGGTCCAACGAATATACTGGGGCCTGCATATTGAGTTTCACCACCGTCAGGTTTGAACTTGCAGCCCGGCGCATCGCGCGCACCCATCTACATCGGCAACTGCCTGTTCCTGGCCGGCATCGTCATGGTGGTGTACCTGGGATTGGCGGTGGCCCCGTTCACGCCGGACGGACAAGACGATGTCCAAGCCATCGCGCTGATGTTCCTTGGCCTGTTCATGACCGTCGGCGGCCTCGGCACCTTGCTCGCCCACAAGCTGCATCAGCAATGGCCGGGCCTGCGAGGCCGAGGTTCCCGCGACGTTTCCATGCGGCAGGGACTGTTGTTGGGCCTGGCGGTCTGCCTGATGGGAATCATGGCACTGTTCGACCTGCTTGACTTCGCCGTCGCCGGTTCCATTCTCTTCCTGATCGGACTATTGGAAACATTTCTGCAAAACCGGACCGAGGCAGCCTGACGCCCTGCCGGTTGGACAACGGTCCGGCTCCCACCCTTGAACAGGCACACCTGCGCATGAACGCCGCCATGGACCCGCTATCACCGGCCAGCATTCCGGGCCTCCTGGAACAACTGGGCATGTCGTCGTCCAGCTGGCAATACACAACGGCAGAGGTGCTTGCGGCGCGGTGGTTCCCCCATACCGACGCGGCGATCCCGCTGGTCGTCGATGAAGTCCGGCCGGAACAAGCGCAGCCAGTGGTTGCGGCCCTCGCGCGGGCATATCCCGCCGGGCATGGGATTTGGACCGTGTCGCACGCTGGTTCCGGCAACGAATGCCAGCCAACCCGGTACAACCTTGAGGAAGTTGGGGAGGCCGTGCGCGTGGGCAACTCCCACACCCTGGTGGTGCCTCCGCTGGCCGAGGAATGCAGCCTGACCCAGCTGCCCAACATTCTGGCCCGCCTGCGGGCTCCGGACGGATGCCCTTGGGATCGGGAACAGACCCTGGAGTCGCTACGGTTTCAGGTGGTAAGCGAAGTGCACGAGGTAATTGAGGCCATCGACCTCCAGGACGACGAGAACCTGGCGGAAGAACTGGGCGATCTGCTGTTGGACACGTTCTTCCTGATTAACATCGGCTATGAACAGGGCCGGTTCCACATGGCCGACGTTCTGGCCGAGATCAGCCGCAAGATGATCCGACGCCATCCGCACGTCTTCGGGGATTCGAAGCTTGAGGACAGCGATTCGGTCCTCAAGGAATGGGATCAAATCAAACAGGCCGAATATCGGGCCAAGGGCAAGCAGCGGGGTCCACTCGACGGCATCGCGAAGGGATTGCCGGCCCTGGAAGGCGCACGGCTGATGCAGTCGCGCACCCGCAAGGCCGGTGCCGACCCCGATGCCCATGCCTCCAACGTCAACGAAAACGGCACATTGGACGCCGAGCTGGAACTTGGCCAGCGCCTTTGGCATCTGGTGGCCGATGCCATGGAGGCGGGGATCAATCCGGAGGATGCCCTGCGCCGGTTCAACACCCTGTACCGGCAATCCGTGCAGGGGTCCGAACCAATCGCCGGACTCCCTACCGACGATCCACAAGAGCCTGCGAGCCAAGCGGTGTGACGCCGCAGCGGTTGCCCAAAGTCTCCAGGCAGCCAACAATTCTTGTGTTACCCTAGCGCGCATGCGCCTGTAGCTCAGTGGATTAGAGCACTGGTCTTCGGAACCAGGTGTCGGGGGTTCGAATCCCTCCAGGCGTGCTGTCCTCCGCGCCCCGCCTTCCACACAAGCGCCTGTCAACTTCCTCGGCCTTGTGCCGGCTGAGATACGGCCGTGTCCCCTGTCAGTCCGGCAACAGCAACAGATCGGCCGCCTGTGCTGGTACTGGTCAACGGGCCACCCTGCGCCGGCAAATCGCATCTCACCGACGTGTTGGCTGCGTCCACCTCATTGCCGATCATGACGAAGGACATGATCAAGGAAACGGTGTACGACTCGGCGGGATGGGCGGACCGGGACTGGTCGCGCCGGTTGGGCACGGCAGCGTCGGCCTTGCTGTGGATGTTTGCCCACAGCCTGATCAGTCAGGGTCTGGACGGTTTAATCGAGGCGAACTTTCGGGCGAGTCTAGCTGCGAACGAACTGGCCCGCCTGGCCTCGGACCTGGAATTCACTTCAGCCCAACTCTTCGTAACTGCGGCACCGGCGGTGCTCGCCGAGCGGTTCAGGACACGGGCCAGGTCGCGGACGCGCCATCCCGGCCACCTCGACGCCGAACTTCAGCACGAGTACTCGGAAGGGAGCATTCCGGAGGACCAACTGCGCCCAATACCGGGAACGGATCGGTTGATCCGGCTTGACACCACGGAAATCGAACCCCAACGCCATGCAAGCCACGTTCGTCGGGTGGCGGACTGGCTGGTGGAAACAGGTGTGCCTGTGGCACTGCCGTAGGAAATCCGCTTGGCTGCAGATCCGGCGCCGGCCGGACAATCCGAGACGGACCGGCCACCGATGAGCGCGCGGCGCTCCGCCGGATGGAGGTCGGGTTGCCAGGTTGCCCAAGGTCGCAATCCAGCAGGCTGTCTACACTGTCAATTGCCGCCGCCGGCTTTAACCGGCATGGATTGGGAAACGGGTTGTCGGCTACCACGTGAAGCCATGGGTCCTGGCACCGCCGGCCCCATACACGTCTGCCGGATGCCCGGCCCCGGACAGATTTTCGTTGTGAACACCCGCGGGCGCGTTGGCCTGGCCGTGCTGGGACGACCACCGCCAGAATTCACACGGCATAGTGGGCAAATGTTGGCATCCAGTCCCGGTTGACGGCAAACATGTCGTTGACCATGGCCTTGGTCTCCTGCAGCGACAGAAGCGACGAGGTCAACGGATCGTGGGCAATGGCCCGGTAGATCAACGTGGGGTCGCCCGTCAGAATGCCTTCGACCGCCATCTGCTCAATCTGGGCACTGAGACCGGTCAGCATTGCGCAGGAGGCGGGAATGTCCCCCACGGCCACCGGTTCCAGCCCCTTCGGACTGGACCAGACGGGAACCTCGACACAACACCCACCGGGCAGGTTGTCCACCAACCCGTGATTCAACACGTTGCCGTTGAACTGGAACGGCGTGCCGCCCGCGCAGGCATCCATGATGTAGGCCGCGTACTCATGACCCCGTTCCAGTTCGATGGGCGTTTCGTCGGCGAACCACGCCTCGGCCTCCGCCTTCCAGGTCTCCGCCCGTTCCGCATACCGGTTCAGGACGTAGGCATACTCGCCGGGATTCCAGTTGGTGCCATGGGTGCAGTACTTCTCAATCAGATCGCTCCGTTTCCGGAACCACCAGTTGTATTCGCTGTTGTGGCCGCTTGACTCCGTCACGTAGTAGCCAAGCGCCAGATACATCTCGTTGCGGACTTGCTCCGTGTTGTAGATCGCCTCGTTCCCGGTGATGGCGGCGTGGATCAGGGGATAGGCATCCTCGCCCTTCCACCGGTACTCCTTGTACCAGGCCATGTGATTGATGCCGGCACAGGTGTACTGCACCTCCGCCATGTCGGCGCCAATCCACCGGGCCAGCATCTCGGCCGTACCCTGGACGCTGTGACACAGGCCGGTGAGCTGGATATCCGTTTCCTGAGCCAGCGCCTGACAGATCATGGCCATCGGATTCGTGTAGTTCAGCATGATGGCGCCGGGACACAGCCGCTCCATGTCCTTGGCAATGTCCAGCATGACGGGTACGGTTCGGATCGCCCGGAAAATGCCCGATGGGCCGCGGGTGTCGCCAATGTTGGTATCCACCCCGTAGCGCATGGGCACTTCAATGTCGTGCCGGAATACGTCGGCACCGCCGACCAGGATCGTCACGATCACAAAGTCGGCATCCCTCAGTGCCTCGTTCCGGTCCCGGGTGGCCGACACCGTCGCCGGGTATTCGCCCATGCGCACGATCTTGCGCACCGCCTTGGCGGCGAAGTCCAGTCTCTCCGGATCGATGTCCATCAGGCACAGATGGGCATGCTCCAGCGTTTCGAACGTCAGGACGTCGCGGACCAGTTTGCGCGTGAACCCAAAGCTGCCGGCACCGATGAACGTGATCTTCATGGTTCTGTCTCCCCTTGCGCTTGAAGCCGGGGTCAAGCCCCGTTGAATTGTGGCAGCCAGCAGGCCTGTCGTTCCAGCATCTCATCCACCATGTGGTGCAACTGCGGCATCGTGCCCACGGCCGCGGACAAAGGATCCAGCAGTACGGCATGGTGGACGGCATCCACGCTACCGGTCAGGGACGCCTCCACCACCATTTCCTGCACGTTGATGTTGGTCCGGTTGAGCCCGGCCAGTTGCGGTGGATAGTCGTCAACCACACACGGCTGGATGCCGCTGCTGTCCACCAGGCACGGAACTTCCACGCAACAGCCGTCGGGCAGGCTTGACATCAGGCTCCGGTTGGGCACGTTGCCGTTCACCTTGCACGGCACATTGGTCTCCATCGCCTCGATGATGTGGACCCCGTACTCATGGCTCCGCTCCGTCGACACCGGCTGCTCGGTGATTTCGTCGAACTCGGACTGGAAGTGTTCAAGCCGCTGGATGCAACTGCGCAGGTAGCCGCCCGTCCGTCCGAAGTCGTACCAACTCCGGGTGTCGTCCGTGAACTTCGGCGCAAGCTGATGGTCCACCATTGCCTCGTTCTTGCGGAAGTACGGCAGGTACTCGCTGGCGTGGCCACTGGACTCGGTGACGAAGTAGCCGAAGTGGTTCATCATTTCGATGCGCACCGGTTCCGATCCGTACACCTCCTTGCGCTGGACCGCCTTGCGAATCAAGGGATACAGATCCTCGTGGCCGCGTCGGAACTCGGTAAAGAAGGCCTGATGGTTGATGCCGGCACACTGGAAATTGACATCCTCGATCGGCACATCGATCCACTTCGCCAGCATCTCGCTGGTGCCCTGGACACTGTGGCAAAGGCCCACATGGGGCCTCCCGGCACCCCGATCGATGGCCCAGCAGTTCATCGCCATCGGATTCACGTAGTTGAGGATCATCGCGTCGGGCGCCACATCGTCCAGGTCCCGGCAGAGATCCAGCAGCACCGGAATCGTCCTCAGGGCCCGGAAGACGCCACCGGGGCCCAGCGTGTCGCCCACGCACTGTTCGATCCCGTACTGCTGCGGGATCTCGATGTCCGTCCGAAAGGCCTCCAACCCACCCGCCTGGAACGTCGTGATCACGTAGTCGGTGCCGCGCACGGCGTCGATGCGCGAGTCGGTGGCCGTGACGGTGGCGCGGGCCCCCATGCGGTCCGCGATCGACTGCACAATCGTGTGGGACTGCCGGAGCCGCTCGGGGTCAATGTCCATGAGCCGGATCTCACAGCCCTCCAACGACGGAGTCAAAAGGAAATCGCTGCATAGGCGACGCGTAAACACAAGGCTGCCTGAGCCGATGATGGTGATGGTGGCCATGCTGGCGGAAGTCTCCTCTGGAAGTCGTTGGGATTAAGTGCCGCTGGACAGGAGTGACGAACACCCGGGACTTTGGCCGACGCGGACCGCGAGCGTCCATTGGGGTGCATGCGGAGATTCTGTTGTCGACGGAATCCGGTCCGAGCGCCGCTTAATGATGCCGTAACGGCATCGCGGTACCGTCGGGGCTGGAGTTGGGGCTCGCCCCCGGGTGTCAAACGGATTGTGCGACCTTGGCGCGACTGCCGTTGAGCAGCGGTTTGAGGAACATGCCCGTGTAGCTGCGCAAGGCCTTGACCACCTGTTCGGGAGTACCTTCCGTGATCACCTCGCCGCCGTTGTCGCCGCCTTCCGGTCCCATGTCCACGATCCAGTCGCAGTTCTTGATCACGTCCAGATTGTGTTCGATCACGAGCACCGTGTTGCCCTTGTCCACGAGCGAGTGCAGGACCTGCAGGAGCTTGTTCACGTCCTCGAAGTGCAGGCCGGTCGTCGGCTCGTCCAGGATGTACAGCGTGTTGCCCGTATCCCGGCGACTTAGTTCCTTGCTCAGCTTGACCCGCTGGGCTTCGCCGCCGGACAGGGTGGTGGCGGGTTGTCCCAACCGGATATAGCCCAGACCCACGCTCAACAGCGTGTCCAGGCGCGCCTTGATGCGGGGGATATTGGCAAACAGATCCGCGGCTTCCTCGATGGTCATGTTCAGGCAATCCGATACCGAATGCCCCCTGAACCGAATCTCCAGGGTCTCGCGGTTGTAGCGCCGGCCCTGACACTCGTCGCACTGGACGTAGACGTTGGGCAGGAACTGCATCTCGATTTCCTCGATGCCGGCCCCCTTGCAGGCTTCGCAGCGACCACCCGCCACATTGAAACTGAACCGTCCCGGCTTGTACCCGCGCGCCTTGGCTTCGGGCAGGGAGGCGAACAAGTCCCGCAACGGACCGAAGAGATCAACGTAGGTGGCCGGATTGCTGCGCGGCGTGCGGCCAATCGGACTCTGGTCGATATCGATCACCTTGTCCAGGTACTGCCAGCCTTCCACATCCTCGTGCTTGCCCGGCGCGGTCTTGGCCTTGTACATGGTCTGGGCCAGGAACCGGTAGAGCACGTCGTTGACCAGCGTGCTCTTGCCACTGCCACTGACTCCCGTCACGACCGTAAACGTGCCCAGCGGGAACCGCACGGTCACGTTGTTCAGGTTGTTCTCCGCCGCCCCTACCACGCGCAGGTAGGTGCCGTTGCCCTTGCGCCTTGTGGCCGGCATGTCGATTTGCTTTTCGCCGCGCAGGTACTGCGCCGTCAGGCTGCTGGTGTGCGCAATGAACTCGCCCTGCGGCGCGGAACATACGACTTCGCCGCCGTGCTCGCCGGCGCCCGGCCCCATGTCCACCACCCAGTCGGCTGTGCGGATGGTGTCCTCGTCGTGCTCGACCACGACCACCGTGTTGCCCAGATCGCGCATGCCGCACAGGGTGTTCAGCAGGCGCGCGTTGTCCCGCTGGTGCAGGCCGATGCTCGGTTCGTCCAGAATGTAGAGAACACCCATCAGTTGGCTGCCGATCTGCGTCGCCAGACGAATGCGCTGCGCCTCGCCTCCCGACAGGGTCGCGGCGCGGCGTTCAAGCGACAGGTACTCGAGACCGACGTTGACCATGAAGGACAGTCGGGCCTGTATCTCCTTGAGTACCTGGCCGCCGATGGCCAGGTCCCGGGCCGACAGCCGCCCGTTGGAGTGGGGGACTCGTCCGTTGGCCCGCGTCATGTCGTTCGTGTCGTCGGGCTGCAGGTTTTCCACCCAGCGCAGGGCGTTGGCAACCGTCAGGCGGGACACCTCCATGATGTTGAGGCCGCCGATGGTGACCGCCAGCGAGGCGGCCTTGAGCCGCATGCCGCGGCAGTCGGGGCAGGGACGGAAACTCATCCATCCTTCAAGGCGCTCGCGCACGGAGTCGCTGCCGGTATCCCGGTAGTGCTTGCGCAGACTCGGCACGACCCCGCGGTAGGTCGCCTCGTACTGCCACTCCTTGCCCTCCTTGGTGCGATAGCTGACGGCCAGGTTGCGCTCCGGCTTGTCGGGGCCCATCACCACCAGATCCTGCTGGCGCTGGCTGAGGGCCCGGAACGGGATGTCGGTCGGGATCCCGTGCTTCCGGCAAAAGGCCGCCAGCACGCCGCGCTCCCAGTTCTCTGCCTGCGCCGAGGACTCGTTCTGCCGCTGCCAGGGCCGGATGCACCCGTTGCTCAGCGACAGGTCCTGATCAACGATCAGCCGCAGGTCGAACTCGTTCTGCATGCCGATGCCGTCGCAGCGCTCGCAGGCGCCGTGCGGACTGTTGAAGCTGAAGGAACGCGGTTCGATCTCCTCCAGGCTCACGCCGCAGTCGGCGCACGCGAAGTTGCGGCTGAACGACTCCTCCCGCGGATGGTCCCGATCGGTCACGTCGCTGACGATCATGACGCCGTCGCCCAGGTCGAGACAGGTTTCCACCGAATCCGCCAACCGGTTCTCGTCCTCCTCGTCGGCGGAGATCACCAGGCGATCGACGACCGCCTCGATTGTGTGGTTCTTGTACCGGTCCAGGTCCGGCACTTCCCCCACATCGTAAATCTCGCCGTTGACCCGTACTCGTACGTACCCCTGCTGCATCAGCTGCTGCAACTCGCCCGTGTGCCTGCCCTTCCGGTTCCTGATGCGCGGTGCCAGCAACATGAGGCGACTGCCGGCCGGGCGCGACCGCAGCCGGTCCACAATCTGCTGGGGGGTCTGCTGCGAAATGGCTGCCCCGCACTCGGTGCAGTGCGGCTGGCCGATCCGCGCATAGAGCAGACGCAGGTAGTCGAACACCTCCGTCACCGTGCCGACCGTGGAACGGGGATTGCGGTTGGTGCTCTTCTGGTCGATGGAGATGGCCGGGCTCAAGCCCTCGATCTGGTCGACGTCGGGCTTCTCCAGCAGGCCCAGAAACTGTCGGGCATAGGCCGACAGGGACTCCACGTACCGACGCTGCCCCTCGGCGTAGAGGGTGTCGAAGGCCAAACTGCTCTTGCCGCTGCCGCTGAGCCCGGTAATCACCACGAACTGATCCCGCGGCAGCGACACTTCAATGTTCTTGAGGTTGTGTTCCCTGGCGCCGAGTACCGTAATCCTGTCTGTTGCCATCCCTGCATCCCCTGCTGCCAACCGTGCAGTCCCGTCCGTTAGCCAAGCGAAGGCCATTGCCCTTCCCACGCAGTCGAGCGGCCCGCGCTGCGCTTCGGCGCGGATCGATCTCCCGGACCCGGACAGCCTGCCACACACCAGGCAGGCCGTCAAATATCACGCTATTTTGTACGCAATTTTTCCAGGTCGGTTGAGGGGGAGCTCAACCGTCACGCGGCCTCAGCAACCCGTAGTTCCCATTGTGTCGGCGGTAGACGACATGGATGGCACCGCTGTCCTGGTCCTTGAACAGATGGAAGTCGTGGTTGAGCTGTTCCATGGTTTCCACGGCATCGGCCACGGCCATGGGGTGAACCGTGAATTCCTTCTCCCGAACGATGAGGCCGTCGCCCACATCTTCGTAGTCTTCGCTGACCGGAGGGACGGTTTCGACAAACTGTCTGGCCTCCTCCTTCGACATGCGCCGCACATGCCGCCGGCGGCCCTTGAACCGCTCTATCTGCCGTTCCATCTTGTGCACCGCCGCGTCCAGGGCCGCCTTGGCATCGGGACCCTTGACTTCCGAACGCAGGATGCGCTTGCGCACATGCATCGTCAATTGCACGCGGCAGGCCCGTTCCGGTCCGAGCCGATGCCGTCGATGGATTTCACAGCGCGACTCCACCGTTCCCGGCAGCAGGGCCTCGAGCTTGGCACCCTTGTCCCGCGCCGTCGACTCAAGCTCCCTCTGCAGGTGGGCAGGGAAGCCATGCAGGATGACATCCATGGTTTGGATTGTTCTGTTGAATTGAACCCCAGACCGCCCGGAGACACGTCCGCGGGGGTCGTGCTTCATTCTACTTCAGGAGTGCGGCTCCATCCGGGATGTGAGGGGCTGTCGAACCTGGCCGCACTGACGCAGATTGCCCCCGGGCCACCGTTTGGAAGTCCCGGGGGAATGTGCCGTGGCTTGAGCCCCAACCGGCGGGCACGCGCTCCACCATGGACTGCCATCTGATTGGAGATATCCGGCACCGCGTGCAGCGGATCCGATTGCGCAAACGGTCCACCAAGCGAATGCAGCTGGCAGGGACAAGGCCAATCGTCGCCACGTCGAACCAAGCCGGGAACATGCATTCCCGACCGTGGACACCGCTTTCAGGATCGTTTGCAAGTGCGACGCGTGGACATTCGGACGACCGGCAGGTGAAATCGCAGACGACGACAAGGCATTGTTGGAGTTTGGAACAGACACATCCCGGCATCGGCCCCCTTATCGCTCCGAACCCTGATCCATTCCAACCCAATACAAGGCCGCTTGATTTGCCGACCCAGTGTAGGCGTAGGAGACGGGGAGGCCACGTCCGGCCGGGTAGAATGGGACCGTGCAAAGCGGCCTGCAACGGGAGGTGGCCATGGATGCGGCTGGCATCGCGGAACGAACACGGCCGCCGGCAACGGCGGAAGCCAACGGACGTGCTCCGGAGTCCCGCCACTTCACCGATCCGACCATGACGCGCGCGGCCCGGGAGGCGCGCGCCACCCGGCGCCGGGCGGCCCCCGAGGCCTGGAGGCTGGAACTCCGGGACCTGTACCACTACACCTCCGAATACCCCTACGACCCCGACCACGAATATGCATGGGACTGGACCACCGACCCCGACTACGGCACCGACAGCGTCCGTCACTTCCGCTTCGACGCAGACGGGGTAATGGACATGGCCGACATACGGGCACAGGACATGCAACGCACCGCGTTCCACACGACCGTCGACAAGCTGGGCGACTGCGTGGAACGCGAAACGGCCGTCCACTACCGGGCGGCGGACGGCGTGGTGCGCCAAGTCGTTCCGGACCTGATGGTACTGCCCCAGGCAGGGGTGCTGGGCATGACCACCGGACGGGAACGCGCCCTCCGACTCGACCGGGGAGCTTCCCCGCCCGTGCTGGCACTGGAAATCCTCTCCTTCGGCGGCACGCAGCGAGACCTGGAGCACAAGCGGCAACTGTATGCGGAGCTGGACATCCGCGAGTACCTGGTGTACGACCTCGGAGGCAAGCGCCGGCGGGGGTCGCCCCGGGAGCTGTTGATGTTCCGGCTGGAGAACGGGATCTACCGCAAGATGGAGCCCGAACCCAAGGAGAGCGACGCGGACCCGGACGAGTACTGGAGCGAGGTGTTCGACGCCTACATCCGCATGATGCCGGACCCGCGGGAGGCGTTCAGCGACAAACCCGCGGAACTCAGTCCGCCGCCGCGCTTCCAGTGGTGGGACCCGGAACGGAACCGCTGGCGCGACGCGGAGACCGACGCGGAAGTCGAGCAGGACCGGGTCGTGCAAGAGCGGGACCAGGTCGCCCAGGAACGAACGGACTTGGCCGTCGCCATGATGCGCAATCTCCTGTCCCGTGAGCTAACCCCGACAGACATGGACAGGATCGAAGATGCCTGGCGGCGGGACGGCCCGCCCACGGAGGCTGCCAACCGCATCCTGAAAGTGCAGGATGCACCGAACGAATGGCAGTCCCTGCTGTTGCCGAGCCAGGCGCGATAAGGACCGCAACCACATGCTGGCCCGCGACCCCGGTCCCCGATAGCGATGTGGCTTCATCCAATGGATGGATGCCGAATCAACCGAATACGATAGGCAGAGTTCTCTTCCATTGTTGATGTTGGCCATGGACCCTTGATCCGTCCGGTTTCCAGCCTCGCGTCAGACCCGGTTGCGCTGGCTCGGCAACCCACGAATTGGCAACAGGACCCGGTGGTCGACACATTTCTGCGGCACACCGTGACCGTCCGCAACGGCCGGATCAGTCCTCGTACATCTGCTTGCGGGCTCTGGCCATGCTCCGCTGGGCATCCCGTTGTGCGATGGTGTCGCGCTTGTCATGTTGTTGCTTGCCTTTGGCCAGGGCAATCACTACCTTGGCCAGGCCGTGGTCGGAAATGTAAAGCCGCACCGGCACGGTGGTCAATCCCTTTTGCGCCGCGCTGGCCGCAATCCGACCAATCTCGCGCTTGTTGAGCAGGAGCTTGCGCGGCCGCATCTCCTCGTGGTTTTCGCGATTGCCGTGCGAGTACGGGGCGATGTGGACGTTGTGCAGCCAGGCCTCGCCGTCCCTGACCATGACAAAGCCGTCGCCCAGGTTCACTTGGCCCTGCCGGATCGACTTGATCTCCGTCCCCAGCAACTGGATGCCGGCATCGAACTCCTCGATCAGGTGATAGTTGAACCGGGCCCGACGATTGGTGGCCACGGTCCGCGGACCAGTAGGGCCGCGGCCATTCTTGATGCGGGCGGAACGGTCTGCCATGGCCAATAACTCCTCAACGTCCGGCGGTTGCTGCATCCAGCGAATGTACAAGATACAGCTCGGCGACCTGAAGATAGGGATCGGTTTCCGTGTCGCCGGGGAGGCCTCCGGCATCTTCCGGATCCCCATCCGCATCCTCGTTGGTCATCGGCACGTCCGGGGTCAACCCCTGCCCGTGAATTTTCCATCCGTTGGGGGTGGTCCAAAGGTGGTCGGACACTCGCAGGCGACTTCCGTCGCCCAGCACGAAGTCGGTCTGGCCACTGCCGTTGCCGTAGGTGGTTTCACCAATCAGCAAGCCGACGCCGTGATCCTGAACCGCGCCGGCAACCAGTTCGCTGGCCCCTGCACTGAAGCGGTCGACGAGCACTGCCAGAGGCATGCCCGGTGGCAGCGATGCCGCGTCCTCAGCCTTCAGTTCCGTCCGTGCACCATCGATATGTTCGCCAACGGCAACCAGCCGAGGCCCCGTCAACAGGCCCGCCGCCCGGACCGCGGCTTCGGTTGAGCCACCGGCGGTGCCACGCAGGTCGAGAATCATGGCTTCCACACCGAAATCCATCAGATCCGTCAGGGCCGCGGCCAGGCCGGCAGCCCCAAGTTCACCGACCGAGTGCATCCTGACGTAACCGATGTTCGACGCAGCCCCAAGAACCTCATGGTCCACGATGGGAATCTCCACCTCGCGCAAGGTTATGGTGGCATCGAATGCTTCCTCGTCGCGCCGGTAGCCAATCCGCACCTCGGTACCTACCGAAGCCGCCAGACTGGCGAACACGGCCTCCCGGCCCATCCAGGAAACGGGTTCCCCGTCCACCGACACCACAAGATCACCGGCGCGCAATCCCGCGTTGGCTGCGGGCAGGCCATCGAAGGTTTGCGTGACCAAAAGCCGTTTGCGGTCGGGCAGCCACTCCAGTCTCGCTCCGATGCCAACGCCCCCCAGGTCGAACTCCCCTGGGGCGGGCAAGACCCCATCCGGGCGCACAAGGACCGAATACCGATCGCCGAGTTCCGCCAGGACGCCGTCGATGGCCGCCTGGTTCAACACATCCTCCGTCGGGACTTCGCCAATGTATTCCTCCTCAAGGAAGTCCAGGGCTTCCCGCAGTACGGTGAACCGATCGGTCGAACGCGTGGCGCGTCCGGTTCGGTTCAGTTCCATCAACGGAGCCAGCGATGCCCCACGGCCTTCGCCGGTATCCACCTGCGATCCCGTGTACTCCATCCCCGCGCCATAGCCCGCCATCGCACCAACTGCCGCCGTCACGAACAGGAATATGGTCAGCACAAGCACAACCATCTTGGTTGGGACAATCGCCTTCGGCCGATCAATGGAGGTGTTTGGATCCTCCCGAACCGCATCGGGTTCGAGACCAACGCCTAGTCGGCGCAGAATGGGAGTCATGATTCAGGATCCATATCCAAGCGCATGGGCCGACCGCACACAGCCAAGTACGGTGTCGGCATCATCAGGGGTCCCAATCAACCTTCGGTCCGAGGGGTGGACAAGTGTCGGAGAGCCGCCTCGATGTACGGATCGGCATCCTCATCGAGATTGGCAGCTTCGGGTGCTTCGCCGCGCTCCATCCGTTCAATCAACACGTCGGGCACCAGGCCTTCCCCGTTGATGGACCTGCCCTTGGGCGTAAACCAAAGCGAATTGGTAACGCGAATCTGACTCTCGTCGGCAAGCATGTGGGTCACCTGAACGCTGCCCTTGCCCAGCGTCGGTTCACCAATCAGGACAGCCCTGCCGTTGTCCTGGAGGGCGCCTGCCACCAGTTCGCTGGCACTGGCACTGCTGCGGTTCACCAACACGACCAGCGGCGTATCCCGGCCAAGGACGGCCCGATGTTGGGCCCGGTGTTCCTCCTCCTGCCCGTCACTGTATACCTGGCGCACCACAAGCCCACGGCCTGCCAAGAGGCCGGCCACCTCGACCGACTCGTCGAGCAACCCGCCACCGTTGCCGCGCAGATCCAGAATCAGACCCCTTACATCCGCGCGCTCGAAGTCTTCGATGACATCCCCCAGTTTGTCGGCGGCCAATGCGTTGAACGTGTGCAGGCGCACATAGCCGATGTCCGCATCCGGACCGATCAGTTCGTGGCTGGTCGTCGGCATATCGATGGTGGCCCGGATGATGGTCAGTTCGAATTCCTCCGCACCCTGCCGGATGTCCAATCTCACTTCGGTGTCCACGGGGCCCCGAACCTTCGAGATGGTTCCGGACATGCCCAGTTCGGACACGGGTTCGCCGTCCACGGCAATCACCAGGTCCCCCGTCACGAGTCCGGCCTCGGCCGCCGGACTGCCGGGGAACGGCTCGGTGATGCGAACCGCCAAGTCCTCTTCGCTCCATTCCACCATGGAGCCGATGCCACCAAACTGGCCACTGGTATCGACGGCCTCCAAGGCCGCCTGCTCGGGACGCAGCAACAACGTATACCGATCATCCAGATCCGCCAACACCCCTTCAATGGCGGCTTGGTTAAGCACGTCGTCGGCAGGCAGTTCGCCGATGAACTCATCGTCCAGGATGGCAACGGCTTCCTCCAGGACATCGAAGTCCGCGGATTGGCGGAACGGGCCGGCATCCGACCATAAGCCGGTAAGCGAGGCCAGCATGCCGCCGGGAGTCCCGGACGGCTGTGTCCTGCCATACAGATAGCCGCCCACACTTCCGCCAGCGGCACTCAGCACCGACAGGACCAGCAACAGCGCCAGCGCACGCCGCCAAGTCCATCGAATACCGGCGTTGACAGAGGCCCGTTGATTGGCTTGAGCCGCGGGAGGTTGTTCGTCGATCATGTCGTTGCGGGCGGGGAAGGGCGCACCTCGGCGGGGACGCAAGTCCGGATGGATTGCGGAGGCTCTTCACATACACCGGGAGGCGAGGCCAAGGTTGCATTTTATTGTGGACAGGGCCTTGAGCAGGTATTTCCTGCACCAACTGGAGATCAATCGCCCTCCGATTGGTGCCTCGACGCCTGACCATAGAGTGGGTGTGACCAAGGATGCATCCAAGACGCATCTGCAATGGCCGACACCACTGCCGCGTTCCCATTGCTTCTGGGCACCAAGGCGGATGATCCTCATCGGCCCAGGACCAATGCCATTCGATGCGAACATCCGCTCAGTGGCGACCCTGACCGTGGCTTGTGGTGCCAACCGGCGGACCAAAGTCGAGAGGTTCGGTACAGAGTTGGCCGCCCTCGCGTCCGAGCGTCTTGCAGACGCACGACACCGTGACCTTGATGACCTCGAATACCGTTGATGTCTTTGGCAATTGCCGGGAAAAATGGATGAGACCAAGGATGCCGCACTCGCGTTTCTTGCGTTTCCAGCAAGGCGGCTTGCCCTTTCACACACCAGTCTTGTCTTGAAGTTGCTGGCACTGACGGTCGGAGAGCGTCGTCTGAATCCCCCAGTCCGGGATCGTTGTCAATCCATGTACCAGGAATTGTGGTCGGTTTACACTCCCAAAGAGGAAAGGTCGGACCGAGAGCAGGTCGACACGTTGCCAAAGGGCTCGCCAAACCGCGAGGCTTGACCTCCGATCCGGCCCAAAGGTATCCTGAGGGCATGAACCGTTTGAAGCGCATCACTCTGGAGCCAGGCAAGAGAGGCGGGAAGCCGTGCATCCGTGGGCTCCGGATCACGGTGTACGATATCCTTGAGTACTTGGCGTCTGGGATGACGGAGGCGGAAATCCTGGCGGATTTCCCGGACCTCGAGCGCGAAGACATCCGGGCTGTGCTGACGTTCGCGGCCGAACGTGAACGCAGGCTGGTTTCGATCCCTCCCGGGTGAAGCTCCTCTTCGACGAGAACCTGTCCCCGCGTCTCGTCGCTGGGCTATCGGACATCTTTCCGGGATCCGTCCATGTTCGGGATGTCGGACTGGCCCGAGCCAACGATGTTGCGATCTGGGATTACGCTCGGGACCATAACCTCACCATCGTCTCAAAGGACGCGGACTTCCATCATCTGAGCTTCGTGCATGGTCCGCCTCCCAAGGTCATCTGGATCCGGCGCGGCAATTGCTCCACGACGGACATCGCGGCGTTGTTACGATCGAATCGGATCGGGATTCTCGCCTTCGGGGCCGAGATGGAGTCGGGGTTTCTAGCACTTTTTTAGGAAAATACGGTTGTGGTTCGGTCACGGCGACTCCAGCTTCAACGATACCGTGCAGTCGCCACGAACCCGTTCGTCGTGACATCTCCCGAAGTTGCCAGACCGTGCCATGAGGTGGCTGAGAATACTGAATCTCAGGAAGGAATGATGGCCGGACTCAACCAGAACCAGAAGCTGATGGTGGCGGAAGCCTATTTCGCCGCACTCCGTCGGGTACGTGCATCGGGCGGCGGGACCGGGGAACGGTCCCATTATCCGGCCCTGGAACACCTACTTGGTGCGGTCGGGAATGGGCTCAAACCCAAGGTATTCTGCATTCAGGAAGGCGCGGATCAGGGTGCCGGCCATCCGGACTTCGCCCTCTACACGGCGCAGCAAGTCCAAAGGGGGACACCAAGGGTGGGACAGCTCCCGGAACGGAGCGTTGTGGAAGTAAAGGGCGTGGAGGACGATGCTTGGCTGACCGCGCAGTCGGATCAGGTAAGCCGCTATTGGGGCCGCTACAAACTGGTCCTGGTAACGAACCTGCACGATTTCATTCTGGTGGGCGAGGACGAGTCGGGGGGGCCAACCAAACTCGAAACCTTCCGGTTGGCGGAGAATTCGGACGACTTCTGGAACAGGCTGGAGCAACCCCGCACCTTTGCCCGCGCAGTCGGCGCCGGCCTCTGCGAATACCTGGCCCGCGCGCTCTCGCACCGGACCGCCTTGACCGAACCGAAGGATCTGGCCTGGCTGCTTGCTTCCTATGCCCGCGACGGCTTGGCACGGGTCGAGACGGCGGGGGAGTCACCATCACTGCTCAGGATCCGGTCGTCACTGGAGGATGCACTCGGGATTCGCTTTGAGGGTGAGCGCGGTAAGCACTTTTTCCACTCAACCCTGATCCAGACGTTGTTCTACGGTGTTTTCTCGGCCTGGGTGCTGTGGTCACGCCAAGCCGAGAGCAACGATGGTCCGTTGTTCAAGGATGCCTACAGTCCGACGCGGTTCAATTGGCGCGAGGCAGTCTGGCACCTGCGGGCCCCCGTACTCCGAGCACTGTTTGCACAGCTGTCCGACCCAGGCCGGTTGCAGCCGCTCGGCCTCGTCGAGGTGCTGGACTGGACGGCCGCCGCGCTCGACCGCGTGGACCGGGCCGCATTCTTCGCACGATTCAACGAGGGCGAGGCAGTGCCGTACTTCTACGAACCTTTCCTCGAAGCCTTCGACCCCATCCTGCGCAAGCAGTTGGGCGTCTGGTATACGCCAACGGAAGTGGTCCGCTACATGGTGGCCCGCGTGGACAAGGCACTGAAGGACGATCTGGACATCCCGGACGGGCTCGCGGCGGAGAACGTCTATGTGCTGGACCCGTGCTGCGGCACCGGGGCCTATCTGGTGGAAGTACTCCGCCGGATAGGCCTCAATCTCGGGGAACAGGGCCTCGGCGCGCTCGCGGGCATGGCGGTGAAGAAAGCGGCAACCGAGAGGGTGTTCGGATTCGAGATCATGCCGGCCCCGTTCGTTGTCGCGCACCTGCAGGTCGGCTTGACCCTGCAGAACCTCGATGCGCCCCTGGTTGACGACGGAACCGAGCGCGCAGGTGTGTTCCTTACCAACGCGCTGACCGGATGGGAGCCCCGCACCAACAAGCCGCTGCTCTTCCCGGAACTGGAGGAGGAACGCGACCGGGCGGATCGGGTCAAGCAGGAGACTCCAATTCTGGTGATCCTCGGGAACCCGCCCTACAACGGGTTTGCCGGCATGGCGGTGGACGAGGAACGCGAGCTTTCGGAAACCTACCGCACCACCAGGCGCGTGCGCCGGCCCGAAGGCCAGGGCCTCAACGACCTCTACGTACGGTTCTTCCGCATGGCGGAGCGGCGCATCGCGGAGAAGACCGGCCAGGGTGTGGTTTGCTTCATCTCCAACTATTCCTGGCTCGATGGGTTGTCGTTCACGGGCATGCGGGAACGCTACCTCGAATCGTTCGATGCGATCCGGATCGACTGCTTGAACGGCGACAAGTACAAGACAGGCAAGGTCGCACCGGACGGCTCACCCGACCCGAGCATCTTCTCTACCGAGAGCGATCCGGTAGGTATTCAGGTGGGCACGGCCATCGCAACGCTGGTGCGCAAGGCGGACCACGAACCGACCAAGACGGTTGCGTTTCGGGACCTCTGGGGCCAGAAGAAGTCGGCGGAGTTGGTCGCCACGGCCGAGGCGGAACCGGATGTGCTCTACTCCAACATTGAACCGGTGCTGCCACTCGGCCTTCCTTTCGCAGAAACGGCGGTGAGCACCGACTGGTTCGACTGGCCGACGCTGCCCGATCTGTTCCCAGTGTCGTTCCCCGGTGTCAAGACCAGTCGCGACGGGTTTCTCGTGGACACCGATCTTGATCGGCTCCGGGAGCGCGTAGGCGACTACTTCGACCCGGCTCTGAGTCATGAGGAAATCGCGCGGCGCTATCCGAGCGTTATGAAGTCCACAGCGCGGTTCGATGCCAGTTTGGTGCGCGACGCACTGCTGAGGCGCGGCGGTCCGGATGAATCCGGATTCGTCCAGACCGCCTACCGGCCATTCGACAACCGCTGGCTGTACTGGGAGAAGGATACGAAGCTGCTCGACGAAAAGCGCGCCGACTACAGGCCGCATGTTTTTGGAGGAAACCTATGGATGGGCGCCAGTAAGCGCGAGATTCAGGCAGATTTCTCGCATGGCACTTGGATTCGAGATCTTGCGAACTGGAAATATGGCTTCTGGGGCATCCATCTCTTCCCCGCTTGGCTCTGCGATGACAGTTTGGAGAACTCAGAGGTCAGTCGTCGCGCCAATCTTTCGCACAGAGCTCACCGCTATCTCACCCACCTTAACCTCAGTGTCGAAGACCTGTTCCACCATGTCCTAGCCACCTTGCACGATCCAGCGTATCGGGAGACCAATGCGGGTGCGTTGCGTATGGAGTGGCCGCGCGTCCCTCTCCCCGGCTGGCCAAATGGCGAAGCCAAGCATGCTGCGGAACTCGCTCGGTCAGTGGCGCGTGGGCGCAAAATCGCAGTCTTACTTGAGCCAGAAACGTCTGTACCAGGTGTCACGCAAACACCCCTGCGTCCGGAGATTGCGGTCCTGGGCATTCCCGCAACCACCAACGGAGGAAACATGACCGATGCCCACTTCGCGGTGACTGCCGGGTGGGGACGTCGTGGTTCGGGTGATGCAGTCATGCCTGGTCGAGGCCGTGCGGTGGAACGCACTTACACAACAACGGAACGCTCCTCCTTGTCTGATGCGTTACCCGTTCTTGGTGAAACCACCTTCGATGTCCACCTCAACGGGGAGGCTTTCTGGTGCAACATCCCCGCTGCTGTCTGGAACTACCAGCTCGGTGGATATCAGGTGCTCAAGAAGTGGCTGTCCTACCGAGAGCAAGTGATCCTCGGACGGAATCTTCTACCTGAGGAAGTGCAGTACTTCGCTGACACCACACGGCGAATCGGTGCTCTGTTGATGATGTCACCGTCCAGTTGAAGGTAAAGGCGCATTCGGTCATGTCTGGACCACGTCCCGTGACCAGTCGGTATCTCCTCCAATGCCCGCACTCGCGCACTCGCACGTACAAGGGAGCCAACGGAAACTGTACAATGAGCACACGATGAAACTTGGGAATTATTTTCGGTAATTCGTCTCTCGGGTAGGCTACGCTGTATTGCTGTTCTTGGGTTCCCTGATCGTGTTCGCCGTATTCATCGGGTCCAGCGTTTTGTTGGACTGACTCTTGGGCTTTGCTGTGGACAAGGAAACTGTCCCATACCAGTGGGCCAAGGCTGTCATGGACGCGGTTCTGGTGGGATGTGGCTTGTTGGTAACCTTGGGAGGTGTCGTGATGGTGGTCGCGGAAACTGGGGCCTCGGTTGCGTCATTTGTGTCCCATACGAGGAGAAACAGATAGCATGATTGCCTCGCTGCGGGCTTTGGTACGCGGAAAGTATCCCTTCCGCCTCCGTCTCCTTGCCTATGGGGTTGTCGGCGGTGGGCTGCTAAGCTTGACCAGCCTGATGTTGGGACAATCACCAGACTTGGCCACGACAACCGGCTTGGCCGGCTGTGTATCAATTACGGTGGGGATCTGGGCTGGTTCAGCCTTGGCCAAGTGGTCCTTGTATTTGACGGTTCACCGAATCGTTGCAGTGCTGGTTCCTGTATTGGAGGTATTGCAGGACCTGAAGCCCATCACAGTCGAGTCGGAACAAACAGGAAGCCCCCCGGAAGCGCAACTTCCCTGGCACAAGAAGGCCTGGATCTGGTGCCTGATGGACCTGCCGATCTTCTGCCTCATCTTAACACCTGTTTTCGCGCTCCTGGTACTGTTGGATCTGGGATATGGTCTATATGATCTCAACTTAATGCGTTCTGTGACTTCAGGAATCGGAGTCTTGGCTCTGGTCGGTCTCTCTGGACAACACCTTGCAATCTGGCGATTGCCCCGGGGGCTCACACGCTTGACTCAACCCGCGTCTTCGGCCCCTTCACTACGCCCTGTCGCGCAACAGGACCGGGAAAGAAAACCAACTTTGTACAGCCAACTGGTCTTGTCTTGGCAAAAAGCAACGCGCGTGACACCTGTCTGGATCGCACGGATCACCGGTGTTCCTGTGGATGAAGTTGACCCCGAGGGGTTCCCGGGCATTGCAGCTTGACGTAGACTGGCCTGATGTCCAATCCACCACAGGGTGGGAATGCAACTGGCAACCCAAGACTCTCAGCACCGCTGGGAGGACACGAAAGCTGATCGCCCGTCTGAGTGGCAATCAACTCTTGGAAGTGTTGAGTACGCTGCTGGATAGTGCCTCCTGAGGCTGCCATAAAACCGCACAGAGGAAGACCTCGCACTGACGATGCTGAACCCCAGTTGTGCGTTCCTGGACAGTGAGGTGGGCGGGATTGGGTTGGCTGGTCAGGGCAAACGCAAAGTCGCGGGACGGGGGTGAATCGGGGCCGTGCGGGGTTGGTTCCGGGTGTTGTCCGCGAGCGAACGGCACGGAACAAATCCATCGTTGATTGAGGACCATACAGAACAGACAATCCCAATCGGGGATCGATCTTCGACCCCCAAACGCGCAACCAAGAGGGCCGCCGTGCGTCTTATGGGGTGAAGCATTACCTCAAAGGACACGCTGCAGCCCTCATAAACTACATTGTTGCATGCCCCGACCCCAAGCTCCCGGGGCCCTGTGCGCCTTCGCCGACCATCTGGCCACGCGGACCGGGCCGCGCGACCCGCGGGGGGTGCGCCACGCCCTGCCGGTGCTCCTGGCCACGCGGCGGGTGGCCTTGGCCGGGGGCGCCAACGGCATGGCCGCGGTGGCCGCCTTCACGCACGACCACCAGGCCTGGTTCCGGCTGTGGCTGCCCCTGGGCACGGCCACGCCCTCCCGCGACACCTACCTGCGGCGGGTCCGCCGGCGGGACCCGGAGACGGCCATGAAGGCGGCCCTGTGGCTGCTGGACGGGACCAGTCTGCCCGGTCTGCGGGAGCTGATCCTGGCCCTGGACGGCAAGGTCGCGCGCCGTGCCGGCGACCCGGGCGCGGGCACGCGGGCCCTGCACAGGGCCGGCGCCTTCCTGGTGCGGGAGGGACTGACCCCAACCGGGAGCCCTGTGCGGCCAAGAGCAACGAGATCACGGCCATCCCCCGTCGGCTCGACCGCAGGGCCCTGAAGGGGGCCGTGGTCACGATTGACGCCGCCGGCTGCCAGACGGCCATTGTGCAGAACCTGCGGGCGGCCGGCGCCGACTACGTGCTGGCTGTCAAGCGCAACCAGGCCACCCTGCACCGGGAGGTGAAGGCGGCCTTCGACGAGGCCGCGCGGGGGCCTTCCGACCGGAAGTGCAGGACCACTGCGAGACCGTCGAGCGCAACGGCGGCCGCCGCGCGGGGCGCCCCCCGACCGTGCTGGGGGGCGGCGGGGGGCGCCCCGGCGCGCGGCGCCCCTGTCCCGTGCTGGGGGGGGCCGGCCTCTGCGAGTGGGTGGCGGACCCCGAGGTCGGGCCCGGCCGGCGCAGCCTGATCCGCGTGCCGGCGGAGCGCACCGGTCCCCGCGGGCGCCGGCCGCGCGCCGTGCGCTGCTACATCCCGGCCGACCGGTGGACGCACAGGCCCTGCTGGACCTCGTCCGCGGTCACTGGGGGGTGGAAAACGGCCTGCACCGCACCCTGGACGTGCAGTTCCGCGAAGACGACTGCCGCATGCGCACGGGGCACGCCCCCGCTGTGATGGCCATCCTGCGCCGGGCCGCACTAAACATGTTGCGCACGCTTCCGCAGCATTCCGGCACGCATGTGTCCATCGGGCTGTTGCGCGACCGCATCGGACGCCAACCCTGGATTCTGGCTGCCGCCCTGCCCTAATACTACAGTTGTAAAGCAGCAAGTTGTGCCTGTCTACGGTAGTGGCAGCACTGGGCCGTCCAGGCATGCAGCCGCTTCCAGTCCAGCCAGACCAGGACATGGTCCGTGGCGGGCACGATGCGCAGCCGCGTCTGCCACAGCAGCTGGCGCACGGCGGCCAGGCTCAGGCCGACGCCAGCCCGCGGGACCGCTTGAAGGCCGCCAGGCTGCCCGTGGGCTTTTTTTTTGCCGGGGACGCCGCCTCCGGCAGCGTGGCGGCCCGCAGCACGGCCAGCAAGGCCAA
>MPMO01000075.1 GCA_002238555.1 Caldilineaceae bacterium bin34
GGCCCGCTCCCCGCCGGCTTCCATGCGGATCATCCGTTCCCGGCCGGAGACGGTCTCGAGGCGGATGTCGAGTCGATCCGCCGGCAGCAACGAGCCCAGCCGTTCCGACCACTCGACCACCAGCACGCTGTCCGCATCCGCCAGCCACTCCCACCAGCCTAGGTCTTCGGCCTCCGCGCCGGCCAGGTTCGGGTGCATGCGGTAGCAGTCCATATGGCGCAACAGGCCGCCGCCGGGCAGGGAGTACTCGGCCACCAGAATGAAGGTGGGACTCGTGACCGGTTCCCGGATGCCCAGGCCCGCGGCCACGCCTTGTGTCAGGGCGGTCTTGCCCGCGCCCAGGTCGCCCTGCAGCGCAACCAGGTCGCCTCGGCGCAGGACCCCGCCCAACGCGCGTCCCAGGTTCTGCGTATCCCCGAGACTGCCCGAGCGAAATTGGAACCCGGCGGCCATGCGGACGGGTTCCGCAACGTAACCGGAGGTGGAGCCCATGTCGTCTTCGTGTTGCCGGACCCCGCGACTCCCTAAAGATGCCGGGTTCGCCTCGGGAAGGGGTCCTACACCGATTCCTCTTCCGGGATCAGCGTCTGAATCTGCTGCTTGATGCGGTCCAGGAGGAACCCGGTGCGATCCGCCGACAGTGTGTCCACCATGACATCGATGGCGGCGTTTACCGGGCTGGGCTTCATTTGCACCCATTCGTCCTCGCCCAGCTTCACCTTCAGCCCTTCCAGGGTTTCGACACGCTGTTGCTTGAACCGGCTGTTCAACTCGCTCATGACCCGGCTGCGGGACATCCAGTTCATCTCCACCTGTCCCTGTTGGTAGTGCATGTCCGGCAACTCGCTCATGACCCGGCTGATCGGCTCCCCGCGCGCCGCCAGGTACTCCACGAGCTTCAGGAGCGCCATCATGGGATCCGGAGCCGGATGGAAGAAGGGAAAGATGAAGTTGCCTCGGCCGTTCAGGGCCACCAGCACGTTGCCCTGGCCGGCGCTGGCCATCAGGTTGTGCATGTCGCTCTTGGTGCGCAGCACGGTGGAGTGGTAGCGGGACACAATCCGGTCGTAGGCCTGCGGCATGTGGTCCGGATAGACCACCTGGCTGTATGGGTGGTGGTGCAGTGCCAGATCCAGGAACAGGGCGTCGCAGATGATGGGACTCAGCCTGGTGCCCTGCTCGTCGACCAGGTGCATGACTTCGCCGGACACATCGAAGATCACGCCCAGGTCGGCGTTGACGGCCTTGACGATGGATTCCATTTCGGTCTGTTGCCGGTCCAGGCGCAATCGGTCCAGATGCTCCTCCTGCTCCAGGGTGTTGAGGGGCACGTTCTCGATGTGCAGGCGGTTCAGAATGCGCGACATGACCTCCGCGGCGCGGCCGTTGGAATAGTCCACCACCAGCTTGAAGGGCTGTCGTTCCAGCAGTTCGGCGTTGACCTTGGACAGGAAGTCGTCCACATAGGCGGATACGAACCCGCGGGCGTACTCGATGCCGCCCAGACCGCCCATGCCGGCCCGCCGGAAGGCCTCCTGGGCATAGGAGGTCTGCACCTTGCGCTCCATGGACTTGCCCAGGTTGCTCCCGTCGCCTTCGAGCAGTTGCACCATCAGCGTCTGGGGATGGGGATCGTCCGGATGCACGCGGACGTTGCCGCCCGCCTGCACGTCCTCGTTGTGGCGCACGAAGTGGCGCAGGACCGGCACGGCCACATTGCCCATGTCCAGCACGTTGACCCCGGAACTGAGCAGGCCGCTGACCAGGCCGCGCTTGATCATGCGCGAGGCCCGGTGGGTGTCGCGGTTGACGGCCACGGCGGTCCCGGGGTCCAGGGTTGTACCCAGGGCGACCCCGATGCGCGCCGCGGTCTCCGGCGTCAGGTCCAGGTTGGCCTGGCCGCTGATGGTGTAGCCCCGGAACAGCTCCTGCCGCTCCTGCCGGCCCCAAATCACGTTGTTGCGGACGGTGGTGCCCCGCAGCACCCGTTTGTGGGGCCACAGCTTGACTCGGGGCATGAGGATCACTCCCTCCTCCAGGACCGAGCTGTCGCCCACGACGCAATCCTCCGCCACATGGGCATGGGCCTTGATGCTGGCTTGGCGGCAGATGATGGCTCCGCGCACATGGCTCGACGGCCCGATGTAGGAGTTGCGCCAGATCACGGACTGCTCGACCCGGGCATGGCTGTCCACAATCGTGGAGGGCCGGATCACGGACGGACCAATCACCGTGCTGTGGGCGTTGATGTGCACCCCGTCGCCCAGGAACACGGGACCGGTCAGTTGCGCCGTGTTGTGGATGGTGACATTGCGCCCGGTCCAGATGCCCGGGCGGATTTCCTCGCCGATGTTCTCCAGCAACCCCACGCGCCCGCCCAGGATTTCCTGGGTGGCCGCCACGTACTGTTCGGTGTTGCCGATGTCGCACCAGTAGCCGTCCAGGGTCACGCCGCGGATGATGCGCCCCTGCCGGAGCATGCTCGGGAACAGGTCGCGGGAGAAGTCGAACTCGCGATCGCGGGGCACGAAGTCCAGGACCGACGGGTTCAGGACATAGATGCCGGTGTTGACCGCGTCGGACTGCTGTTCCGCCGGCCGCGGCTTCTCCACGAAGTCGTAGATCCGCTGCGTCTCGTCCTGCAGCACGACGCCGTATTCGTGGGCGCCTTCCACGCGGTGCAGGGCGATGGTCACTTCCGCGTCGGAACTGCAGTGCTGCTCGTACAGCCGGCGGAAGTCGAAGTCGGTGACACAGTCGCCCGTCACCACCATGAACGGCTCGTCCCAGTCCGCCACCGCGGTCTTGAGGGAGCCGGCCGTGCCCAGGGGCTTTTCCTCGACGATGCAGGTGGTGTCGAGGTCGTCGAACAGTTCCCCCTTGAAGACGTCCTCGATCAGGGAGGCCATGTACCGCAGCGTCACGCGCAGTTCGGAAAGCCCGTACTGGCGGAGCTGCTGCACCATGTGCACCAGCACGGGCCGGTTGACCATGGGGACCAGCGGCTTGGGGCGCTGCAGCGTCAGGGGCTGCAGGCGCGTGCCCTCGCCTCCGGCCACCGCGACGACCTTCATGTGTCCAGTCCTCTTGGTGGCGAAACCGCGTACCGGTCTGCCAACGACTTGCCGGCGACCATCTTACCAATGCTCTGTGCCCGGCCGGCCGCACATGACCGGAACCGACCGCCGATTTTGGTGAAGGCGTTTTTGTTTCGAATCGTCAAAAAGTTGGAACGACTTAGATCGGCGGCCAGGGGAAGTTGCGCCGATCCCGCCGGTGGCAGGGATACCGGGGATTGGCCAGCAGGCGTTCCATGCGCAGGACCAGGGCTTCCCGCTCGCCCGCGGACAACAGCGCTTCCAGGGCCCGACCGGTGCGGGAGTCCGGATCCGCCACGCAGTCGCGGCAGGCCTCCAGGTCCGCCAGGTGTTCCGGCTCGATGGTCTGGCCGGCGAACTCCCAGGTCACGGTGCGCAGCTTGTACAGGCTGTGGAAGCAGATTCCGTGATCAATGGCCCAGACGCGCGGCCCTTCTCCAATCAGACAGTGGCCGCTCTTCCGATCCGCGTTGTTGACAACCCAGTCGAAGACGGTCAGGCGTCGCAGTGCCGCCGCATGGCAGGCCTGATACCGGAAAGTGAAATAGTGTTCATCGGGATTGTGGGGAATAAAGAGCTGTACGCTGCCAGGACCGTGTTCGCCCTCGCGCAGGCAGGTGGGAGGGACCAGGCCCCAGCCCAGGGCCTCGGAGATCACGAACGCCGCCGTTTCCCGCTGGCAGAGGGTGCCGTAGGGAAAGTCGCCCAGGGGATTCTCGCCGTCGCGCGGCTTGTACACGCAGCGCAGGGCCTTCCCGTTCAGGGTGATGGTGGCCAGGAAGCTGTAGTTGGAACTGTAGGGCAGGACCCCCTCGAGTTCCATGTCGCCCTGCTCCAGAATGGGCAGGACCAGGTCCGGCGCGGTTGGAATGGCCCCCGTGTCGGCCATGGGCGGACCACCCGTGTCCGGTGTCAGAGCACGATGGGGTCGGCGTGCCCGTTGGAACGCGGGCAGAGGTGGCCGTCGGGATCGATGGGTTCATGGCACAACGGGCACTCGGGCCGGCCCGCCTCGACCACCAGCAGGGCGCGATCGCTGAAGGCCTGCAGCTGCGAACTGTCGGCCCAGAAACGGACCAGCATCAGGCGCGCCTCGTCCTCCTCCTCCTCGTCAACGAATTCCTCCTCTGCGTCCGGAGGGCGCATGCCCTGCATGAAGAGGGCAAACAACTCCTCGGACTTCTCGTAGCCGAGGCCCATCTGTGTTACGGAGAACAGCGGCTCCAGCGGATGTTCCAGTTCCGCCACGGGCACCGAGGCGGGATCCGGTTCCGGCAGGTCCTCGATGTCCTGCAGGAGATTGGCGATGCTGGTGGCCAGGAGTGCCACCTGCTCCTTCTCCATCCGCAGCGTTACCAGCAGGTCGTCCTTGCGTCCCTGCATGTAGAAGACGCGCTGGCCCGGCGGCCCCTCGGCGCCGGCCACGAGCGCATCCACCGGCTTCAGATCGTGGTAGGGACGCTGCATCATGTGCAACCACCTTCCGGTTGTGCCTGTGCCCCGTCGCGTTGGTCGGCGGGCGGCTTCAAATTCGGCAGCGGGCCGGTGTCGTTGATGCGCAGGATGGCGCACCCCGCTTCACGCAGGGCGACAATGGACACGGAGGTCGGGTCGATCATGATCCGCTGGAACAGGTCGATGGGCGTGCCCAGGTAGAACGCCAGCACGGACTTGATCGGATCGCTGTGGCCGAACACCGCCACCACTTCGCCGGGGTGATCGGCACGAATGGACTCCATGGTGTCCACGAGGCGGTTCTGCATCTCGCGCAGGGTTTCGCCGCCCGGAAACCGGAATCGGCTGGGATGGTGCTGGACACGCTGCCATTCGGGGGTCTTGCTCAACTCCTTGAGCTTGCCGCCCTGCCAATCGCCGTAGTCCACCTCCAACAGGCCGGGATGGGTCCGCACCGGCAGGCTGCGGACCTGCGCCAACGGCGCCGCGGTCTCGCGGCACCGCTCGAGCGGACTGGAATAGATGGCTGCCAAGGGCATGTCCGCCAGCCGCTCAACCACAGCCTGCGCCTGGTCGCGGCCCTTTGCGTTCAGGTGCACGCCGGGAGTTCGCCCGGCCAGCCGACCTTCGACCACATAGTCGTTCTCGCCATGCCGCACCAGCAGCAGGTGGGTCGTCGATTCAGCCATCAATGCCCGCCCTTGCGCGTGCCAGGGCGGCGGCGCCCACCGGTCCGGCATCGTCGCCCAGGGCCGCCGCCAGCCGCCCTTCGACCACATAGTCGTTCTCGCCATGCCGCCCCAGCAGCAGGTGGGTCGTCGATTCAGCCATCAATGCCCGCCCTTGCGCGTGCCAGGGCGGCGGCGCCCACCGGTCCGGCATCGTCGCCCAGGGCCGCCGCCACGATGTTGAAGCCCGGCTTGGCCATCAGGTTGCCGTAGGCGCTTTCGCGCACCAGGTTCAGCAGGTTGTCCTCCATCTTCTCGACCACGCCTCCTCCAAACACCACCATCTGGGGGTCGATGACATTGACCAGGGAGGCAGTCAGGAGGCCCAGGTGGCGGGCCATTTCCCGAACCTCCTCGACCACGAGCGGGTCGCCCCGCTTCCAGGCGCGGCGAATGATGCCGCTGGTGAGGCGCTTGCGCTTTTTCTTGGCGAGCAGCTGCGTTATCGCACTTTTCTCGCCCGCGGCCAGTCGCTCCCCAATGCGCCGTTCCAAGGCGCTGCGGCTGGCCAGCACCTCGGCACAGCCGTGGCTTCCGCAGGAACACAGCGGTCCGTCCACCTGCAGAATGGTGTGGCCCACTTCGCCCGCAATGAAACGCGGCCCCCGGCGCAGCTCGCCGGACAACACAATCCCGCCGCCGATGCCGGTGCCGACGAAGACGCCGATGACATCCTGCATCCCGCGGGCCGCGCCGGCCACAAATTCACCGTAGGTGCCGGCGTTGACATCGTTTTCCAGCGTGACCGGAATGCCCTTGAGTTCCCGACTCAGTTGGTCGGCAAGGGGAATCGGATGGTCCCAGGCAAGGTTGACGGCCCGATGCACCACGCCGGTGGCCGGATCCGCCGGCCCCGGCACGCAGGCGCCGACGGCGGCAATCCGCTTCAGCCCGACCCCGGCCTTGTCGGCAGCCTTGCGAATGGTGGCCGCCATCTGCGGTACGATGGCCTCGGCTCCTCCCCTCACGTCCGTGGCGGTCTTGACGCGGCCCGTCACCCGGTGGCCCGGTCCAACGATGGCGGCCATGATCTTGGTTCCGCCCAAGTCCACGGCTGCGGCCAGAGGGGATGTATCGGACACGGCGGAATCCATGGCGCGCGGAACCCTGCGCGATGGCCGGGCAGCGACAAATTGATCAGCAGGAAGGCAAGTGTAGCACAGGGAGGCAGGGCCGAATTTGGCCTCCCGGCGTGCCTGCCCCTATCATGCCCGCCCCCAACAAGGGGAAAGGGGTGTGGAGGAACAAAGTTGTGTCCATACGGGTTAGCCGCCTGACCAAGTCCTTCCGCACACGGAGCAAGCAGGAAGGACTGGCCGGTTCCTGGCGCGCGCTGTGGAAACCCGAATGGCGGCAGGTGCCGGCCGTTCGCGACATCTCCTTCCTGATGGAACGCGGGGAGGCGTTGGGCTTCATAGGTCCCAACGGAGCCGGCAAGTCGACCACCATCAAGATCCTGTGCGGGATCCTGCATCCCGATTCCGGCACGGCCGAAGTGCTCGGGCATGTGCCCTGGCAGGACCGTCAGCAACTCTGCTACGAGATTGGGTCGGTGTTCGGGCAGCGCCCCCAGCTCTGGTATCACCTGCCGCCCGTCGACTCCTTTCACGTGTACGGGGCCATTTACGGCCTGGACAGGGACGCCACGCGCCGGCGGGTGGACTTCCTGGTCGACGTCTTCGAGCTGCAGCACCTTCTGCACACCCCGGTCCGCAAGCTGTCCCTGGGCCAGCGCATGCGGTGTGAAGTGGCCGTCTCCCTGCTGCATGCGCCGAAGCTCCTGCTGCTGGACGAACCCTCCATCGGCCTCGACATCGTGGCCAAGCAGCGCATTCGGGACACCATTCGCTACATGCGCGACGAGGAAGGTGTCGGTGTCCTGCTGACATCCCACGATGCCGGCGACATCGAGGCCCTGTGCAACCGGGTCATCGTGATCAGCGATGGGCAGCTGATCTTCGACGACACGATGGACGAACTCAAGCGGCGCCATCTGACCGCCAAGCAGGTGAACGTGCGTTATCTGGAGGAGGGGGAGCGCAGCCTGCCGATGGCAGGGGTGGAGACGGTCGCGGCCGGCCGCTACGGGATGCAGATCCGGTTTGATCCCCGCACCGTTGGCGTCGATGCCGTCATCTCGGGCCTGAATGGACTGGGATCGATGGTGGACATCACGATTTCCGATCCGGACCTTGAGGACATCATCGGGACCATTTATGCAGAGAACGCTCTCGACCCGGATGCTGCTTAACCGGTACGGGGCGCTGTTCCGCATGCCGCTGGCGGAGAACCTGGCGGAGGTGGGGAACATCGTCTCGGCGGTTCTGGTGATGACCATGTTCATGTGGGTCTTCGCCATGCTCTGGCAGGCCGTCTTTGCGGCCCAGGGGACGGACCTGATCGCGGGCCTGACCCTGAAGCACACGCTCTGGTACCTGCTGATGGCGGAGCTGGTCGTCCTGTCCAAGCCCCTGCTGGCGGAGGAGATTTCCGACTCCATCAAGACCGGCTCCATCGCCTACGACCTGATGCGGCCCCTGGACTTCGGCCTGTTTCACCTGAGCCGCTATGCCGGCCACGTGGCGTTCCGCGCTTGCGTGAACCTGCTGGCGGGCGGGGCGGTGGTCTGGCTGCTGGTCGGACCGCCGCCGGCCTGGCAAGGTCTCTTCCCGGCGGTGCTGGCCCTGATGCTGGCCTGGGGACTGGAATTCTGCTTCGAGGCCCTGATCGGCCTGGCAGCCTTCTGGACCGAGGACATCAGCGCCTTCCGCTGGATTCACCAGAAGATTTCCTTCATTCTGGGCGGCCTGTTGCTGCCGCTGGACTTCTATCCGCCATGGCTGGCCGCCGTGGCCCGTGTTCTGCCGTTCGCCTCCATCATTTATGCGCCGGGGCGCCTCTTTGTGGATCCGGACGCCGGCCGCCTGCTGTCGACCCTGGCGCTGCAGCTGGGTTGGCTGGTCGTGCTGGGGTTTGCCTTCCGGCTGCTGTCCGGCCGGGCCCTGCGCCGCCTCACCATCAACGGAGGGTAGTCGTGGCGCGCAAACGGGGCCTGGGCTTTGTCGGCGCACTGTGGCGCGTCAACCTGCTGTCCGCCATGGAATACCGGGTGCCGTTCATCATGCAGCTCGGCGGCATGATGCTGAACAACGTCATCTACTTCGCCTTCTGGGTGCTGTTCTTCGATCGGTTCGAGGAAGTGCAGGGCTGGACGCTGCGGGACATGATGCTTCTGTTTGCGGTCGTGGCCTCGGGCCTGGGTTTGGCCATGATGCTGTTCGGCAATTGCCGCGCCATCGCCAGGATTGTGGCCGCCGGCGACTTGGACCGCTACCTGGCCTTGCCGCGTCCGGTCCTGTTGCATGTGCTGGCCTCGCGCAGCTCGGTCCCGTCCATGGGCGACTTTGTGTTTGGACTGATCTGGTTCGTGCTGGCGGGCGACGTGACCGCGGCCCATGTGCTCCGCTTCCTGCTGGCGGTTGTGCTCTCGGCCTGCACCTTCACGGCCTCCCTGGTGCTGGCGAACAGCCTGGTGTTCTGGCTGAGGCGGTCCGAACTCCTGGCCGATCACTTCATGAATGCCATGATCACCTTCTCGCTCTATCCCGGCACGCTGTTCGACGGCGCCGCCCGCGTGTTCCTGTTCACAGTGGTTCCGGCCGGGCTGACCGGTGCCCTGCCCGTGGAGATGCTGCGCGACTTCAACGCGGCCACGCTGGGCTGGCTGTGTGTGGGCACAGCTCTTCTGGCCGCCTTTGCCCTCCTGGCCTTTCAAGTCGGTCTGCGGCGCTATGAGAGCGGCAGCGCGATCGTTGCCCGCATCT
Source organism: Caldilineaceae bacterium bin34 (assembly GCA_002238555.1). Lineage (GTDB taxonomy): Bacteria > Chloroflexota > Anaerolineae > Caldilineales > Caldilineaceae > Bin34. Next base: position 9,106 of record MPMO01000075.1, read on the forward strand.
GACGCAATTCAATTCCCCGCCCTGGGCCATCCGTTGCGCACGGGTTCTCTGCAATGGGTTGTACCGGGACCCAGTCGGGCGGGGCGGGTGTTGGAACTGACCTCCCGGTCCGGGGCAAGCTGGGCACAAACCACCTGCCGGTCGCCGGTGTTGAGCAGGTGCGTGCCGGAATCAATTCCCGCCGTATGTTTGGCTGTGGTTGCAAAACATCAAATCCATGGGTTTTGCCTTGTCGGAAACCGGTGGTGCTCTTGAAGGCTGCCGGTTTCTTGTCATCGGGGCCTTTTGGAGTCAGGCTGGGTTGCCATGGGCGCGCATGGTCGTCTGACTTCATATGGCAACCGTTCTCGGCAACCCACACAAGTCTCTTAGAATCGGTAGCGGCCATCAAGCCACCCCGGGAACGGACGGAAAGCCATGCGTGATTTGTCGATCATTCCAGCCACCATGAATCCCGCCGTGGATCCGGATCTGCAGCGGGAAGTCGATTTCTTCATGAAGTGGGGCTATCTCGTCGTGGAGGATGCCATTTCCATGGAAATGGTGGCAACGCTGCGGGAAGCCCTCGACGACTCCATTGGCCACCGGCATGGCGCGGACCAGTTCACCCACCAGCTTCTGGAGGAGAACGATGCGTTCGCCGGTCTGCTGGACAATCCACCGGTCATGAAGCGCGTGACCGCCATCCTCGGCAACTGCATCCAGTTGCACAGTGCCACGGCGCGCATCACCCAGAAGGGGGCACCCGACCAGGACTGGCATCGCGACGGGCCTTGGCCGGTGGATCCCGACGGCACGCCGTACGGGAGCATTCCCGGCCAGATCAACACCGGGTACTATCTGGACGCGCTGACCATGGACAACGGTCCCATCGTCGTGGTGCCCGGCAGCCATCGGGCTCCCTTCAAGCCGCCCGAAGGCCATCCCCGGTTTCCGGACGAGAAGTTTGTCCTGGCCAAACCCGGCCAGGCCGTCATGTTCAACGGCTGGCTGTACCATCGGGGTGCGGCCAATCGGAGTGGGGAGTCGCGGCGCACCTGCCTGATGTGCTACCAGAATGCCTGGATGAAGTCACGTGAGCCGTTTGACGGGCCGCGCGTGTCCAAACTCAGGGAGCACGGAACCCCACTGCAGAAGCTTCTCCTGGGCGGAATTGGAAGCTGGTAGCGTCTTTCAGCCGCCTTGGTCGGAGTTCTCACCGTGTTTGAAGAACAAGTGGACGGTATTCCGGTGCTGTGGCAGAACCCGGAGCCCAATCTAGACCGAGACTGCCTCGTCATCTGGCTTGCCGGCTTCGGTGGAACCAAGGAGAGCTGCAAACCCCAGTTGCGGGATTTGGCTGGCCTGGGTTTTACGGCGCTGAGCATCGATGCCTGGCAGCATGGGGCTCGCCGCATCGAGTCGGAGGAGGAACTGCGGGAGCGGGTCCGCGGCAACATCCGGCGCTGGCTCTGGCCCGTCCTGCACCGCACGGCACGCGATGTGGTCGCGGTCCTGGACTGGAGCGAAAATCGTTTCGGCCTGCGGGGGCCGGCCGGTATGGGGGGCATATCCATGGGGGGCGACATCGCCGTGGCTGCAGCCGGAATGGACAAGCGGATTGCGGCCGTGTCCGCGGCCATTGCCACACCCGATTGGCTGCGTCCCGGTTCCTGTGAACCGCCGGGTAGGCCGGATGCCTGCGCCTGGAATGCCTATCGGGAAGGCAATCCTCTTTCAAACCTGGACCGGTACGCCCATTGTCCGGCCATGGCCTTCGAGTGCGGAGACGACGATCGGCAGGTGCCCCCGGACGGTGCGGAACGGTTCTGCACCGCCTTGGCCCAAACCTATCGCGCTTGTCCGGAACGGCTGCGCGTCACCCGGCATGCAGATGTCGCGCACCGGTTTGCGGATGCCATGTGGTTGGCCACGCTGGACTGGTTCGACCGCCATCTCAACGGCGCGGACGGGATCGCCTGACTCGCCCACCACCAGCCATGGAAAGGGTTGCAGGCCGGAAATCCGGCGGAATCGGTTGCTATAATGTTCTGCCGCCACCTCCTGATCACCATGGGATCCACAGTGTCCGAACTGCTGGCCCCGGAAGCCCCCGTCCTGCCTGCCGCCATCTCCTGCCCCGAGAGCGACGGCGTATCCCTTGAGGTGCACGTCTGGGGGCCCGATGCCGATCCGGACGGGTTTGACGCCTTGGCCGATGTCTGGGATCAACTCGTGGACCGCTCCGGTTCCCGGGCCTTCTTCATGCGCCTGGCCTGGCAGAAGGTCTGGTGGCGCAATCTGGGATTGGGCGAACGCTGGATTACCGCCTATCGCCGCCACGACACGGGGGCGCTGGTCGGCATTCTGCCCCTGTACAGGTTGACCGGGGACGATTCCCTGCACGACGGCCGGGACCAGCTCAGCATCGTGGGCTGCATCGAGGTCAGCGACTACCTGGATGTGATCGTGGCCTGCGGTTGGGAGGACTGCGTCTACCGGGCGTTCCTGGACTGGCTGGAGGGCCCCACTGCTCCCCCGTGGGAAGTGGTTGACCTCTGCAATCTGCCGTCATCCAGCACCACCTGGCAGGTTCTGCCCGTGCTGGCCGAGGCCAGGGGTCTGTCGGTCAGGGTGTTCCAGGAGGATGTGGCGCCGGCCATCGAGTTGCCGGACACCTACGAGGACTATCTGGAACATCAGGTGGCCTCCAAGCAGCGGCATGAGATCCGCCGCAAACAGCGGCGCATTGAAAGGGAGGCCGAGGTGGGGGTCTACATCGTGGGTTCCGAACACGATCTCCGCCGCGAGGTTGGGGACTTCATCGCCCTGCAGAAGGCCAGCCAGTCCTACAAGCGGGAGTTCATGACCCCCGACATGGAGCATTTCTTCCATGAAATGAGCCGGGACATGTTCGATGCCGGCACGCTGTCGCTGATGTTCCTGACCCTGAACGGCGAAAAGGCCGCCGCCCTGCTCGCCTTCAGCCAGGACGGCCACTACCTGCTCTACAACAGCGGGTTCCGTCCGGACCTGCACTACCACCTCAGTCCCGGCTGGGTGATCCTCTCCTACGCCCTGCAGTACGCCATCGTGTCGGGCCACAAGGTGTTCGACTTCATGCAGGGCGACGAGGAGTACAAGGGCCGGTTCGGCGCCGTCGACCACCCGGTGATGCGGGTCATTCTGGAGCACTGAAGCCGGAGCCGCCGGCCTCCTGCCAATTCGGCTCCACCGCATCCACCACCACGGTGCGGGCCTTGCCCTTGCGGATCGTCACCTGTCCCGGGCGGGCGCGCGCGGGTTTCCGCACGTGCCGCCGCTCGGCCACCATCACGCGCGCCCGGTTCTCGCCGCGCAGGCCCGAGTGGTAGGCCGCCAGTCGGGCGGCGCCTTCCAGGGTGTCGGGCGGCACGTTGCGGCCGCCGTTTTGGATGACGACATGGGATCCCGGGTGGTCCCGTGCATGCAGCCACAGGTCCTTGGGCGATCCCTTGGCAAACGTGACCTGGTCGTTCTGGCGGGCATTGCGTCCGACCAGGACGGTGAACTGGCCGTGGCGAAAACGGCGGGGGCCGCGGGCCGGACGCGGCACCTTGGGTCGGGACTTGCGCACCTGCGACCGGCCGGCCAGACCGGTCTGCTCCAAATCCTCCCGCACGGCTTCCAGTTCCGGCCGGTCGGCGGCCTGTTCCAGGTCCAACAGCAGTTGCGCCAGATAGTCCCGGTCGCGCTCGAGTTCCCGGATGCGGCGCGGCACGGCCTCGGCCGCCCGTTCCAGCTTGCGGGCGCGCTGGAACATGGCCTCCGCCTGTTGCACCGGCGTTTTGCCCGGTACCAGTGTCACGGGTTCGCTGCCGTCCGGCAGGTCCAGTTCGGTTTGGCCGGCCCCAATGGAATGCTTCAGGGCCAACAGCCACTGGGCTTGTGTGCGCAGCCGTTCGGCGGTGCCCGGTTCGGGCAGATCGCGGGCGGTCCCCTTGAGTCGGCGTTCGGTCCGGGAGGCGGCCTTGTTGATCTGGCCCTGCAGTGTCCTGCGCACCTCGGCGTAGGGATCCGGAGGCTGTAGGCGGGAGAGCAGGGGCGTCAGTTCGGGTTCCGGCTTGGCTCCGGGCAGATGGTGGATGGGATAGGGCGCGCACGCGGTTATGCCGCCGTTGTCCCCAATGCTGCTGGGTGACCATTCCCCGCTGAGGACCGGCTGCCAAAGGTCCTGGATTGCGTTGGCCAGGGCCGGCGCGTCCAGTTCCCCTGCTGCGGCATTGGCCTGGCCACAGGCCCGGAACACGATCTCCCGCGCTTGCATGGGGCCCATGCCGGCCACGGTCGCTGTCAGGACTCGCCACCCCGGCGCATTTCCCTGCACCCGCAGCGCCGCCGCCAACCTGGGCACCGAACACTCCAGCGGGGTGCACATGTCCCGGCGCGGCAACGGCTGATAGGGCTGCTTGGGCCGCAGGTCGCGGGCGGTGCCCGGCGGGACGCGCCGCAGGGAGCCGAGGATGCGGTTGCCCTCTCCCAACAGGAACAGGTTGCCGTTGCGTCCGGTCAATTCGCACAGCAGCGTCTGCTCGCCGTGTTCCCGGTGCGCAAGGGCAAGACACACCACGCGTTCGTCCGGATCGGACAGGTACAGGGCCGAAGCCGCGGCCCCGTCCGCGTACTTCCTCAGCAGTTCCAGGAACGGTTGGTTGGGCCCCTCGCCCCGGCGTGGCCGGATCTCCGTCAGGTACAAGCCGCACTCCGGGCCCCAGCCCGTGATGCGCAGCCAATGGCGCTGCCCCTTGCCATACAACTCAAGCACCAGCGAGCGCGGGTCCGGCATCACAATCTTCTGGATGCGGCCCGGCAACGCCCGGGCCGCCGTCTCCTGCACGAGGCAGTTGAGGGCAAGGGCATCGAACTGCATGGAAGAGTGTTCTCCTCGGTTCCGGCTCGCTCTCAGGCGGCCGCGGCGTACAGGGCCGCGTGCTGGTCGGCGATCCGTTCCCAGGAACGGTCCGCGGCACTGGTCCGGGCGGCCGCGGCCGCGGCCGCGCGTTTCTCCGGGCTGGCGGCCAGGCATGCAATGCGGGATGCCAAGGCCAGGAAGTCCAGGGGCGGCACGGTCGGTACCCCCGGGGCCAGCCAGCTGTCGGACAGCGGCGTACTGGTGATGGTGGCGCAGCCGTGGTCCAGGCATGCCATCAGGGATCCGTGACGGGTGCTGGCCCCTTCCGTGTAGGGCTGCACCATCAGGTCGCAGGCGGAGAGGGCCCGGCTGACCTCCTGGTCGGACAGGGCTCCGGTCCAATGGACCCGATCCTCCAGGCCGGCTGAACGGATGGCGCTTTGCAGGCTTTGCAGAAAAGCCGCATTGCTGCGGTCGGAGGCTCCCGGTGTGCCGCCGATAATCACGATGCGCAGGTCGGTGCCCTTGGATTTCAGCAGGCGCGCCGCCTCGACCAGGGTTTGGAGGCCCTTGGTGCGACCGGCCAGGCCGAAGCATCCAATCACCGGCTCGCCGGGCCGGGCCTGCCAGGAATCACGCAAATCGGCCCGTTCCCGCGGCTTCAGGGGCGCGATGGGAATGTTGCTGCCAACCGGACTGACCTCCGCCCGGATCCCGGCCTGTGCCAGTCGGTCGGCATCCTCCCGATTGGTCGCGACCACCATGCGGCTGGCCCGCCCCGGGGCCAGGGTCACGCGCTGTCGCCGGGTGTTTCCTGCAAGGGGGAAGAGATAGGGCGGCAGCAGATCATGGTAGGTCCAGGCCACGCGCAGCCCCCGTGCGGACCAGGCTGCCGGCGACCGGTTTACCTCCGGGTTCATGCGGTAGGCCGCGGTTTGGTACTGCACATGGATCCAACTGTCCGGCTCGGCCCGGGCCAGCCTGGCAATCGCCATTTTGTGGCCCCGGGCCCACCGCCTCGGAAGGGTTAGGACTTCCGGTTCGTCCGCCCCGCCGCGGCCGGCGGCCGGGGTGCCCGTGGTTGCTGCAATCCTTACCCGATGGCCCTCCCGGATCAACGCCCGGGCCAGCAGGCGCGTGTAGTCGCCCACCCCGCCCGTCAGTGGGGGGTACTCTCCGGTCACCATGAGGATGTGCATCATTATTCGTCCCGCGCCAAGCGGTCCTCCAGTTGCTGCCACAACCCTTCCTGATTCCGCAGACGGGGCAGCTCCAGCTGTTCGCGGTGGGATTCCCGGTGGCACTCCACCAGGATTGAGCGGGTCACGCGCCCGGTCCAGCGAATGTTGGTGACGGCCGACCAGGCCACGGCCTGCCGGGTCCGTCCGATCCGGTGCAGGACCAGGCCCCGGGCATTGATTTCAACGCGGCTGCCCAACCATTGCAGGTGCCACAGGGCCAGGCCGAAGGCCAGCAGGGCCATCAGGATGTTGCCGGAATCCGGCCGGTGTCCATCCTGAAGCACCAGCCAGACCGTCAAGAGAGCCAACAGAGCCGCCAGCACGGCGTATTGGGGATGGGCGTGCCAGGTTATACGGGCCTGTTCTTCGCTGTTGGCCATGGGGCTGCAGGCGCATCGCTCAGGCGAGGTCGTCAAGGGTTGCGGCCAGCCGCCGCGTGTGAAGGGCCAGGGCGGCGGCGAAATCCCTGACGCGCCCGGCCGTGCGTTCATCGGCCAGCCGATCGCCGTCGAACTGCCGGTAGACGGACGGCAGGCTGATCTGCTGCGGAATGACGTGGCCGTTGACGCCGCGTACCACGATGCGGAGATGCCCTAGGGCATTGACGGCGCCCATGTCGCCCCCGGCAATGCCGATCAGGCCGAACATCTTGTCGCCCAGTTGCTCGCTGCTGAGCAGATCGAGCGCGTTCTTCAATACGCCGCTGTAGCTGTTGTGGTACTCCGGCGTGGCCAGCACGAACCCCTGGGCCCGTTCGGCCCGCGCCACGAGATCCCGTTTGCCGGGATGGTCGTCCGTGTCCGCGGTGCTCTTGCACATGGGCAGTGCGATCTCGGACAGGTCAAGGAAGTCGGTGCATGCGCCGAGGGCGTCCAACTCGGCCATGACCAAGACCAGCAGGCGGCGGGTAAAGCTGTCCGGCCCGCGCAGGCTGCCGCACAGGCCGAGGATGTGAACGGGGTCGGCGGAATCGTTGGACAGAAGGCATCGGGGACTGGCAGGACATCCGGCGGGACCGCGGGCCGGACCGCGGCGGCGATTATAGCCAACCGGCACCCCGGCCGGTCGGGGTGCCGGTTGGGCGACATTGTTTCAGTCTCGTTGCTGCGGCTGCGGCCTGGGTGCCTCCTCGCGTCCAGACCTCCGGCACAGGCCGTGGCGTATGCCGTCAGCCGCACGCCGTCGAGAGCCCCCGCCTCCGTCCGGAATCCCCGGGCCGCACGCCGGGGGCGCCAACCATACCCGACCCTCTATCGCCGCCTCCCATAGGGCAGTCGGGACCAGGCCCACCGCATCAGGCTCGGCCGGAGCGCACAACCTATCTGGGCCGTGCGCTCCGGATCCATACGGCGGGGATGCCGTGCCACCAAGCGCCTCTCAATTGAGGAGTCTCAGTTTGAGTTGCATCCAAGACTCTCAGGGTGGGTGACTGACAACCATGAGGAAACGCACTACTTTCTACCTGTCATCGCCAGCCACCCATCCTGGGAGTCCGGGGGGGGCTGCGGTTTTCCCGGCCGGCCCACCCGGCACGCCCCGCTACTTGAGCACCGTGAACTCGGTGGTGGTGAGGCCTTCAACGGCTGCCGCCGTCGTCACCTTGTAGTCCAGGAAACCAGTGACATTACCGCGAGGGGTGTCCTTGGGTGGCACCTTCAGCTTGACCACGGGACTGATGACCTCGTCGTCGTTGATTGCTCAGACCGAAATCGTGTAGGTCTCATCACTTGCAAACGTGTCGATGGGGGGCCCGATGCTCGTCCGGTGCCTCCGCAAACACGGTGCCATTGAGATCAGCCTCCGTAGTCGTTGGCGCGTACGTGGCGTTGGCAAGGGGATCGGCGCGGGGGCGGTGGCGGCGGACGATTTCCTGTTGGGAGCCGCAACGGCCCTGGATTTCATGCTCCCGTCGGGCCAGAGGCGCAGACCGGATTTGAGGGCGTCAAACCGGCCCACAACTGCCCAAACCATAGACAGTATCACCAACTGCATGAACTCCAACTGTAGTATTGGCCACCGTCAACCCAAGGCACATCCGGCATCTGCCCCTGTGCAAAGGCATCAAGGGTGTTTGGGACCTGAGGTTTCCCCATAGGTGTCGTCCCCCCAGCAGGTCACGGTCTGGTCCGCCTTCAGGAGCGCGCACACATGCTCAGGGCCAGCACTAATGGCACTGACCGTCGCCAAGTCCGCGGGCACGGTCTCCGGCTGGCAACTTGTGTCGATGGTACAGAAACCGGAACTCCCCCAGCAGGCGGCGCTGTCGTCCGCCTTGATGGCGCAGGTGTAACTGCCGCCCTGTGCCACGGCTAGTGGGCTAACTTGGTGTCAATGTGGGGTGTAGCATGGAGGGGTGGCCCACCGGTGCCGGTCCCGGCCACGATCTGCATCCTGCCTTGTCGCCGAGAGTTCCCCATGTCCCACAAGCGCTTCCTG
>MPMO01000013.1 GCA_002238555.1 Caldilineaceae bacterium bin34
CAGGAGGGACAGGTTGTGGGCGGCGTGGCCGGTGCGGACACGGCTCGCATCCTCCCGGAAGGCCATGTCCAGGACCCAGTGGAGGGAGTTCTCAATGCCCCAGTGGCTGCGCACGGCCTGCAACAGGGCCCGCGCATCGGCCGGCAGACTGGAAATGTAGTAGCGGGTTTCCGCGGTGACCTGGTCTCCCTGTCGCCGTTGGGCCTCGATCATAATCAGGCTGTGCAGGTCGGGCCAAACCCCGTCGGGGTCCACATACCGGCTGTATTCCGGGGTCCCGAGCACCCAGCAGCGGCGCGTCTCGATGCGACCGTGGTTCTTGTTGACGGTCTGGTGGAAGTCGTGGTCGCAGCCCTCGAAACCCTCGGCCTGTTCGACGGCGAAGGTCTCGACCACGGCCTCGTGCAACTGGGGCTGGTTGCCCTTGAGCGCCAGCACATAGTCGGCTCCCCGGTCGCGGATCGTCTGCGCAATCCGCTTCTGGCAGCCCATGGCGTCGATGGTCACGATGCAGCCCTCCAGCGCCAGCGTCTCGAGCAGGGCCGGGATGGCCGTGATCTCGTTGGACCGGCTGTCCACCCGCCGCTGGCCCAGCACCAGCCGCGCCCCGTCCGCCCCCCCCCCGCGCCGGCGTCTCGAGCGGGGGCGGGAGCGCGGTGCTCGGGTGGGCCCGCCTGCCCCCCCGCCGCTGGCCCAGCACCAGCCGGGCCCCGTCCGCCCAGGCGCTGACCAGGTGCAGGGGCGATACGCCCCGGGCCTGGTCGTGCGAGCCCCGGGCCGCCTTGCCGTCCACGGCCACGACCCCGTCCTGCAGCGTCGCGGCCAGCGACTGCACCCATGCCGCAAAGCAGGCTTCCAGCTGGGCCGGATCCAGCAGGCCGAAGACGCGCCCGAAGGTGTCGTGCGAGGGAATGCCGTGCGGCAACTCCAGAAAGGTCTCCAGCCAGGCCTGCTTCTGGTGGCCAAAGAACTCGACCTCGGTCCAGTTGTCGGCGCCGCAGATGACGGCCAGGGTGGCGATCAGGAGGATGGCCTCCAGGGAATGGTGCTGTCCCTGAGGCCGACGGGGATCGTCGACCGCGGTGAGCAGGGACACTAGGGGGACGGGGGCGGTCATGGCAGGCATTCCAGGCAAGGCAAAGACCGCCCATCCTACCTGTAGACATCACTGGCCCCTTTAGCATGCGATTGCTCTGGTATTGCACCGTGCCCCGGGTTCCGAAACCGTATCGGTTGCTATAATGCGGACGCGTGCCAAAGGATGTTGGCACGCTTCTTGTAACTGCCAACCTGCCAATCAAGGCGCGGGAGAAGACGGACAATGAACTTCGCGAAGCTTTGCCAAACTGCCAGGGATCTGGTCGCGCCAGGCAAGGGCATTCTGGCCGCTGATGAGAGTTCTGGAACGATCCAGAAGCGCTTTGACAGCATCAGCGTGCCTTCCACGGCGGACAACCGGCGCGACTACCGGGAACTGTTGTTCACCACACCGGGGGTGGAGGAGGCGATTAGTGGCGTCATTCTGTATGACGAAACCCTTCGCCAGGAGTCGTCGTCCGGCAAGCGGCTGGCCGAGGTGCTTGCGGATCGCAACATCATTCCCGGCATCAAGGTCGATGCGGGGGCCAAGCCTCTGGCAGGTTGTCCGGGGGAATCCGTAACCGAGGGCTTGGACGGTCTGGCCGACCGCCTGGCCGAGTATGCCAGTCTCGGCGCCAGGTTCGCCAAGTGGCGCGCGGTGATCGACATCGGCGATACGCTGCCGTCCGCGCATTGCATCGAAGTGAACGCCCATGCCCTGGCCCGATACGCCGCCCTGTGCCAGGAGTACGATTTGGTGCCGATTGTCGAGCCGGAAGTGCTGATGGACGGCGACAATGGCATCGAGCGTTGCGAAGAGGTCACGACCGACGTGTTGCACGCAACCTATCACCAACTTCACCTGCAGGGGGTGAAGCTGGAGGGCACCCTCCTCAAGCCCAACATGGTGTTGCCGGCCAAGCAATCGGGTGAGACGGCCACCCCGGAGGAGGTGGCGGACGCCTCGTTGCGGGCCTATTACCGATCCGTGCCCGCGGCGGTTCCGGGCATCGTGTTCCTTTCCGGAGGGCAGTCGCCCGAGGAAGCGACCCTCAACCTCAACGCGATGAACGCGCTGGGTTCCCACCCTTGGGAGTTGAGTTTCTCGTACGGCAGGGCCTTGCAGCAACCGGTGCTGCAGGCGTGGCTGGGCGAGGCCGACAATGGTCTGACGGCCCAGGAGGCATTCCACACGGTTGCCCTGGCCAACCACCAGGGCCGGGACGGCACATACGAGGCCGGCCAAGGAGGCATTCCACAGGGCTGCCATGGCCAACCACCAGGCCCGGTACGGCACATACGAGCCTGCCATGGCGGTTGTGTAAGTCGGACCGGAAATCCTCCGCACAAAGCAAACGACCGGGCATTGACCCGGTCGTTTGCTTTGTGTGCCTCTTGGCACTGCAGGGTTCAGGCGAGCCTGAGGACTTGCACCAACACGTCCAGCTGGCCGAGATGCTGGCTTTCGTGCCACGACATGAATCCGACCACGTCTGCCGCGGTGGCCTCGGGATTGTCGAAGAACTCTCGGGTTCCGGGGAAATCCCCTACGTCCCTACTGCTCAACACGTTGTCAATCAGGGCTTGGCTTTCGTCCAGCTTGGCCAGGAGCTGTTCCAGGGTTAGGCCCTGGCCGGCCCCGGCCAGGGCGTCTTCGGTGGTTCCGATATTGCCGCTGTAGCTGTCGGCCAGGGCCTCCGGCCAGTCGAAGTCTTCGATGCCAAGGGTCTTGAGGATGTGATTGCGGCTCTGGAGCATGTGGCCGATGGTGTAGTTGATGCAGTTGTGGTCCAATGGCATTTTCCTGAGGGAATCCGCGTTGCTGATGCCGTCGCACAGTTCCTTGATTTGATCGGCGCCGCGCTGAAACATGAACCGCAGGATCGGATTGTGGTTTCCGGACATGGGATCGACTACCTGTTGATCGAATGATGGGGTTGTGGGTCCTATCTTAGGGAATCGATGGCCTCGGCTCCACTATTGATGGCAGGTCCCGACCGTTTGGTCATTGCGGTTCCCTGCCGACTCGGTTGATGGGCGGCGGGAAGTCGGGACTACAATAATCCGGTCCTGTTCCCGAATGGCTTTCGTATGCGGGGCATCGTGTGTCTCCGGACCGCTCCCTTGACGCCGCCCAACCCAGGTTGCCGATATGCAGCCAGTGAGCGCCATAGGTGCGTCCCGGGTTCGCACCGGTTACAGGGCCATTCCCCCTGTCTCTCTCTCGCCCACGTCCATTCCGGAAGTAGCCATGAAAATCGACTCGGTCAAATCGTTTCTGGTTGACAACCCTCCGCCTCAATTCGGCGGCCCCCGTTGGCTGTTCATCAAAATCGGAACCGACGAAGGGCTGTCCGGTGTCGGCGAGGCGACGTACCACACGCGCATGGACCACACGGCCCTGCCCCTTATCGACGACCTCGGCGAGGAGTACTTGATTGGCCAGGATCCGTTTCAAATCGAGAAGATCTGGAACGGCATCTACGAGCAGCGGTTTGTCCGACGCGTCGGCCCCATCACCTCGCCCATCCTCAGCGCCATCGATATTGCGTTGTGGGACATCGCCGGCAAGGCCGCTGGCCAACCCGTCTACAACCTGCTGGGCGGCCGCTTGAACGACCGGTTGCGGGCCTATTCCTACCTGTCGGGCTGGCGTGCCGGACAGTCGGGCGAAAAGGCGGCCGAGATGGCTCTGGCCTACATGGAGAAGGGGTTTACCGCCGTCAAGTTCGATCCTGTGGACCCGCGTACCACCGACCGCCTGGAAGGCCTGCGCGACGCGGCCCTGGTGGTACGGAAGGTGCGGGAAGCCGTGGGGGACCGGTGCGACATTCTGATTGGCACACACGGACAGTTCAACACCCACAGCGCCATCCGGTTTGCCAAACGGGTGGAGGAGTTCGATCCGCTCTGGTTCGAGGAGCCGGTGCCGCCGGAGAACATATCGGAGATGGCCAGGGTGGCCCGCGCCACGAGCATCCCGGTGGCCACGGGCGAGCGTCTGTTCAACAAGTTCGAGTTCGTGACGATGCTCGAGCAAAAAGCGGCGTCCATCCTGCAGTTCGACCTGACCATATCGGGCGGCATCCTCGAGGCGCGCAAGATTGCCGCCATGGCGGAAGCCAACTACGTTCAAATCGCACCCCATCTGTACGGTGGACCGGTCGGGGCCGCAGCTTCCATGCACATCGACGCCTGTGCCCCGAACTTTTTGATCCAGGAAGGAATTGACGACTGGGGCGGTTTCCATGCCGATGTCCTGCTGGAACCTCTGCAGTGGGAGGATGGCTATCACATTCCGCCTTCCAAGCCAGGCCTGGGCATCGAACTCAACGAGGCCGTCCTGGACAAGCATGCGACGGCCGTATCGGGTCGCAGGGCAGGTCGCACCGGCATCGATTACTACACTCGGTTTTAGTCAACACCGGACTTGGGACGACAGCCCGATTGTGCGCGGCGCAGGCGGTTGCCGCTCGACACGCTGAACAGGAATTGAGGTGAACAGGTTTGAATATCCTGGTGACCGGTGCCCACAGCAACCTCGGCCGACATGTGGCCGAGGTGTTGGGCGACCGAGATGAGTATGCCCTGAAGTTTGCGGACCGGGGCGAGCGGCCGCCTTGGTTGGCCGGCAAGGACTGGACCGAAGTGGATTTGATCCAGCCGGACCGGGTCGAGCAGTTGTTGGACGGCGTGGACAAGGTACTGCACCTGGAGGCGCTGGCGCTGGCCGCGCAGCCCGACATGGTCCCCGGCGAGGCGGTGTACCGCAATACTTGCGGCGTCTACAACCTGGCACGCGCGGCACAGACAACCGGGGTTGAGCGTCTGGTGCTGGCAAGTTCGCTCGACCTGTTTGCACGGCTCCCGGCCCACTGGCAGGTTAATGAAATGTGGCGGCCGCGTCCAACGCCTTCCTTGTCGGACCTTTGCTGTTGGACCGCGGAACTGTCGCTGCGGGAAACCGTCAGGGCTGGCTCGTTGTTGGCCGTGTGCCTGCGGTTTGCCACCGTGGTCGACCCGGCAATCCTGGGCGACCAACCTTACAACCCGGCCTGGGTCTCGGCCGCGGATGCCGTGCATGGCATCGAGAGAGCCCTGTTGTTCGATGCCGCCAGGACCAAGAACGCCACCCGGCCGGACTGGCACGTTTTTCACATTGCGGCCCCCGGCCCGCGTTCGAAGATGCGGGTGACCCACACTACGGGTGATGAGGAGCGATCCATCAGTTCGGTGCCGCCGTTCAGCTATGCACCGCAGGACGACTTTCGGAGCCGCTGGTCCAATACCGAGTCTTCGCCGGATCGCAGTGTCCGGTGGCAGGATGTCGTCGCCGACGGGGATCCGGTCGCGGGCAGGCCCATCCGCAATGTCGTGATCTTCGGCTCCAGCGGTCCCATGGGGTCCGCGACCTCAAGGGAACTGGCGGACGTCTACACGGTTCGGCAGGCGGGCCTGCGATCCGTTGAGGACGCTCTGGCATCCTGGTCCCCGGGCATGGGGTCGCGGCCACAGCCGGTTCGGCTGGAGGCGCCGCACAAGTTCCGACGGGTGGACATGGGGGATACGCAACAGGTCGTGGACGCGTGTGCCGGCATGGACGCCATCATCAACTGCTCGGTCCTGCGGCCGGAGCTCCACGCCGCCTTCAAGGTGAACACGGTGGGAGCCTTCAACATTGGCTTGGGTGCCGTCGCCCACGGCATTCGGCGTGTCGTGCAGACGGGACCGTTTCAACAGATGGATCCGGGCTATGGCAGCTATGTCTGGGACTACGACATTCCGGTGGACGCACCGTGTCGTCCGTTGGACTACCTTTATCACCACACCAAGTACCTGGGTCAGGAAATCCTGCGCGTTTTCGCCGAGTACCACGATCTGGAAGTACCGGTCATGCTTTTCTGGCGTTTGGCTTCCCTGGACGAGCCCCACCAGATCCCGCCGTTCGCCGTGACCTACGAGGACTCGGCGCGTTCATTGAGGGCGGCCCTGGAAACACCGTCCCTGCCTTCGCCCTATGAACAGTTCAACATCAGCGTGGACCTGCCGCACCGCAGATTCGAGTTGGGCAAGGCCAAGGCTCTGCTGGGTTTCGAAGCCAGGGATCAACTGGACCGCCACTGGATGGACTGAACCCCAGGGGGCTCGCGTGGACGCGGGCCCCTGACCCGGTCCTCGACACCTTCGGTCTAGGCAATGCGTCCGGTCTCGAGGATGCGGTTGACCACCGGCATGACATCCCGTTCCACGTCGTCGTCGCAGGCCGGTGTCGGGACGCCGGGTACCAGATGCCAGGTTTCCGTTTGGGTTGCGGACTCGCCGGGCGCCAGGGAGGCCAGGGGGCCCAGGGTTTCCACTTCAAGGAACCGGGCGTCGGTGTAGATTTCAACGTTGCTATTGAGGTCGGGATACTCGGCTTCGGTCTGGTCCGCGAAGGTCTTGACAAACAGGACTTCGTCCAACACGTAGGCGCTCCAGCCCTGGGCAACGCGCAAACCGAGTTTTTGGGGCGTTCCCGCCCCGGCGTCCTGGCGCAGGAGTACGTACTTGCTGCCCACGGTCCAGCGCGGGTCGGTCAGGTCGGTGTAGGCCCACAGAACCAGGTTGCTGACCGGAGCCAGAAAGTCGTCGTGAGATCCGAATGGCGGCAGGGGCACGATGGCCGTACCGTGGAGGTTCATGACGGACACTGCCCATGGGGAAAGGCGAATCGGTTCCGTGCCCCGGTTCGCGATGCGGTGGAGCACTTGGATCGATGCCTGATCCGCCGACGGGGTCAGCACCATCTCCTTTTGCACGCCGTTGCCCGGTTCCACGGGTGCGGTGAACGCGAGGGTGCCGTCATCGGGTTGCGACACTTCCGCCGGCACGTTGTCGGGAAAATAGGTGAATACCGAGTTCTCCTCCGGTGCCGACCACAGCCGTTGTCCGCCGTACAGGCGAAATTCGTCGCCCCCGGTTTGGCCCATCTCATGCGACAGTTGGCCAAACATGTTGTGGCCGCCCGGCAGCGAAACGGACACGATACGAGGCCCGATCTCGTGTACAACCACCGCTTCGAGATGCTCGGTGGCGATCCGCTGGACCTGACTCCAGCCCATGTAGTCAATTTGAGTGATGGCGGCCACGTTCATGTGCTCCTGGAAATCCCGTTGGTCTAACGAAAGCGGGGCGGAGGCAAGTCCGGTACGGTTTGTGTACGCCGCCGCAGATAGCTCAAGGTACGCCGGAAGGGCGTTTCCGAACGCCATTGTAGCGACAAAAAAAGACCCCCGCCGAAACCGGTGAGGGTCTTCTAGTCTTCGTGCGACCGGTTGTTTACCAGGTGACCAGCAAACTACCGGCGGTGCACGATTGGCGACTACATAAACTGTCCATTGGCACCACCTCCCCGGGGCAATCTGTACGCACTCAAGAAGTTCCGACGCAGCCCAAGGGATGCTGCCAGCCTTCCGAGGATTGAATTCTACTACAAACGACCCACGGAGAGGAGGGACCGCACGGAGTCGGCTCCGTTCTGGGGCGATGGGGGAGGCCTACCCCATCGCGGTAACCGAGGTTGCCGTCGCCAATGGTCCCGGAGGCAACCGGAAGCGGTTCTGTCGGCGCAATGCCGCAGACATCGGCGGGCCTCGACCGTGCGCATACCTGCGGGAGATCCAAAAAGCTTTGCCTTGGTGTTGTCTTCAGTCATGGATTCCCAAAGGGATCATGGGGTCGGAAGTTGGTGCGGATTCATCATCATCTGCATGGCCCATCCATCCCACAAGGTTGGGATGGATGGGGCCGCAGCCAGTCTTGGGCGCAGGCCTCCTTGTCCGGGGAGCCTGCTCCGCGCGGCTTCACTGATCCTCGATCCACTCGGCGCTCTTCCGATCCCTGTCCGTCCGGTGGGTCGATGCACCCGTCCTCGATCAAGGGGACCGTTGAACAGACCCCGGTCATGGTCCTGTCGGTGTAGGGCGTCCGGTGTGGGACCGAAGGGTTTTCAGTAGCTCGTGTCTTCCAGGCAGCAGCCCACATGGGAAATTGGAATGTTGGATCCAGCGGGATGATCCGGTTATAGAATGTTCCGAATCTCGTTGAACCGGCCGCCTTGGCGGCCGGCAACTCGGGTTGAGGTCGATTCGGGCAAACGAGAACTCAGTCAGGAGGGAGTCCTATGGCAGGCACGGTGAACATCGGATTGATCGGAGCCGGGTTTCTGGCCGAGACGCGCATGCGCTGCTATGCCCAGGTGCCTGGATTCTCGGTATCCGTGCCGGCGGTCGCAGCGCGTTCCGCGGCCAGTGCCCGCGATTTCGCCGACCGGCACGGGATCGCGCAGTGGCACACCGATGTCGCGGCATTGTTGGCGAATCCCGACATCCAGATGGTGGACCTGTGCGTGCCCAACCATGTTCATCGGGATATTGCGGTCGCCGCGGCCGAACACGGCAAGCATGTGGTCTGTACCAAGCCCTTGACCGCCTACACGGGCCAGGATCTGCCGGCCGACGCCACGGACGCCGACATCGCCGGCAGGGATCCAGCCCTGATGCTGGAGCACGCCACGCAGGAGGCCACGGCCATGGTGGAGGCGGCCCGGCGCAACGACGTACAGCTGATGTACGGCGAAAACTGGATTTTCGCCCCGCCGGTCCAAAGGGCGGAGGGGCTCATGGTACGGTCCGGCGGGTCCATCCTGGAAATGCGCGGCGGGGAAGCCCACTGCGGTTCGCACTCCCCCTATTCCAAGATTTGGCGGTACACGGGCGGGGGCGCGCTGTTGCGCCTCGGCGCACATCCGATCGGGACCATGCTGTATCTCAAGCAGCAGGAGGGCGTGGCGCGCAACGGCCGGCCCATCCGGCCCGTGTCGGTGATGGCGGAGACCCGCGACCTGACCACGATTGCCGAGACGCAAGGTGCTCGCCAAACCGGGATTGCCACCGGCTGGCAGGACGTGGAGACCTGGGCGACTGCGCTCATCACGTTCGAGGACGGTTCCGTCTCCGTGGCCTACGGGTCCGATAACGTGTTGGGAGGCATGCAAAGCTGGCTGGAGCTTTTCCTGTCCAACAGCCGTATCCGCTGCAACATTGCCCCACACGATCTGGTGGAACTCTACGCGCCGGGCCAGGAGGTGTTCGAAGACACCTACCTGAATGAAAAGGCCAGCACCACGGCCGGGTGGAACGCCGCGATTCCGGACGAGGACTGGAGTTCCGGCCACGTGGCCATGTGCCACCACTTCATTGACTGTGCCGTGAACGACAAACCGACGCCATGCGACGGCGTGTTGGGACTGGAGGTGACCCGGGTCATATACGCCGCCTACCAGTCTGCCCGAGAGGGGCGGCGCATTTCGCTGTAGATTCCGAGGTCCCTGAAGGCACAGGCCCCGGGCTGCACGGCCGAGTCCGGGGCCTGCAACTGGCAGGCTGTGTGCGCCGGTTCCAAGCTGCCGTCCCCGGCGCGGAGGCGGCAGCTCTGGGTGTGCAGGATCCGCCGACTACACCATGCGCATGCCGTCGCGGTAGGTGCGTTTGACCGTCGCCATGGCATGGATGTCGTTGCGGGGATCGCCGTCCACCACGATCACGTCGGCGCGTCGGCCCGGCTCCAGGGTTCCCAGTTCGTTCTCCAGACCGCTGAGGGCGGCAGCGGAGCAGGTTGCGCTGCGCAGGGCGGCGTAGTTGTCCGGCACGACGCCAAGCTTGACCATGAACTCCATCTCGGGGGCAATCACGTCGTGGCCCACCACCGGACTGCCGGCGTCGGTGCCGAACACGATGGTGACACCGGCAGCGGCCGCGTCCACCAACCCCTGATAGCGCGAGGTGTCGCTGACGGCGCGCTGGCGCTCCTCGATTTTCCATTCCGGAATGTCGAAACGGCGGGCGATCTCGGGGCGACTCTGCATCAGCACCGGCGCAAACGTGGTGACAATCGGAATGCCCTTGGCGACCAGCAGGTCGATGGTCTCCGCCGTCATGCTGCCGCCGTGTTCGACCACATCGATTCCAAATTGGGCAACACGGTTGATGGCGTCGTTGTAGGTGGCATGGGCCGTGATGGGCAGGCCGTTGCGATGGGATTCGTCGATGACGGCCGTCAGCTCCTCGTCCGTGAATTCCAGGGTGTCGTGGCAGGCCATGATTTTGATCAGATCGGCCCCCGCCCGGACCTGGTCCCGTACGGCGCGCCGCATTTCGTCGGGTCCGCTGGCTTCGCGGCAGCACCAGTAGGTATGGCCGCCGGTCTGCACGATCGCTTCGCCGGTGACCAGCAGCCGCGGCCCCGGGAAAATGTTCTGCTCGACGGCCTGCTTGGCGTGCAGGTTGGCCGTGTTCATGCCCAGATCGCGCACGGTGGTGACCCCGGACCGCAGGCTCACCAGCATGTTGCCGGCGGACTTGTAGGCACTGATTTCCGGCGAGTCGTCAAGCGACTGGCGCGCCAGGTCGTGGACTCCGTCCCAGGCCAGGTGGGCATGGCTGTTGAACAGCCCCGGCAACAGGGTCCCGCCGGTGTCAACGAGTTCGGACGCGCGCGCGCCGAGTTCGTCAACGCTGCCCACGGCCTGGATCAGGCCGTCCCGGACTTCCACGAACCCGTTGGGAATGGCCTCGTTCCCTCGGCAGGTCAACACCAGGCCCCCAAGCAGGACCTGCTCCTTGGGGATGTCGACCATGGGCTTGATTACTTTCTGAAATCGCCAGGGGGCTTGTTCGGGCATGGTGGTTTTCCTGTTCAGGTTGGGTTGGCTTTGGCAGTAAATTCAGGCACATTGCAGTCGGTGGAACACGGCCCAATGCCGATCCGTCCCACCGGTATCATGTCCCCGCGGCCGAGGGGTGCGGCCAAGCACGCCACTACATGCCGAAGGTCGACCGACACTCTTCACGGGTGGTTATTTCAGGCCCAGTTCCGCCAACGCCTTGCCGGCACCGTCGAGGCTCGTCAGGTTCATGCCGGCGTAGTTGGGCGAAAAAATGACGCCGCGTCCTCCGGCCCGGTAGGTGGCCTTCACGCTTCGGTACACATGGTCGGGCGTGCAGGCCGCCTGGTCCGCCTGGACCCGGGGCGCGTCCACACCAATGCCCATGTAGACGGGTACCCGGCCCTTGACAGCCCTGACGGTGTCCCGGCACTGACCAAATGTGTACGTGTCGGGGTCCATCCCCGTTTGGATCAGTTCGTCCCAGGGCGCCTCGTCCAGGTTGAGGAACTGGTACATGATCGGGGTCAGTTCGGAGGCGGACACATCCCGGAATATCGACCGGTGGAAGTCCGTCATTTCCTTGTGGTAAATCTGGCCCGACTGGTGGGCATAGGTGATGGGCTTGACCCAGTCCGCGTAGTCGATCTGGGGATGCCAGGGCCACTGGGCCTTGCGAATGGGGTTGAAGTGGTTGCGGTTCCAGATGTTCAGACCAAACTCCAGGTCGGGATTGCACCACTTCACGATCCCGTACAGTTCCTTGTCCAGCGCCTGGTTCCCTTCCAGCCAGAACCGTTCGTACAGCAGGATTTCGGGATTGGCCAGGAGCATGCGCAGGAACTCGATGAAAGCGCCGTCCACAAAGTCCTCGTCGGCGCGGGCTGCCTGGAAGTAGGCGTGGGCGTCGTCGAAGGCGCGTCGGATCGTTTCGACATCCAGTCCCTGGCGGGCGGCCAGGCGCGTGCAATGGTCGCAGAAACAAGCCGGGGCCTCCCCTGAAATCATCTTGTCCAGGGGACTCTTGCGCTCGTTGCACCACATGATGCCGTCAATCTCATAGTTGCGGGCGTGGTCCTCCATGATGGAGTGCCACCACTTGCGGTAGTCCGGGTGGTTGAGGCAGGGCTCGCCGCCCACGCGCCCGATGTGGTCCACTTCCATGCACTGCACCATCCCCGGGACGGCCACCTCGCCCGCCGAACCGTGCCCGGAGTACTTGAAGAGCGGTTCCATCATCTCCGGCATGACCCGCATGCCGCGCTTGCGGGCCTCCGGGATGACCATCTCGAGGACGTCCTCGTCGCCGAACTCGGGATCGTGGGCCCGTGTATCCCGGATGAAGGTGTTCTGGTAGTACTCGGGGCGGTGGTGCAGGTAGGATCCGCCCTTGAGCGCCATCGGAGCCTGGACGCCGTGGTCCGGAAACCCTTCGATTTCCCATGAAATGCGCCTGCCCACCTTGAGGCCCAGCCAGGAGATGGTGCCAATCATCAGGACATTGATGCCTGCCCGGGCCTGCAATGTGTCCAGCACGCCTTCCACCCCTTCATCGACGAAGCTGACGGGGCTGATTTGGATGCCGACAAACTTGGAATCAACTTCGCTCATGATGTTGAGCCTCCGGTACCGGTAGGTTTCTGATGTGGCAGGTGCACTGTCGCACAGGTTCCCAGGGCACGTCCGTACCGTCTCACGGCCCTGCCTCCGGGCCGACGGGAATCGGACTTCCCGGCCGCGACCCTGGCTGGCGGCAGGACGCGGTCAGTTGTCACGTTCCCACGTCACCGAATCCAAATCGGCGATGTGTGCAATGTACCCGCCCGGATTCATCGGCAGCCGGACACGGCGCGACACCACGATGCCGTTGACCGGCGACTCGCACCGTTCCCGCACCTCGCTGGTAACCGGATCCACCACCTCGCCCAGGAACTGGCCCTTGGCAACCGTGTCTCCCAGCCCGATGTCGGGGTTGGGAATGTAGTAGCCGCCGGTCAGCGAGCGGTAGACCTCGTAGTTCGACACCATGACCTGTTTCGGCGCCAGCTCCGGCTCCCCCTCAATCATGTCCAGGTGCTTGGCGATGTTCAGCAGGCAGACGGCACCGTCGTCGACGCAATAGTCCAGGGCACAGGCGCCACCCGCCTCGACCACCAGGGGAATGATCCCGTGCACGGCGCACTGGCCCGAAAGCATGGACGGATTGATGGGGTTCTCCCGCCACCAAATGACGCGGGACCCGAACGCCTTGGCCATGCCCTCGATCTTGCGGTTGATGTCGTCCATCCGCGCCCGCGTGAGGCCCGTTTCCTCCAGGGAGATCTCGGACCCGGTGCCGTCGGCCACGCCCCCTGCCAGGGGCGGTTGGCCCTCCGGCGGAAACGCGTGGGGAAACGCGACCGGCAACTCCTCGCAGGACCCGGTGCCGTCGTGCATGTCCACGATGTAGTCGCAGTGCTTGATCGCCTGGTTCCAGATTACATAGGCGATCTGTTCCGTCAGCCATGCATTGCGCGCCTTGCCCGGCCAGACCTTGTTGATGTCCAGCACATCCCCCGGATTCACCCGCATCCCGGAACTTTCGACCGTGCCTCCGAACTCCACCGACATCGGCACGGCCAGCGGCAGGCAGACGATCGTGCCGCGCAGTTCCTGCGGGTTGACCTGCAACATGGCCCGGCGAATGATCTCGGCCCCGACCGGTTCCCAGCCGTGCATCGTTGACTCGTAGCACAGGACCGGCCCGTCCATGGCGCCGTTGATGACCTGAAAGGGAACGGTGACCGGTGTGCCGGCGGCCAGGTGACCCACGTGCAGCGAGCCGAACTTGCGTTCGCCGGGCTGCACTTCGACTTCGCCGATGACATAGGGACTGGGCATGATGGTTTCCACCTTGGTTTCAATGGGTTAATCGGATTGGTTAAGGCGCCAGACGGCATAGTCCGCGATTCCGCGGCGAAGGTCGCGCAGTTCCCACTGGGGCACGTCCGACCGCAGCCGGGACAGATCGAGGGGGACGCGCACATCGGCCTCGGCAAACGCGAAGTCCGCAGCGTCCGGATGCTCGGCCGGTTCCCAGGCAAACCCGGGCATCTCGGCTTCCAGGGCTGTCAGTGCCTCCCGAAGTGTAAAAGCCACCTCGGACGACACATTGTAGATATCCCAGCGGGGATTGGGATGCATTGTCAGTTCCGCGATGGCCGAGCAGGCATCGGACGCGTGAATGTAGTCCCGTGCGACCTCCAGGCCATGGGCCCGCATGGGCCGAATTCGGCCTGGTGCACCCATCGCCATGAGTTGGGTCACCGCCGACAATCGGGAACGGGAAAGGCTCTCCCTTTCCCAAGGGCCGTAGGCGGTGCCCAGCCTGGCGCTCACCGCGGACACTCCATTGCGCCGACGGTACTGCCGGCAAAGGTTTTCGCAGGCATTTTTGCAGATCCCGTAGAGGTTGTCGGGTGGGAGAGCATCCGTCTCGCGGGCCGGGCCTCGGTCTGCCGGGAATCCCCGGTACAGCACCGACGAACTGACGAGCAGGAATCGGTTGACCCGCCCCAGGCGCGCCGCTTCGAGGGCATTGATGGTGCCGACCAGGTTGACATCGACCACGTGGACCGGATCGTTCTCCTCAATCTCCGGTGTGGGCGTGACCGCCGCGGCATGGAGGATCCGTGTCACGCCCCGGGTCCGGACCAGCTCGACCAGCTGGTTCCGGCTGGTCACGTCGCACGGAACCCACTCCACCAGCCGATGGTTGGCGGGCGCTGAATCCATGTCCGGTGGACGCCTGCTCGTCGCCAGGACGCGTACACCCCTCCGGGTTAACTGGTCGAGCAGGTTGATGCCGACAAACCCGTTGGCGCCGGTGACAAGGACTGTTTCGTTCGAGCGGTTGCTGGATGTGCCCTGGGTTCCGGTCACGTTAGGCCAGACCTTCGTCCCGCAACGACTGCCGGTGGGCCACGTAGCTGGCGACCGACGGCGATTCCCGCGAACCGGAAAAGTGGGCGCTGCGCACCAGTTCAACGCCGCGCGTGTCCTCCACGAGGCGCATCAACGCCGCAATGGCGTCGGGATCGTCGTCGATGCGCAGGTCCAGGTACGGGGATTCCTCCTGATCCACCACGTAGACGGCGGCTGACTGCTGTCCCCGCTTGTCCCCGCCCGCCAAGTGACCGGCCTGCAAGGCACTGGCCAACCGCTCGGGCAGATCCAAGTCGGGGTTGTTGCCAAAGAACTCGGTCATGGCCTCGACGGTTTCCTGCCCGACGAGCATGTTGCCGGCGGCCACGCAGTCATCGGACACGGCGTGGCCGCTCCAGGCGACCGTTTCCTTGCCCGTGAATCCCTGGACATTGCCCTTCGTGTCCACGAGTCCCACTTGACGCCACTCCTTGCCGGGATCCCGGTCGAGCACGGTCTGCAAGGCCGTCGGACCGTCCAGCCCGGGATCGTCCGCCATCATGTTCAGCACGTCGTAGCCAATGTACGGTTGGGCATAGGCCTGCACGGCCAGGGCGGCGATACCGGCGCGCACGTAGGGCACGCGGGCACCTACCGCCCAGTAACGGGTGGCCACAGCCACGCCCATTTTGCCCGTACCGTCAAAACCCGTGATTGAAAACGTCATCTTCAGTTCTCCCTGTAATTCGGCCCGTACCGGGCGCTCACTCCCGCAGGCGCGGATCCAGCACATCCCGCAGCCAGTCGCCCCAAAGGATGAAGCCCAGCACCGAAATCGTGATGGCGATGCCGGGAAACGTGGCCAGCCACCACGATGTGGCTAGGTGATCCCGCCCGTCGGCCAGCATGATGCCCCATGTGATGGTGGGCGGTTGCACGCCCAGGCCCAGGAAACTGAGGGATGCCTCGGCGATGATCACGGTGGACATTTGCAAGGCTCCCAGGACGATGATGGAGGCCGTGACGTTGGGCAGGATGTAGCGGAGCATGATCAACCAGGAGCGCTGTCCGATGGCGCGGGCCGCCTCCACATAGTCCCGTTGCTTGACTGCCAGGACTTCGCCCCGGACGACCCGGGTAAAGATGACCCAGTTGGCCAGGCCCAGGACGAGGATCAGGCGCAGCATGTTGTTGCCGCCCTTGACCCCCAGCACGCCAATGACGGCCAAGGCCAGAATGATGAAGGGAATGGACAGGAATGTGTCCAGGAACCGGGACACAATGCCGTCCCACCAACCGCCCCAGAAACCGGAGGTCACTCCCAGGAATACCCCGGTGAGCATGGCCAAGGCTACCCCGGCAATCCCCACGAGGAGGGACACTCGCGTGCCCAGGATGATGCGGCTCAATACATCGCGTCCCAGTTGGTCGGTGCCCAACACATTGCCTATGCTGCCGCCTTCGGCCCAAACCGGCGGGACCAACCGTTGCTTGAGATCGATCAGCTCCGGATCATGCGGGGCGATGGCCGAGCCCAACAGAACGATCAGCACCACGCCCACGACGATGACTGCCCCAAGCATGCCGGTTGGACTGTGCCGCAGGCGCCAAAGCCAGCGGTATCGATGTTGCCGGAGAGCAGGGGCAGGGACGGTGTTGTCCACACTCGGGATTGCCTCAGGTACGGACGCGGTCATGAGGAACTGTAGCGAATGCGCGGATCCAGGGTGGTGTACAGGAAGTCCACCACCAGGTTGGTGCCCATTACCACCAGGGCAAAGACGCAGACCCCGGCCATGACGACGGATAGGTCCCGAACCTTGACGGAGTTCAGCAGGAGACGGCCCATGCCCGGCCAGGCAAACACCTCCTCCACGATCACCGAACCCCCCAGCAGCCAGGCCATCTGCAGGCCGAAGACGGTGATGAACGGGATCAGCGCATTGCGCAGGCCGTGGCCCAGCACCACTGTCCACCGGTGCAGGCCCTTGGCCTTGGCCGTGGTCATGTACTCCTGCCGAATCACCTCCAGCATGCTGGAACGCAGAATGCGGGCCAGGGATGTGGCTACGCTCGTCCCCAGGGTGAGGGCCGGCAGGATGATCGAGGTGGTTTCCAGCCTTCCCGAAACGGGCAGCCATCCGAGATGGACTGCGAACAACAGGATCAGCATGATGCCGATCCAGAAGTTGGGCATGGCTCGCCCCAGGGTCGAGGTCGTGGTGACGCCCAGGTCAAGCGGGGAGTTCTGGAAAATAGCCGACAGCAGGCCCGCGGGAATGGCGATCAGCAGGGCTACCAGCATGGATACCGCTGCCAGTTCCATGGTGGCCGGCAGTTTCTCTAGGACCAGGGGCAGGGCCGGCGAGCGGAACCGGAACGATTCGCCGAAGTCGCCGCGCAGCATCATGCGCAACTGCTTCAGGTACTGTTCGGGCAACGGGCGGTCAAAGCCGTAGGCCGCGCGTATCTCGGCAATCTCCTCCGGCGATGCCTCAGGATGGGCCAGGTGCATGACCGGATCTCCGCCCAGTCGCATTAAGGCAAACAGGACCACCGTCAGCAGAAACAGGGACGGCACCATCTGGAGCAGGCGCGAGGCCAGGTAGGTAGTCATACTGCCCGGGTGTCCCTACTGGACACGGTACCGCTCCACCTTGTCCATGTCCAGTTCCACACCCAGCCCCGGTTTTTCCGGTACGCGCAGAAGCAGGCCCTCTGGTTCGTACGGCTCGGACAGGATTGTGTCGTTCAGATCGGTGAAGGGCGACGGCCAGCGGGCACAGGAAACCGCTGCGGCTAGATGGGCCGCGGCCACCGCGATGATGTCGTAATAGATGGCAATGGAGAGGTCGAACCCGGCGGCTTCGAAGATGGATGCGATCTTCCAAACGTTCAGGATGCCGCCGTGCTTGGTGATTTTCATCAGTGCCACCGTGGCCGCCTTCATCCGTACGACCTCCAGTGCGTCCGGTGGCGGATAGATCGCTTCGTCGGCCATCAAGGGGGTGTTGAGGCGTCGGGACAGCACCGCCATGTCGGCCCATCGGGCCACCGGTTGTTCGACAATGCCCAGCGAACCGCAGGCTTCCATGCGGCCCAGGGCTGGCACTGCCTGGTCCAGCGTGTAGCCGGCGTTGCCGTCCACCTGAATCACGGACCGGCCTTCAACGGCGGCGGCCACCGCCGCGTACCGCTTGACATCGTCGTCCGGATCAAGGCCGATCTTCATCTTCAGCACGGGGAAGGGGGTGCGGTCCAGGGTGGCGGATGCATCCGTCGCCATCGCCTCGGGTTCACCGTGGTGCACGAACCCCATCAGGTCTACCCCCTCGCGCACCTTGCCGCCCAGCAGCTGATAGATCGGCACCCCCAGAGCCTTGCCCTTGAGGTCCCAAAGGGCGATTTCCACGCCGGCGTGCGACGACCAGTGGTCGGGCAGCACGTGTTCCATCTTCTTTACGAGCCGCTCAATGTCCAAGGGATTTTCGCCCATGACGGCGGGGGCCAAGTGGGCCAGGATGTTGGCCCGGATGCCTTCCGCGGTTTCCCCATACGACAAGGGGGCGACGGCGGTTTGACCGATGCCAACAAGACCGTCGTCGGTGTCGAGGATTACCACAACCGTGGTGGCGCCCGTGGCCTGCGAGTACGACGTGACTAGGGTGTCGGTGCGTGGCAGGGACACCACCACCGCGTTCAAGTTTGTGATTTTCACTATGGAATTCTCCTTGCCCTGCCAATTCTACGAATTTCACTGGTCTGCCGCACGCATCATGCGCATCCGGGGATCCAAAAGGCTGCGGAGGCCGTCCCCCAGCAGGTTGAAGGCCAGCACCACCGAAAGGATGGCCAGACTGGGAAAGGTCGAAATCCACCATGCCTTGCGGAAGAAGTCTCGACCCTTGGCCGCAATCAGGCCCCATTCCGGGGTGGGGGGTTGCGCGCCCATGCCCAGGAAGCTGAGGGCCGATCCATAAATGATGGCCTGGCCAATCTGCAGCGTGGAGAGCACGATCAGGGGAGGCACAATGTTCGGCAGGAAGTGCCGGAGGATGAGGCGGGCCGGACCGCTGCCCACCACATGCGCCGCCTCCACGTAGGCCAGTTCCCGAATGGTCAGGCACAGGCTGCGCACCAGCCGTGCGTATTGGGGCACGATGGCAATGCCCACGGCAATCATCACGTTTTGGATGCTCGTGCCCAGGGCGGCGATTACCACGAGGGCCAAAAGAATGCCGGGAAACGCCAGGAGCGCGTCCATGGTCCGCATGACGATGCCGTCCACCCATCCGCCATAGAAACCGGCCACCAGGCCCAGGGTGGAGCCGGCAACCAGGCCGATCGACACGCTGATGAAACCCAAGGCCAGCGAAATGTGGGCTCCTGCCAGAACGCGGCTTAGGACATCGCGTCCCAGTTCGTCCGTGCCGAACCAATAGAGGCTTGACGGAGCCTGACGGACCGGGGAGTCTTCCTCCCGGACCGGTGGCAGGCCCTGTTCCAGGGGGTCGTAGGGCACCAGTTGCCCTGCGCTCAGGGCCAGAATGAACCAAACCAGCAACAACGCGAATCCGATGACTCCCTGGGGCTGCGAACGGAACGCCTTGAGCGTGCGCCTGAACATGGTCTGGACACCTGATGCGAGTAGCGGCCTGTGGCTAGCGGGACTCGGATGCCGGAGTTCCCTCAATGGAATCGGATTCGGGGATCCAGCCAGGCATAGGAGATGTCCACCAGCAGGTTTGCGCTCAGGAACAGGACGGCCATGAACAGGATGATCCCCTGGGCCAAGGGATAGTCCTTCCAAAGGATAGCCTGCACTACCAGGCGTCCCAGGCCCGGCCGCGAAAAGACCGTCTCCGTCACGACGGCTCCGGCCAGCATGCCGCCGAACTGTAGGCCCACGATGGTGACCACCGGTATCAACGCGTTCTTGAGGGCATGCCGCTGCACGATGCGGTGCCGGGCCAGGCCCTTGGCCTGTGCGGTCCGGATGTAATCCTCGTGCAGGACCTCCATCAACGATGAGCGCGTCAGGCGGCTGATGGCGCCCGCGGAAACAAAACCCAGCGTCAGGCTTGGGAGAATCAGGCGATTAAGGCCTTCCGAACCCGACGGCGGGAACCACTTGAGCTGGAAGGCGAAGAGGAAGATCAGCATGAGGCCCAGCCAGAACAAGGGCATGGACATGCCGAAGTAGGCCATGAGGCTGAACAGCACGTCGGTCCAGCCGTTCGGGCGCAGGGCGGACAGGACCCCGGTGGTGATACCCAGGAGCAAGGCGCAGACCAGGCCGCCCAGACTCAGCTGAATGGTGAAGGCAAACCGCTCCAGGATTACCTCAGTCACTGGCGTCCGGAGCCGGATCGACTCGCCCAGGTCGCCGCGCAGGATTCCCAACAGGAAGCGGCCGTACTGGACAGGCAGGGGATCATTGAGTCCCATGGCCTCCTGCAGTTCGGCGATGCGTTCTGCAGAGACCGCACCCCCTTCCGCGCCGGCCAGCATGAGCATGGCGGGGTCGCCGGGCAGGGCGTGCAGAACCAGGAATACGATAAGCGAAATCAGCAGCAGGACGGGGACCAGCTGCGCCAGCCGTCTGCCCAAATAGGCCAGCATCGGTCATCCACCGGTGTCAAGACCCGCGGCCCCGATGCTTTGACCGGGGCCGCGGGTTGATGGCAGCGGAAGGCGGGATCCCGCCTTCCGCCGGTTTGACCATCGATAGGTACGGTCGCTAGTTGTTGGCCGTGGCGTCGATGTTGCCCAGCCAGATGAACCCGTCCAGGGGCGGGTCCCAGGCGAACTTGTCGTTCAGGCCGATGGTATCCCGCATCTGGTAGAGGTAGACATAGGGAATGTCTTCCGCGATGAGTTCCTGGATAGCGACGTACTGTTGAGCCCGTGCTTCCGGATCCATGTTCACGGCTGCGGCCCTGATCAGTTCGTCCGCGGCATCGGCATTGGGTCCGGCCCATCCCGAGCGCTCCCGCCGATCCGAGCGTTCCGACAACACCGTGATCCAAGGATCAAAGAAGGAGTTGCCCAGCGCGGTCATGTAAATCTCTTCGTTGCGGTTGGGACGATAAACCTGTTCGTTGAACGTGGTTACGTCCAGAACCTGGAGATCCACGTTGAGGCCCACGGCCTCCATCATGGCTTCCAGCGCCTCGGAAACTTCCTTTTGGGCCAACCAGCGCGTGCTGGAGTGGAACGTCAGCTCCTCTCCGTCATAGCCGGCTTCGGCCAGGAGTTCGACGGCCCGTTCGGGGTTGTACTCGCCCAACTGGTTGATGAACTTGGCGTCCGAACCGAGTGTGGGAGGCGTAACGCGCGACAGGACGGGAATGCCCATGCCGTCAATCAAGCCGAGCAGAGCCTCGCGGTCAATGGACAGGCTGATGGCTTCGCGAATGCGCGGATCGGCGGTGGGTCCCGCCCAATCCTCCATCGTTGAGGACGGTCCCACGCGCAGGGCCAGCAACATGACCCGGGTTGTCAGGAAGTCCACCACGTTGGTGCCTTCGTTGCCGTTGACCCGTTCCCAGTCCTGGGGCGGAACGGCCACGATCATGTCCACGTCGCCGGTCAGCAAATTCGCCACCCGGGTCGAAACCTCGGGGATGTTGCGCCAGATGACCACGTCGAGGTCGGGCTTGCCCTGCCAATAGTTCTCGTTGGCGCGCAAGGTGATGCTGTCGTCCTTGATCCAGCTGTCGAACATCAGGGGACCCGTGCCCACCGGCATGTAGTCCGCGCCGCTTTCGGCCTGGGCCCGCCCGTGTTCGGGGGCCTGGATGCCGCAGCCGGTGCCAGCCATCTTGCTCAGGAACGCCGGTTCCGGGGTGGCGGTCACGATCTCGATGTTGTAGTCGTCCAGCACGTTCATCTGGTCGATGAAGAGCCACTGGTTGTAGGTGATGAACTCGTCGCGCGAAGCCTCGATGATGCGGCTGTAGGTCCACACCACGGCGTCCGCGGTGAAGGGTTCGCCATTGTGGAAAGTAACGCCCTCTCGCAGTTTCATGCGCCAGGTCGTTTCATCGATGTTTTCGTAGGATTCGGCCAGCCACGGCTCGAATTCCGCCGTCTCGCGGTTGCGCCAGACCAGGCAGTCGAACATGTTCGTGTGAATCCAGGTCGCGGCGATGGCCCAGTCGGTTGGGGGATCGAGCGACGTCACCAATTCGTTCATGCCGATGGTGAGGGTCACTTCCTCATCCATCATCGGCTCTTCTGCCATGGGCGCCTCCGGCGCCGCGGGTGCGACGCACGAAGCCAACGCCAACGCCAGGAGCAAGAGCCCGGCAGTTGTAAGCAATCCAAGTACACGTCTCATTCCAAATTCTCCTTGGGTCAGGTTGACGATCTCAGTCCGGACAGTTTAAGGCAGGGACCGGACCTGCTTATTCGATGTGCGTATTGTGAAGGAAGAAGTAGGGCGATTCGGACGACAGCTGGAAGCCGTGCACCGAATCGTCGAGGGCATAGAACTGCGGCTGGCTCAAGGTCGGCAGCATCACTGCATTCTCCATGATGATGCGCTGCGCGGTGTGGGCCAGTTCGCATCGCTCGGTGGGATCGGCCACCTGCAGAATCTTGACCACGGCCTCGTCCAGTTCCGCGTTGACGAACCCGGTCCAGGCCCAGCCGCCCTCAACATCGTTGGCCGAGTTCCACACCATTTCCAGAATCGCCGGATCCGGTGTCCGCTGCCTCTCGTACATCAGGTCGAAGTCCCGGGCGTTGCGCCGTTCCAGCTGAATCGGCCCCGCTACCTGTTCAAGGACCAGGTCGATGCCAAGGTCGCGCCACTGGCCCTGGACCACTTCGCCGATTTCCGTGTGGTGCAGGACGGTCCAGCGCAGGCTCAGCGGCGTACCGTCCTCGACCCCGGGAACCCCATGGGCCTCGCGGATTCCGTCACCGTCGCTGTCCGTGTAGCCGACTTCCTCAAGCAGTTCCGCGGCCCGTGCCGGATCGTGGCCGTATATGTCGGCTGCGCCCGGCCAGTAGCAGGGATGCACCACGTTGACGGGACCGTCGGAAATCAGGTAGAGGCCGCTGTACGCCAAGTCGTTGACAGCCTTCTGGTCCGTGGCCCATTGCAGGGCCTGACGCACCTCAAGGATGTTGAGGGGGGCGTTGCGGATGTTGATCACCATCTGCAGGCCGGTGCCCGCCTGATAACCCGTGATCAGCTCGTACCCTTCGCGGCCTTCGTAGTCTTCGACGTTGGCGGCGGGCAGCTCACGGATGATGTGGGCGTCACCGGTCTCAAGCATGGCGGCCCGCACGGCATCCTCGCCGATGAAGCGAATGGTGACGCTGTCCAGATACGCGGGTCCCTCATGGTCCATGATCGGATTCCAGCCCCCGTAGTCGTCCCAGCGGCTGAACACGATGCGGTCGTTGGGAACCCACTCGTCCAGGATGAACGGTCCGGCACCCACCAGATGCCTGTCGAATCCGTCGAGGCCATGCTCCTCGGCTGCAGTCGGGGACCAAATCGGGACCCGGCGCAGCGCGTCCAACAGGTTGACGGACGGGGTTGCGTAATGAATGGTGACGGTGAGGTCGTCCACGACCTCGATGCTTTCCACGTCCCCCATGTCGGCGGCCATCTGTGCCGAAGCCGTCTCGGGGGCCAGAATACGCTCGATGTTGTATTTCACCGCCTCGGCGTTGAACGGAGTGCCGTCCTGGAACGTGATGCCGGACTTGAGGTTGAAGGTCCAGGCGAGGCCGCCGTCAATCGACTCCCAGCTTTCGGCGAGCGCTCCTTGATAGGTGGCGTCCGGTGCCAGGATGACCAGGGGATCGGCCGTGAAGGAATCAAAGAGCCATGCCGTCTGGTAGGGATCGATGTGGCCATCCAACGTGGCCGGTTCGCTGCTTGCCGGGAACGCGATGACCAGATCGCCGCCCTTGGGCGCCATCATGCCGTCGCCCGTCGTCGTTTCCTCGGCAGCCGGGGCTGCACACCCTGCCAGGACGAGCAGCAAGGCAATCAGTGTTACAAGAATATGGCGATTTCGCATCGATGCTCCCTATGGAATGGTTGCTGAGTGTTCTCATGATAGCCGAACGACGACTTGAATCGGCCCGCTGGAATCTTCCAGGGTTCGAGGCATGGGTTTGGTGGGGCATGTGGGATCATCATGTGACGGGTGTTGGCCGCACAACGAAGAATCAGGGGGCCGGCACCGAAAATGCCTTGTAAAGGGGGGCAATCGATGTTGAAGGCACGAATCGTCCAGCACCGTTCGCGGGTGCAGGGAAGCCTCCGCTCCCGCATGCTCGCGATGGCGTCCGAACTCGATGACGTAATCACCTTGGGCAGGGGGGATCCCGACTTCGACGCCCCGGCCCATGTAGTGGAGGCGGCTGCGGTTGCGATGGCGGCCGGGGACACGCACTACACCCTGCCGGCGGGGCTTCCCGAATTGCGGGAAGCCATTGCCGACAAGCTGAGAACGGACAACGGGCTGGACTATGCGGCCGATGAGGTCGTGGTGACGAACGGTTGTCAGGAAGCCCTGTATCTGTTGATTCAAGCCCTTATCGGTCCCGGTGACGAGTTGCTGCTGCAGGAGCCGCGCTACAACGCCTACGACCACATGGTGAGTTTGGCCGGCGGCTCGGTAGTGTCCGTCCCGACCACGCAGGAACTTGACTTTGCCCTGACAGCGGATGATGTCGCCGCGCGCATCACCCCCGGGACCAAGGCGATTGCAATCGTCACGCCCAACAATCCCACGGGCGGCGTGATCCCTCCGGTCCGCCTGGCCGAGCTCGCCGAGCTGTGCGTTGAGCGCGATCTCATCGTGATTTCGGACGAGATCTACGAAAAGCTCATGTACGACGGCCTGGAGCATGTATCGCTGGCCACGTTCCCGGGCATGCGGGAGCGGACCATCACCGTCAACGGGTTTGCCAAGGCCTACGCCATGACCGGCCTGCGGGTTGGCTATTTCGCCGCGCCCAGGGAATTCGCCCAGGCCGTGGTCGAAGTCAAGCACACGATGAGCATTTGCACGGCCACCCCGATGCAGCAGGCGGCGTTGGCGGCGTTGACCGGACCGCAGACGGCGGTGGATGACATGCGTCGGGCCTACGATGAGCGACGCCAGGCCTTGATGCAGGCGTTGGACGACATGGACCTCACCTACGGCCATCCCGGTGGCGGCATGTACATCTATGCCAATGTGGCTTCCACCGGTCTGGACTCGGAAGAGTTCTGCCTGCGGTTGCTGCAGGAGGAGGGTGTCATGATTTTCCCCGGCACCCTCTTCGGCGATCCCAAGACCGACCATGTTCGCATCACACTGTTGCAGTCGCTGGACGACATCACGCGTGCCACTGCCCGCATGAAGCGGTTCATCGCAAATATCTGAAGCCTCTTTGCCAACCGGAGTTCCACATGAAGATCACAAGCCTCAAGGCTCGATTGCTGAACATCCCGCGATCGGAGACCCTGACCACGTCCTACGGATCGTGGGACCAGGCCCCGACCATTTTGATTGAACTGGAAACCGACGAGGGGCTCACCGGCCTGGGGCAGGCGTCGGTTGACGCCCCCTTCTACGGGGAAACCGCGGTCGGCATGCTGGCCAACATTCGGCACCACTTGGCCCCCGTGGTCGTGGGTGCCGATCCCATGCAGATCACGGTGCTGAATCGGAAGATGAAGGCCGCACTGCCCCACCATTACTT
The DNA here is from genome assembly GCA_002238555.1 of Caldilineaceae bacterium bin34. GTDB lineage: Bacteria > Chloroflexota > Anaerolineae > Caldilineales > Caldilineaceae > Bin34. Next base: position 25,406 of record MPMO01000013.1, read on the forward strand.
CTCCTATTCGGGTGTTGAGATGGCCCTGTGGGACCTCAAGGGCAAGGCCCTTGGGGTGCCGGTATATCAGCTTATGGGCGGCAAGGTGCGGTCCGGCATCACGCTCATGGGATTCGTGCATCACGGGGCCCCGGAGGACATGGCGGCCCATGCCACGGCCCAGTTGGACGAGCACGGCTACGGGGTGCTGAAAATGAAGATCGGGTTGGACCCGGTCGCGGATGTAAAGCGTTACGCCGCCGTGGCGGAGGCGGTGCGCGGTCGGGCCGTGATTCAGGTTGACGGCAACATCGGTTACAACCTGACCCAGGCCATTCCGGCACTGAAGGCCATGGAGGATCTGGGCTCCCTGGGTGCGGTGGAACAGCCGGTGGAACGCATAAGGGACATGGCGGAACTGGCAGGCCGTCTGTACACGCCCATCATGGCCGACGAGGCCATCTACGGCTTGCCGGACGCCATGGAAGTGGTTCGGCAGAAAGCGGCCACGCTGGCCCTGATGAAAATCAGCAAGCACGGGGGGCTGCAGACCGTGCAGCAGATTGGCCACCTTTTTGAGGCCGCCGGTTTCGGTCTGTCCATTGCCATCTACTACGACCTGATTGCGGTTGCCGCCTGCCATCTGGCATCGGCCCTGCCGTGCGTACGCTGGCCGTCCCCGGCCACCGATCTCGCGGACACGTTCGTGGCCGATGCGCCTGCGCCGGTCGAAGGAATTCTGCCCACCCCCGACGGTCCCGGGTTGGGCGTGGAACTGGACTGGGACAAGGTGGAGAGGTTTACGGTCGAAGTCTGAAGACCCGGATTCCGGACCCTGCGGTGCGATTGCCGCGCCAGGCTACCGGGCATCCCCGGCTACATCCACGCCATAGTCCCGCAGGGCACCCTCACGGGTGATGTATCCCCTCCGGTAGTCGGCCAGGACTGCCTCTATCGGCCGTTCGGACACGGGGCCGAAACCGCCGCCACCGGGCATGCGCAGTTCGATCTCGTCTCCGTACTCCAGGGGAATCGGAGGGAAACGCTCGATGGAACTGCCGTTGACCCGCACGGTGCCCACGCGTCCCGGTTCCCCGCCGGACAGACCGGGCGGCGCACAGAACATCTTGTCCGGACGCACCCGCGCCGTCAGCGTGGTTTGGGCGATGCTCTGAAACGTCATCAGCTGTCCGGTGCCGCCCCGGTATTGCCCGGGGCCCGCGGAATCGGGCAGGTACTCCTTCTGCTTGATGAGTACCGGTGATCGCACCTCCATGATTTCAACCGGGGTGACCGAGCTGTTGTGCGGAAAGGCAATCGGGATCATGCCGTCCATGGCCTGCATGGCACCCCGGCCGCCGTGGGGCAGGATGTGGACGGAGAAGTTGCCGAAACCCTCCTCGTCGCCGCGCACGGAAAAGGGCCAGATGGACCCGCTGCCGGCCTGGGCATGTTCCCCCAGGATGGGCCATACGGCCCCGAACAGAACCTGGTTGATGTTGTTGGTGGTTTTGGCCCGGGCGCGCACCGGGAAGGGAAATTCGCAGTTGAGGATGCATCCCCTGGGAGCCGTGACGTGAATGGGACGGAACAGTCCCTCGTTGTTGGGGATGCGGCTGGCCAGAGCGCACTTGAACGGATACAGCGTGCTGGAGTAGGTCACGTTGTAGACACAGTTGATCGACCCGTTGCGCGTCTGGCCGGAGGTGCCGGTGTAGTCGACATAAATGTCCTGACCGCGGATTTCGACCGTGGCATGGAGGTGGACCAGATCGATGTAGCCGTCAATGTCCAGCCCAAACTCGTGGATGCCGTCGGGCAGTTCCTGGATGCGTTGCCGCATCAGCCCTTCGGAACTGTCGTGGATGGTGTCGGACAGCAGGCGCATGTCGTCTAGGTCGTAGTCGCGCAGGAATTCCCGAACCCGATTGGCGCCCAGACGGTGGGTGCCGACGATCGCCCGCAGGTCCCCCAGCACCAGGTCCGGCACCCGGCAGTTGCCCGCGATGATGTCGAACACAAGGGCGTTCGGTTCGCCGCCTTCGTACAGTTTGCAGGGCGGCAGGCGCAGGCCTTCGGAGAAGACGTCGTAGCTTTCGATGTCGCCTGGGTGCCCGCCGGTGTCCGCCAGATGGGCAATCGTGCCCACGAAGGCGACCACCTCCCCCTTCCAGAAAACCGGCGTGATGACCACGTAGTCCGGAAGGTGGCCGGCTCCCAGCCAGGCGTCGTTCGTGACCAGGACGTCCCCTTCGACCAGGGATTCCTTGGGAATGCGCGTGAGGATGTGGCGCGTGGTACGCGGCAGAATCACGCAGAAGTCCGGGGGGCTGAAGCTGGACTGGCACACGGAGTAGCCGTCCTGATTGACCAGAATGCAGGCAAAGTCGCGGCTTTCGCCGACGATCGTCGAGAACGATGTGCGGACGGTTGCGTCGTCGATCTCGTCCATGAGGCTGATCAAGCGTTGCCACTGAATCTCAAGGGTGATGGGGTCGATGGACTGCATGGTTGGTGGGAGGGTCTGTTCGGGTGGGACGCCCGGCAGGCCGGTTGGACCTGCGGTGCTGCCCGGAATGTACCCCAATTGGTTGCGCAGGCAATGATCCGCACGGGGATCACTGTGATACATTCGATCCGGCGCACCCCTGCGCCATCGCGATTGCATCGGCATACAGGAACGAAGGACGAAGGGTGAATGAACGACAGGCGTTCGCTGCGATTTGGCTTTGACATTGGCGGCACGTTCACGGACTTTGTGCTGATTGACGAACAGTCCGGTGCCATTCGAACCCACAAGACCCTGACCACGCCCCATGACCCGGCCCTGGCCGTTCTGCAGGGCTGGCGGGAACTGGTGTCGGCCGCGGACGCGCCTCATGTGGAGTCCGCGATCCACGGCACCACCCTCTTCACGAACGCCTTGATTGAACGCAAGGGCGCCCGGACGGCGTTCCTCACCACCAAGGGCTTCCGGGACATTTTGGAGATGGGCAAGGAGATGCGCTACGACATCTACGACCTGCTCCTGGTCCTGCCGGAACCACTGGTTCCGCGTCGTCTGCGCCTTGAGGTCGAGGAGCGACTGAACGGCAGGGGCGAGGTGGTTACCCCGCTGCGTATGCCGGAGGTGGAGCAGGTGGCCGAGGTGCTTGCGGAAGCCGACGTCGAGGCTGTGGCGATTTGCTTCCTGCACGCCTTCACCAATCCGGAACACGAGCAGGCGGCGGGAGGCCGTCTGGCCGAGCGGTTGCCCGGTCTTCGCATATCCATGTCCCACGAGGTCGCGCCCGAGATCCGGGAATACGAGCGGATGTCGACCACGGTATGCAACGCCTACGTGCAGCCCTTGGCCGAAACCTATTTGGGGCAGATGGAAGTCCGGCTGCGTGACGCCGGATTCGGCCGCGAACTGTTTCTCATGCTCTCTTCGGGCGGCGTGTCCACCTTGGAAACGGCCGTCAAGTTCCCCATCCGCCTGGTGGAGTCCGGTCCCGCCGCGGGGGCGCTGGCGGCCGTGTTCTACGGGGAGCTTCTAGACGAGCCCGATCTGGTGTCCTTCGACATGGGGGGCACCACGGCCAAGATGTGCCTCATCAAGGACGGACGGCCGGCCATGTCCGACAACTTCGAGATTGCCCGGGTGCACCGTTTCAAGCGGGGTTCCGGCCTGCCGGTCCGCGTTCCCACGATCGAACTGATCGAGATCGGTGCCGGCGGCGGCTCGATTGCGCGCAAGGACGAACTGGGCCTCCTCAAGGTCGGTCCGGATTCGGCCGGCGCCGACCCCGGGCCTGCGTGCTACGGGCTGGGCGGCGATCAGCCGACGGTCACGGATGCCGATTTGCTGCTTGGCTACCTCAATCCCGAGTTCTTTCTGGGCGGCCGCATGACGCTGGACCGCTCGGCTTCCGAACGGGCGATTGCCGGTCTGGCGGCGGAGATGAACCTGTCCGCCTTGGACACGGCCCACGGCATTTTCCAGGTGGTAAACGAAAACATGATTTCCGCCACCCGGGTCCATGTGGCCGAGCGCGGGGCGGACCCCAGGCGGCTCAAGTTGATGGCCATCGGTGGCGCTGGTCCGGTCCACGCCTATGAAATCGCGCGGGCCCTCAGGATGCGCGGGTTTGTCTGCCCGGCCTCGGCCGGTGTGACTTCGGCCCTCGGTTTCCTGACCGCGCCCTCCGCCTTTGAGTTTGCCCGGACCCACATCGCTCGCCTGGAACCGTCCGGCCTGGCCGAACTGGACCGGATTTACGACGAACTGGCCGCGGAGGGAAGGCAGGTCCTGCGCAAGGCCGGCGTCGCGGAAGAGGACATGGTGTTCACGCGGGAGGCCGATCTGCGGCATGTAGGGCAGGGGCACGAGATCGTGGTGTCCCTGCCATGGGACTGCCTGGCGGACACGTCACTCGACGAACAACTGCGGCCCCATTTCTTCGACCGGTATACGGAGATTTACGGCCACGCGCATACCCATCTGGACCTGGAGATCACCACCTGCCGCCTGAACGCCTCCGGACCCAAGCCGCACATCGCGTTGCCGGAGGCCGAGCCGGGTTCCGATCCCGCGGCCGCCCTCAAAGGCAGCCGCCCCGTGTATTTCGCGGAAACCCGAGCCTATGTCGACACTCCGGTCTACGACCGGTATATGCTGGGTCGGGGGACCTCGGTTGAGGGACCGGCCATTGTGGAGGAGCGCGAGTCCACGGCTGTCATTGGACCGCGCGGCCTTGGCGAAATCGATCGGTACGCCAATTTGGTCGTCACCCTGCGGGACTGACGACGAACGCCTTTGCCTTCGCAGGGCAAAGTGCCCAGCAGCCACCTCTCTGGACAATCAGGACATCCAAGCCCAATGGCCGGACTTCGAATTGGTTTCGACATCGGCGGAACGTTTACGGACCTTGTCCTTTACGACGAGGCCAGCGGCCGCATTCACAGCCACAAGCTGGCCACCACGGCGCGAAGGCCGGAAGCCGCCGTGCGCGCCGGTTGGCGCACGCTGTTGGGCGAAGCCGGGTTTTCCGGTTCCCAGGTTTCGAACGCCATCCACGGTACGACTCTGATCACCAACTGCCTGGTGGAGCGCAAGGGTGCCGTGACGCTGCTCCTGGCCACACAGGGATTTGGCGACGTGCTGGATACCCAGCGCGAGATGCGCTACGACATCTACGACCTGCACGCACCTCAGGTTGAGCATCTGGTGCCCCGGCCGTTGCGGTTTGAAGCCACGGAGCGCATGGACGCGTTCGGCGGCGTGCTCGAGGAGTTGTCCCTCGACAGTCTCGGTGACATGGCCGGACGATTGGAGCGCGCCGGGGTAACGGACTCGGTTGAATCGATCGCCGTCTGCTTCCTGCATGCCTTCACCAACCCGGAGCACGAACGGCAGGCCGGTGCCTGGCTCTCGAAACACCTGCCCCATCTGCGCGTGTCCCTGTCGCACGAAGTGGCTCCCGAAATCAGGGAGTACGAACGCATGTCGACCACGGTGTGCAACGCATACGTGCAGCCGTTGGCCGCAACCTATCTCAGGCAGCTGCGAGAGGTTCTCAGGGAAGTCGGATTCGAACGCGAGATGTTCCTGATGCTCTCTTCAGGAGGGGTGTCCACGCTGGAGACGGCGGCCAAGTTTCCGATCCGGCTGGTCGAGTCCGGGCCTGCAGCCGGGGCGCTGGCCGCGGTGTTCTACGGCGAGCTGCTGGATCTGCCTGATCTGGTCTCGTTCGACATGGGCGGCACCACCGCCAAGATGTGTCTCATCAAGGACGGACAGCCGGCCATGTCCGATCACTTTGAGATTGCGCGCGTGCACCGCTTCAAGCGCGGTTCGGGTCTTCCGGTACGCGTTCCGGCCATCGAACTGATCGAGATCGGAGCCGGCGGCGGATCCGTGGCCCGGGTCGACGAACTGGGCTTGCTCAAGGTGGGCCCGGATTCCGCCGGTGCCGATCCAGGTCCCGCCTGTTACGGTCTGGGCGGGGACGCGCCGACCGTCACGGATGCCGATCTATTGCTGGGTTACCTGGACCCCGGCTTCTTCCTCGGCGGGCGCATGTCCCTGGATCGGGCTGCGGCCGAAGCGGCGATGGCCGGACTGGCGGAGCAGATGGGGTTGACGGTCACGGAGACCGCCCACGGGATTTTCCGGGTCGTCAACGAGAACATGATTTCGGCCACCAGGGTTCATGTCGCGGAACGGGGAGCCGATCCCCGCAGCCTCCGCTTGATGGCATTTGGGGGTGCCGGCCCGGTGCATGCCTATGAGATTGCGCGGGCGCTCAAGATGCAGGGATTTGTCTGTCCCGCGTCTGCCGGGGTTACCTCGGCCTTGGGCTTCCTCACCGCGCCGCCGGCGTTCGAGTTTGCACGCACCCACATGGAACGCCTCGGTTCATCATCCCTGATTGGCCTGGACGAGATCTACGCCGGGCTGGAGGCGGAAGGGAGACGTGTGCTGAAGTCCGCCGGCATCGCAGACGATGACATGGCCTTCACACTCAAGGCTGATTTGCGCCATGTGGGCCAGGGACACGAGATCTCGGTTACGCTGCCCTGCACCAGACCCTCCCACATGTCCCTGGACGGGGACTTGCGTCCGTATTTCTTCGCTCGCTACGAGGAAATTTATGGTCATGCCCACACTCATCTGGACTTGGAAATTACCACCTGCCGGCTCAATGCCTCCGGCCCCAAGCCTCGAGTGGTCCTGCCAGAGTTCGCAGCGGGTTCAGGCCCCGACCAGGCTCTTAAGGGCAGCCGTCCCACCTATTTCACCGAAACCGGGGACTTCGTCGACACGCCCGTTTACGACCGCTACCTGCTTGGCAGGGGTTCAACCCTCCGCGGCCCGGCCATCGTGGAGGAACGCGAATCCACGGCCGTGGTTGGACCGCGGGGTTCCGCCGAGATTGACCGCTACGGGAATTTGGTGGTCACCCTGGAGGCATGAAGATTGGCGTGAGGGACAAGCCACCGACACCCATCGGGATCGAATGTGTGCCACCATCTGCGAAGCCAAGGCCCAGCCCATGCACATCGTTGGCTGCATCCTGCCCGAAGTACGGAGCTTTTGAAGAATCCGATGTCCATGTCATTGTGCAGGTGGTTCGGTTGCAACTGAAGTGTCCAATCACGAGTCCGATTAGCCCATGAAACTTTCGCACGATCGCTACCTGCCCTACGACGAATATACGGCCGCGCTGAAGGAGCTTGTCACTGCAAGTCCTGAGCTGGCCCTGCTTGAGTCGGTTGGCCAAAGCTTCCGCGGACGTGAAATTTGGGCTGTCATCCTGACCAACCGCGCGACCGGCAGCCCCGAGTCCAAACCCGGTTTCTACATCGACGGCAACAACCACGGTGAGGAGGTGATCACCTCCTCGGTCACCCTGTACACCATCGACTTCCTGCTCAGTGAGTACGGGCAGGACCCGGATGTGACTCGTTTGCTGGACACCCGCGTCGTGTATGTGCTGCCGCGGGTAAACCCCGACGGCGCGGAGATCTGCTTGACGACGCCGTACCGCACGGTTGGCACCGGCCGTTACCACCCGGCCGACGAGTTTCCAACGGGCCTGCATCTGGAGGATTTGGACGGAGACGGCGAGATTCGACAGATGGCCATACCCGACCCGCGGGGGGAGTGGCGCCGATCATCCGCGGAACCGCGTCTGCTGGTTTTGCGGGAACCCTGGGAAGCCGACGGCCAGTACTACCGGATGGTGCCCGAAGGGATGCTGCGGGACTGGGACGGGGTCAGTCTGCCCATCGTGCCGCCGCGGCACGGCAACCTGAACCGGCAGTTCCCAGTGAATTGGGAGCCGGAGGGCGGGGAGTATGGTTCGGGAGACTTTCCGCTCAACGAACCCGAAGCCATGGCCATGGCCCGTTTCGTGCTGTCGCACCCGAACATAACGGGTGCCCAGGCCTACCACAGCCATGGCGGCATCATCCTGCGGCCTTCCGGCTTCAGGCGGGATGCCGAACTGCCCGCCGCCGACCTCGACGTATTCAGGGCGCTGGGTGCCGTGGGTACAGAGGCAACGGGATATCCTCTGATATCGACCTACGAGGACTTCACCCCCAACATGCGGAGTCCCAGACACGGCATGTTTACCGACTGGCTCTACGATCGCATGGGCATTCCGGCGTTCGCCAGCGAGGTGTGGGATGTCGAAACCGAAGCGGGAATCCCCAAGCAGCAGTTCTTCTCCACCCGCCCGCACAACGAAGCCGAACAGATGCGGTTTCTGGCATGGGCTGACGAGCACAGTCCGCGGGCCCATCAGGACTGGCGCGAGTTCGAACATCCGCAACTGGGGACGGTGTTGCTGGGCGGCTGGGATCCCTACTTCATCCAAAGGAATCCGCCCCCGTCGCTGATTGCCAAGGTAGCCCTGCCCAACACCCTGTTCACTATGCGGCATGCCCTGGCGTCGCCCCTGCTGAACATCCGGGAGTTCAAGGCGCAGCCCGTTTCGGCGGATATCCATATTGTGCAGGCGCAGGTCGAGAACCTGGGCTACCTCGCCACGAACCTGACCGATCAGGCCCGCAACCTGGGCAAGGGTGGCGACGTCACGGTCGAATTGGAGTTGGACCGGGACTGTGAGTTGCTCATGGGCCAGCCTGTGGTCACGCTCGGGGACCTGGCCGGGAGGGAGGAACGCAGGATGCCGTACGATCCCTGGCGCCGGCCGTGGGGCGAGCCGGCCGGTCGTGCCGAGTGGCTGGTACGAGGGGCGGGGGCCCGCAGGATCACGGTGCATGTACGGTCCACCAAGGCCGGCAGCTGCTCCGCACACGCGACATTGGACGACTTGCAAAACGGCGATTCGAATCAGCAATGACAACCACCGACCCCTTTGCGGAAACCCCGGACTTCGATCCCGTAAGCCTGGAAATTCAATGGCAACGGCTGATCTCGATCATGGACGAGATTGACTTCGCCACGGTCAAGACATCGTTCTCGACCATCGTCGGCGAGAGTCGCGACTTTGCCTGTATTCTGGTGGACCAGAACGGGGATTCCCTCTGCCAATCGCGGTTTTCACCGCCCAATTTTTGCGTGGTCCTGCCCCGCACGGCACGCCGGCTTCTGGCGGTGCATCCCCTGGAGACCCTGAGGGAAGGCGATGTGCTGTGCACCAACGATCCATGGATCGGGACGGGGCACCTGCCCGACTACATCCTGCTCACCCCGGTGTTTCACAAGGGCAAGCCGGTAGCCTTCATGGGTACCGTGGCGCACCTGTCGGACGTGGGCGGTCACCGCGGAGACATTGAGGCCTACGACGTCTTCACCGAAGGGATACGCATCCCTCCGTCGAAGCTGTTCATCGAGGGGAAGCCCAACGAATTCCTGTTCGAAACCATTGGCAACAACTGCCGTGTTCCGAACTTGGTGCTGGGGGACATCCGCGCCATCGCCGGCACCCACCAGATCGGAATCAGGCGGCTGCGCGACTTCATGGACGACTACGGGATGCCGGACCTGGTGGAACTGTCCAGTGTCATTCACGGGCGTTCGGAAAGCCTGATGCGCAGCCGGATCGAGGCGTTGCCCGACGGGGAGTTCGAGTTCGGTTTGGACATCGATGGGTACGTGGACATCGTGCACCTGCATGCCACTGTCCGGATTCAGGGCAACGACATCCACGTGGATTACGGGGGCACGTCGGCGCAGACGCGCAAGGGATCGATCAACTGCGCCTACAACACCACCTTCGCCTCTACCATGTACCCGTTCAAGTGTTCGCTGGTTCCCCAGATCCCGAACAATCAGGGGTTGTTCCGACCGATCCACGTGACGGCGCCCAAGGGGTGCATCCTCAACTGTGACGATGGGTTTCCTGTTCAGGCGCGGGCGAAGGTGACCAACAACATCAACCAGGTTCTATTCGGTGCGGTCTGGCCAATCCTGGGGGAACATGCCCAGGCCGGCAGCGGTTCAATCTGGCCGTTCTCCGTGCACGGGGATCTGGAGGGGTACGGTCCCATTTCTGTGAGCTGCCTGCCGCACGGCGGGCGGGGAGCCATGCAGGGCCTGGACGGTATGCCTCCCATTGCATTCCCGCACAACAGTTCCGTCACACCCATCGAGATCATGGAAACCCAGGCCCCCATCCTGATTCTCCAAAAGGAATTTCGCGTGGATTCGGCGGGTGCCGGCCGCCAGCGCGGTGGGATCGGGCAACGCATGTCCTTCAGGAACATTGCGGACAGCACGATCCAAGGTCGGATCAGACCTGACAAGATGTTTTGTGCGCCTCCAGGCCTCGATGGCGGTGCCCCGGGAGTAGTGGGCGAAGTCCGGTGGAACGGCCGCAACATCGATCGGTTTCCACCCCTGGACCTGCAGCCAGGCGACGAAATCGAGTTGCTGATGCCGGGCGGAGGCGGGTTCGGGCCGGTGGCCGAACGTCCCGCCGAGCAGATCCAGCGCGATCTCGAAGCCGGATTTATTTCCGAGTCGGCCGCACGTCGCGACTATGGATGGGATGGTCCCTCGGAGGCTGGAACCGGATAGATTGGCCGGGAGTGGTCTCCGCCGGGGTCAATCGCCACCACCGACCGTGGAGGTGTGTTTCCCGGGCAGCGGACAACCAAAATCGATGTCGCCCCATGGTCCGTACCGGCATTCCTGCGCCGCAAGTGAGAGCCGATGGGTTTGCCGTGCCGCTTCCAGCGCGACCGCAGCAATCTACCGGTCGGCAAACTCGCCGATCTCCTTCTCCACTTCGCCCAACTGGGATCCGTCGAGTTTCCAACCGGTGGCACGGACATTGGCCTCCAACTGCTCGATACTGGTCACGGCGTTGATCACCGAGGACACTCCTGGCTGGGCCAGCAACCAGGCCAGGGCCAAATCCCCCACCCGGTAGCCATGGTCCTGCGACCATCGGTCAAGGTTGGCGATTGCCTTGAGGCGCGCGGGTGCCATCAAGGCCTGAAACCGCTCGCTGGTGTTCCCGTAGCCGCGTGTTCCCTTGGGGGCTGGTTCACCGGCCCGATACTTGCCGGTCAACACACCTTGGGCCAGCGGGGAGTACGGCAGTACGCTGAGGCCGAAGTGCAGGCAGGCCGGGACCACGTCCCGCTCGGTCTGGCGTTCGAACAGGTTGTAAAGGGACTGGCTGGCCACAAGGGGAGTGTAGCCGTTGTGGCTTGAAATCGCGCTCATCGCCGCAATCTGCCAACCTGCGAAGTTGGAGCACGCGATGTAGCGGACCTTGCCCGTCTGCACCAGGTCGTCAAAGGCGCGCAGCGTCTCATCCCAGGGTGTGTGCGGGTCTGGCTTGTGGGCGTAGTACAAGTCCACATAGTCGGTGCCGAGACGGCTCAAGGTGCCGTCGATGCTGTCCATGATGTGTCCCCGGGACAGGCCGGCTTCGTTGGGTCCCATGCGATACCCCTGCGCGATCAGGTGGTTGGGTTCCCATCCCACCTTGCTGGCGATGATGTGCTTATGGCGTCGCCCGGCCACCGCCCGCCCGATGAAGGTTTCCGAATCACCGCCCGTGTAGCTGTTCGAGGTGTCGATGAAGTTCGCACCCAATTCCTCGGCCTTGTGGATGATCCTGGCCGTCTCGTCCGGATCGGTGAAATGGGAAGTCGCTTTCTGGTGGCCGAAGATGTTGGCTCCCAATCCGAAGACGGGCACTTTGAACCCACTGGTGCCAAGATGTCTGTATTCCATGAGATTTCCTTTTGGTTTTTCCAAGGCATGACTGCCGGGTCCGGTTGGTGGGCGGGAGCACACCTGAGGCTGGTCCCAGCTCACTGGAACCATCCGCTTCGACCCGACTGGGAACGGAGAGTTCACACAATCCAGGGTTGGCCCGCATGTGTTGGCCCATGATTGTGCACCAGGCCCAACCATGGACCTCTGCAATCGAAGGGCACGGCCGCTTTTCAAACGGTTGTGCGGTTGGTTTAACCGGATTCCTGTGTGCGCTTAGGATTCACCCGCGCTTGGAACTGACGACTTTGGGACTTATATACCTGACTACGCAGTCGGCATACCTGGTTCACGGATCATAGGGGTCCCCTACGGGATCGCCCCTCCCCGTGCAGCAGCCCCTGTCCCGCGGGCCGGAACGGGCACGGACGGAAGCCCCGCCCGCACCAAAATGTTGATGGCCGCATTGTGATCGGCGTTCAGGGCCCAGCCGCAGGCCTGACAGGCAAACACCGCCTGCGACGGCCGGTTGGCCTTGCCGACATGGCCACACCGGCTGCAGGTCTGCGACGTGTACGCCGGATCGACCTTGACCACGTACCCCGCCTTGTACGCGAGCTTCCGCTCCAGCTGCCCCCAGCCGGAGGCCAGGATGGCTCGGTTGAGCCCTGCCTTCGCCTTGACGTTGGTGCCCGGCTCTTCCCGGGTGCCCTTGGCACTGGCCGTCATGCCCTTGGTGTTCAGGTCCTCCACGACCACGGTATGGGCCGTGTCCGCCAGCGTGCGGCTGGCCTGGTGGGTCGCGTCGTCCCGCTTGCGCTTGCGATGCAGCTTCTGCAACTGCCCGTTCACGCGCCGCCCCCGGTTCGATTTCGGTCGCTTGTCCTTCGGTCCCCAGCCCTGCTTGCGGCTCAATGCCCGCTGCTTGCGCTTGAGGTTGGCATCCAGCGGGTCCGTGTCGGGTAGCGCGTACACGGTGCCCTCGCTGTCGGTGGCCTGCCCCACGTTGCGGTCCAGGCCAAGGGCGCCGTCCGGTGCGGGCTGCTTGACCTGCGCCGCGGGCACGGCATAGGTCACATAGGCGTACCACTTGGGGTTCGGCTCCGTACCTTCCCTGCGCACACGCACGGTCAACGGCTGGCAGTTCGCGTACAGGTTCGATCCCGCCAGCCGCAGCCAGCCCACCTTGGGCACGTACAGCCAGTCCCGGTCCAGCTTGACAGCATCGGGAATGGTGAAGGCCGGCACGGTGAAGTGTCGAGCCTTAAAGCGGGGCTTGCCTTCGGTTTGGGGATCCTTGAAGTATCGCTGGTAGGCGTCGGCCAGGTACTTCAGGCTGTAGCGCACACAGGCAAACGGGTAGTCCTTCAGCCACGCGTGGTCCGGGTCGTTGCGCAGTTGGGTGAACCGCCGGCCCAAGGTGAAAAAGGTCGGAACGGGCTTGGGGCCAATCCTGTAGGCCTGCCACAGGCGATACCGGCGTTCCTGGTCGGCCAGCATGTGGTTCCACACATGGCGGCAGACCCCGGCAATGGCCGTCAGCAGGATGCCTGTGGCGGCATCGCCGGGGTACAGGCGCAGGCGCACCGTGCGGTGGACAGTCTCCGGGGCCTCTGTTGTAGGATGGTGGGCGTCGGGCACGGAACTGCTATTACCTGTCCGGTGGAGAGTCCGGATGTCCGCCGGGCTCTCTTGTTTGCAGGACACCATTATAGCACAGATGTACATGGTTGTGCCTGTCGCACCGACTGCGTAGTCAGGTATATAAGCCCCTCTCATTTCGGTTTCCAAGGATCGGTGTGGCTTCAGGCCCAGCGTGCCCTCCGCCTACGGGCGGAATGCCAACGCTGCTCTTGTCCAACGGGCCAACGACCTGGTGTTCGCCTCGTTCCAGATTGAAAGGCACACTGCATTGGCCGAGATCGAGGCCATTGCCGCCATCGACAATCTCGACGGCATCGCGTTGGGGCCTTGGGACCTGGCAGTCGACCTTGGTCATGTCGACGATGTTCGGTATCCGAAAGTGGAGGCGGCCATTCAGCGTGTAGTTGACGTTGCACGCCGGGCCGGCAAACCGGTGGGCTCGAGGATGGGCGACGATCCGGAACTGGCCTTGGACTACGCGCGGAGGGGCGTGCAGTGAATCCAGGTCGGGAATAACATGGACTACCTAATCCGACGTATGGACCAAGTCTACGGGGCATCAAGCCGGCTTGACCAGCGCAGGGGCCTGCAATCCGGTGCGGCGTGGGATTGAAATCCGAGGACCGGAGCGCTGCGCCGCCCTTACCCGATCCGCAACCGGGTTTCAGGCCAAGGGGCTTGGAAGTCAGAACGCCATGCCGAACAACGGTCCCGGCAAATATGCATTACCATCCTGTCTGCATCCCTGCCACAGTGACTGACCGGATGGTCCATCAATCCATGAAGACGATAGCCACTGCACGCGTCCTGGCTGCCGTCTGTCTCTGCACCGTGTTGGCATTGGGGAGGCCGAATTCCGTGGTTGCACAAGCCGACGGATCCGGCACACATACCCATTCCGGGTTCTTTGTCACACTCAACGGTGAGGAATCGTCCTTTGTTCTCTACCGCACCGGGGCTCAGGTTGTGGCCACGCTCCAACCTGTCTCACCCGAAGGCGGGTTTGTGCTGCCCGAAGGCTACCGCCCCATGTCTCGGGTCCACCGGAAGGCCGAGGGCCGGCTGGCGGACCCGGACGGTGGCGAACCTTGGCTGTCCGACATTGGATACACCATGGAGGTGCATCCCGACGGCCGGTTCAGATACAGCGGCGGGGCACGCGAATACTCAAGTCCTTCGCTGCAAATGCCGTACGGGGCAGAAGTGGAACAAATCACCATGGAGTGGTTCACGGCCACGGAGGCCGCGGAGGGAGAGTTCGACAACCTGGCCGAACATCACCAGGGGAGGTACCGGCTGGCCAAGGGGGGCGTGTACGTTTCGGCCCGGCTGTCTGCGAGCCGTTCCCCCGTCCAGCATTACGCCCGCGTAGATCCGGTGCCGCTTTTCACGGTGCCCGAAGGCTTCCGGCCTGCGGTGACTGTTACCCGGACGGTGGTCGGCACCGCAGTCCACGCAGACGGGTTGGACACCGAGGCGCGGACGGAGCATGTGTTTCGGGTGCGGATTTCGTCGGATGGGGATGTCGCCTACGTCGACGCTCCGGCGCTGGACGGCGTGGGCTACCTCGGCTACGCATTTGAGACTGCGTGGGAAACCCGGATTTCACAGGACCGCCGCGTGCTGGAGGACATGCTCGACACTGCGGATCTCGACAACGTTCTGACAGGTTGGGGCCGTCCCGATGTGCCGCTGGAAGACTGGCAGGGCGTGGGCACGAATGCGGACGGCCGGGTTACGCACCTCAATCTCAGCGGCGTCGGACTGAGGGGGCGCCTGCCGTCCTCCTTCAGCAACCTGTCGGCGTTGCGCGAGGCGCATCTTGGGCGGGACGAATCGTACTCGGCCAACCAACTCACCGCATTGCCCGGCGATCTCGACCGGCTCGCGAATCTTCAGGTCCTCGATCTGAGTCACAACCCCATTGATGCTCCTTTTCCGCCGGCATGGTCCCGGTTGCACAACCTCCAGTCCCTGAACCTGCGGGACACCAAGTACCATGGCCAGTTGCCGCCGGCATGGGCGGCTCTGCTCAACCTGGAGGCCCTGAACCTGATCGAGACCGGGGTGGCCGGGATCCTGCCTTCGGAGTGGAGCGGTTTGCCGAACCTGCAACGACTGTTGATCACCAGCGCGTCGCTGGGAGGGTCCTTGCCGGAGTCTTGGCACGCCATGCCGCGCCTGAAGGTTCTGGACATCCGCGGCCGGGGTGTCGAGGGTCCCCTGCCGGCCGGCTGGAGTCGCATGCCCAACCTGGAAATCCTGATCCTCAGGAATCAACTGTCCGGCTCGTTGCCACCGGAGTGGGGAGCCATGCCGAACCTGCGCTACCTCGACTTGGGCCACAACCGGTTGTCCGGACCGCTGCCGCACACATGGAGCCGGTTGGAACAGCTCGAGGTCCTTTGGCTGGAAGGCAACGATTTGATCGGTTCCTTGCCTGTGAACTGGAAGGACCTCGGCCAACTCCGCGTCCTGTCCCTGGGCCGCAACCGGCTCCACGGCCTCCTGCCGCCGGAGTGGGGGGCCATGGCGAACCTGCGCTACCTTGACTTGGGCAGCAATCGGTTGTCCGGATCGTTGCCGCGCACATGGAGCCGGTTGGAACAGCTCGAGGTCCTTTGGCTGGGAGGCAACGATCTGATCGGCTTCCTGCCTGTGAACTGGAAGGACCTCGGCCAACTCCGCGTCCTGTCCCTGAGCCGCAACCGGCTCCACGGCCTCCTGCCGACCTCGTGGCACGCCCTCGGGCGTCTCGAATCGCTCCGGCTCAGCAACAATGTCCTGGTCGGCGGATTGCCTCCCCAATGGAGCCGCCTGCAGCGGCTGGAGGCCATCCGTCTCGACGGCAACGGCCTGTCCGGGACGGTGCCGGAGTCCTGGCTCGACATGGACAACCTGCGCCTTCTTGACCTCGGCCGGAATGCATTCACTGAATGCCTGCCCGCCATCTGGCAGCCCTATCATCCTCGGGAGTCGCAGGCGGAGGTCGTGTTCTGCGACAGCTGAACCGGCCGCGGGAACCCAAGCCCGGACGACCGCACGGAGGTTGAAGGCGTTTTTGCAGCCGATCACGGATTTGCCTGCGGCTCAGGGCTACCGCGAAGTGCTGCTACCGGGAGAACTGGAAGAGATGGTTGCCCACGAACGGACGCGTACTGGCATTCCGGTAGCGGACGCCATTTGGGACGGAATCACGGAGGCGGCAGCCAGTTTGGGCATTCTCCCGCCGGTCGAGGCGTAGATCCAAGTTTCGTCTGACCCGGCCGCGTTGTCAGGCGGTTTCCACTGCTGTGTGCCAACTTCAATGATCGGGCTCCCCGCCGGCGCCGTGGAGGCGACTTTCGTCACGTGACGAAATCGGGACAGCTCCGAACGATGGCGATCATGGTCGCGGCATCCTCGGCACCGTGTTCCAATGGTGTGCGCGGTGGGGTGCCGGTCGTTACGGACCGGTGAAAGTGAATCAACTCGTTGCGGAAGGCTTCCCGGTAGTCGGTTGTGATTTCCCGTTCGACATAGCGGCCATTCTCCATACCGCGACGAGCCACCATGGTGGGGGCGTGTTTCAGGAACGGCGAAGGAAACCGGATCGCGGTTGAACTGTCGTCGCCGCAGGCGGTGAAGGTCTCGTCGAACAGCCGGATGTCGGGCATGAAGACGGCGGTGAAGACGCACCGGACGCCGCGCTCGAACTTGAGCGTGGCCGCAATCGAGCGACCGCCGTTCCAGATCTCCGTTGACAGCACGTCCTCCACGCGTCCGAGGCAGCCGCGCATGATCGAGAGTTGATGGCATCCGCTGCCGAGCAAACCTCCGTAGGCGCGTGCAACGTGCTCGGGTTGTTCGCCGATGGCTTGTTGCTGCGCCTGGCGCATTGCCCGACCTGTTGCGGCCACGCGGTCGGGATCGGCATCGTTGCCACGCAGGATCTCGTAGTGTTCAAGGAACGGTTCGTTGGGGCCGTGGGCGACGTACATCGTCGCCATGCGCACCGCCGACATCGCTCGTACCATGGCCGCGCCCGTTTCGTATCCGGGATCGTAGGGTTTGTGATAACCGAGCTGGCCAATCAGACCGTTGCGGCGGGCCGCATCGACCATGTCGGCGGCCTCGGCAAGATTCACGCACATCGGTTTTTCCACGAAGACATGCACCCCTGCGGACAGTGCTGCCATCACTTGGGGGTAGTGGTACGGCGTCAAGATCAGGGCGGCATCCAACTCGACGGTGTCGAGCATGTCGCCAATGTCCGTGAATGTATGGGGGACCCCATACCTGCGGGCCAAGGTTTGTGCCGTCCGTGCGGACAGGTCGCAGAGCGCAACAATTTCATACAGGTCGGGAAGGGATTGCAGATGGGGCAGGTGCATCACCTGAGCCACCAAGCCGGTACCAACGATGCCTACGCGCAGCCGTGTTCCGCTCATGTTGCCGCCTGGTTTGGAAAGGCCATTGAGTTCCCGGTCGCGCCGTCCGCGAGCACCTGGAGCAGTGCGACGAACGGTCCCGCGCGCAAGTTCGGAACGCGCCGCTCCGTCAGACGGTTCACTGTCGACAAATCCGACCCGAATGTCGTTGCATCCAGTGTTGCTGGAGCCGAATATGCCATCGGCATAAAGCATCCAAGGGCTGTGGGAATTGACGGGTCCATGATACATGCCACGGATCCACATGCGATGGGAATCGGATGTCGTAGCGGAGTCCACGTCCGACTGCCATTTCGTGTTCAGGCAAGATCGGCGGCCCGAAAAAATAGTGATTATCGCCAGTTGCTATACTCCGACATCATCCGTGGAATTGATCGACCTCACCACCGGCGCTTCACCGTCAGGGTGCGTCCCGGTCAAGGAGACATCATGAATAGCAATACTGTTGGTCGACGAGAGTTTCTGCGGTCCGGTGCGATCCTGTTGGGAGGTTTGACGGTTGCTGCCTGCGCCGATCCGGCTGCCATGACCGGCGGTGGGCCGGCCCAGGAGATGATCGAGCTTCGGTACCACCACCGCTTGGGTCTCGAGTGCGACAACCACGGCCAGTGGGTGGATCAATTCAACGAGGACAGGGCTCCGGACGTCGTCGTTACGATGGAGTGCTTTCCCGGTGCGGACTACTTCAAGAAGCTGAACACGCTGATTGCCGGCGGTACGATCGGCGATGCCTTCTGGATCTCGTCCATCGAAGGCTACTATCGGTTGGCCGCTGCCGGCGGATCAAGGCCGATCGACGATCTGGTGGAGTCGTCCGGCTTCGACCTGAGTGCGTTCTACGCACTGAACATTGAGGCTGCACGCCTGAATGGCGAGCTCTACGGCCTGCCGCAGTTGGCCCATCCCGGCCGCGTGGGCCTCTTCTACAACGTCGGGTTGTTTGCAGATGCCGGCATTGATCCGCCGAACGACACATGGACGTATGATGATCTGCTGACGGCGGCCGCAGCCTTGACCAATCCGGATGAAGGGGTGTACGGGTTCCTGCCGTGCCTGGGCTACTTCTGTCTGCTCGTCTACCAGCGGTCCTGGGGCGGCGACATGCTGAATGCGGACGGTACCGGGGCTACGCTCGATTCGGAGGAATCGGTTGCGGCGCTGCGCTTCATCAGCGACCTGTTTCATGAACACCAGGTGTCGCCGCTGCCCGGCACGATGGAGCAGGGCACATACCAGGAGTTTGCGGCCAACAAGCTGGCAATGTACCAGTCGGGATTCTGGGGCGAGTACGTGAAGAACTTTGTTGAAGAGGACGCGTGGGCCGTCGCTCCGATGCCGGTTGGGGCCGACACGGGTGTGCGCGGCAACATGTTCGAGTCGGACCCCGTTTGCATCTCGCGAGCATCGCAGCACCCGGCCGAAATGTTTGACTGCCTGGCCTACTTCACGACGTTCGATGCCCAGATTGGCAACTATAACGCCATGGGCGCGCCGTCAGTACGCCCGGACGTAATGGCGTCCGAGACATTGCAGTCTTCGGCATTGATGCGGGTGTTTGGCAGCATCATGGCCGAGGCGTTGCCGCTGGTTCTGCCGGCAAACTTCCGCGAGACCGAATACTTCAAGACCATCAACGAGATGCTTCAGTTGGTTTGGCTCGGGGAGAGTGATTTGGATGAGGTGATCGGCAAGGTCCAGGAGGCGGCCGCCGAAATCTTGGCCAAGCCGTCGCTCGAGGCGTAGACAAATGGACCCCGGCGGGCGGGTGCCGAACCCGCCCGCCGGTTTTGAGAGGGGCTGCCCGCGGATTGGCGCGCAGCGGATCATCACGGACAGCAGGGGGAATGCGCGCCATGCGGACGGTCAAAGCCGCAGTTTGCTACGAGTACGGAAGCCCCTTGGTGGTGGAGGAAGTGCATCTGGAGCCGCCTGGCCGCGCCGAGGTTGAAGTCCGGATGGAGGCATGTGCCATCTGCCACAGCGACATCCATATCATCGACGGGGAATGGCACTATGAAGCCCCCTTGATCCCCGGCCATGAAGCCGCCGGCACCATTTCCCGCATCGGGGCGGATGTGGAAGGCATGGCCGTGGGCGATCGCGTGGTCGTGTCTCTGCTGTGGTCGTGTCGCCGCTGCCGCCACTGTCTGGAAGGCGAGCCCTATCTTTGCATCGGAGACCACCCCCTGGAGCTGCGTTCGAAGTTCACCAACCGCGAAGGCAGGGAACTCAACCGCGCGCTGAAGGTAGCCGGATTCGCGGAGTACACAGTGGTGCACGAGACCCAGATCGTGAAGGTTCCCGACTCGATCCCGATTGTCTCCGCGGCCCTGTTGGCCTGCGGTGTGATTACCGGGCTGGGAGCCGTGGTGAATACGGCGCACTTCCAGTTCGGGCGGTCGGTGGCGGTTGTCGGATGCGGAGGGGTGGGTCTCAACACCGTCCAGGGCGCGATCCTGGCGGGGGCAGTGCAGGTCATCGGGATCGACATCGAACGCGGCAAATTGGACATGGCCCGGGCCTTTGGGGCCACCCATGTGGTGCATGCCGGGGAGACCGACCCCGTGCAGGCCGTGATGGATCTTTCCTCGGGCGGAGTCGACTACGTGTTCGTGGTGGCCGGCGTCGCCCGTCTGCTGGAAGAAGCGGCGGACATGATTTGCAAGGGCGGGGGTGTCATTCAGGTCGGCATGCCGCCTCTGGACGACACATTCACTTACACCGGTCAGCGCTTCATGGGCCAGCGTTCCTTGAAGGGCAGTTCAATGGGTGGGACGAACTTCCAGCGCGATGTGCCTCGCCTGATGGATCTGTATCGGCAGGGTCGGTTGAAGCTGGACGAACTGGTTACCCGTACCTACCCGCTGGAGAAGATCAACGAGGCAATCGCGGCGGTTGCGGAACCTACCACCCTCCGCAACGTGATCACGTTCTGACGCGGGCTGTAGCCCGCAATGGCTGGACGCAGGCGGTAGGTAGATTCCAGGTGTCCAGTGGGCTCCCATTCTTCGGGAATCACCCCTTGATGCCCGACATGACAATGCCCTGAATCCAATACCGCTGCAGCAGCACGAACACCAGCAGGCACGGCAAGGTCATGATGATGGCTGCGGCCATCATGAGGTGTTCGGTAGCTCTGCCACCAATTGAGACAACCCTCTGGAAGTAGGTCAGGCCAAGGGCCAGGGTGAACTTCGCCGTGGTGTTGAGGAAGATGAGCGGCCCGAAGAAGTCGTTCCAGCTGCCCAGGAAGGAGAAGATACCCATGGTGACGAAGACAGGCACCGACAAAGGGCAAAGAATTCGGAAGTAGATCCAGAGGGAGTTGGCACCGTCGATTTTGGCTGCCTCGTCGAACTCCCGGGGGATGGTCAGGAAGAACTGGCGGAAGAGGAAGATGGCGAAGGCACCGCCGCCGAACCAGGGAGGAATGTACAGGGACCGAAGCTGATCCAGCCATCCAAGCCACTTGAAGAGCAGGAACGTCGGAATGATGGTGATCTGGGGCGGCAGCATCAACGTGCTCAACATGATCAGGAACAGGATGTTCCGACCCGGGAAGCGGAACCGGGCAAAGCCGTAGGCCACCAGCGACGCGGACAGGATCTGGCCAATCCCCGTCAATACGGTGACTTTGAGGCTATTCCAGAAGAAGAGGGCCAGCGGGGCCTGGCGGAAGACTTCAACGTAGTTGAACCACTGGGGATCCTCGGGTAGCCACGTCGGCGGAAAGAGGAAGATCTCCCTGGGCAGCTTCAGCGACGTAAGCACCGCCCACAGGAACGGCAGGCCAAACGCGACACCGAGGACCAATACCACCAGGTACGTTGGGGCTTGGAGGAGGGCCTGCTGCAGGCGGACTCTGCCATGGGAGGGCAATGGTTTCCTCAGCGCGGGAGTCGTGGAATCTACCATCGTTCGCCCTGGTCAAACTCGTAGTAGACCCACGATCGGGAAAGGCGGAGCTGCCAATAGGTCAGGAGCACAAGGATCAGGAAGAAGAACCAAGCCAGGGCGGACGCGTATCCCATCTCCCAGTAGTCAAAGGCGTGGTTGTAGAGGTTCAGGACGTAGAAGAGGGTCGAGTAGGCGGGACCGCCGGCGGGTCGCGTCTGGCCGGCGCCACTGGTCGCGACGAATGCCAACGTGAACATCTGCATCGCGCCGATCAGGCCCAGCACCAGGTTGAAGAACATCGACGGCGAGAGCAAGGGAATCGTGATGCGCCAGAACTTGGCCTGGCTGCCCGCACCGTCGATCTCCGCCGATTCGTAGAGTTCAATTGGAATTCCCTGTAGTCCGGCCAGGAAGATGAGCATCGAGCCGCCGCCGACGGCGCCCCAGAGACTGATCACAATCAAGGACGGCTTTGACCATTGGATGTCATCGAGCCAGCGCGGCCCTTCGATGCCGATTAAGTCGAGGAGGTAGTTGGCCAGGCCCACGTTCGGCTGGAAGATCCAGAGCCAGAGAAAGGCGGTGGCGACGATAGGCGTGATGGATGGCAGGAAGTAGATGGCCCTGAAGATGGTTCGTCCCAGGATGCGCTGGTTGAGGAGCAGCGCACAGCACAGGGAGCCGGCGATGGAGACCGGCACGAAGACGGCAGCGTAGTAGACCGTGTTCCAGAGCGACTTCCAGAAGAGGTCGTCCTGGAACATGCGGATGTAATTGTCCAGGCCTACGAAGTCGGGCGGTGTGATGATCTTGTAGAACGTGAGACTAAGGTAGATGGAGGCCAGCATCGGACCGGCCGCGAACACCGCGAAACCGACCAGCCACGGCGCGATGTACAAGTAGCCCTCGATGGCTTCCCTGGTGGCGGTGGACAAACGCATGGAGGATTTTCTAGCGAAGGTCGCGTGTCCGGATTTGCCGGTGTTCGCGGCAGGCCGAGGACGGAAACGCGCGACGGAACATGGTCTATGCGCCGAACATGAGCACGCTGCGGCGTGCTTCGCCGCGGGTCATCAGGTCGAATCCTTTGTTGACCTTTTCCAGCGAAAGTCGACGGTTGACCAAAGTGTCCAGTTCGAACGTTCCCGCTCGGAACCGGTCAATTAGCGCCGGGATGCCGCCACCGGAGTGCGCACCGGTGATCACCTTTTCGTTGTCGAGCCATGCCGCCTGATCAACCACGAGTTGTGTGCCGGGAAGTCCGGCTTCCTCCAGCACCACCACGCCTCCGTTGTGTACGATGCCGAAGGTCTGGTAGATCGCGACAGCCGAACCAGAGAAATTGAAGGCGCAGTCAGCCATGGTACTGCCGCGCGGCGCAGCGCTGCGCCGCGTTGGTTTCGGCCAGGCCCAAGCCGCCGCAGCCGAAGACCGCGATGCAACCGCCCGGCGTAACCTTGGCTCGGGTCAGGACGACCGCTGCGCCGGAGAGGGCGCAGCAACCAAGCAGGCAGCCGTCATGGATGCCCCCACCGCGACCGTCGAAGCACCCAGAAAGTGCCTGCGGTTCAGTTTCTTTCCGCTCATCATTTCTCCTGTGGGCAGTTCCGAGTCCTGTTTTCATTGGATAGGTACTGACGACGACCACGCCGGTGTTCGGGGGTTCCGCATCCTGTGTCTTGCATTCATGCGAGCGCGCGAAGGGTGTGGGCGCATCCTTTACACGGCGGAGCGATTGTAGCACCGGACGGAATCGGCAGATTCTGGGGTGCTGCATGTGTGTTCCCGCAGTCCGCGGGCCTCATTTGCGGAGTCCTTTTGTGCCGCGGATAGTAGGCAGTTGGACCGAGTGACGTTCCGATTACCTGTACGCGCTCTTCGCGGTGACCAGTCAGAATAGGCAGGTAGAAAACCACAGGTTTGATGGAGCTGGATTTGGACCTGGCCCCACCAGTCCACACAACGGAAGGCGGTAAACGATCATGCATCGGCAGCATTTCCAGATGGCGCCCGGCGGTGCCCATTCCCCGTCGGCACGGATTCCGAACAGTGGTGTGAATCCGGCAAGGGTCAGTTCAATGCGCTCTCTGCGGATCACCCTCATCGTTCTGGTGATGGCAGTCATGCTGGGGGCACTGGCACTCAGCGGCTGCGTCGTTGGCGAACACACCTACGGCGAGTACGGTGCCGAGAGTGCGCGCGAACATGCCGGCGTTGCCGAAGGGAGTGGAGAGGAATCCGGGAATCCTTTGACCCTGGAGGAAACCTATGATGTGGTCCGGCAGGGAGCTCGACTCATCCTGGACTACAGCGCGGAGGACAACGCATTCGTCGGTACCGTGCAGAACACCACCGACGAAACCTTGTCGCAGGTCCGGGTGGAAGTGCATCTGTCCAGCGGCGTGGAACTTGGTCCCACCACGCCGCTGGACCTTGAGCCTGGTCAGACGGTGGATGTGGTTCTGAGCGCAGGGGATCAGGTGTTTGATGGCTGGTCACCCCACGCGGAAGTCGGTGCGTCGGAACACGGCCACGAAGGCGAAGGTGGCGGTGAGCACGCTTCGGGCGACGAAGGCTGAGGTCTGTATTTTTCCTTTGTCTGAC
Source organism: Caldilineaceae bacterium bin34 (assembly GCA_002238555.1). Classification (GTDB taxonomy): domain Bacteria; phylum Chloroflexota; class Anaerolineae; order Caldilineales; family Caldilineaceae; genus Bin34. Next base: position 49,646 of record MPMO01000013.1, read on the forward strand.
GGTACGGACTGTCGATCCCGATTGATTTTGCTGTCGAATTGGCACCCGGAACACTCAATTCCCGGATCCGGGCCGCCGTGACATCCCCGTCTCTTTGATTTACTGATTGGCCTGGCCATTCACCCGCCATCTGCTCGTCTGCGGAGGTGAACCGCCAGGAACGCCCATGGGATTGCGGGTTTGCCCGATCTCTCTGTACGCTTTGGGCCTGAGCTGCTCCCCCGGTCCCTACAGCTTGGCGGCAGCGGCTGCAACACTTCCTGGAACGGTGGAACCAGATGCGGCCTCACTTGCCTCCCCCCAAGGTGCCGGCCACCCCCACTGTCCGGAGGACCGAATGGGGCGACTGAAGCCCCACATGTATCTGGCCTGGGGCTCTCAGTCGGTGGCCGGGGCGCGCCGCGTCCTCCGCGTCGTCAGTTACCTGCGGGTCTGACAGTCTCGGGGCAGAGGGCCGCGCCGTCATGGCGGCACCGGATTTCCATCCTTGGGCGCGCCACCGCACCTAGGCCCACACCAATTCCAACAGTCTCCTGCTCAGCGGTTCGTTGCGTCTACAAGGCAGGTGGGCAATGTTCATCTCCCTCCCCGCTGTCCTTTTTTATTCTGCAGCGATACCGAAGATTTCCCGCCATCCAGCCGGGTTGTCCAGAACTGCCGTCAGGAGATTGTTCGTGTTGCCGGGCACCCCGAACTCCTGCCAGTGCTTGGCGATTACATCGACAGCTCCTTCATCGGACAAGATGTGGCCTACTGCTGTCAGGACGGTTTGTGCTCTGCCACGCTCTTCGCCATTTTCTTTACCACGCTCTTCACTTTCCCGGAGTTTGTCGCCAAGGGCATCGCGCCATATCCCCATGTTGGGGTCGAACCACTGAAACACGGGCTCATCGTCCGGGTAATCCTGTTTGAGACGCACCGCGCTTCCGACGACTGCACTGCGCACCTCCATATCGGGGTCGTCCCCTTCACCCTGCACGCGCACATGGTTGTTGTCGGGCTGTAGGCGATACAGAACTAGTTGGGCCAGATACCCCTGGGAATCTCCTTCCGGCGGTTCTCCGGGATCCACAATCAGGTATTCCTTCACGCCAAGGCGCTCGTAAAGAACCGCTTTGTCTCCATAGTCCCGCACCGCAGACGAAGGCGACACGACTTCCACAACCATTTCCGGGACAGGATGGTCGGGATCTGTCCGGATGACGCGCGATTCCTTCAAACTGCGGTCGTCTCGACCCTCCGGCAACACCACCAGGTCGGGCTTGACTTGGGTCTTGGGTTTCCTGCCTCCCGTGAACAAGCTCAAGTCGCGGCCCAGTGCTTCCGGAAAGTGATAGTCGGGGGTGGGTTGCACTCGGTGCTTCCCCTCTGCACCCAGTGGCGTGCAGAGCGTTTCCCGCATCTGTTCGATGAGCGGATTGTGGCGTTTCTGATCGGGACTCACGAATCCCGCCAAGTCGTATGGGAAGTTGCGGACATTGACCTTTCCGTAGTCGGGATCAGTGGTCCAGTCTTCGTGATACTCATGGCTTTCGTCATAGACGAACTCCGGGTCGAAATGGGATAGGGCTTGCAGGTCAGCCTGCCATGCCCGGGGGTGCAGCAACCGCCACATCGCTCGCTGGTAACGCGACGCGATGGCAGTCGCCGAATCCGTGTCGCCCCGCGAGGCGGGGATTTGCCAGTCCCAAGCCTCTTGGGGTGGGGGCCTCCGGGGAACAGGTGCCGCAGCTACGGCTTGGCCGGAAGTCTCTGCTGGTGCAAGGGCCATGGGGTCGCCCTCCCTGCCTGTATCACGCCAAACATTTTAGCCTGCCTGTCGCCGACCTTCCGGCACAACGGTGCCGGAAGGTCGGTCCCGGGGTTGGGGCGCCTCAAAGGATGTGAGAGCACCGCGTTGGCCGAGGTAGCGCCGCTGAACCGGAACAGTAGCCAATACAGGGATCTGCGCCGCGTTTGAGATGATCGCGCCTCCGGGCGCACGATGCTGTCTACGGTTACGGTGACCACCACCATCCCGCTATGGGCAAGCTGGTCCTCATCCCGAACGCAGTGATTTGGGACCGGGTCTCTTGGCAACGGACATCTGTGCCGATGGCGATCAATCCTTGCTGTTCAACACACTTGCTGAGCCGTTACGCGAACTTTGTGCAATTGGGAGTCGCGGGGATCCTGGAGGGTCTCAAATCCTGAGTGTCTACCGATAATCAGTGAGTGCCGCGGCAGGACGAAGTTGTCCTATTGCAAGGCGAGTTGAGGGCCGTAATCTCCGCGGTCGTAAATCCGCTGGCATGCCTCGAGAACCGCGAGGCCGGCTCGACCGGGGATGGGTGCCTCCTGTCCATTCCGAATAGCCTGGACAAACGCTTCGGCCTGGCGCTTGAAGTTGTAGTGTTCCCCTTCCCTGGCTGCCGTGTCGCCGACTTCGATGCGTTGATCCAAGCCGTTGCCTTTGATCTCCACCGATTGGCGAGACCGAATGCGGATTACACCTTCGGTTCCGTAAATCTCGCTCCACCATCCGGTTTCGCCAGCGGGATAGGAGGGGCCGCTGACACTGAACGTCGCCATCGCATCGTTGTCGAACGTTAGGAGCGCGGCGACGGCCTCTTCGACCCGGGAGGCGGCGGTCAAGGTTCGGGTCGAGGCGTGCACCTCTCGCAGGGGTGAATCCACAAGCCACAGCAGGCGGTCCATTGCATGAACCCCCGTGTACAGCAGAACGCCGCCTCCTGAGAGGTCCGGCGAATTGATCCAGGATCCCAGATGGGATCCGCGCGGCGACGCGATGGTTTCCAGGCAGTTGACCGGTACTCCAATGTGCCCGGCTTCGATCCACGCCTTTGCCTGGATTGCTTCGTCGCGGAAACGGTGCACGAAGCAGATCATGAGCACCACACCCGCAGTCCTGCAGGCCTCTTCGATGCGTCGCCCCTCCGCCAGTGTGGAGCCCATGGGCTTTTCCATCAGGACGTGGAGGCCGCACGCGGCCGCCCTGCACGCGGTCTCCGCGTGCAGGTGGTGCGGCAAGGCCACCACCACGGCGTCCGGTGTCGGCGAACCATCCAATGCGTCCCGCCAGTCCTCAAAAGGCGTGGCACCGCACCGATTGGCTTCCCGCCGGGCCAGATCCGCGTCCGCGTCGGCTACCGCAGTGATCCGGACATCCTCAATGGCTTCGAACCCGTCGATGTGGCGGCTTCCCGCTTGCCCTGCACCCAGGATGGCAACGTTGAGCGTCATGTTTTCGTCACCCCATCCTTCGCCAGCGGTGACTCCAGTCGCCGCTGAAGGTTTCCGCACCCGTCGGTGTGATGCGGATGTCTTCATTGATGCCCGTGGTCCAGGCAGGCCCGTTCACGATGTTGCGCTTGGGATGGTAGGAAAACACCATGCCGGCCTCGAGGGGCCAGTCCTGACTCTTGCCCCAGCCCGGAGCCGCCGAGAACCACGGGTACTCAATCGTGTCCATGCCCTGGCCGTGGAAATCGAAGGCCGTGGTTGTGCCGTCCAGTTCCCATCCCTGTTCCTTCAGGGTGTGCTCGAAGATGCCGGCCAGTTCGCTCAGGCGCGCTCCGGGCTTGGCCGCGGCCCGAATCCGTTCAAAGGCCAGAAGCTCGCTGTCCATGAGCTTCAGTTCCTTGGGCGTCGGGTCCCGATACGCGCAGTTCACCGTCAGTTCGCACCAGTGTCCGCTGGGTCCCAGAATCTCCATGTGATAGCGCACGATGTCGTCGCACCGGAGCGGGGTGTCCTGGGGCGGCTCATGCTCGCCGGGCCGTTCCCCGACGAACACCAGAATGTCGCGCGCACCGCCTGCCAGTGCTACGCGACTTGCCTCGGCCGCCAATTCCCTTTGGGTTGCGCCGGGCCGGAGCACCTCGACAAAGCGCTCCATGGCGGACTTGGCCAAGTCCCAGAGCTCGAACTCCTGGCGCATCTCCAGTTCGCTCTTGACGGCCCGGACCCGGTTCATCACGTGGTCCGCAACCACGAATTCCGCGTCCGGCATCTCGGAGGCCAGCAGTTCCATGGTGCCGGCTCCCAGGATGAACTGGTGGCCCGCCACGCCGATCCGTGCCTTGCCGTAACCGCGGGTCTTGCACTCGGCGGCCATGCGGGGCGCAATGTACACGTCTCCGCGCACGTCGGTGATCCATCCCCTGGCACCGATGCGTTCGGCCACCGCATACGAACTGAAGGCCAGGAAGGGCTCATCCTCCCTTGGGATGAATATCAGGCCGTCGTGACCCCAGATGTGAAAGTCGGTGAGGTAGCGGAAATAGCCTCTCCCGGTCCACCAATGGCCCTTGCCGGCAACAAAGAGCCCGTCTAGGCCTTCCTCCGCCATGGCCGCCCGAATTCGGGCCAGGCGCTGGTCTCGTTCGGCAAGATCCGGGATGGTGGTCATGGGTCCGTTCCTCGATGTGACTTGGAGAGTGGTGTCGTTTCGGAGCTGGGCCAGAGGTCGTCCGCGCCGTGGCTGGCAAACACCTCCGCGAGGTCCACCCACGTGCCTGCGGCATTCGACTGCACACAGGCCTCGAGCAATGCCAGGGTTCCGAGATGGTCGTGTGCCGATGTCCGGACGGCCAGGCCCTGGTTCACACAGGAGACGAACTCGTCGAGGAGCCCCTTGGTATCGTCAATGAGCGGTCGTTGGGTTTCCAAAGGTACCGGGTGAAGCTCCTCGGCTTGATCCCCGTCCTTGAACCGGGGACCGGCCAGACCCAGCTCGGGATCCAGGTGGCACTCCACCACGTCGGTGAACTGGTTGCGCTGCAGGACCATGCCGTCCGTGAAGTCGGTGCGCCAGGCGAACTCCATGCTGTTCCAGCCGGCAGTCCAGGTACCCAGGTAGTTGATGCGCGCGCCGTCGGCCATTTCCATCAGGACGGACACGCAACTGTCGTGCCGATAGACACTGCCCGGAGGATTCCACATGTCCGCACAAACACGGACGACTTCCTGGTCGTAGCAGTAGCGGACGAGATCCAGGTGATGCACGGACTGTTCCAGCAACATGGGATGCTGCATGGTTAGGGGATAGGAGTTCAGATCGCCGCGGCGTCCATCCCGGTTGCGCGTGTAGTTGAACCTGCCAAAGGCAAGCGGCCCCAATCGCTGTTCCTGCACCGTTTGGCGGAGGTGCTGGCTGGCGGCAAGGTAGCGGAAGTTCATGCCAACCATCAGTTGGCGGTCCTTTGCCTGTGCAAGGCGCACCAGTTCGACTGCTTGTGCAAACTCCTCGACCAGGGGTTTTTCGCAGATGATGTGCATCCCTTGCGCGAGGCAAGCCTGAGCCTGGCGATGGTGCAGTTCGGGAGGAGTGGCCAGCACCACAAAGTCCCGCGGGCCCGATCCCGGCTTTAGTGACGAGTGACAGGCAACGGGGATTTCCAGGTTGGCTGCCAGCTCCTCCGCCTTCCCAAGATCGGGGTCCACCAAGACCTCCAGGGACACGCCCGGATGTTCGGCCAGGATCCCGGCCCAATATGAGCCGCGGACTCCGCAACCGACCAGGCTACAGGCGAGGGGCACGGGCACAGTGCTCAGTCTGTGTGGCCGGGACGCAGCCAGGCACCGCAACCCGGTTGGCCAACGATGCTGCCTTCGCGGTAGACCACCCGGCCGCCCACCACGGTGGCATGGACCGATCCGCCGACGGGCACGTCCCGATACAGGCGGCTGGCTTCGGCACCCTTCGTGAGCCAGGCACTGCCGTTGAGCAACGCTCCCCGGCGCGGATCGAATACGCAGATGTCCGCGTCCGATCCCGGGCGCAGGACGCCTTTGCGCGGGTAGAGACCAAAGCTGCGGGCGGCGTTGGAGGCCAACAGCTCCACAGACCGTTCAAGCGTGAATGTGCCATCCAGACCCCATGTCAACAGCAGTGGGACAAGAGCTTCAACTCCCGGATGCCCCGGCGGGGCGTCAATGATGTTTCCCCAAGCCGCCTCCTTCTCGGCGGCCGTGAACGGGGCATGATCGGTGGCGACAAAGTCAAGGGCCCCGTCGTGAAGTCCCCGCCAAAGGGCATCCCGGTCTTCGGTCTGGCGCACGGGTGGATTGATCTTGCCGTAGGGCCCAACCCGTTCAAGTTCGGCGTTGGTGAACATCAGGTAGTGTGGACAGGTCTCCGCCGTGACCGGTGCGCCTGCGCTTTTGGCTACTCGAATAAGGTCCATGCTGGCCTTGGCGCTGGCATGCACGATGTGGACGGGCGCTCCCAACGCCCGCGCCAACTGCAGCACCCCGGCAATCGCCGTGGTCTCCACCACGGCCGGCCTGGACATCAAGTGCCGCTGCCAGTCCTCAACCGACCGGTCGCGCGCTTGGCGGGTATACCAATCGATGAGGCTCTGATCTTCACAGTGAACGGCACAACGCAGACCGGTCTCGCGGGTGAGTTCAAGGGCGGCGCCAATGGTAGCCAAGTCGGGTGCAATGAGACCTTCAAACTCATCTTCGCGGCCGGGAGGGGCTTCGGTCATGAACAGCTTGAAGGCAATGGCGCCGGTCTGTGCCATCCCTTCCACTTCGCTTTCCAGAAGCAGGCCCGGGGCACCGTACAACGCGATGTTCACATAGGCATCCCGCGCAGCCAGGGAACCGCGATCCTTCAACGCCTGCTTGGTGGCCACGCCGGGTTTTGAGATTGGCATCTCAAAGATGGTGGTGACCCCTCCGGCCGCCGCCGCCCGGGACTCGGTGGCGAAGTCGCCGCGCTCCGGAAACGAGGGAGCGCGGCAGTGGAAGTGCGGATCGATGCCGCCCGGCAGGACCAGCATGCCGGATGCATCAATGGTCTCCCTGGCCGGTGGCCTTTCGGTCGGTTCCAGAATCCCGGTGATCCTTCCCCCTTCCACGGTCAGGGTGCCGAGCCGCGAGGCAAAGGTTGTTTCGTATGAGGGGTTGAGAATCCTGCCCCCGGTGATGGCCAGATCTGCGGTCACGGATTGTCCCCGTACGAATTGGCTCGCACCTGGGCGATGGCCTGCTGCATGCTGCGTGCTTCCAGGTCCTCTTGTGATCCCTCGACCTGGACACCGTAAGCCTCCGACGCTTGTGCCGGGGAAACCAGACCCAATGCAACATCCTCCAGCACATCCGCGCGTGTTCGTTTGTTCGGCGGTCCGTATCCGCCCCCGCCCGGCACGCGCAACAGCACCTCGTCCCCCGACTTGAACTGGTACGGCACGAATCGCTCCATTCGTTCACCATTCATGATCACGTCGCCGGGGGTGCCGCGGTGTCCGCCGCGCAGGCCCTCCGCGGGGTATTTCATGAGGTCGGGGCGGATGGTCAGGGTGGTGCCCTGTTCCGTCAGGGCGCGCAACCCGATTTCCTGGCCCAGTCCGCCCCTGTGGGTTCCCGGGCCGCCCGAGTCCGGAATCAGGCGTTTGTGCGTCATCAGGACCGGGCACAGAATCTCGAACATCTCCGTGGGAGTCACGGTGCTGTTGTGGGGATAGGCCCTGGGCAGCAGACCATCGGCATCGTGGGTGGCGCCCAAACCGCCGTGCGGCAACACGTGGACGGCATGCCGGCCGTGCCGATCGTCCTGTCCCACGATGTGGAACGGGAAGATGCCGCCCGCGGCGGCAATCACGGACCTGGGCATGAGTTCGGCCATGGCACCGAATATTAGGGGTGGGATGTGCTTGATGACCTTGGCCCGGGCCGCGACCGGGGCCGGAAACGTGCAGTTCACGATGGAGCCTTCCGGCGCGGTCATCTTCACCGGCCGGATGAGCCCGTCGTTGTTGAAGATGTACGGTGCCAGCATCGCCTTGATGGGATAGACGGCCGTTGCATAACTGATGTTGAAGGCGGCGTTGATGGCCGAATGCCACTGTTGCGGCGACGTGCCTTCGAAGTCCAGGTGGATTTCGTCGTCCTTGATGGCCAGCTCCACGTTCAGGGTGAACGGCTCCAGGTAGCCGTCCGCGGTGACCGAGTAGCGGGACCGGCCGTCGGGAAGTTCGCGGATGGAGGCCCTCAGCGCCCGTTCGCTGCGGCTCAGAATCTCGGATGCCAGGCCATCCATGTCGGTCATGCCGTAGTCGTCCAGGAACTCCCGGATGCGCTGGATGCCGATGCGGTGCGTGCCCACGATGGCGTGCAGGTCGCCCAGGACCATGTCGGGCACGCGGCAGTTGGCGGAGATGAACTCCTCGATGACGGGAACCACCTTGCCCTCGGAGTAGAACTTGTTGGGCATGACCCGGGTGCCCTCCATGAACATGTCCTGGGCCTCTAGGTCCCCGAGGTGCCCGCCGACATCCGAAACATGGGCAACGGTGCCCAGGAAAGCCACCAGTCTGCCCTTGTGGAACACGGGCGACACGAGGTTGTAGTCCGGCAGGTGGGTGCTGCCGATCCAAGGATCGTTGGTTGCCAATACATCCCCGTCCTTGAGCGTGTCCGGCGGAAAGCGTTTCAGCATGGACTTGGTGGTGCGGGGCAACATCGTGCAGAACTGGGGCGGACTCCACTGTGCCTGGGCCAGGCCGGAACCTTCTGCGTCCATGAGGGCGCACCCGAAGTCGTGGCTTTCGCCCACGATGGTTGAGAACGATGTGCGGATGACCGCGTTGTCGATCTCGTCCACGATGTTGACCAGTCGCTGCCACTGGATTTCCAGAGTGATGGGGTCGAACGTCATGCCAGGAACTGATCCTTCATGGTCTGGGCAGGGATTTGACGAGGAGGAACTTGGAGCGCGCGGCGGTCACAGCGTTGTTGGGGTGACCACAGGACACGGACAAGTGCAACCTGCGGGTTGCTTGTATCCTCGGGAACCCCTCGGCAAGTGTGGCCGGGGGTACGGGCCTAATTGTAGTCCGCGCCGGTGTGCCCGGTAAGCAGAACCGCTGCGCGAATCCAAGTGCCTGCTTACGTCGGCATCCATGACCCTGCGTTTGCCACCCCTATAGTTCGGAGGGGTCGGAATTCCATCTGATCGGTTTTTCACTTCGCGAATGGGAGGCCGACGCATCGAGGCGGGTGCGCTCGAATCGGGTGAACCCGTACGGCCCCTCCGGCAACTTTGCGTGCAGCTTGGGGTCGGACGTTCGCCTACGTCTCCAAACCCGTAAGTTCGGTGCTGACGCGCCACAGTTCCGTCATCAGGTGGCGGTCGTCAACTGCCGGTGATGCAGGAGCCTGTTGTCGATTCACGAAGTAACGACCGGTTACCCTGGCAACTTCGGGAGCCAGCGCAAGGTGGACCGGGGTTTCGGCTCCCGATTCCACGGGGCTCCCGCCGCTAAAGTTCACGTGCAGCAGCTTGGTGTCGATGACTCCCGGATGCAGGAAATTGGCAGTGACCAGGTTGGGATCCAACTTGCCTGCCAGCTCGCAAGTGAACAGGGCATTGGCAAGCTTCGAGTTGCAATAGGCACCCCATCCGTCGAAGTTGCGGGCCATGTTCATGTCGTCGAGGTCAATGTGTCCACTCGTATGGGCACCTGAACTCACGTTGATGATTCTTGCGGGGGCACTGTCCCTGAGCAGGCCGAGCAACAGGTTCGTGAGCAGGAACGGCGCCAGGTGATTGATGCCGAACGTGCTTTCGAATCCGTCCTCGGTGAGCGTCCTGTGGTTGGTGGCGATGGCAGCGTTGTTGATGAGAACGTCAAGTTTCGGCAGGTTGCTGATCTCCTTGGCCATGTCCCTGACCTGAGCCAGAGAAGAGAAGTCGGCCGAGACGGTCCGGATGTTCGGGTTGCCGGTGGCGTCGATGAGGTCCCGTTGCGCCGCCTGTGCCCGTGCTTCGTTGCGTCCATGGACGATGACTTCGCAGCCATGTTCGGCCAAGGCTGCGGCGGTGGCCTTGCCGATGCCGTCGGTGCTTCCGGTGACGAGGATTGTCTTCATGAGGGTTTCCCGATGGAATTTCCTGGATGGTGGCAATGAACAACGGAAACTGGCGGTGGAAGTTGCGCCGCGTGGTCCGCGCATCGGAATGTCGGCACTCCGCTGCTTTCCGGACTTGCAACTGCCAAACCGTTGTGCGGCCAGCAACGGTTGCCCTTGTCAGATTCTGACAGGAACGCGGCTTCCCTTGGCAATACGAATGTTCCACCAAGTGATCAAAGGTGTCATGACCACGGTGGGCAGGATCCAGGGGACCCACACTGGATTGAAATCCACGTTCACCACCAGCACGGCGGTGACGGTGGCGATGGTCCCGGCCAGCATATTCGAAAGGTGCCGTTGGATACGCATTTTCCCGGCTCGCGACCGACCCCCGGCCATGAGGCGGTAAAACTGACCGTCAGCCAAGGCCAGAGCCCCCGCGAGAGTACCAAATACCACCATGGTTACCCATTGCGAATCTCCCTGGGTACCCAAGACGGCGCCATATCCCCACATGCCCAAGCCGGTAAGGCCCATGATCCCGACAGCTGCCCAATCCACCGGCCGGGGATGTCCTCGACGATTGCGAGCAAACCTCCATCCGGCGAAGACCAGATAGAAGCTGAACACGGCAATCAGCAACAGGAATATGTCAGTACCGAGCATCGCCAGGGGCACCGCAGTCAGAAATATCACTGTCATGCTGATGGCATAAACCCGGCCCACTCTGACATGGTTGGCACCGCCTTTGGCCGTAGCCAGAGCAAGAATTGCCGTCAACAAAGCGATTGAGCCAGCGGCGATGTGAAGAACAAGCAGACTTTGGCCGATCATGATGTGTTTCCCTGTGATCTGGCGAATATTCAGCAACTGTGTGGAAAGTCAAGTCTTGATTGGTGTTGACACAGGGTTGTGCAGCCAAGGGATCTGGGGTCCCGGATCACTGTGTTCAGGATGAGGAGCAGCTTGCGCATGGCTGTGACGAGTGCCATCTTCCTGGGCTTGCCCCGCCCGGCACAAACTGGTATAGAAGTCGCGGATGGTGGTGGGTGGCGGTCACGGTGGCTATGCAGAGGACCGGGCGCATGGAGGCGCGCCCGTCCCAGACGGCGGCGCTGGTCCAGGTCAGGGCCGACAGCACCGAGTTGCAGTGGATGCGTAGCGGGGTTCGGTGCGGCCTAGCAGCAGGTCGCTGATGAACTCGCGTTGTCGCTTGCTGCCGGGCAAGGACACGAGCATAGTGTGCAGCCAGAGCACGGAATGCCTCTCAGGGTGGTGTTGGAGCCAACAACAACCATAGCAGGGGCCGTGCTCTTCGGGACTAGAACAGTTTTCAAAGAGGCTCTCCAGCGACTTTGGTGGAGGGACAGCTACAGGCATTGGCCGATTGCAGACGCGCTGGTTGAGGGCGAACGGAGAGGTAACAAGCCAAACACATGGAGAAATCCAGTTGAACTAGAATCCTTGCAGTTCAAAGATTGACTTTCACCCTTTGATCTGCAAGGATTCCCCTCCAATACGAACGTATACCTGCACAGCATGACAGATTCTTGTAATGAACAACATTCGACAAGTTCCCGGAACCCCATCCGCTTCACAGGGTAATTGCTCTGCGTGCCTATCTGGACAACAGCTATCCAGGCGGTTATTCCTGACCTTGGTAGGAGGCAGTGGCTTGGCCCTGGCTCTCCACCCCATCGCAGGTCGAGAAGTGTGGGCCCAGGATCGGACGGTTCCTCCACTGATCGAAATCCCAGGGGCTAGTCCTCTGCTGTACACCCAGGAGTTGCAGGATGTCATCAGGGGAGGCTGGGGTCCACTGACAGTTGCCGGATTGGCGTTGAACCAATTCAATTGGATGTATCAAAGTACGCTGCGGCTCTTTGATCCCCGGGTTCGGTGGGGAGACCTTAGTCCAGATGCCAGGAAGCTGTTGATGTACTACAGAACAGCAGGGGGGCAAGGCATTTGGCGTTCCCTGCCCGAGGCCAGAGCACTGTTCCAGAAGGTTCCGGCATCGATCAGGGTGAGCGGGATCGCCGGACTGAAGGAGTTTCATGCGGGGAAGGTATGGAGTCACATCTTCCCGCGTGCTCTGGGTGGTGCAGATACCGCCAAAAATGGCATCTGGTGGAGTGCATTGAAGAACCTGGAGCTTGGAAAGCGGCCGATGACTTGGCAACATCTGCTCCACGCAAGGTATTTGTTGATCTCAGATTGGCTCTGGTATTCCATGTACCTTGCCATCGCGCCTTTGGTGACAGCTTCCATGGTAGGTATAGTCATCACAGGTGTCTTGGCAATTCTGGAATTTGGGCTCAGCTACTACACAGGTGAAATAACACGCCTGGACTTGATCCAAGGAGTCTTCTCAGTTGTATTGGCTGCCGGATCTGGTTCGTTTATGATGATTGGGTTAATCATGGGAGTTGCACTTGCATTCCCGGTATTGCTTCCCCTGTTGGAAGCCGTGACGATTTCCTTGGCGGTGATCTCGTTTGTATTCCTGATCAACCATTTGGTTGAACTGGGACAAGATTGGTGGGCCGCACTGGATGAACAGGGCCATTTGGATCAGTTTCTGGCCCAATTACGCATACTGGAGGAATTATTAAGTGATTTGTCCCGGGGTAGGACTGGCCAAGTTCGTAGGTTCTTCCAAGATACTCGGGAGAGGTGGGTGGATTGGCTTGCTCGTGTCGTACCCGACGTGAACTTTGTCGACTTGGTTCCGGAGTTCAATTACGCGCGCTACTTCCCGGACTGGGACTGGGGACTGTCCGATTTCATGGATGCTATGGGGCAATCAGCTGCTCAAGTGGTTCCGGACGGGTTCACGGATCGGTTTGCGGCTCTGAACGTGAATGTCGGGGAAATCCTAGCCGACTTGGATTTGCCTTCGCTGGACAACCTTGATCTGCCAGTCCCGGACTTGGGACAAAGTGCGCGTTCGGCACAGGAAGCACTGGTCAGTGCTTCGGTCTACTTGAAAGTACGAGGTGCTTCATCACCGTCTGGAGCTACAGGTTAGTTGGTGGTCGAACCTGCATAGCACCCCTTGGCCTGCTGGTGGAATAGAACGGTCCGGCGCAATGCTCGTGAGGGATTGGCTCTGCTCAATGGGTTGGGGAGCCGAAGCGGATCTCAACCGCCACACATCGGCGCTTCGGTGCTGATGGGTACTTGGTTGGTACTTGGTTCCAGTGTATGGGCCAGTCATCCTAAGTGCACATGGTCGGGAGTGGATGCTCTGTGTTGGGGGAACCGCCCAAGGCCATCTACAACAGCTCGGCTCTCAGCGCGGCAACCAGACGGTCCAAATCCTCGGCCAAGTTGTACTCCTTGACTGAAATCCTCACCATGTCAACGCCCTTGGCACTGCCCAAGGGAATGATGATCCGGTACTTGGTCCACAACCTGTCACCAATTTTCTCGGCTGAACCAGGCGGGAGCCAGGCCGTGACCATTTGGCTGAACCAGCCCTGATCGTCGGCACAGGTCATGGGCATGCTAAAAAGGTCCGCAATGGCCTGGCGCGTGGATTGGGCCAGGGCGTGGTTGCGTATGCGCGCTTCCTGCATGGGGAGGTCCTTCAGAAACCGAATGGCCGCCGGCACACTCAGCTGCGCACAGGGATCGATGGTGCCCTGGTAGTTCACGTACTCCTGCACGGGATCGTCGCTCCGAACATCCGGATCCCAGCCGTGGCTCACGACCAGGGGTTCCAGTTGCTTGTTGAAGCGTCCATTGACATAAATGAAGCCCGTGCCCCTGGGACTGGACAGCCACTTGTGGCAATTGCCGGTGTAGAAGTCCACGCCGGCCTGTTCCAGCGACAGGTCAATGTTGCCCGGGGCGTGGGCGCCGTCCACCACCGTCGCGATACCTTCCGCGCGGGCTCTGGCACACAGTTCCTCCATGGGCAGCGTGAACGCGGTGGGAGCGGTGATGTGGCTGAAGAACAGTGCCTTCGTGGAGGGAGTCACGCCCTTCCAGAACGTGTCGAGCCATTCCTCCTTGTCCGTGGCCGGAAACGGCACTTCCTGGATGCGGTAGCCGGCCCCGGCCTGCCGTGCCCAGTACTGCATTGCTTTCTGGGTCGCGCCGTACTCCTGGCTGGTGGCCAGCACCTCGTCGCCAGTCGACAGTTGCAGGGCACGCGCAAAGATGTTGATGCCCATCGTGGCGTTGGTGACGAATGCGAGCTGCCCGGTCGGAACGCCGACGAACTCCGCCAGCGCGGCGCGCGCCTGTTCGGTGCCTTCCGGCACCACGGAGACCATGAAACCCACAGGGTTGGCTTCGATTTGTCTGTGCCAGTTCTGGAAGTCCTCCTGGACCGGAATGGGCACGGCACCAAAACTGCCGTGGTTGAGGAAGGCGATGTCCGGATCGAGCGAGTAGTGGGCGCGCCAGGAGGCGGTGGTCTTCGGGGTTGGGACGGTCATGGGAACAGGGTTGTCCTTGCAGCAAAAAGGGCTGGCCCGGCCCGGACCAGCCCATCGGTCGTCAGGAAATGCGGCTGTTTGCGGGTGGAACCACCCCTTGCGGCCGGACCTCGGCGGTCAGTCGAGGCGGTCAAGACCGGGCCAGTCAACCCACATGTTGGGCTGCGGCGGAAGTTCCTGGGTGTAGTCGAAATCCACCTTCTTGAAGTCGTACAGGATCGCCTGCCGCAGGTTGTCGGAGGTGTTGTGGCCTGCCATGTGCGCCAGGCGGTGATGCCAGAACACTACATCCCCGGTATTGCCGGTGCACTCGACAGAGGGCTGGGTCTCAAAGAACTCCTTGGTTTCCAGGTATCGGTTGGTGGTCGCCTGGTCCTCATTGAATTGGGTCCCCTTGTACTGGGACGCGAACGTGTTGTAGAACCACCGGTGGCTCGTGGGCCAGACCCGGAACCCGCCCCCTCCGGGAACCACCTTGCCAAGGTAGGCAACGATTCCCAGATGGAAGACGTGCTGATCCACATGCAGGTGGTCGTCGAGTTCCGCACCGTCGTTGCGGGGCAAGGTCGTATAGATGCCACGGGTGCGCATGGGAGGGACCAGGTTGCCGGCCCCCAGCAACTGCTCGGCCATGCCGATCAGGTCCGGATTGCGCGGAATCATGTCCATCATCCAGTCGTCTTCGCCGATGTGGCGGAGATTCCAGCGATATCCCTTGCGCTGATCCGTGCCCGGAGCCCTGTCCTCGACCGTGATCTCGAACTCCTCCCGGAAGGGACCGACCCAAGTGGAGGGATCATCCTTGACCAGTTGGGAAGGGGCTTCCGCCCAAAACACTTCCTGTGCCTTGGCAATCAGTTCCGGCTTCAGGACATTTCGCTTGATGACGAAGCCGTTGCGTTTGAAGAACAGCAATTCATCGTCTGTGAACCGGATACCCATGCGTGGATGCTCCTTGGGAAGTGTGGTGTGCCGGGTTTCGGATGGCAACGGCCGCGGCCGTCATGCGCCGAGAATCTGCCGACGAAGCGGAATTATAAGGTGGCGAAGAAGCCCTCAATCCATTCGTCCTCAATTTCCAGACCGAATCCGGGCCCTTCGTTGGGGACGAGGGAACCGTTGGCGGGAACAGCCAAGCCGGGCAATGAGACGGCATCGGCCGGGTCCACACCGGGGTCCGTGCTCTGGAAACACTCCAACAGCGGTACACAGGCCCGCGCGACACTGAAGTGCTGGCCCCAGACCGTGTTGCCGCCCCCGTGCAAAATCAGCTGCTTGCCGGCCGACTCCGCCACGTCTGCGATCTTCAGGCATGTGGATAGGCCGCCACACCAGGCAATGTCGGGTTGGAAGATGTCAATGGCCTGATGGCGCGCTGCCCACTGGTACGGCTGAACGCCGTACCAGTGTTCGCCCGTGGACAGGGTTTGCCAGGGAAGGCGTCGGCGGAGTTCAAGGTGACTGTCGAAGTCCTCGGGGATCAGGCACTCCTCCATCCACTTCAGGCGGTAGGGCCGCAGGCGGTTGGCCAGCTCCACGGTGTATTCCACATCGAAGGCCATCCAACAATCGAGCATCAAGTCGCTGTGGTCACCAACCCGGGCTCGGGCATCCGCCACGAATGCTTCGTTTTGTTCAAGTCCGGCGTGGCCGTCCGCCGGACCGTAAGGGCAGGCCAGCTTGAAGCGTGAATATCCGCACTCGCGGTACCAGTCGATGTCGTTGCCGGTGGCATAGCACGGAATGGAGTCCCGGACCGGGCCGCCGATCAGGCTGTACACCGGTTGCCCCAGGCTGCGTCCCTTGGCATCCCACAGGGCCAAATCCACCGCGCTGACCGCACAGGCCGCCAGGCCGCCAGAGCCGTACGGTTTCGTCAACCTGAACATCATGTCGGCCAACCGTTCCACTGCATAGCCGTCCTCGCCGACGAGGCGGGGCGCCAGGTGGTCGTCGATGATGGCGGCGGTAACCCGACCGTGTGGTGTACTGCCGAGGCCGCGTGTTCCGTCCTCCAGCGTGACTTGGCACCAAGTTTGTTCCCAGGCCGGCAGCCACAAGCTCCGATGTGCCTTGTAACGCGGGTAGCCGGACATCGGATTGGCCACTTCGGCGGTGTAGTGCCAGGAACGCGCCGAGGCACCGGCCGGTGCGGGACGGTCCGGTGGGACCACGCGGACGGCTCTGATGTCAACGATTTTCATGTTCAACCTCCGGCCGCGCCACGAGCGGCCTTGTTTCATTGACTCTCGGGAACCAGCAGGACCTTGGAGACATCGCCCGGCGCGTCGATCAGCCTGTCGAACCACTTGCCGCCGTCGGCCAAGGGTGCCTCCACGATCCAGGGTTCCAACGAAATCTCCTCCCGGTCCAGCAGGACCAGTGCCTCCCTGAAATTCGCCGGCGAATAGGAGAACGAACCGCGCAGCGTGATTTCCCGACGAATGATGTCCGCGGCCGGGATCTCGCTGGTTTCCTCGTGCAGGCCGCTCAGGATCACAGTGCCGGTAGTCATGGTGCCGGCCACACACTGAGTGCGAGTGCGCCCGGTGCCCACGGCATCCACGCTGGCCACGGCTCCTGCTCCGTCGGTTCGCTGAAGAACTTCCTCCACGGGATCGCCCTCCGCAGGATTTACGGGTACTCCGCCGTAGTGCTCGCCCATGGCCAGCCGTTCCGCATCCAGGTCGGCGACCACCACGTCCTGCGCGCCGTTGCGCAATAGCACCTGCAGTGCCAGCAGGCCGATCGGCCCCATGCCCACGATTAGGCATGTCGCATCGCGCACGTTGCCTGCCAGTTCGCCGATGCGCACACCGCAGCCCACGGGTTCGGTGAGCGCGCCGACTCGCGTGGACATGCCTGCCGGCAACGGGTGGACGGTTCGTGTGGGCACGGCCACAAACTCGGCATACGCCCCGGGCACGTGCGCGCCCACCAGTTGCCGGGTGGGGCACAGTTGATCCAGGCCCTGTGCCTGGAGTTCCGACTCCCCTGTGCAGTACAGCGGATTGACGGTCACGGCGTCGCCCATGGACAACGACGGTTCCGAGTCGGACGCCGCCGGTCCAACCTCGGCGACTGTTCCCGCGAACTCGTGACCCATGACCAAGGGCGGCACGCGCAGGGCGTTGTGGCCTAGGTAACCGCTCAGTTCGGAGCCGCAAATGCCGGCATAGTCGACCTTGATCAGCGTTTCGCCCGGGCCGGGCTTTGGCACATCCTGCTCCCGGATGCGCATTTCACGCGGGGCTTCCCAAACCAGTGTCTTCATGCTTCGCCTTCTCCCAAAGTGTTGGATTCTGTGGATCGATTTGCGTTCCGGAGGGGATCCAGCAGGAAAGTGGCCACCCAACCGGTGAAGACGCCAAACATGCCGATGCCGCATACGGACAGGAGCCCGGCTACGAGTCTGCCCCAGGTTGTTACCGGATAGTAGTCGCCGTACCCCACGGTGGTTACGGTGACGAAAGCCCACCAGATGGCTTCCTCGGGGGTCGTAATGTTTCCGGTCTCGGACTCCAGGTTCAGGATCAGCAGCGATCCGGCACCCATCGAAACCAACATGACCAGAACGATGAAGGAAAACGTGGCCTCCGCCCGCCGGGCGGTCAGGTGCCGTAGCACGGCACTCTTGGAGTGAAAGACCTTGGCCTGGCGAAACAGGCGCACGATGCGGAACAGCCGCAGGCCGTGCAAAACCGGCAGGGCGGGAATGCTGGCGATCAGGTCGATCCAGCCCCACCGCATGAAGCGCCGTTTGCTGGGGGCTTTGAGCAAATCAAGGACGAATTTGATCAAAAATATCGCACTCACGGCGTAGTCGGACAGCTCGAGGATCCGTGTTGTCGCTTCGGATGCGCCGTAAAGTCCGGGCCAGAGGAACACGGACAGGACCGCGAGGACGAGCACCCCCATCTCGAAGATGGAGAAGCTGGCTTCCGGCGCCGTGTCCGTTACCTGTTCCAGCTCGAGGGGCTGCGAACTTTCAGACATCAGGCTGGTCTGCTGGAAACTGTGACTCGAATCAAGGGTCCGAGACGGCGTGGCTCGGGCAGTGCGGTTCTCGGATCCGGGACCCGGTTCCGGCGACCGGTTCAGGGGGCGCGCCCATCGCCGAAATGGGACATGTTACCTGCCGCCGACACCAATCCTGAATCGCCGTGCCATAATAAATTAAGGGGCTTATACCGATAAGTTGACAACCGGTACGCGGTCTGGTCCATCAGGACCGGACTGCACAGGCGAGGGCGGTCCCCGCCTGCCATGTTCGCGGGTCGTCGAGGTCCCCAACGGGATCGCCTCTCGCCGCGCAGAAGCCCCTGCCCCGCGGGCCTGTCGGATCAGGGGTAGTCCCCTGTCCAAAATGTTGATGGCGGCGTTGCGGTCTGCATTCGCAGTGTGTCCGCAGGCCGTGCATTTGAATGTAGCTTGGGCCTTCCGATTCTCCTTGCCGACATGTCTGCACACCGCACAGGTCTGCGAGGTGTAGGCCGGGTCCACCTTCACCACCAAGCCTGCCTTGTAATCCAGGTGGAGTTCCAGTTGTCCCCAGCCGGAGGCCAATATCTCCCGGTTGAGTCCGGACTTGGCCTTCACGTTCGTGCCGGGGTTCTCGACCGTGCCTTTCGCACTCTGCGTCATGGCCTTGGTGTCCAGATCCTCGACCACCACGGCGTGCGCGGAGTCGGCCATCTGCCGGCTGTGCTGGTGGGCGGCGTTCTCGCGCCGTCGCCTCTTCTTGCGATGCAGCTTGCGCAGTTGGCCGCAGATGCGCCGGCCGCGGTTGGACATGGGTTGGCCGCTCCGACGTGAACGCTCCCGCGCCTTGGCTGCCTTGCGTTGTTTGCGCTTGATGTTGGCGTCCAGATTGGTTGTGTCCGGCTGCTCATACACCACACCCTCGCTGTCCGTGGCCTGCCGGACATTGCGGTCCACGCCCAACTCGCCGTCCCCGGCGGCCGGTTTCAAACGCGCTGTCGGCACCGCGTAGGCAACGGTTGCATACCACTTCGGATGCCGGTCCGTGCCTTCCTTCAACAGCCGCACGGTCTTGGGCGCGCACCCCCGGTACGGAAAATTGCGGCCGCGCTCCAGCCGCACCCACCCCATCCGGGGTAGGTGCAACCGATCCCCATCCATCCTCACATTGTTCGGAATGGTGAAGCCGTCGGGCTTGCGTCCCTGTCGGCCCTTGCGGCGCGGGAAATACTGGGGCTTGCCGTCGGACTTCCGCCGGGGCAGGAACCTGCCCTCTGCCTTGGCCTCGACGTGCGCCTTGTAGAAACGCCGGTAGGCGGAATCCAAGTACTTCAGCACATGACGGACGGGGTGGCTGGGCAGATCTCGCAGCCATGACAGATCCTGATCCGCGTATACGGCACCTTCGGGCGAAGCCAGGAAAGCCTGGAACTCACGGTCGTACTTCCCGCTGCGGATCATCGCGAACCGCTTGTACATGGACTGCCAACTCCGGCCGGGATCAACAAGCAGTGGACGCTGCGCCTCCGGGAAGTCGGTCCACCGCCCGTAGCCCCGGGCCTTGCGGGCCATGCGGTAGCTCCAGTTGTTGTAGGCCAGGAACAGATTCCACACAAAACGGTTGGCGCCTGCCGTCTGGGCGCACAACTCCGCCTGCCCGCGATGGTCAAACCGCACCCGGTACCGCTCGCTGCGGATCGCCGTGGGTTTTGTTGTAGGATCGGGTTCAGCAGTTGGGGTTGTCATCTTCAACCTGCCTGTCAGGGAGTCGTGAAGTGTTTTCACCACTCACGGCTTCCGCTATCCTACCATCCCCAAGGCAAGCCTTCGGGATGGCCGCGGGCGGCACTGTATCAACGGGGTTGAAACAGTGCCCATGCCTGCCGCACGGTCTTGATCCCCTGTTGTCAACTCATCTATATAAGCCCCTAAATTAACCGACGGATTGGCGGCACCTCCGTGGTGCCCGTCCATGTAGACGAATCCACACCGGCGCGGCCTTTTGATTGGTTGTGCCCATCTCAGGCCCATCTCCCGTGACTTCGGAAACCACTCTCTTCGCTGACGATCCCCACATGTTCTTCCCGGGTCCGGTGGATGTGCCGGACGATGCCATGGCGGCACAGTTGCGGCCGTTGTTCGGGCATCGGTCGGGCCGGATGGACGAGTTGTTTGGCGCGGTTCAGCAACGGCTTCGCAAGGTGTTTTGCACGGACAGCCGGGTTTACCTGCTCGCCTGTTCGGGCAGTGGGCTGCAGGAGGCCGCAATCCGGAATTGTGTCAGGATGCCCCATACCGGCGCCAAGGTCCTGGTCCTGGTTTGCGGCGGGTTTTCGCAGCGCTGGCATGACGTGGCTGCGGGATGCGGCCGAACGGTGGTCAGGCACGAGCTGCCGTGGTTCGAGGCCTTTACCCCCGACGTGGTGGCGGCCGCGGTGGATCAGGTGAACGCGGACGGCAACTTGGATGCGGTATGTCTCGTGCACAACGAGACGAGCACCGGCGTCATGCACAACTTGGCCGGGATATCCGAGGCCATCCGATCCACGGCTCCGAACGCCCTGTTCCTGGTGGACGCCGTCTCCTCGCTGGCCGGCACCGAGATCAGATGCGACGACTGGCACCTGGACATCTGCCTGACCTCGTCTCAAAAGGCACTCGCCGTGCCGCCGGGTTTGGCCGTCGGGGCTGTCAGCGACCGTGTGCTGGAGCGCGCCGCCGAGGTTGAAGGACGCGGTTGGTACTTCGATTTCCTGAACCTGGAGGCGTATTTGGCTAGGGGGACAACCCCGGCGACCCCGGCCATCCCCCTGGTGCAGAGTCTGCTGATTCAACTGGACCGCATCCTCGAGGAAGGGCTTGAGGCCAGGTGGGAACGGCATCGCCACCTCAGGGATCTCACCCGCAGGTGGGCCGTGGACCGGGGTTTTTCGTTGTGTGTCCCGGATGAACACGCTTCCGTGACGGTGACCACGCTGGCCGGTCCCCGGGGCTGGGACCTGACCGCCATGAACCAACGGCTGGCCGCGGCGGGCATGGCGGTGGGCAGCGGCTACGGCAAGGAAAAGGGCAAGTCCTTCAGAATTGGACATCTCGGGGAACTGAGGGCCGACGACCTGCAGCGTCTGTTTGCGGTCATCCAGTCCGGAACGGCCTGAATCGAGCAAGATGGCCGTGTCGGATCAGCCTCCCGGCAGTTTGTACCTGGTGCCGTCGCCGATTGGCAACCTGGGGGATGTCACGTACCGGTCGATCGAAACCCTGTCCACCGTTGACTCGATCGCGTGCGAAGACCCCCGGCACAGCCGCAGGCTCCTGTCGCGGTACGGCATCGAAAAACCACTTTTTGCGATCCATGAACACAATGAACACAGGGCCGTGCCCAAGGTGCGGGATCTGCTGGAATCCGGGGTGGACGTTGCCTATTTGAGCAACGCGGGAACGCCGGGGATTTCGGATCCTGGCTTCACGTTGGTGCGCATGGCCTGCGAAGCCGGCCTGCAGGTCCGGGTACTGCCCGGCCCGACCGCTCTCGTTCCGGCATTGGTACAGTCCGGCTTGCCCGTGCATAGTTTCACCTTCAAGGGATTCGCACCGCGCAAGTCCGGCTCTCGGCGCAAGTCCCTGGAAGTTGAAGCCGCGAGCCCCCATACCTTGATTTTCTACGAGAGCCCACATCGCGTGGTCCGGTTGCTGACGGATGTATTGGACGTGTTGGGTGATCGGCGTGTGGCACTGGTCCGCGAAGCCACCAAACTACATGAGGAAACCCTGCGCGGTACGGTGTCGGAACTGCTTTCACATTTGGCCGACAGAACACTCAAGGGCGAATGCGTGGTCCTGGTAGCCGGCGTTGAACGTAGGACAACCACGCCGTGATCGCCTTCGTAATGAGCGGAGGCGGCAGCCGCGGCGCGCTGCAGGCGGGAGCAATCTTCGCGTTGCGGGAAGCCGGGATTGTGCCGGATTTCGTGGTGGGCTCCTCCGTGGGCGCGTTGAATGCCCTGCATTTGGCTTGCCATGGCTTTGAAGAAGCGGGGTTGACCCGACTTCGCAAAACATGGGAGAAGGTGCACAAGCGCAACATTTTCCCCTCCAACCCCTGGTTTTCGGCGTTCAGATTCCTGCAGGGCAAGGACAGCTTGCACGGAGGTACGGCCCTAAGGAAGTTTGTGACCAAGCAGATTCCCTCCGAAATGAAGACTTTCGGCGATCTGCTCATGCCTTGCTACCTGACCGCCACCGACCTGCGCACGCAGCGCCTCTACCTGTTTGGCGAAAGCGCGGACTCCGAGTTCCTCGAGGCTGCCTTGGCCAGCGCCTCCATTCCGGTGCTGCATCCTCCGATTCCATATCAGGATCTGCAGCTGGTGGACGGTGGGGTGCTTGACAACGTGCCGGCGGAAGTTGCCATGGACAAGGGCGCCTTGGAAATCTGGGTGCTTAACGTAGGGTATGGGGGGCAGCGCTTGCAGGCTGCGAAAGGAGTACAGGAGATTTTTAGTCGAACGATTAACGTGGTCCTGACCGATTCGTTGTTCAAGGACCTCGACCGCGCCATGGAGAACCGGAATGTGCAGCTGCACCATGTCCACCTGAGCGCCTTCCGCGATGTCTCCATCATGGATTTCAGCCGATCCAAGCAGATGATGGAAGCCGGCAACCAGACCGCTCGGGCCTATCTGGTTTCGCCTCGGCCCCTCAGCTTTCCACAGCCGCCGCCCTCGGAATTCGTCGCACCGCTCCGCATTCCCGGAGCCAGGGAGTGGGTGTCCCCCTCGGCGCGCCACATCGTGGATTGATGCGTCGTTCCGGCAGGGACCGTGGAATTCGGCCCACGCCGACTGTCCTGTGTGCCGGGGCCGTCGCCCTCCTCATCATGGGCGACTCGTTTTTGTACAGTGCCCTGCCCGTAAGCGCTCCGGACCTGCACCTGAGTCTGTTCCAGGTCAGCGTGTTGCTGAGCGCCAACCGCTGGGTGCGACTGGCATCGAATACGGTGGTGGCGTTGCTGGTCCCTCGGCTGCCCCCGCGCTGGTTCTTCGTCGGGGCGGCGGTGCTGGGCATGGCCTCGACCGCGGCGTTTGTGCGGCAACCCGCCTTCGGGGCCATGGTATTGGCGCGCATTGTGTGGGGATTGGCCTGGTCCGTGTTTCGGCAGGCGGCCTATCTGGCGGTTTGGCAGGAGCCCCGCGAACGCCAGGGACGGCAACTGGGCTATTGGTGGGGCATCGTCCGGGTCGGCAGCGGTGTGGGGGTGCTCCTGGGTGGGATCGTGCTGGATCTACATGGCTTCACCGCCGCCTTCTGGGTCTTGGCCGGCCTGGCAACCCTGGGCGTGGGGCTGGCGGCGGTCATCCGGTGGCCGGCGGAGGCCGTCCCGTTTGAGGACGACGTTGCCTTCGGCCTGAGACGCACTTGGCTCACTGTCTCACGGAATGCGCCGTTGCGATGGCTGTTGTTTCTGGGAGCGGGCACGCGCCTCGCGATCACGGTGTCGATTGCGCTCATGTCCCTGTACCTGCAAACCCGGATGACCTTGTCGGAAGGATGGACCGGCATTGGATTCAGCGCCGGCTTGGTTCTGTCCGCGCACTGGATGTCCCTTCTCCTGGCTGGGCCGGTGGTCGGTTGGCTGGCGGACCGGATCGGCCGTCTGCGGACCTTGATGCTGGTGGCGGGAACCACCGCGGTTTCGCTGGCATGCGCGGCGTTCGCCCACGGCCTGTGGGCGGTTGCCGTCGGTGTGGTGGTGATGCTGGGGTTCAGCGGCCTGCGGATGGCGGTGGAAGTCGCGATGGCGGACCGCACCCGTGCCCTGCCGGACGCGCATCTGATTATGGGAGGCTATGCGTCCCTCGACGACCTGGCCGGGGCCGTGGGGCCGATCCTGAGCCTGACCTGGTTCCAGCCGTCCCTAATCCCACCCCTGTTTTCCGGTTGTGCTGCCATCCTGCTTCTGCTCTCCATCGGATACGCGCGCAGCTCGCGGGAGCGCCCCGCGGCGAACCCGTGATGCATCCCTGGCGTCGGCGCACGCTCATCATCTGTGCAGCCCAGTTCCTGACCTCGCTGGGTTTCACCATCGTCATGCCGTTCCTGCCGCTTTTCATGCAGGAACTGAACACCTCCTTTCCGATTGACATCACGTTGTGGGTCGGCTTGGTGATGGGGGCCCAGGGGCTCACCATGATGATGGTTTCCCCAATATGGGGCATGGTCGGCGATCGCTTTGG
Source organism: Caldilineaceae bacterium bin34 (assembly GCA_002238555.1). Taxonomy (GTDB): domain Bacteria; phylum Chloroflexota; class Anaerolineae; order Caldilineales; family Caldilineaceae; genus Bin34. Next base: position 74,175 of record MPMO01000013.1, read on the forward strand.
GCGTCGCCTGATGATTCTGCGGGCGACAGTGGTAGGCGGTCTGGTCATGACCTCCATGGCCTTCGTGGCCTCGGTCGAGCAGTTGTTCGTGCTACGCCTGGCCCAGGGGCTCACCACCGGGGTCGTGTCCGCATCGAGTTCCTACATATCGTCCGACGTGCCGTCCGGGTTTCGGGGTCAGGCCTTGGGCTGGGTTTCGACGGCCCGGCTGACCGGGTTTGCGGCCGGGCCCGTGGTTGGCGGTATCGTCAGCGACCTGCTGGGCTACCGGGCGAGTTTCTGGCTCAATGGCGGCTTTATGATTGCCTCCGGCATATTGGTTTTGTTCCTGTTGCCGGAACAACGAGCCGCGAATCCGGTCAAGGGCCTGCGCACACCATTTGTCCGGTTGTTCAACCTGTTGCAAAGGCCCAATGTCGCCAGCCTTTACTCCTTCGTGTTCCTGACCCACTTGGCTGTGACATTCATTACCCCGTTTGCATCGCTGTACCTCACACAATTGAATCGCTCGTTTGGCGAATTTGAAGTTCCCATCGCCACCGCGGCCGGAACGGTGTTTGGGCTCCATGCGGTCACAGGTGCCTTGGGGGCCCTCACCCTGGGGCCTTTGACGGACCGCTACGGCGGTCGCCTTGTGCTTCTGTCATGTGCCGTCGTGTCGGCACTCCTGTTCGTGCCTCAGGGATTCACGACCCACCTCTGGCAGCAAACACTGCTGTACAGTGCCGTGGGGTTTGCGATGGGCGGGATTTACCCAGCCGTGGGAGCCTTGCTGGCGGGAGTGTCCGCGGACGGTCAGCAAGGCGCAGTGTTCGGCTTGGAAAACAGCGTTCGCGCCGCTGCCCGGACGGCGGCGCCCGCCTTGAGCGCAGCCGTTGCATGGCAGTTGGGCCTGAGCGCCGTGTATGTGGCGACCGGAGTCGTGTTCGCATTGTTGGCCGTGGTTGCTGCGGCACGACGCGGCCTTGGTCCGCCGGGCCGTTTCTAGCGACGCCCCTTCATCCCGGCGGCCGACCCGAGTTCCCGGGTTCAGTCCCGCGTCAGGTCCGCCAGGTCAACGCGTTCGCTGTGGGGGGACTGCTCGGGGGCCGGTTCCCGCCAGCGAAACTTCCCGTGGTACCGGTTGGGCTTGCCCTCAACCACATCCGCGATGATGTCGCCCAGTACCGGCATGAACTTGAAGCCGTGTCCGGACCCGCCGCAGGCCACGGTCAGGTTGGCGATGTCCGGATGCCGGTCAATCCAGAAGTCGCAGTCCGGGGTGTCGCAGTAGAGGCAGATGCGACTGTCGATGATCGGAGCCGCAGCCAGTTCAGGCATGTACTTGCTGAACATGCGGCGCAAGATGCGAGTCTCGGTGTCCGTCACGATGCGGTCGTCGCGCACCGGGTCCAAGTCCCGACCGGAGGTGTGAAGGCCAACCTTCACCACCTGTTGGGTCGGATGCTGGGGAAGGACATAAGTCCCGGTGTTGGCAATGTCCAACATCATCACCGGAAAATCCGGCGGGGTGTAGGCAACCGGGTTGGCTACTTGCAGATGAAAAAGCGGTTGTCCCGTGGGCCTGACATTCGTTTCCATTCCGGGTATCAGCGTACCGGTCCAGGCACCGCCGCAGACGAGCATGTGGTCGGCCTCCAACAGCCCGCCATCGCTCAGACGGAATCCGAAGCAACGGCCTCCCCGCACCGCTGGCCGTTCCACCATCCGGGCGACGTGGAAATCCACCCCTCGGTCCATCAGTTCCCGGCAGAGGGTGCGGAGAGCCTCCAGGGCTTCAGCGTAGCCACCCCTCGGGTTGTGGTACCCGACCGTGAGCGATCCCTTCTTCACCATGGGGAATCTGCGGGCAATGTCGTCCGCATCAAGTTGCTGGACCTGTTTGCCGAACTTGCGGGCGGTGGCCAGGCTTTGGGCTTCGTAGGAGTCCGGTTGCCACGCAGGTGCGAGCAGGGTGATGCCGGTCTCGTGGTAGAGAAGGCCGAATCGCTCGTTCCACTCGTGCCAGCAGTCAATGGCTGCTTCGGCCAACTCGGTGTAGGCAGGGTCGGACCAGTACTCCGACCTCACGATCTTGCTGATGTCCCGGGAAGCAGCCTGCGAATGGCTGGCGGGGCCGGTGGGATCAACCAAGGCCACCCGGTGTCCCCGTTCCGTCAATGCAAGGGCCGCGGACAGGCCGAAGGCTCCGGCTCCGGCGATGAGAATGTTGCTGTTCATAGGCTGGGACACGGCTGTGCCGACGCGGGCCGGATCCTGTCCGTCATGAAATGTTCCGATTCGTGTCCGGATGTTGAGTATAAATGGGCTGTGTCCCGCCCTATACTTAGCCCGTTGAGGATTGGACAGGTGCATCCGGGAGAAGCATCTGCATGCGAGTTGTAGTGTTTGCCGACGACCCGACCGAAGGTCGCGTTATCAGTGTGGCCATGCGGGAGTTCGGCATCACTGCCGCCGCTGCGCCGGACCTTGTAACGCGGATGGAACGGTGGGAGGAAGATCCCGGCGATGTCATCATTCTGGCCTCCAACAAGGAGGACCTGCCCCTGACGGAGCTGGACACGATCTGCCAGGTGACCAAGGCGGCACCAATCCTGGTTCTGCACGAGCCGGTGCCGGATACCCAGGAGTGTCTCCTGCTGGAACGCGGGGCTGCATTGATGTTGGACCGTCCGGTGTCCCTGCGCTTGTTGTCCAACTACCTCAAGGTGTTTTCGCGGTTGGCGGCTTCGGTTCCATCCACCATCCTGAATGAAATGGCCTTGGAGCACATCGTCCTCGACACGTCGGACCGGACGGTGTCGGTGCAGGGTGGCAACCCCATGCGCCTAACCCAATTGGAGTTCAGACTCCTATACCTGCTCATGTCCAACCAGGAACACGTGGTACCCACCGAATCTATAGCCGAACGGGTTTGGGGCTATCACGGAGACGGTGACTCGACATTGGTGCGGGGGTTGGTCAGCCGACTGCGCCGCAAGCTTGAGCCGAGACCCGATTCCCCTCACTTCATCGAAAATATTCCGGGCTTGGGCTACCGCTTCCACGCTGTCCCGTTGGTGGTGGCAGCCAGCCAATAGTCCACCATGGTTCGGCGTCGGCCCAGAACCAGAGGCAGCCTTCCAGCTAGCCCGCATAGGGGCCCAAATTGAAACAGTGCCGGGCCGCGGGCATCAGGCATCTACATCCGCGCCTTGAGTTAGAGTCACCACTACGGGCCGCCCGCCGCTCACGCGGGCCTGCGGTCAATTTTGAAGCCACAGCTACGAGATGAGCCAGATGCAAGTCAAGGCCGTCGTTGTTCCCGAAGTCGATCGGTTGGAAGTACAGACCATTGCCTTGGCGCCGCCTGGCCAGTCGGAGGTTTTGATCGAAAATCACGCCGCGGGAGTCTGTCACTCCGACCTGCATACACTCAAAGGCGAATTGCGTGTGCGGCCCCCGTTGGTTCTGGGGCACGAAGGCAGCGGGGTTGTGGTTGAGACCGGCAAGGCTGTCACCACCGTGCAAACGGGTGACAAGGTGATCTACAACTGGTTGCCGGCGTGCAACAGTTGCGGCACATGCCTGTCCGGCATGCCCAACCTGTGCGAGGAATTTCCTGCCACCATCCTGCAGGGACTGTTGCCCAACAAGGTTTCCCGGATCCTGGATCAAGACGGGGAGCCCCTCAAGCACCACTTGGGCGTGGCCACCATGGCCGAATACATGGTGACCCACGAGCGCAACGTCATTCCCTACGAGATCGACATTCCCATGGCCACCAGCGCGATTGTGGGATGTGCCGTGGTGACCGGCATGGGTGCGGTTTGGAACACCGCTCAGGCCCGACCTGGCCAAGGATTGGCCGTAGTTGGATGCGGTGGTGTCGGGCTCAGCGCGTTGATGGGTGCCAAGGCTGCCGGCTGCAGTCCCGTCATCGGAGTAGATCGAGACCAGGCCAAATTGCGATTCGCCGAGGTCCTGGGGGCGGATCTGACCCTGGATGTATCCGAGACGGATTTCGCCGATGGCCTGAAGGATCTGTATCCCGCCGGAGTCGACTGCATCGTGGACACGGTGGGTGCGGGGACCATGGCGGACAGCCTGGAGGCGGTCAAATCCGGAGGCAAGGTAGTGGTCGTGGGGATGCATGCCTTCAAGGACAAGGTTCCGATATCGCCCGCCCAATTGGTGGCCATGAATCGGCAGTTGCTCGGTTCCTTTGTGGGAACCTCCAAACCTCACTTCGACATCCCGCGTATTTTGAACATGTACAGCCAAGGCACCTTGGACCTGGATGCGTTGATCACCAAGACCTACGGCATCGACGAGGTCCAGTCAGCGTTCGACGACATGGTGGACGGGCGCGTGGTGCGAGGCGTGCTTGAGTTCAAGCGCTGACGCCGAGGGCTTTACACAGACAGGGAAGGGAACGCGAACGATGTCTGGAACATTGGTACGGGACGGCACTGTCATCGACGGGACCGGGGCCAAACCGCGCATCGCCGACGTGCGCATCGCCGGCGATCAAATCACCGCCGTGGGCCGGTTGTCGGCTCAGCCGGGGGATACGGTGGTCGACGCCAATGGCAGCTGGGTCACACCGGGCTTCATTGACGTCCACACCCACATGGACGGCTGGCTGGTCAAGACCCCGCTCATCGAAAGCAAGCTTCGACAGGGGTTTACGACCGAAGTCATCATGTCGGACGGAATCTCGTACGCGCCGGTGTCCCGCCAAAACGCGGGGGAGTGGATCCACTACCAGAAGGGACTCAATGCCCTGCAACAGGAAGACTATGCGAACTGGGAATCGATAGCCGACTTCCTGTCGTTGATGGATGGTCGCAACGCCCAGAACGCACTGGCGCAGGTTCCCTACGCCAACGTGCGGGTGCTGGCCTGCGGATGGGGCCAGTCGGCACCGGATGACTACCAGACCCTTGAAATCCAGGACCGGATCGCGCAGGCGATGGAAGAGGGTGCCTGCGGTCTGTCAACCGGATTGGACTATGTCGCACAGTGCTGGGCAGACACGGGCGAACTGGTGCGCGCAGCCGAGGCGATCGCCGATTTTGGCGGCATCTATGCGACCCACGTGCGATACAAGCACGGAACCTTGGCGGGAATGCAGGAGGCGGTTCGCATTGGCGTGCAGTCGGGCGCGAAGGTGCACATCTCCCACCTGAAAGGCAACAGCGAGCAGGAACGGGACCAGTTGCTTGAGTACATCGACAACATAGCGGTCCATGAAGTGGACTTCACGTTCGATGTCTACCCGTACCTGCCCGGATCGACGATGCTGAACTACCTGATGCCCTACGAAGTTTGGCGCAACGGACCGCTGGGAGTGATGTCCGCCCTGACCAGTCGGCGGCTGCGGGACGGGATTACCCATGCTGCAGCCTCGCGGTTGGAACTGGACAACGCGGTCATTGCCTGGGTGCCGGGGAAAGGGAATACCTGCTGGCAGGGAGCCACTCTGCAGGCCTATCTGGATGCCTCGGGCAAACCTGCCGGCGATGCCTTGTGCGATTTCCTGATCGAGGAGAACCTGGCGGTACTGCTGGTGTTCCACCGCGGCGCGGACGAACTGGCGGATGCGTTCCTGCAACATCCCTGCTTTCTGTTGGGTACCGACGGGATCTTGCATCCGGGAGGCCATGTCCATCCCCGGCAGTACGGCAGTGCCACACGCATGCTGGACACATTGATTGCCAGAGGCGTGCTGAGTTTGGAGCAGGCAGTGCATTCAATGACCGGCAGGTCCGCCGAACGGTTCGGGCTGCGGCACCGGGGCAGGATCGCGGAAGGATGCTTCGCCGATCTGCTGGTGATTGACCCCCAACGGTTCAAGGAGTGCAACGGATTCGACAATCCGGCCGTACTGGCCGAAGGCCTCGACCATATGTGGGTCAACGGACAGCCGGTCATCTCCTCCGGCAGGTTGATGGACTCCGCCGGGGATCGGTTCCCGGGACGCGCCTTGCGCCATCAGCCAACCTGAACGAGGCAGGGACATGTTGACGATCAGGACCATCAGGACCGAAGGCGTCCAGGTCAACCGGCGCGGCGACTGGATCTTCGTTGTCCTGGAAACCGAAGAGGGGTTGACCGGAATCGGTGAGGCGAGCCACAGCGGCAACGATCGCTCGGTTTGCGGGAACGTGGCCAGCCTTGCCGAGGATCTGGTTGGCAAGGATCCCACCAACATCAATTGGTTGCGCCGTGCGAGGGGACGTTACGGGAAGGACCGCATCACAAATACCGCCTTGAGCGCGATTGAACAAGCAGCTCAGGATGTACGGGCTCAGGCCGCGGGGATGTCGTTGGCCCGATTATGGGGCGGGAAGATCCGTGATCGTGTTCTGTTGTACGCCAACATCAACCGCCACGTCGAGGATCGCTCTTCGGCTTCCTTCGCCAAGGCGGCAGAAACGGCGGCCGCGGAAGGATTTCAAATGATCAAGTTGGCGCCGTTCGATGAAGTGAAGCCACCGAACCGGCGACGGTCCGCGGATGAGGCGAACTGGCAGCCCGGAGTGGAACGCGTCAGGGCGGTTCGGGATGCGGTTGGCCCGGGGATGCGGGTAGCGGTGGACTGTCACAGCCGATTCGCCCTGAGCGAGAGTTTCCTGGTGGCAGCGGCACTTGAGCCCTTGGACTTGTACTGGTTTGAAGAGCCGCTCCCGGTTTCGAACCTCAAGGGCCTGCATGAGGTCAGATCAGGGATTCGACAGTGGCTGGCCACAGCCGAAAGCCTCTTCGGTGCCGAATCCTTTCACCACCTGCTGGAAGCTGGTGCCGCGGATGTCGTCATGCCGGACGTCAAGCATGCCGGAGGCGATCAGGAAACCCTGCTTGTAGGCGAACTGGCTACGCTGCACGGGGTTAAATTTGCACCGCACAATCCTTCCGGGCCCGTGGCCAGCATGCACAGCGGTCACGTGTGTGCGGCCGCCAGTGGATTCGACGTTCTCGAGTTTGCCTGGGGCGAGGTGCCCTGGCGGGCCGAGCTTCTCGATCCGCCCGAGCAAATTGAAGACGGCTGTCTCATCGTGTCGGACAGGCCCGGTCTGGGCCACACGCTGAACGCCAAGACCATGCGCAGGTTCTGGCTGGCCGAACCGGGCACCAGGGACTCGTCCAAGGCCGAAGTCTGAACTGCAGCCCGGAGTGCTTCATCCCTTGATCAGGGATTGGGCTCCGTCGATCCACAGTTCCGTTCCCGTGATGTGGGCGGACGCGTCCGATACCAGGAAGTGGATCAGATCGGCGCACTGTTCAATGGTTCCCGGCTGGTCACGCGTCAGCGGGATCTGTCCCTTTTCGAACGTAACAGGCCACACGATGTCCTGATTGCTGATCACCGTGTTGTCGCTGATTTCGGTGCGGATGGATCCCGGGCAAATCACGTTGATGCGCACGTGGTCGTGGGCCAGTTCGGGAGCCAGCATCTTTGTCATGATGACCTGTCCGCCCTTGGAGCACGCGTAGGCCGTGGCTCCCGTGTTGCTGAAGATGCGGGTGCCGTTGACGGAAGCCACGACGGCAATCGCCCCGCCGGACTGCCTGAGCCAGGGCAGGGCGTACTTGATGGTCATGAACGTGCCCTTCAGATTGATGTCCATCGTGTAGTCCCAGTCTTCCTCCGAGATCTGCTCGATGGGTGCCCAGAGGCCGTTGACCCCGGCGTTGGCCACCACCACCTGGATGCCGCCGTAGGCTTCGGCCAGTTCGGCGACTGCACTTCGGAGCTGGTCCGACTGCGACACATCGGCGATCAACGGCATGGCCTCGCCGCCGCCGTCCTTGATTTCCTGGACCACATCCAGGATTTGGACATCGGTGCGGCTCAGCACCCCCACCTTGGCGCCTTCGCGCGCCAGCCGAATGGCCGCGCCTTTGCCGATGCCCGACCCGGCGCCGGTGACGAGGGCAACGCTGTTCTTCAAATCCATGGTGGTGTTTCCTTCACTTTGGAGTTGGTCGAGAATTCCCTATTGGGCTGCCTTCCACTGTTCGTATTCTTCCCACCCTTCGTCCGAGAGTGGATAGTAGCGTCTCAGGTCGCCTCCTTCCTGCAGTTTGAGGCGGCTGAACTCCTCCCATTCCTCATGCTCGAGGGAGTGTTCCAGGACCAACGGGATCATGGCCCGAGGCACCATCACGGCTCCGTCGTCGTCGGCAATGATGGCGTCGCCCGGAATCACCGTGACCCTGCTCAAGGCCACCGGCACGTTGAAGGCCCACGGGAAAAGTCGGGACTGCGAGGCGTAGTTGGGGGTAACCCCACGAGTCCACATTGGGAGATCGATATGCTGGATTTCCGTCCAGTCGCGGATGTTGCCGTCCACGACCATGCCGGCTCCACCGCGTCCCTTGAAGAATGTGGACAGCATTTCGCCAACGCACCCGGTATACGGGTCTCCGTAGGCCTGAATGCACAGTACATCGCCAGGTTGGACGGATTCCAACACCGACCACAAGGCACTCCGTTTTTCCGTCTGTTCCTGGCCGGGACCGGCCAACAAGTCCTCGCGCTGCGGCATGAAGGCGAGTGTCACCGCAGGGCCGACAATCTTCCTTCCCCGCTGACGGGCCACGGGCCCTTGAATCCAACTGTTCTTCAGGCCTAGTTTGTGCAGGTTGGCGCTGGCAGTGGCACTGGACACGGCCTGGAGTTGTTCGATTAGTTCCTGCTCGGGCCTGGTCACCTGCCCGCCGTCGACGGGCAGTTCCAGATTGTCGGGTTGGGGGAGTTCAGGCAGGGGAGCGGTGATTTGAGGTCGGGGCATGGCGGATTTCCGTGTGCTGGACGTGGATGAATTGGGGAACGGTTTGGCGGTATTGCGGAACGGCAATTCAGCTTGAGTAGTCCCAAGCAATAGCGATTACTTTACATAATATACGTGAAGGAAGAGTGGTGTGCCTGAGGGCGAGCCGGTATTGGTTTCCGGCGGAAGGCTCTTGGTCGGCTTTCGATGCGGAAGTTCCCGAGGCTACAGGATCAGGTCTCGTTCCACGTTCAGGCTATAGATGCCTTCGAGGTACGGGTACCGTTGTTCGAGGCCCTCGGCCAGTTCGACCCCGAATCCGCCCTTGTTCGGGAAGTACAGCCTTCCGCCCTTGATTTCAGGGGGTTCGGCGGCGAAGGCCCACTGCAACGGGCCCTGGATCATGCACAGTTCCAGATAGTCGCTATTGGGCAGCGAGGCGACGACATGCCCATTGGCCAAACCCATGAGTCCATTGTGCCAACTGTGTGGGTACAGCTTGACCCCTCGCTCTTCCGCGACCTTGCCGATGCGCAGCAACTCCGTGATGCCGCTGAACCCGGCATCGGGCTGCACCACGTCGTAGGCGCCGGCATCCAGATAGCGGCGCATCTGCGCCAGGGTCGCGAACGATTCGCCACCGGTGATGGGAAGTTCCACCGCTCGATTGAGCTCCGTGTAGGAGTCAACTTCCGACCAGGGCATGGGCTCTTCGAACCAGGCGAAGCCCAATCGGTCCAGCTCTCGCGCGATGGGCAGGGATTCCTCAGCTGTGAGGCGGCAGTTGCCGTCCAGTGCCAGCTTCATCCGGCCATCGACGACGCGGACCAGCTCCCGAACATGGTCGAGGAAGCGATCGACTGTAATGCCATCCCAACTCCAGTCCGTGCCGATGCGGAACTTCATGACCTCGAACCCGCGTTCGATGTACTCCTCGGCTTCCTGGAACAGTTGATCCGGGTTGTAGCGCCAGTCGTACCGGCAGCCGCTGGAGGCATACAACTGCACCGACTCCACAGGCCGGCCCGCAATGAGTTCGTTGACGGGCTTGCCGGCCACCTGACCGCGGATGTCCCATAAGGCGCAGTCAATCCCTGCCGCCGCACCGTCGTGGCCCCGGTTGTTGCCGACCGGCTGCGGGGCAATCGCGGGATCCTCGGGATCGGTGCCCATCAGCGTGGGTGCCAGGAAGTCCACCCAGTCCCGGATGTTCAGGGGCCAGCCATAGCTGGATGCTTCCCCAATGCCTTTGATGTCGGTGTCGGTATGCACCACCACGATGGTGCAGTCCGCCTTCACGGTGCGGTACTGGGCCGTGATCCACTGCTCGTGTGGGGCGTGCATCCGCGAAAGGCAAATGGTTTCGAGCTTTGTGATTTTCATGGGAACGGTCCGGTGTGGGGATCAGTCACTGCTGCAGCATGGCGCGCCGATCAGGGCGTCGGTTTAGGTTCGGTCGGCTTCCAGCCAGTTCATGGGCGGGTCCAACTGCCAGCGGATGCTGTCCGTCACCTTTGTGTTGCGTCCCCATTTCTCAAAGATGCTGTTGGTACTGTCGGCGCGGTCGAGCGCGTCCGAAATCGCGGCGGGGTCCCAGCCGTCCAGCACGGCATCTTCCAATTGTTGACGCACGGCTGTGGAGCCGGAGTCCTGGCCCAAGTCAATGAGTTCGTCGGGGTCGTCCGCCAGGTTGAACAGCTGGCTGGGCATGCCGGCGTGGTAGATGAGCTTGAAGTCGCCGTCCCGAATCATCCGCTGATAGCAGCCTGCGTCCGGGCCGAACAAGCGTGAACTGTACTCGGAGAACGCCAGATCCTGCCAGTTCGCGGATCCGGGATTGAGCAACTCGGGCAGGACGGACCGGCCGCTGCTTTCGGGCAATGGCGGTGCGCCCATGAGGTCCAGAAGCGTTGCGGTCACGTCGATGCCGCTCATGACGCGTTCGCACCGGCGGTCGGCCGGAATGCGGCCGGGCCACGACATGATGAGCGGAACCTTGACCGATTCCTCATAGAAGACATGCTTCCACCACAGACTGTGTTCGCCCAGCATGTCGCCATGGTCCGAGGTGTAGATAATGAGGGTGTTGTCGAACTGGTCGTGGTCCCTGAGGACCTGAATCAGGTCTCCAATCCACTGGTCCATGCGCCATACCAAACCCCAGTAGGCTGCCCGCGCGCGCAGCACTTCCTCGTCGGGCACCTCCTGAATCTCCGTATCGGTGCGCCACCACCGCAGGAACGGGTGCCGAACATCCTCCATCGGCACCTGCTTCTCTGGGAGCGTCATGGAATCCGCGAACCGATCGAAGTCCTCCCGGAGAGCTACATAGGGCGGATGGGGCAGCATGAACCCAAGGGACAGATTGAACGGGATCTGCCTGCGTCCGGTTTGGATTTCGCGGCAGGCATCGGTCAGAAAGGACTTGGCCTCCCTGTACACGTCCTCGTCGTGCACTTGGTAGGCGCTTTGGCCGGCACCCGACTTGATGAGGCTGATGCGATGGGGACCGGCCGTGCCCTCCAGACCGCCGCGGTCCACTGCCGGCCCTCCAATCTGATTGGGCCCGTGGTCGCCCACCAGCCGCTTGGTGTACCCGTGCAGTTGATCGGGTCCGTTGGCGTGCATGCGTCCGATCAGAACCGGCAGGTAGCCGGCCGCGCCAAGGGAGTGAGCGAGTGTTGGGAAAGCGGGATCCAACTGCTGTTCGTTGGTCCAGACTCCGGTCTCGTAGGGTCGTAGCCCCGTGAGCATCGACATGCGCGACGGCACGCAGATCGGGGAATCGCAGTAGACGTTGTCGAAGACCGTGCCGCTGGCTGCCAGTCGACCCAGGTTGGTCTCACCCAGCAACGGGTCGCCGTAGCAGTCCAGGACGCGCTGGGCATGCTGGTCCGAGTGGATGTACAGCAAATTGGGACGGGTCGCCGAATCAGTCATCTTGTTTTACTGGCTGAGGTGGGAGGGGTGGCCGAAAAAGGGACGACGGCGGAAGTAGGCCGGATTGTCCATTCGGAACTCACTGGGTCGCGCGGCATACTGGATTCCAACACGCGTCCCCTCATAAGGCAAGTAGCCATGAAGATAACCGACATCACCGCCCACGTTGTCAACATGGGCCACCGCAACATTCCCTTCGTCCAGGTCTATACCGACGAGGGCATCACGGGCCTCGGAGAGGCGTATTCCACCGGACCCGACCTGGGCACCGTCAAGGTGATTGGCGATTTCAAGGAGTGGCTGGTGGGTCGGGATCCGCGGGACGTGGAGAAGCTGTGGCACCTGATGTACGCCGGGTCTCGTTTTCCGGGTGGGATGGTGCTGAACGCCGCCATCAGTGGCATCGAGCACGCCCTGTGGGACATCGCAGGGAAGGCGGCCGGGTTGCCGGTGTACCGGCTGGTCGGAGGCAAATGCAGGGACAAGGTGCGCGTCTATCAGTCCGTGCGAGGGGATTCTCCCGACGAACTGGCGGATCACGCCCGGAAACTGATTGAGACCTACGGGTACACAGCCCTCAAGATGGGGCCGCTGCCCAACGACTTTCACCTGAAGCCATGGAACCGGGTGCTCCGTGAGACGGAAGCTCGGGTGGCTGCGGTTCGGGACGCGGTCGGGCCCGACATCGACATCGGGCTGGATCCCCACGCGCGCATCCTGGAGATCGGCAGGGCGGCCCAACTCTGTGACGTGGTGGCCCCTATGAACCCGATGTTTGTGGAGGAGCCGCTCAGGCCGGAAAACGTGGAGGCGCTGGGGGCACTCAGGCGGCAGGTGCGGGTTCCGTTGGCAACCGGCGAGATGCTCTACACCCGGCATCAGTTTCGCCCCCTGTTGAACCAGAACGCAGTTGACTTCATCCAACCCGACATCTGTGTCACGGGCGGCTTGTGGGAAATGAAGAAGATCGCCGCGATGGCGGAGGCCCACTACGTTTCAGTCCTGCCGCACAATCCTTGCGGACCGGTGGCCAGTGCGGTCAACGCCCACTTTGCACTGAGTACGCAGAATTTCGAGGTTCTGGAGTACCACCCGGACGACGAGGGCATTCGCAGGACCATCCTGGAAGAGCCGATACCGCTCCAGGATGGCCATTTGCTTGTGCCCGAGAAACCGGGGCTGGGGGTTTCCCTGAATCAGGCGGTGTTGGAGGACGCTCCCTTCGTGTCTTGGCGGCGCAGTCAGTTGTGGAAACCGGACGGGTCCTTGGCGTACCAATAGGTTTGGACGCAGGAACCGAAATCAGGCTGCGGTCCTGTCCCGCAATGCGGTCAGGTTCGATGCGGAGTCCTGTTCAAGAGGTGTGGCAAGCGCTTCCAATCGGGATTCCGAGACGGTAACGCCAAGCCCCGGACCGTCAGGAACTACAAGCGCTCCGCTTTGGTAGGTCACCCCTTTCTCCACAACGTCATCCTCGTACAGCAACGGGCCCGTGCTGTCTCCGGGCCAGTCGATTGCTGGCGCCGACGCGGCGAAATGGGCGATGGCCGCGGTGCCGAGGGCCAGTTCCTGGGTTGTGCCGAGCAGAACGCCGACCTGGGCACTCTCCGCCAGTGCCATGACTCGTTGGCAGGGCCGCAGGCCACCGAGGACAAAGGGGGATATGTTCAAAATGTCCACGCAGCCACCGTGCAGTAGCTGCCACGCGTGGTGCTGCGACAGAACGTGCTCCGAAACGGGATTCCGGGATCGGTTCCTGAACTCTCGCAGCCCGTCCAGATCCAGAGCTGGGGCGGGGCTCTCGATTAGTTGGCAGGTTCCAAATTCGCCGAGTGCCTCGGACGCGGTCAAGGCGGCTTTCCAGTGGAGCCCGCCAGAGAAGTCCCAGGACTTGACCTGCATTTCGTTGCCGTAGGTTTGGGCCATGGCCTTCAGCAGCATGTGGTCGGCTTCCGGGCAGGCACCCACGTAAATCCGCACGAGCCTGAATCCCAAATCGTAGGCCCAAGCCAAGTCCTTGAGTCGGTCCTGTACCTGTTCCGTGGTCTGCATTCGAAAGATGGGCAGACACACGTCCATCGCGTCCCGCACCCGACCGCCCAACAGGTTATGGACGGGCTGGCTGTTGGCCTTGGCGACCAGGTCGTGCAGCGCGATGTCCACTCCTTGGCGGACTGATGCCGACCTGCTGTAGAGGTATGTTTCAATCGGGAACAGATCCAGCAGCAAGCCTTCCAACCGGGTCAGGTTGCGGGGATCCTGACCGGCCAATGCCTCCGTGAGTGTTTGCTCCAAACTTCCGGTGTGGAAGTGCCAGGCGGGAAGGTGGCTGAGATCGCTCATCTCGCCCCAACCGGTCCAGTCGTTGTCCGTGTCGATGCGGACGATGACGTGCTGGTTGCGAATGCCTGAACGTCGTCTTGTGGCGACGGGTTGCAGCTTGACTCGGGAAACCTTCACGAGAAAAGCCTAACCTGCAGCTTAGTCGTCCTTGGGAATGCCAGCGGCACAGGATGTTCCTCATGCAAGGGTGTCGAGAAAGAGTTCAGACATGGCCAACGAGGGTCCTGCTTCGATAAGCCGTGGGATCGTTGGGCAGGCAAATCCATGGACACTGCCGTGCTATGGCAAACGGTCATCGCTGCGCAGAACCAAATGCTTCCGGCACAAGGCGCGTCCATACCCGCAAGTAGGGAACCGTGATCCACTTGAAATGCTCCCAACTGCCAGGCTCGGCTTCGTCGTCGGTCGAGGTTTCCTCTCCAACACCCAAAATCACGAATCCGTTGCGGGCCAGCCCCCCCACGAAGGTTCCCAGGGTATGTACCCAGCTACGCGGATGATCCATCGACACAATTGAACCGTCCGCCAATTCCACAGGCCACTGGTCTGAACCGAAAATCGCTTGCAAGTCCACTTCGCCGTCCCGATAGGGATGGCGAAGCCCATATCCCGTTTCATCCCTGAACTCCTCGTCATTGACCAACTGGGTAAATGGGTTGTGCCAGTCCACCCGGTATTGGCCCCCGGGTGTCAACACCCGCGCCACTTCCGCAAATACCTCGTCGACATCCGGGATGAAGTTGATGGAGTGTGGGTGATAGACCATGTCGAATGAGTTGCCATCGAACCGGGACAGATCGCGCATGTCACCTTGGTGCAAGTCAAGTTGAAAGCCATGGGCACGGGCCGCTTCCCGATCGCGTTCCAACTGCTCATCCGACAGGTCCAAAACGGTGACCTGGGCACCAAGCAGGGCCAGGCAGGCGGTTTGCTGCCCTCCACCCCCTGCCAACACCAGCACCCGTTTCCCTTCCGGAGGATCCATCAACCCTTCGGTGTCCAGGAAGCGGCGCGCCTCTGTACGGTTCAGGTTAAGGAAAGGCTTGGCATAAAGCACCCCTGCTTTGGAGAGAGCGTTCCAGCGTGTGCGGTTCTGCGCGCTCAACTCTTGGTCCTGGTCCGCAAACTGCCTGCAAGTCCCGCAATCACTGCCTTCTGTCACTTTTGTCTCCCGGTTCCTCATGCCACGACACAGTGTCGAATCCCAATCCCTTCCGCGCACCGTTTCGGGTCGCAGATCGTTGTGGGGCAGTGGAACGTTGGTTCTGCCCAACCTCTAGGGTATCGCTGCCAACTGCCCAAACAGCGAATCTCACATCCCATGCCTGCCCTCGGCCGCAAGCAACGGGGCAGTGTATTGGCCCCTCAGGAACGTTCTCGAGGTTGCTCGGACGAACCCCGGATGGGCAAGCGAGCGCCTGCTTCTTCCTTCCGCGCCTGTTGTAATGTAGTGTCTTCAGACAGTCAACCCAATTGCGTGGAACGCCATGACCGCAACGAACGCAGAATCGCTGGCTATCGACCAAGGTACTCCGGCGCGCTCCGCCCCTCCAGACGCTCCATTGCCGGGCTTGTTGGCCTACACCGAAGACGAGGAGAAGGCCGTCGTTGAGGTAATCCGAAGCCGTAACCTGTACCGCTTCATGGGCGATGAGGAAGCTTCACCGGCCCGGCAACTGGAACTCGAGATGGCTGAGGCCAACGGCACCAAACATGCATTGGCCGTCACCTCGGGCACTGCAGCCTTGCTCTGTTCGCTGCAGGGGTTGGGTGTAGGACCCGGAGACGAAGTGATCGTGCCGGCCTTCTGCTGGATTGCCTCCGTATCGGCCATCCTGGCCATCGGAGCCGTGCCCATCATCACCGAAGTCGACGACTCGCTCACGCTGGACCCTGATGCGGTGAGGGAGAACATCTCCCCGTATACCAAGGTCATCATGCCGGTCCACATGCGGGGAGTACCCGCCAACATGACCGCGATCATGGAGATTGCCGACGAACACGGTCTGCTGGTGTTGGAGGACACGGCACAGGCCAACGGTGGTTCCTTTGGCGGCAGGCCACTGGGAAGCATCGGCAATGTGGGGGCCTTCAGCCTCCAGGCGAGCAAGATCATCACAACCGGCGAGGGTGGCATGGTGATCACCGACGACGACGAGGTCTACACGCGTGCCACCATGTTCCACGACCCATTCGCGTCGCGCCTCGTGGAGGTGCCCGAGAGCCGTTTGATGTGGGGCCTCAACTTCCGCATGAACGAAATGATCGCTGCCGCGGGACGGGTGCAGTTGGCCAAGCGCAAACGAATCGTGGATGCCATGCGGGTACGCAAGGGGCTCATCAAGAATGAAATTGGCGAGGTTGCCGCCGAGAAGGGGGTTGGTTTCCGACGTCTGCACGACGAGGAAGGCGACACGGCCGTTTCCCTGGTCATGTTTCTGCCTACCCAGGAGGATGCGGGCCGCGTGGGAACGGCCCTCGCCGCCGAGAACATCAGTGCCGGACGCATGTTTGATCCCGCAGGTGTGGATCAGCACGTATATGCCTCCTGGCACTCGGTTCTCAACAAAATGCAGTGGTCGGATGCCGGTGGTCCCTGGACCTGGGCTCGGAGGGACGTGGAGTATTCGCCGGACATGTGCCCGACCAGCACGGACCTGTTGTCGCGCGCGGTACAGCTGCACGTGATGCCGACCATGAGCAACACGGACGTTGAGGAAACCATCGACGGGACCATCAAGGTCCTTTCCGCACTTCTTTAGCACACCTCCCAGCTGGAGTTGGAACAGGCATGAAGATCACAGGCATCGAGTCGTTCCGCGTCTGGAACGGCAGCCGAAATTTCCTATTCGTAGTGGTCGACACGGATGAGGGCATCTCGGGCATCGGCGAGGCCGGCATCACCAGCCGCGAACTGGCGGTGGAAGGGGCCGTCCGGCATTTCGACCAGGTGCTGAAGGGACAGGATCCGATGCGGATCGAGCACCTGTGGCAGTTGATGTTTCGGGGCGGGTTCTTCCCTGCCCAACGCATTGTGTCGGCCGCGATTTCCGCGATTGACATCGCGCTGTGGGACATCAAGGGCAAGGCCCTTGGCGTACCGGTCTACGACCTGCTCGGCGGCCGGGTAAGGGACAGTGTGGTCTGCTATCCCCACAATGCCGGTCACTCGATGGACATCGAACCCTTGGTCGAGTCATGTCTGAAGACCAAGGAAGAGGGTTGGAAGTTCATCCGGTGGGGCTTGCCCTCGGACGGTGGCATCCTGGAACCAAGGCAGTCGGTTCTGGCGGCGATCGCCCAGGCCCAGGCGGTCAGGGAAGCGGTGGGCGACGATATCGAAATGTGCTTCGATGTCCACACGCGTCTGGACCTGCCGGACACACTTTGGTTGTGCAAGGAGTTCGAGCCCCTGCACCCGTTCTTCGTGGAGGATCCGCTGCGCGCCGAGAACCAGGACTCCTTCAAGACGCTTCGGCCCCGCACGTCGGTGCCACTGGCGGCGGGAGAGCACTTCTCGTCCAAGTGGGAGTTTCGGCAGATGATCGAAGAGGAGTGGATCGACTACGCGCGCATCGACCTGTGCATCGTGGGCGGCTTGACCGAAGCGCGCAAGATCGCCGGCTGGTGCGAAACTCACTACATCAAGCTGGCCCTGCACAACCCGCTCGGTCCGGTGTCTTCCATGGCCTGTCTGCATCTGAACCTCGCCACCAGCAACTTTGGGGTTCAGGAACAGCCGGCCAAACCCGGAACGTTCCTGACCGATGTCTGTCGGGGGCAACCCGAATGGAAGGACGGATCGCTGTTGCCGCCGGAGGGTCCGGGCCTGGGAATCGAATTCGATCGGGAACTGGCTCGCAGTACTCCGGCGCAGGAACGGGAAATGCCTCAGCTACGGCGTCTTGATGGTTCGTTTACCAATTGGTAGGAGGTGACGCGCGGGTTCAGCGCCGCAATGCTCCGCAACAACCATGGCGGATGCCGCCAGGCACCACAGGATTGCTCCGGTCGAAACTTTGGGACGGCTCTGATACCAATCCAGCATGATTAGGATGCTTGGGTATCGGCGGGCAGGGCCGTCAGGGTGTCCCGGATCCAGCGCCAGCCGCACAGTTGCTTGATCCGCGCCGGGTCCGCCTGCCAGGCCCTCAGGATCG
>MPMO01000076.1 GCA_002238555.1 Caldilineaceae bacterium bin34
AGGACGACCATGCGTCGGACTTCCGGCCATGACCGCACAGAGTGCCCCGGCACGGCAGGACCGCAACGTCACATATACCTGTCAAGTCGGAAGCCCCCCCCCCGCTTTATCCGCCGGTCAGGCCAATGGTCCCGTAAAGCCCGAATTGGGAGCGTGAAACCGGCTCAAAACTGTCCAAACCATAGACGATCTGGAAAGCAGGCTCAAAGTCATGGACTTTTCCGTACTGACCATACGCACCTTCTGGCACACGTTCTCGGATTTTTTCGGAAAACGGGATCTGGCAAAGGTGTTGTTGAGGGACGGTCAAGGGTACCCGAGCACTCATATTTCCGGTTTAGGGCCATGGACTGCACCGCTGGTACTCAGCGGCGACAAGGATGTGTGGGAGTTGCGGGAGCATTATTCTGCATCAGATCTACCACTCTTACTGGAAATCCTCTCCGAAAAAACCAAGGGAGAAACATTGTAACTGTTCAGGCAAACAGTTACCCGAGAAGACAGGTTCCGGCACACGGCGCATTTGTGAGGACGTGCCGGCGCAGGGCTGCGCGGAGCCTGAGTCCGGCAGTTTCTTCACGGCTACTTTCCGGCCGAATCCCGACGTACGGGCAAAGGTGGACGAACATCCCGGGACACCGGACTCCGACCAAGTCACCGACCAAGTCACCGACCAAGTCACCGACCAAGTCACCGACCAAGTCACCGACCAAGTCACCGACCAAGTCACCGACCAAGTCACTGACCAAGTCACTGACTAAGTTACCAGAGAAGTTACCAGAGAAGTTCGGCTGCTGCGCGCGATCTCTGGCGAAATGACCCGGCTCCAAATTCAGCAGGCACTCGACCTCACTCACAGCGGCCATTTTCGCGCGATGTATCTTCGGCCCGCCCTTGAAGCGGGGCTGGTCGAGATGACCGTCCCGGACAAACCTCGGAGCAGGAACCAGCGCTACCGCCTGACGCCGGCGGGCCGTGAGTACCTGAGGCGAACACAGGAGCCCTGATGGGTGATGAAGATGGTACCGGAAGCCACTTCAAGCCGGCTGAGACCTGCTCAACCAACAATGACAGGTCAATAGGCTGAGCCATGAATAGCTTTGCCCCACACTGGCCAGGCAGAGCAAACGCAAAGTCGCGGGGTGGGGGTGCAGTCGAACAGCCAGCTCCGCAACACCTGTTGGTCAGGCAGGCTCGTACCGCTGCACAGCGATTTCACTCGCCCGCGCGCGCATCCTGGACGTGTCATGCCAGGCCTGCATCCGGAGCAGCATGTCCATACGCACGTCAAAGGCCTTCTCAATACGCAGGGCCATCTCCGCCGACAGGCTCGCATTGCTGTTCAGCAGAGCAGAGAGCGTTGCCCGGCGGACTCCGAGTATCTCGGCGGCTTTCGTTACGGTGAGACCCAATTCCTCGATGATCTCCGTGCGAATGAAGTCGCCCGGATGAGAAGGGGTCATGTTCACGTTGATGCCCTTGGCAGCCATCAGTGGTAATCCTCCAGGTTTAGTCGATCGATATAGCCTTCTGCTTCAATGAACGTAATCCGCCAGTGGCCCGAGACGGAGACACTCCACTCACCCTAGGCGACCCCAGAGAGTCGATGAAGTCGCCAACCCCGAGGCGCGTCGGATACAAAATGGTCGATGTCCTCGGCCAGGATGAGTGTTGTCAAGATCTTGCGAACACGGGAAAGCAGTTCCGGTTTTACAAACTGGGGATTGTCGTCCTCGAGCAGCAAGCGCAACCCTCGGTTGCGCACCGTACGAATGATTACGAAGAGCAGTGTACGGTAATACCGTTCAGCCTGCAAGTTCCTCGGTTACGCAGGCATAGTTCCAGTTGCGTTGATGTTGATCCGGGCTCGCCATTGGTACCTTGTGAGGGGCGATCCTTGAATCCTGGTGCATGGAAGCAGTTGGGATTGACTTGTTGTCAAGACCTGTGTCTCCGACTACACCTGTCGTACGGGCGATTCCACGGATCTTGTCGGTCGGCACAGTTCGTCGAGTAGAACCCAGTTCACCGGGTTCCACATACAGGTTGACATTGTGCATTTGAAATGCACAATGTCCAGTGATGAACCAGCCCTACATCAGACGTTCCCTGGAACCGGTAGTCAAGCAGGCAACCCGGGAATTTCCCGCAGTCGTCCTGACCGGACCGCGCCAGTCCGGCAAGACGACACTGTTGCAACAAGTCTTTGGGCAACAGCACCGCCACGTCTCACTGGATCTGCCGGATGTGCGCGCCGCGGCAGCGGAAGATCCGCGCGGGTTCCTGGAGCTGTATCCACCGCCAGTCATCTTCGACGAGGTGCAACATGCACCCCACCTGCTTCCCTACATCAAGGCAAAGGTCGACGCGCACCGAAACCGGAAGGGACAGTACCTATTGACAGGCTCGCAGAATCTCCTGCTCGCAGAGAAGGTAACCGAGTCGCTGGCGGGTCGCGCCGCAATGCTGCGCTTGTTGCCGTTGTCAAGAAGAGAGGCCGAAGGGCGGCCAAACGCTTCCCTTGTCTGGGAACGCAAAAGGGTTGTGCTTTCCAATGGTTCCCTCGGATTCGGTGAACTGTGGAAGGGCTTCATCCGGGGAGGCTACCCGGAACTCGCGGTCCAACCCGCTCGCGATGCCTTCCTTTGGCATGGAAGCTACGTTCAAACCTATCTCGAGCGGGACGTGCGCACGGTGCGACAGGTCGGCGACCTGACCCAGTATCAGAACTTCCTGCGCATGCTGGCCGCGCGGAGTGCCCAACTCCTCAACCTGACCGATGTGGCCCGCGACCTTGGGGTCGCAGTCAACACGGCCAAGGCATGGCTGTCCGTACTCGAGGCCACCTACCAGGTGGTCGTCGTGCGGCCGTACTTCGCGAACGTTGGGAAACGGCTCGTCAAGACACCGAAGGTCTACTTCACCGATGTCGGCACGCTTTGCTACCTGGTCGGCCTCAAGGATCCGGAACATGCCGCCGCGGGCCCCATGGGCGGTGCCATCTTCGAGACGGCGGTGCTGTCCGAAATCGTCCGCTCGCTTACACACCGGGGAACGGATCCTCGGGTCTACTTTTGGCGGACTACGGCCGGAACCGAAGTTGACTTCGTGGTCGAGACCGACGATGGGCTCGTTCCCATCGAGGTAAAGCTGTCCGGAACCCCGCGGTCCGGCATGGCTGCCTCCATCAGATCGTTCCAACGCGACTTGGCAGATGCCGCCACACAAGGATACGTGGTCCACCCAGGTGAAATTCAGTTGCCTTTGGGGTCGGGCGTGACCGCCATACCGTTTTCCGACCTGTGATTGGCATTGGCACGTTCGATTCCGAGCGCGCCGATGTTGCTGCAGCACCCATCATGGGTTTGGTTGCAACCTGGGTGGTTGATGCACCAGCAATGGGCCTCGACCCTCCATCCTTCCCGGTGTGGCTGATCAATGTGATCAACCTGCAAGATCGACCCAAGCCTCGAAAATGCACAGAACAAGGCAACAGTCATGAGCAGATTTGCTCATGACGGCACTGTTTTAGTCTCGTTGATATTGGTTCCAATCCATCATCGGCTTGTTCCGTGCGTAGGACAAAGTTCCACTCGCTGGCCTCAGACCATGCCTTGGCCCATCAGGCGCACAAAGTTGAGGGCTCCGACCTCCGTTTTCAGCCCCGGTATCAGACGGGCCCGGGGCTTGAAGCGCGCCCAGGGGGCACACCCCATGTGCCACCGATTGCCAGAGCGCCAGCAGGAAGGGACTGTTCAGCCGCAGGTCCAGCCGTGCACCCTTCGATCCCAGAACCACGGCCACCGAGCGGTGGGCGGCACCGATGGACAGCCAAGTCTCATCCCCCCGGCCACGGCGGCAGGGCCGCCTGCGGGTCGGGCACCCGGCTGGGGGACACTGCCTGCACGTCCCGCCACAACGTGGCGACGCCCACCCCGCAGCCCAGCAAAGCCAAGATCCGTGGCAGGCTCCGGATACGGGCGCTGTGCATGTACAGGTTGGTCATCCATTCCTGGAAGGACGGCGGATGCTGGCAGGAGGTCACGCCAGGCGGCCGGGGATAGATGCCGTTGCGGCGCCTGCGTCTGGCACCGCAACGGAGCAGGCGGCAGGGAACATCGGGCAGGGCCAGTTGGCGTCCGGAACCAATATCAACGAGATTGAAACTGTGCCATCCTTGAAGAAGTGTTTTTGATCATATTTCTGTGTTTACTTTGTCCTGACCTATAGCGTCGCCGAAGCGAGGTGTAAGCGATGGAAACAAAGAAGAAGAGACTCACCCTGGACTTGGACCCCGCCTTTCAACGCCGACTGAAGGCCGCCGCCGCGCTCAAGGGTGTGAGCATGCGCGGGTACTGCTTGACTGCCATAGGTCGGGAGCTGGCGCAGGACGAGGCCAACGGCGTGTCCGGTCGGCCTGTCTTCTTCCGCGCGGAACGTTTGGCACGTCGCCGCAAGGAGATTTTCGGGGGCAAGCCTCTGTCCGAGGACTCGGCTGACCTGATTCGTGAGGCCCGCGAAATTAGGGACACTGAAATAAAGGAATGGGCGTGAGCGACTTCGTCGTCGTGGACGCAAGCTTGGTCTTCAAGTGGCTGGTTGAAGAGGAAAATTCCGATGTGGCCCACGCAATCCTCCAGGTTTGGGACAGGCAGGGCATCGGGTTGGCGACACCTCATCTCATGCCCTTTGAGGTGACCAACGCGCTTCATCGGCGAGTAGTGCGAGGCGAACTGGCAGTGGATGTTGCGGCGGACCTCATGCAAGACCTGATGTCTCTGGGGGATGTGTTGCACGAGACACCGGAGCATCACGGCCAGGCACTGAAGCTGGCAAGTTCACTCCGGCCAGGCGCGGCCTACGATGCCCACTATATGGTCCTGGCGGAGAACCTTGGCTGCGATTTGTGGACTGCCGACCGGAGATTCCATCGGGCGGCAGAAGCCACCGGGCATGTCCACTGGATAGGTAAATGGGCTGCGCAGCGCAAATGACTGCGAAAGCAATGCCAATGACGTGCATCATGGCCTGATGCCCATATACAGAGCTGTTTCACACATAAAGGTGCCGATGATGGTTCGAGGCCGTCATCAACGAACCTGAAACAGTGCCGCCGGGTACCCGCTCCATACTGTTTGGGCGCGCCGCCCAACGGATCCTGGAGCATGCCCTCAAAGCGTTGATTGCCGCATATGGCCGCACATACAGTCGTGCCGGCTCTGGACCTGTCATCCCTCTCAGGGTTGGCCGACGCCCATGTCTACGGCTCCCCTGCCCTGCGGATCGACACAGCAGACCTGTGCGAGCGGGCAGGGCAGGATCTGACTTATCTGTTTACCCTGATCCGGGACCACAGTGGTTTCGACCCGTGGACGATCCAATCCTCTGACTTCCGTTTTTGAGTCCCGGCAACAGGGCAAAGTTCGTTAAGAGTGTCGGTCGCCGCGGCCAGCCGTTTGCGTACCTACACCTCCTTGACTTCCTCTTGATTCCACTCCAGGACTCAATTCAGCCGATGTCGTTGAACCATTACAGGCTGCGCAAGGCTTCGGCCGGAGCCAGGCGTCGCGCCCGAAGGGCCGGATAGATTCCCGCCAGCAAGCCCACGGTCAAACTGACGCACAAGGCCAGGGCCACAATGTCAATGCTCAATTGGGCCGGGATGTCCGACAAGGCCCGGATCAGGACCACGCCGTACGCACAGAGGGAAATCCCGATCACTCCTCCAATCCCGCAGAGGATTACGCTTTCCCACAGGAACATGGCCGTGATGTCCCTGACCGTTGCCCCGACCGCGTACCGAATGCCGATTTCGCGCGTACGCTCGCCCAGACTGACAAGCATGATGTTGGTGACCCCCACACCGCCGACAAACAGGCTGATACCCGCGATCGCAGCCAGGAACAATGTCAGGGAATCCGCAATGCTCCGCATGGCCTCCCGCCCCGCCTCCTGCGTCACCACCCGGAAATCGTCCTGGTCCAAGGGACCCACGCCGCGGTGTTGGCGGAGTACCTCTTGGATGGCCCTGCGCGTACCGTCCACCTGATGGCGATCAAGAACTCGTACCTGGATTACGTCCACCAGCGGTGACCCGCTGACGGTTGCCTCCCGGCGCAGACGTTTCTGCATTGTGTGGAACGGAACGATGACCTGATAGTCCACTTCGGTTTTGGTGGGTGCCAATACGCCTATGACCCGGAACCGTTTGCCATCCACGGATGGTGATGTGCCCAAGGGATAGGCGCCCTGCGTATACAGGTCACTGGCCAAACGGGATCCCAGAACCGCCACAAGGCGCATGCTCCGATCGTCCTCGTCGGATAGGAATTCACCCGATGCCAGCCTCAGGTTGGCCGACTGCTCGTAGGCCGCGGTAACGCCAAGGAGGCGAACCCGCACCTGCCGGTTCCGCCAGCGCACCTCGGTCATGGAACTGGCAAGCGGCGCAGCATCCACCAGGTGGGGAATCCGGCCGGGAGCCACCAGTGCCTCGTAATCCTCCCAGTGAAGTTCGCGACTGCGTGTGGATTCAGGTGCTCCTGGCGGCGTGCGGGCAATCACCGTCAACAACGTCACGCCAGCGCGGGAAAAGGATTGTTCAATCTGGTCTTGGACGCCCCGGCCCAGGGCCAGCATCACGACCGTGGAACTGATTCCAATCGTGATGCCCATCACGGTCAGGCCACTCCGCACACGGTGCTGCAACAGAACTTCGAGCGCCGTGCGCAGGTGGCTGACAAGGTTCACGGTCGCCGTGCGCCGGCTACTCGTCCGGCTCGAACGACCTGAACACTTCGGTACATCCAATGGTCACGCTGAAGGTAGTCCCGTCAGGCCCATCTCCTGGGGTGGAGGATGGGTCGTCACCACACGGGGCCGGCTGCGGAGGCTGAGGGGTGGTGGGAACTCCGTTCACCAAGTGTTCGACAATGTTCCCGTCCTCGTCATAGGTCGTGGAGGTCTCTGAGGAACTGTAGAAAGAGCCGAACCAGGACTCTCCCTGATCGGTCACCGGGGAAAAGGCAAGCAATACAAAAGGTGCCAGCAGTGCCGCCAAGACTGCCACGGCCAAGATCAGCCACCACAGATGCGAACGGCGCGGTCGTGTACGGGCCATGGGGTCATCCTCAACATCGATTGGAAGGCTTGCCTGTTCCTACATACGCATTATGGGAACCCGCAGGTTGCGGGTTGCCAATCATGGACCCCGAACCCGTGCCCATCCCGTACACATCCGTATCGGCCGAACATCAAAGACGGCTTGAGGCCCCACGGACCGCCCCCGGTTTCGGATGAGGACGCCTTGGGTCGTGCTGGCCGGCCGCGGGCAAGTTGCCGAACAGGGCCCCGCCTTCCTGAAAGTACGGTTCACAACGTTCGCCGACTCGGAATCGTCCTACACTCCGTGCAACATTCGTCTGCCGGTTCCTGCCGACCGCCGGTCCGGATCGCGTTCGTCCCGTTGCAGGAATTCCGGTCCTGCGACCTGCCATGGGAAAGGGTGAACATAGACATCCGCACAACAGGCAACACACTGCGTAACCTCTGGATCGCTCTCGGGTTGGTGGTGGCACTGTCCTTCGGCCTGCTGCTGTACTACGGCGGCGAGATCTACCAGATGGCGCCTCCGCTCCCGGAACGCATCGTCACCACTGCCGGAGATGTTGTCTTTACCGGAGACGACATCCTGAACGGTCAGGACGTCTGGCGTTCCATCGGCGGCCAGGAACTGGGTTCGATTTGGGGACATGGAGCCTACACGGCACCTGACTGGACCGCCGACTGGTTGCATCGGGAGGCCCTGTTTCTGCTGGACGCCTGGGCTCATGCCGAGGCCGGCGTTCCCTATGATCGACTGGACTCCGAAAGGCAGGCGGTCCTGCGAGCGAGGCTCCAGGCCGACATGCGAACCAACACGTTCGATGAAGCCACGGGCGCGATTGTCCTTTCCGAGGACCGGGCGCGGGCCATACAGGCGGTTCAAAACCACTACACCGATCTCTTCGGCGACGCACCGGACTTGGCCGACCTGCGCGAAAGCTACGCCATGCCGGTCAACACGCTTCCCAAGGAGCGGGAACGGGAACACCTGACGGCATTCGTCTTCTGGGCCAGTTGGGTCAGTGTCACGGAGCGGCCCGGCCGGAACTTCACCTACACCAGCAACTGGCCTCCCGACGAATTGCTGGGCAACACGCCGCCGGGACACCTCATCGTCGTCAGCGTATTGAGTTTCGTTCTCCTCCTGGGCGGTGTCGGCGCCCTGGCCTGGTTCTACGCCGCAACCCGGGAATCGTGGGCCAGCACGCGTGCCGCCGAACCTCGCGATCCGTTGATCACCGGGCGGGCCACGCCGTCGATGTATGCCACCGTCAAGTACTTCTGGATCGTGGGGCTGCTCCTGGTCCTGCAGATGATCGCCGGGATGGTGACCGCCCACTACGGAGTGGAAGGGACTGCACTGTATGGCGTGCCGATTGCCCAGTGGCTCCCCTACTCCCTCACCCGGACATGGCACGTCCAGCTGGGCATGTTCTGGATCGCCACGGCGTGGCTGGCCACGGGTCTCTGCCTGGCTCCCATGTTGACCGGCCACGAACCGCGGTATCAACGACTGGGCGTGAATGTCCTGTTTGGAGCCCTGCTCCTGGTGGTGGGCGGCTCCCTGACGGGACAGGCGTTGGCAATCCACCGCCAGCTCAGTCCCGATGCCAATTTCTGGGTAGGACACCAGGGATTCGAATACCTGGACCTGGGCCGGCTGTGGCAACTGCTGCTGTTTGGCGGCCTACTCTTCTGGATGGTGTTGATGCTGCGCTGTTTGATACCGGGAATCCGGCGCAGTGAAGGCGTCAATCGACAGATACTGGTCATCTTCGGTCTCGCTGTGGCGGCCATCGCCCTGTTCTACGGTGCCGGCCTGATGGCGGGCCGCGACATGAATTTGGCCATTGCCGAATACTGGCGATGGTGGGTGGTGCACCTGTGGGTCGAAGGGTTCTTCGAGGTGTTTGCGGTGGCGGTCGTGGCCTTCGTCTTCATCCGCCTCGGCCTGGTGCAGGTCCGCTCCGCCACGATGGCGGTCCTGTTCACGACCATCCTGTATCTCGCGGGGGGCGTCCTGGGCACCTTCCACCACCTGTACTTCACGGGCACCGCTCCGGCCGTGATCGCATTGGGCGGCACCTTCAGCGCACTCGAGCTAGTACCGCTCGTAATGATCGGCTTCGAAGGCTACGAGAACTGGACACTCCACCGCAGCGCGCCATGGGCCAAACACTACAAGTGGCCGATCTTCTTCCTGGTGGCCGTTGCATTCTGGAATCTGGTGGGGGCCGGGCTGTTCGGGTTCCTGATCAACCCGCCCATTGCCTTGTACTACATGCAGGGCCTCAACACCACGCCCGTGCACGCCCACGCCGCGCTGTTCGGCGTCTACGGGATGCTGGGGCTGGGCCTCATGTTGCTAAGCCTCAGGATTCTGACCGTCCGTCGGCAGTGGCGTACCGGGGTGCTGGCCTTCTCGTTCTGGTCCATGCAAATCGGTTTGGGCCTGATGATCCTGCTCAGCCTCCTGCCCATTGGGCTGGCCCAGACCTGGGCCAGTGTTGAACACGGCATGTGGTATGCCCGTTCCGCTGAATTTCTGCAGCAGGAACCCTGGCAAACCTTCCGATGGCTCCGGGCCATTGGCGACACGGTCTTCGCTGCCGGCATGCTGGCCATGGGATGGTTCGTCATCGGTTTGAGCACGGGATGGTCCCTGGGAGGCGCGCGCAGCGAGTCTGCCGACGCGCCGGCGGTGTCCGACCGACTGACGGTTGCCGGGACGGACCGCTAATCAGGTCCCCGCTGGGGACCTGGCAAGAACTCCGCGGCACTGGTCCCGAGCGCCCGAACCCCAGCAGACTGCAGGTACGGACCACCGGCCGCAGCGGACTTTCAGACCGCAAGCCGCGGCGGATTGTTCGGATCAGCACCGAAGAGTTCCGTCAGGCGCTGCTGCCGGTACGTGAAGATGTCCCTGAGGTCCCGCCTGAGGAAAAGGGCGTTTGCCCACACTCCGCCCGCGGATGCGTACTCCACATGGTCAAGTACGCACGTGCCCCCGTCCCGCGCTTCGAACGTATGGACGTGGTGCCACAACCGATAGGGCCCGACAATCTGGTGGTCAACGAATTGGAACGGCGGACTCCAGTCGCTGATGCGGCTGCGCCAGCGCAACGGCAGACCGCGCAAGCGCAGCCGGTAGTCGATCTCACTTCCAGACCTCAAATTAATCGGCGGCGGGGTCAGAACGCGGAACCGCAGCCAAGGCGGTGTGATGTCCTCAAGGTTGAAGGCATCCGCGAAAAAAGCGAACACCTCCTCCGGGGCCCGAGGCAGCCACTGGCTTGCAGTCAACTGGAAAATCCGTGTCACAGCTTGCTTCGGATCCGATAGGTGGTGGCATTGAGCGCGGGCATTGCCATTTTAGGTTCGGTAGAGGTTCATGGCCGGGTCCCTTGGCCCCATGGCCGAGAACACCTCCCATCGAGCCCATACCTTCCACCATCCTGTTGCCTCAGGGCGGATTGCCTTGGTCACACCAGGAGACGCCGCACCACGTTTCCTTCGGATTTCAAGCCAGCGCGGTATCCGCCACGCCCCCGCGGAACCGGGAGCAACGGCCCGGGGGCTGTTCGCCAGCCCGCGTTCGGCCTTGACCGGACCGTCGTCGGTTGAAGGCCGGTTGAGCACTGTCGCTGGTAGTCGCGGCATTGCAAGACCCGGTTCGCGGCGGGATGATGGTCTGATAGAATCGAAGCTATCCAACCCAAGGAAACCCCGTGGGGATTGCCTCAATCCCCGGAGGCATTTCATTTGCGCGTCCAAGGAGACAGCACACATGTCACACAACGGATTGTCAAGACGTCGATTTCTGCAACTCTCCGGCGCGACCGGGGCAGCATTGACACTCGCCGCCTGTATTCCCAGCACCCCGGCCGACGACATGGCCGGCCCGGAAGCCGAACCCCGAGTTGTATCCCATTACGCGCAGGGCCTGACGCCCCGCGATCGCCTGGAAACCGACCGCTGGGATCCGCCCCAAGCCCTGTGGGCCCTGGAAGAGGCGTACAAGGATCTGCACCCGGACGTGGACCTTGAGTTCATCGAGTCTGTGGCCTCCGGCTACGACGAGTGGATGGTGACCCAGCTGACGGCGGGCACGGCCCCTGAAATCCTCTGGTACCAGCGCGGCTGGATCGCCCGCGACTACGAGAAGAACTGGTTCAACAACCTCGATCCCTACCTGTCGCAGCCCAATCCCTACGTCGAGGGCTACGACTCCTGGAAGGACACCTTCCAGGGACCCGTGATTGCCAGCGGCACTGCGCCCGACGGTCACATCTATCTGATTACCGGCGACATCGTCGGTACCGGCTTCTTCTACAACAAGTCCAAGTTCGACGAACTCGGACTCGCCGTACCGGAAACCTGGGCCGAATACGAGGAAGCGCAACAGGCGATCGCGGACTCCGGCACCACGCCCTTCTCCGTGAGCTACCACCTGCAGGGCGGCACGCCTTTGTACGGCAGCTGGACCACGCGGGTGTTCCAGGACGTGCTGTACGACCACAAGATGGCACAGATTTCCGGCGGAACGCCGGTGTCCCGGACTTGGAAGCCTGGCGAAGGCCTGCAGCCGCCCGCCATGGTGCGCGCCATCCGTGACGGCAACTACGCCGCCACCGATCCCGAATGGCTGGAAATGCTCCGGCTAATGAAGGAGTGGTCCGTCCACTATCCGGACGGGTTCTGGGCCCTGCCCACGGCGGATGTCTTCCGACTGTGGGCCGAAGGCGAGGCCGCCGTCGCCTGGCTGGGCAGCTGGATGAACAAGCCCGTCCGCAACGACCCCTTGATCGAATTCGAATGGGGCATTTTCCCCAAGATGCCGACCGTTACCCAGGAAACCTCCCAGTACGGCGGCCTCGGCTTCCCGGCCATGGCCGGCGTGGGCGGCGTGTTCCAGTACATCACCACCACGGTGGCCGAGGAACGCGGCGTGCTGGACGACACCATCGACTGGCTCCAGTTCCTTACCGCTCCGCCCAACCTGATCGAGGCCCTGAACGACCACGGCGGCTTCGCCCCCGGCGTCAAGGACACCGCGGGCGCGGATCCCTCACTGGCGGTCTACACCGACATGCTCGTCAACTTCGGCGCCGAACGGATCGAACCGTTCGACAGCATGCTGACGCGTGAATTCGTCGACGCCATGTGGCGCAACCTGCAACAGTTCATGGCGGGCGAGCTGAGTGCCGACGAAATGTCCTCAATCATGCAACAGGAGATGGAACTGGCCGCGCAGCAACTGCTGAACGAGCATCCGGATTGGGGGGAAGCCTAACCGACAAACCCGTACCGACCACGCGCCGCCGACCCCGTGTCCGCAACGCTGTCAACATCAACTCCGTCGTCCGGGCAACCGGCGGCGGCGCGTCCCCTGCTTGCGCGCATTGCGCGCTACCGCACTGCGTATCTGTGGCTCATCCCCACGTTCGCGCTGCTGCTTGTTTTCAACTACTACCCGGCGCTTTCCGCGCTGTACCACAGCCTGTTCCAGTGGAACGGCGCCAACATCAAGCTGTTCGTCGGAGTCACCCACTTCGTCGACCTGTGGCACGACCCCCTCTGGTGGGAGTCGTTCACGCACCTGATTATCCTGACCGTGGCCCTGGTGGCCATCAACCTGACGTTCCCCCTGGGAGCCGCGGCCATGATCTTCCACCTTTGGAACCTGCGCGCCGCCTACTTCTACAGGGTGCTCCTGGTCGTGCCGATGGTGGTGCCGGGGCTGGTCATCCTGATGATCTGGATGTTCATCTACAGTCCCAACATCGGGTTGCTCAACCAGTCGCTGGCCCTTCTGGGCCTGGAGAACCTGCAACGGTTCTGGCTGGGCGACTTCAAGCTGGCACTCTACGCCATCATCTTCGTCGGCTTCCCCTGGGTGGCGGGCATTGGCACGCTCATCTACCTGGCGGGTTTCCAGGCCATCCCCACCGAACTGATGGACTCGGCCGTCATCGACGGCGCCTCCACCTGGCAGCGCTTCGCCTTTGTGGAACTGCCGATGGTCCTGTCCCAAATCAAGCTGGTGGTCATCCTGACCGTGATCACGGCGTTCCAGAACTTCACCATCGTCCTGGTCATGACAAACGGCGGACCCGGCACCAAGACCCTGGTGCCGGGCCTCCATCTCTACAAGACGGCCATGGCCTACAACCGCATGGGCTATGCCTGCGCGATCGGCACGGTGTTGTTCTTCCTCACGCTGATACTGACCTACCTGAACCACCGCTACCTGCGGTCCAGCGTGGAATTCACAGGTTCCTGAACTGTCCATGGAAAGCCGTCGCCACACCCTGAGACACGATCTGGTCATTCACGTTATGCTGGGCTTTCTGGCCATCGTGACGTTCTTTCCCTTCGTGTTCCTGCTGATTTCGTCGTTCCGACCGACCGTCGACTTCATGCACACATTCTGGGGTCTGCCGACGGTACCGGAGTGGGCCAACTACCGTGATGCCTGGACCGTGATCAGCCCTTACATGCTGAACAGTCTGATCGTATCGGGGGTATCCATGGTCGGGGTGCTGGCCATCGCCAGCGTATCCGCGTTCGTCTTTGCCCGGTTCCGCTTTCCGGGCCGCGAAGTCCTGTTCATGGCCATCCTGGCCCTGCTCATGATCCCGTCGATCCTGACCCTCATCCCAGCCTTTCTGCTGGTCAAGGATCTCAACCTGATCAATACCTACTGGGCACTGATCCTGCCCTACATTGCGGGCGGCCAGGTGTTCGCCATCTTCATCCTGCGCAGCTTCATCGCGTCGTTGCCGGAGGAGCTCTTCGAGGCTTCGCGCCTCGACGGCGCCTCCACCTTCCAGATGTTCAGGCACATCGCCCTGCCCCTGTCCAAGCCCATGCTGATTACGGTTGCCATCATGAATGTGCTGGCCACCTGGAACGACTACATCTGGCCGCTGGTCACCATTCCCAGCCAGAAACTCTGGACGATTTCGCTGGGCATCGTCAGTTTCGGCAGCCAGTACGGGGGACTCGAACGTTGGGGTCCGATGTTCGCCGGCTACGTCATCGCGTCGGTTCCGCTGATCGTCCTCTTCACGCTCACGATGCGGTACTTCATTGCCGGCCTGACCTCCGGGGCCATCAAGGCCTAAGTTCCGGGGAAGACAACCTTCCCCGCCCCCCACGGGTGCCCACAGTGTGGCGGTAGCCGGACTAACGCGGCTGGCCCTGCATCGGATGCGCCACGACGTGTGGCTGTATCTAATTCTGTTGCTGGGCTGGATTGCCGCCACGGCACTCGGCGCGGCCGTTCCTGTTTACGTCGACGCCCTGCACCAACGCGTCCTGCGCCTGGAGTTGCAGGAAGGCTCACACTCGCACCGGCCGGCATTTGGTTTCCTGTTCCTGTCCCTGGACAGGGATTCCAGCCCAACATTGATCGCGGGGGACGCGCAACGCCTCTCCGAATACGATCGGCTGGCGTCCTACATGGACAGTGGCTTCACGGCGGACATGGCGCTGCCGGTGACCACCCGCATGCACTACGTGCGCAGCGATCTCTTCCAACTCTTCCCTACCGGCGCGGGAACCTACGGCCGTGGAGACGAGCCACTGGAGCACTTCAGCCTCGGGTTCCTCAGCAACTTGGCCGGACAGGCCGAACTGCTGTCCGGCCACCTGCCGGTGTCCGCCGCGCCCGACGCCTCCCATGTCGAGGTGCTCATGCACCAGGACATGGCCAACCGCCTAGGGGTGCAGGCGGGCGAGGATTACGTTGTCTTCCGTGCGGTCAATCCCAATCCGGCAACAGGTGAGAGAGCCTTCGCCCTGCCAGTCCGCATCGCGGGAATCTGGCGCGCCGCCGATCCCGCCTCTGCCTACTGGTACCTGTCTCCCACTACATTTGCAAATTCCCTGCTCACATCCGAAGCGCAATACCGGGCCGAGGTTGCGTACCGTATCCCGCGGCCGTACTTTGAAACAGGGTGGTATACCGCCCTGGACGGCGGCGACATTCGGGCACGCCAAATCGACGGTTTGGTGCAACGCATCCACGAGGCCCGCGCCCAAGTCCAACAACACCTCCCGGGAACGCTGCTGATGCTTTCGCCCGAGAACGCACTGCTGCGGTACCGCCTCGAGGTGGCGGAACAGTCGCCGTTGTTGCTGTTCGCGAGCCTGCCCGTCCTTCTACTCGTGCTGCTCTACACTGGCATGACAACCCGAAGCCTGATGATGCGCCAGCAGAGGGAAATTGCCGTGCTGCGCAGCCGCGGCGCCTCCAGGTTTCAGGTCCTGGGAACGTACGCGATCCAGTTGGTCGTGCTGTCCGGGTTCAGCTTGCTCGCGGGTCTCCCCGGCAGCCTGGCGGTTGCCCGCCTGATGGCGTCCGCCTCCTTCTGGGTGCTACCGAACGTGCACAACGCTCCCACGGTCCTGCTCGATACCGCACTCACACCGGACGCTCCACTGTATGCGGGCGCGGTACTTGGTCTGGTCAACCTGACTTCGATGGCGGCGGGCTGGCGGTATGCACGGGAAACTGCCGTCACGTCGGAGCAGCGCCTGTCCCGCGAGGAAACGCATGCATCCTCGACTTGGATTGTTCTGGACCTGGCCGTTGCCGGGGCAGGAGCCTACGGCTGGCACCTCCTGCGACAGGAGGGAGGTTTGCCGCTGCCGGATCGGCTGTCGGGCATCGACTTTGCCGACAATCCGCTCGTATTCCTGACGCCTTGTCTCTGGCTGTGGACGGGTGTCCGCGCTGTGGTCCGCCTCCTCCCCTGGCTCCTCCGAGGGTTGGACTGGCCCGTCCAGTTGCTGCGGGGTACCGTGTTGCTGGTCGCTCTACGCAACCTCGCGCGGCAGGCGCCACATCATCAGGCGCTGCTAACCCTGCTCCTGTTTGCCATGGGTACAGGGACCTTGGCCGCGTCGATCATGCGCACTCAGGACGCCCATCTGGAAGACAAGGCGTACTACACGGTCGGATCCTCCGTAAACCTGACGGAACAGGCCAAACGGTTTCAAGGTTCCGACGACGGTGACACTGCGGGCCAGCCAACCGGATGGTCCATACCTCCGTTCGATCTGCACCGGAATGCGCCGGGAGTGCTGGCTGCGGCCAGAGTAGGGATCTACCCCGTCAGCCTCCGCATTGACAACCGGGGATACAGCGCCAAACTGTACGGAATCGATCGGACCGAGTGGCCACAGACTGCCTACTTCCGCCCGGATTTTGCCGCCGAACCACTGGGCGAGCTGATGAACCGGTTGGCCTTGAATCCAAACGGCCTGTTGGTTCCAACACACCTGCTTGAAGCCGGGGGGTATGGGATCGGCGATGAAATCACCGTCCAGGGACTGATTGCCGGCAGCGGTGCCGCGGTGCCGTTCCGCATCGTTGGTTCCCTGCGCTATTTCCCGACCACCTACCCTCCGGACGAACTCTTCGTCGTGGGCAACCTGGAGCACATCTTTACGCAGGTGGGCGGCCCGATGCCCTACCAGGTCTGGTTGAGACTTGCCGATCGCGCACGGACCGGGAGCGTGGTTGCAGCCCTGGATGAAGCATCGGTCGAGATCCTGAATCTGGCGGATGCCAAGGGACAACTGGAAACTTGGCGGACCGATCCCGTCAGGCTCGGACTGAACGGATTTCTGTCATTGGGGCTGGGAGTCGGCCTGGTCCTGGGCGTGCTTGCCCTGGTGGTCCACGGGATCCTGGCCTTGCAGCGCCGACGGATTCAGATTGGCACGCTGAGGGCCATTGGCTGGTCCCGCGGACAAGGTGTACTTTGCATTGCGCTGGAACAGTTGGCGATTGCGGCACTCGGGGTGGGCGGGGGCACGATGCTCGGCGTTGCCGTAAGCCGTCTGTTCGTCCCGTACCTTCAGACCGGCCTTGCTGCGGCGCAGACCATCCCGCCCTATGTCGTCCGCACTTCGTGGGACGAATTCGTTGTCGCCGCCGCCATTTTGCTGGGTGCCGTCTGCGTCCTTACGGTTGCGGTCAGTGCCGTCCTTGCCCGTTCCAATCTGTTTCAGGTGCTCAAGGCGGGGGAACTCGAAGGCTGAACCAACCCATCAGTTGAACCGATTATGTAAATCAACTGTGGAAATCGATTGGCGGCGATCTTCCCGCTTTTTGACGAGCAATGGTGTGAACAGTTTTTGAGATAAAGATTGCCTTGGCCTGGGCGGGGATTAATTCTCCTGTTTTGGCTTGCGCGGAGGCCTGGGGCGGCGGCCGCCGGCCGCGGAAGGGGGCACGGCTCCTGCT
>MPMO01000077.1 GCA_002238555.1 Caldilineaceae bacterium bin34
CCCGCGGGACTGGGGCTGCTGCACGGCGAGGAGCGCTCCCTCCCTGGTCGACCGCAAGGCCGACCACAGGGACTCCCGCGACCCGTGAACCGGATATGCGTGGTGTCAACCATCGTATATAAGTCCCCAAGGAATTCCAAGGAGGGGTGTGTGAGTGCACTGAGGCTGGGGTATGCGGGCTGCGGATTCATGGCTCAAAACGTGCATCTGCCGAATCTGACGGGGTTGCCGGAGTGCGAGGTGGCGGCCCTGGCCGAGGTGCGTCCGGATCTCGGGCGCAAGGTGCAGGCGAAGTTCGGCATCCCCGCCTTGCATGAGGACCACATGGGCCTGGCCCGGGACGACAGCCTGGACGTGCTGGCGGTGTCGTCCGGCTTCACCACCCAGGGCGAGATCGCGATTGATTTCCTGCGCACCGGCCGACCGGTCTTCATGGAGAAGCCGATGGCCCTGTCCCTGCGTCAGGCCGACCGCATCCTGGAAGCGGCCCGGACGCCGGGCGCGCGGCTGATGGTGGGCTATATGAAGCGGCATGATGCCGGCAACCAACTGGCCCTGGAGCGGGTGCGGGAGTTCCGCAGGTCGGACGAGTTGGGCGACGTGCTGTATGTGCGGGCCCACGGGTTCTGCGGCGATTGGATTTGCGGCATGGATGTCGACCGCATGGAAACCAGCAGCCATCCGCTGCCGGTCGAGACCCGTACGGGACCGGATTGGCTGCCTGCGGACCGGTTGTCCCACTACGTGGCTTTCCTGCAGCAGTATGTCCACAACCTGAATTTCATGCGCTACCTGCTGGATGCCGGGGACGACGCGCGGGTGGTCGCGGTGGACTTGGATTGCACCAGTCTCCAAGGGGTGTCCGTGCTGCGGATCGGCGGCGTGCGCTGCATGCTGGAAACCGGCAGGCTGGATCACCATCGGTGGGACGACCATACACAGGTGTATTTCCGCAAGGGTTGGGTGCATGCCTGGGCACCTCCCCTGCTGCATGAAAACCTGCCGGCGGAAGTCGAAATTTATCGGGGCGGCAGGCACCACAGCTATGAGCGGCCACTGCCCGAAGAGCGCTGGTCCTGGGCCTACCGCCGGGAGATGCAGGCCTTTCTGCAATGTGCCCGGACCGGGGACCCGTTCCTGGCGAGCGGCGAGGATGCCTGGACCGACATTCGACTGATGGAGGAGATGTACCGCCTGCACTTGGCATGAACCCGGTGGGCATGTGGTCCAACGAGCATGGTCGGGCTCTGCTTGAACGATCCAGGCACGGGGGCTTCACGCAACGGTAGCGGTGTTGGACAACCCAGGTGTGGTCCGCTCCCAGGCACCCGGCTCGGAGTGACTCGCGCGTACATGGATCAGTGGGGACCACAGCCGACGACTACCGCCAATCCCTGGTCATTCAAGCGTATCCGCAGCCATATCCCACAACAGCACTGTTCCATCGTCGTCGTCACTGGCCAGGAGCCGTCCATTGGGACTGAACGCCACGCTCCTGATCCCGTGCGTGTAGCCCTCCAGAGTGTGGTGGAGGGTGCCCGTGGCCGTATCCCAGAGGCGCACCGTGTGGTCGTCACCACCACTGGCCAGGAGCCGTCCATCGGGACTGAACGCCATGCCGTAGACCTGATCCGCATGACCCTCCAGGGTGTGCAGCAGGGTGCCCGCGGCCGCATCCCAGAGGTGCACCGTGCCGTCCGCGCCGCTGCTGGCCAGCGTGTGTCCGTCGGGACTGAACGCCACACCGAGGACATACTCAAAATGGCCGACCAGGGTGTGCAGCAGAGTGCCCGTGGCCGCATCCCAGATGCGCACCGTGTGGTCGAGTGCACCACTGGCCAGAGTGCGTCCATCGGGACTGAACGCCACACTGGTGACCCAATCCGCATGACCCTCCAATGTTTGCCGCGGGGTGAGCTCGGCTACATCCCAGAGGAGAAAGGCCTGGTCCCAGCCGACACTGGCCAGAGTGCGCCTGTCGGGACTGAATGTCACACGGCGGACATAATCCGTATGGCCTTCCAGCGTGTGGCGGAGCGTCCCCGCAGCCACATCCCAGATGTGGACAGTATTGTCGAACCCGCTGCTGGCCAGGGTACGTCCATCGGGACTGAACGCCACGCCGTAGACCTGCCCCGTGTGGCCTTCCAGGGTGTGGCTGAGGGTGCCGGTGGCCGCATCCCAGAGGCGTACGGTGTTGTCGCCGCTGCCGCTGGCCAGGGTTTGCGCGTCCGGACTGAACACCACGCCAAAGACCTCTCGCGCATGCCCTGTGAGCAGTGACACAACCTCGTGGGTGTGGGCATCGTAAAGCCAGATGTTCACGCCGCCCCCAACCGCCAACCGAGCGCCATCCGGTGAAAACTGCACGGTTCTCACAGTGCCCGGGCCCAGACGGGCCCGGGCTTCCACCGTCGGTGCCTCAGACGGGGATTCCTGGGCCATGGCGGACATCGCCGGGACCAAGAGCAGGAACAGGACTGCACCCAGTGCTCCGGTCAGTCTCTTCACGGTTAACATCGGATGGTTTCCTGGCAAACGAACCCAATATCCTGGGCACGGCATGTTCCTGGATGCCCA
This sequence comes from Caldilineaceae bacterium bin34, assembly GCA_002238555.1. Lineage (GTDB taxonomy): Bacteria > Chloroflexota > Anaerolineae > Caldilineales > Caldilineaceae > Bin34. The sequence goes on from MPMO01000077.1 coordinate 2,581, forward strand.
CAGACATCCCGCCGTCATGACGAGCACGGCTGGTACTGTGTCAAATGCGGCGAGTGGGGTCCGGGCCCGGTAAGGACATGGGAGGTCTTCATGCCCGGGTGTCCATGACAAGGAATCAGTACAGGCATCTTGTTATCAGTTCCATTCCAATCGCCTATCGATTGTTATCAACTCTCCATTCTCCCCCCTGTCATTGCTTTCCAGCCGATCCTGGATCCCTGCCTCCTGTCCCGCTGCCGGAATTGGGCTTGGCGATGCAACGGCCTGTGTTGTTGTCAATCCATTCCAGGAAAGTTCCATCCCCACAGGGACCAACCGGTTGGAAGGCGGTCTCACCGGTTCCGGGGTTGAAGTCGGAGGCCAGGTTGCACCCCATCCGGCATCCGATGGCGACCGCCATGCCCTGACATCAACCAACGTGACATGAGGCCCCTGCAGGGGCGCCGACGGTGGAATCGAATGAGCAGCGAAGTCTGAATAGTGTTCGGCATCGGCATCAATTGACGGAACCGCGCGGCAAACCTATACTGACGCCTGCACTCTGTGCGGCACCGGGCCCCCGTGGTGGAATTGGTATACACAGCAGGTTGAGGGCCTGTGCCCGTATGGGCATGTCTGTTCGAGTCAGACCGGGGGCACCTGCCGCACAGTAGCCCTTCCCGAAATCGGATCAAGCCGGTTGCCAGCCCGAACAGGAGGCCGTTTGTGGGTGATTCCATTCTCTCCGGTGCCGACGCGCGCGCCACGCGCGACCAGTTGCTCAGGGACGGCTACTGCATCATTCCCGGCGTGCTGTACGGGGATGCCCTGTCCCGTGCCCAGGCCTTCATCGACGATTTCCTGGACACGCATCCCATCCCCCACCGCTTCCGCTTTCAGGGCAGCGATTTCCCCATCATCAACGAGAAGCTGGTCAACGCCTACCTAGGCGGGGAGCGGCCCCTCCTGGAGGAGCGTCGGCCCTTCTACACGCGCATGACGGACGAGCTCCTGGACAACCCGGTGCAGAAGCAGGTGTGCGACGCGCTGGGCTTGGAGAACATGACGCATGGCAATTCCGCCCTGATCCTGAGCAAGCCGGCCCATGGACCCGCCCTCTACTGGCACCAGGACGGCATGGCCTGGAACCACCCCAAGTCCGGCTTGCCGTGGCCGACCAAGATTTTCCTGTCGTACTACATGGTCGATACCACGCCCCACAACGGCTGCCTGCGGGTTATTCCGGGCACCCACCTGCACCGCATCGACCTGCACGCCGAGTTGCCGGACGCCCATGAAGAGGAGCTGCAGGACGAGTCCACGGACGAGGACCATGCGGCCTTCCGGGATCATCCGGACGCCGTCGACTTGGCGGTCAAGGCGGGGGATTTGGTGATAGCCGACAGCCGGGTTCTGCATGCGGCCCACCCCAACCGTTCCGATGCACGGCGCTCCCTGCTGTTGCAGTGGTGGGATGTGTTTCCCTATCCCTCCATGCCGACCTGGTGGGAGGGGGAGCGGCCGCCGGAACTCGACATGGAGGTCGACGACTCGCTGCCGGCCCAGCGCGCGCCCAGCCAATTCCTGAAGAACTGACCGTCCGGGGGACCGGATCCGCATTGTGGCCGGAACGGCCACTGGGCAGGCGCGTTGTCGACGCGTGTAGCCGACGCGCGACGATGCCGTTCATGACGGCTGTCGGCTGCCTACCCCCAGCAGACCTTGGGGTGGTACGCGCCTGCCCCAACAACCGTTGACCGAAACGTCATGTACTCCGGAAGAAACCGATGCGCGTGCGGCCGCGGATCCGGGCTGCGCCAACCTGATCGGCAGTTGCCGGCGCCTTGGTTCGTGGACGAGGTACAGGCGTTGATGGATGGACAGGCCGGGCCGCGCCTCAAGGTTGGTCCTGGACAACATGCAACCGGGCGAGCCGGCGCGGCGTAGCTACTCCATGACTTGCTCACCAACCCGAACGGACCACGTTCCCGATATGGCCAAACATCTTCTCAGGCCGGTCACTGTCGCGCTGGGTGTTGTCTTGGTGTCCATCACCGCCCTGCTGGCGCTCGTGGCCGCAGGCGCCACGGAAACAACCGTGTTCTACAGGATGCTGTTGATGCTGTTGCAGCCGGTGGCCATTGGGGTCTTCGTCGCAGCGGCACAATCCCGTTGGCCTTTGCCTCGACGGGCCCAACGCGCCGCGGTTACCGGGCTGGGGATCCACTTGTTGGTTACCGCAGGCTTTGCGGTGGCTGTCGCTACAGGCTGGACAAGCGGCTTTTTCTTGAGCGAACTGGCTTCGTCGGGAGGGATGATCGAGTTTGATTTGTCCCTGACTCTGTCGGACCGGGATGTCATGGTGCCTGCAACCCTGTGCCTGACCGCTGCGGTCGCGTTTGCAGTTCTTCTGGCTATGCAATCCCGCGGGCGCCAACATCCAATGCAGGAGCTGTGAAGAACGGAAAGTTGGCCTTGCGGGCTGTCCGCGCGGCACCATGATCTTTCGGTCCGCGGAAAGTCGGGGACGGCAGCGCGGCAGTGCAAACGCGGAACAGCCTATGGAACTCTCGGCACACGTGCCAACCGACTTGCGCGAGGGACAGGCCGAACCGGGCCACGGTCGGGCCGGCCTGGCAAGTTGACGGGGGTTAGGTGGAGGTAGCCTGCTGATCCTGTGCCCGCTGCTCCGCTTCGCGTTCGCCTTCCGCGCGGCGGGTTGCGGTGCAGCCCCCGCAGGAGCCGCATGACGGGTCCTGCTTGGGCGGCAACAGTTCGTCAACCCCGAACTCGGCGTTGATGTCATTCTCCAGCGTCACGGTCACCGTCTTCTTGAGCGGAAAGATGTAGCGGACCCTGCCTGCACCCTGGGGGGTTACCACCCGAGCCCCCACCTTGGGCAGGGACCGGGTAAGGGAGCGGTACATCTCGTCCTCGTAGGACAGGCAGCAAAGCAGCCGGCCGCATACCCCGGTGATTTCGTCCCGGTTCTCCGACAACTGCTGGGTGCGCGCCATCTCCGGCCGGATGTGGCGGAACTCCCGCAGCCAGGTGGTGCAGCACAGCTGCCGCCCACACTTGCCGACGCCGTCCAGCAACTTGGCCGCTTCCCGCTCCCGCACCTCGCGCATCTCGATGCGCGCCCTGAGGCTGCGGGCCATGTCCCGTTGCAGATTGCGCATTTCGCGCTGGCGACGGCGCTTGCCGGAGGCCCGGTAGGAGACTGTGAGCTGGCCGCCGTCGAGGTTGTAACTGCATTCCAGCACACGCATGCGGAGACCCCGCTCGCGTACTTCCGACTGCCACAGATCAAGCGCTTCGGATTCCAGGTCCTTCAGCCGTTCCCGTTCCAGCAGATCCCAGACGGTGGCGCGCCGCAGCACGGACTTGGTTGGCTCGCGGTCCGGCTGGACGCCGTGGGGCGGCTGCACGACCTGTACCAGGGCCGGTCCGTCCTTGCCCTCGACGATCAGGTATTCGTCGCGTTCCAGGTCCGCGAAGTTGTGCGCGTTGAAGTCGTAGGTGCGGCCGACCGGCCGGAACTGCACGGTGACGACGGTTGTCATGGATTGTTGTCCTGCCTCCGCGCGGGGCCGGGGTCTCCCGGTCCGCCGCGGCCGGCGATGGGATGGACCGCCTTCAGGCGGCCATCGGCATATGAATCATGAGACTGGTCATGACCAGGCGGCCGTTGACATTGGCGCGCATCTGCTGGATGGCGCGTTCAAGCCGCTGCAGAAAGGCCGTGACATCGGCGGCGCGTACCCGCGCCGCGAGGGATTCCAGCTCGTCCCCACAGTCTACATTAACGCAGCTGTTCGCCAGATCATGCTGGATCAGCCAGACATCCCGCCACCACCAAAGCCAGAAGTCCACCTGTTCCTGCAGTTGGGCGGGGGAGTTGCGCACGGCCAGGGCGTCGGCGCGGGCCAGCCTTTCCGGGATGGAACTGGCGGCCAGGTCCGTTGCCAGGGCCCGATTGCGATCCCGGCGTTGCCACATCCGGGCATCCTCCAATTGCAGGACGGCCCAGCCCATGCGGCCCTGTGCGAGGCGCGACAGCAGGTCGGCCCGTTCCGGCTCGGTGCCCCAGCCGGTTTGCAGGGCGGTGCACAGGGCCTCGCGGCTGGCGGGCTTCAGTTTCAGGGTCTGGCAGCGGGACACGAGCGTCGGCAGGATGGCACTCGTGTCCGTGGCCGTGGCCAGCAGCAGCGCGGCCGCGGGCGGCTCCTCGAAGGTCTTGAGCAGGTGGTTGGCAAACTGAGGGGTCGCCCGTTGCAGTTCCCGAATCAGGACAACCCGGAACCGGCTCTGGAACGGCTTCATGACGGTGAAGTGCAGGACGGCGTCCGCCTGTTCCACACGCAGACGGCCTCCGTCCCGGTCCGGTTCGCCGTCGGGGGTGGTCGGGTCGACCAGCAGGAAGTCGGGATGGTTGCCGCCGGTGAAGCTCGTGCAGTCCGCACATGTGCCGCAGGCCTTGCCGGCCGGTTTCCCGCACAGCAGGCCGCGGGCCCTGGCCGGCGGGTTCCCGGCACAGCAGGCCGCCGGCCAACCGGCCGGCAAGGGTGCTCCTGCCGATATGCCGGGCTCCCGTCAGCAGATAGGCATGATGCAGACGGGACCACGCGGGCGGTGCGGGCCCGGGATCGGGGGTGGCCACATCGATCAGATGGGCGACAGCCCAGTCGTGGCCGACCAGGGGGCGGCCCACGGGCAGTTCGGTGTCCATGGCGGCAGTGTAAACGGGTTGGGGATCCGCAACCCAACGCCAGCCCGGTGGGTTGCAGGGCTCCGACCGTTCAGAAGCAACAAGGCCCTCCGGCATGCCGGAGGGCCTTGGCCATTGACGTTCCGGCCGAGGCCGGGATGGGCTACTTGACTTCGGCCTTGGCGCCTTCCGCCTCGAACTTGGCGGCGGCTTCCTCGGCTTCGTCCTTGGAAACACCCTCCAGCACGGCAACCGGGGCGCTTTCCACGAGGGCCTTGGCTTCCTTGAGGCCCAGATCGGTCATGCCGCGCACGGCCTTGATGACCTGGATCTTCTTGCCGCCGATGTCGGTCAGCATCACGTCGAATTCGGTCTGCTCCTCTTCCTCCGCCTCTTCGCCGGCGGAAGCCGCGCCGGGGGCGGCCGCCATCGCAACCGGAGCCGCGGCGCTGACGCCCCAAGCCTCCTCGAGCATCTTGACCAGTTCGGCTGCTTCCAGCAGCGTCAAGCCGTCAAGGTCCTGCTTGATCTTTTCAATGTCAGCCATGGTGTCCTCTTTGAATGAACAGTTGATTGGGTTGAGTAGGGGTTGAACGTTGGCAGGGGCCCGGCAGGCCTAGGCGCAATACTGTCTATTTAGCTCAGTTATGTCCACTAGCACCGTCTTTCGGGTAACGGACACAATCTCAAACCTGCCTTAAGTCAACAGAATTTTGCGCTTAAGTGATCAGTATTGGGCCTAGGCGGCCTCGCTGTGCGCCCGCAGGACCTGGGCCAGATCCCGCGGCGGCGCGGAGATGACGCGGTAGAGCGCATTGGGCACCGCATCCACCATTCCGACCAGCTCGCGGGCGGGGGCGGAGATGGTGGCCAGGAGTGTGGCCTGCACTTCGGCCAGGGAGGGCAGTTCCGACAGCTGCTCGGCGTCGGGGGCTTCCAGCCACTGACCCGACATCCAGGCGCCGGAGATGTGGAACGGGTGATCGTTCTTCAACTCCCGGGCAATGTGGAACTTCAGCTCCGTCACCGTGTGGCCAACGTCCTCGCCGCTGAAGACCACGGCCCTGGAACCGGTGAAGACCGGTACCTCGACATCGGGATGGCAGGTGCTGAGGGCAATGCGCAACAGGCGGTTCTTGACCACCATGAAGGTGGCACCGGCATTTTGCATGCGGTGTCGAATGTCCTGCATCTCGGGGACGCTGGTGCCCTGATAGCCGGTGAAGACCAGAGCGGCAGAGTCGGTCACCAGATCGGTGTACTGGGCAACCAGTTCTTCCTTGCGTGTGCGGCTGAGAGCCATTGTGGTCGTTGTCCTTGTGTGGCGCAGGGCCAACAAAAAACCCCGCTGTCCTTGAAGAAGCGGGGCTGGCGCACGGCAGACCGCGGATCCTCAGCGGATCCCGGGCCCCCGTTCCGCACCGGGCCTCGACAGGCAGCCTCTTGGGCTTTTAGGGTGTGTACCGCCTGCGGTCTTCGGTCGGGCGTTTGGGTGTTTGATTGAGGGAATATAGCCCACAGCACGGGTTGCCGCCAAATTTCCGGTCGCATACCCGCTTGGGCCATGGGGTACGGTTGGATAGGATTGACCATGTCTGCTTCACCGTCCAACAAGGCGAACCAGCATGCCGAGGGTTTGCCATGGGGTTGGGCACGGGCAGTGCCGGTCTGGCGGCCTTGGCCAACTTGCCGGACAAACGCAAGGTGGTCGCGGTTGTTTCACCAGAGGCTTGCGGCCCGCCCGTTTGGACTGACGAACCATGTTGAATGCCCTGTGGACGCGGGGGCGTACCGCCCCGTCTCCACCGCGGCAGAAGTCGATTGCCATAGGTGGATCCGGTTATGACGGACAGGATTCGGTTTGGCCTGATCGGAGCCGGTTGGCGCTCCGACTTCTTTATGCGCATTGCCCGGTTGATGCCGGACCGCTTCGAGGTGGCTTGCGTACAGGTCCGGAATTCCGCCAAGGGCAGGGCCTACGCCGCGCGTTGGCGCGTACCCGTGGTGGCGACGCTGTCGGAGTTGCTGGCGGTGGAGGACCTGGAGTTTGTCGTGGTGTCGGTGAGCCAGCCGGCTGCAGCCGCGGTGATCAGCGATGTGGTGGCCGCCGGCCTGCCGGTCCTGACGGAGACGCCGCCCGGGCGCACGCTGGCGGAGTTGAAGGCCTTGACAGCCCTTTCCCAACAAGGCGGCCACATCCAGGTCGCGGAGCAGTACCAGTTCCAACCCATGCACGCCGCGCGCATTGCGGTGGCCGCCAGCGGCCTGATCGGGGGTGTCACGCAGGCCCAAGTGTCCGCGGCCCACGGCTACCATGGGGTCAGCCTGATGCGTCTGATGCTGGGTGCCGGCTTCGCCGACGCGGAAATTCATGCCGTCACGGTGGAATCGCAGTTGCTGGCCGGGCGCGGACGGGTGGATCCGCCGCCGCCGGACAGGTTGGTGGCCTCCCGGCAGACCTTGGCCCTCTTTCGTTTCAGCACGGGACAGACAGGCCTCTTCGACTTCACCGGAGACCAGTATTTCTCCTGGGTCCGGGCGCCGCGCGTCCTGATCCGGGGCACGCGCGGCGAAATCCTGCAGGACACGGTCGCCTGGCTGGCGGATTCCCGGACACCGCTCACACTGCCGTTGCGGCGCGTGGATGCGGGCCACGGCGGCAACCTGGAGGGGTTCCACCACAAGGGCATCCAGTTGGGGGACGAGTGGGTGTACCACAGCCCAGTCCTTCCCGGGCGTCTGGCCGACGACGAGATTGCGGTGGCGGACTGCCTGCTGCGCATGTCGGCCAACGTTCGCAATGGTGAGCGGTTCTACGACCTTGCCCAAGGCGCGCAGGACCAGTATTTGAGCCTGTTGATGGACGAGTCGGTGCGGACGGGCAAGCCGGTGGGTTCCAGCCGGCAGGCTTGGGCGACCGGGGATTGACGCCGGGTTCGGATTGCGCCTTCAATCCTGATTTCACCAGGCCCTCGACGTAGTACCTGCCCAAGGCGAAAAATGGCCAAGGGGACGGATGTAGCGGTGTGTCCGGCGAACAGTCGGCTCCGGCCGTATCCGTCTGCAAGAGGTAGAGGCTCGCCGAAACGGCTCGCTTGGACTTCGAGCCGATGGCAACGGAGGGCTACGGGAAGTTGTTCCAGACCCCCGTTGCAATCCAGGACCGCCAACGTGGCCGGGATGCCCGTGGACACCCGGATCGTGATGTGCCAGATCGGGACGAAACCACCGGACCCTTCGATGCGCGCGGCAGTGTGAACAGCGCGCGACCCACCCAAAACCCCGGAGCACGAGCTTTGGATTGGCGTTGGCGGCAACTTGTCAAACGGTCGCGGCTTTCACAAGAGACGGGTTTGATTCTCCTGATCCCGTCAGGCAGTCAGTTGCCCTGCGCCCAAGGAACCAGCGCCTTGGCGGGAGATGCCAACTCCTCAATGGAGTTGAAGTAATAGTCCTCCCAGCCCTTTTGGGGCAACCCGGTAAACAACATCAGGTTAAGCGGGTATTCGATGGAATCGGTGCCAACGCGAAAATCGTCCCGGAACAGGAACGTGGGCTTGCCCAGCGCGATCGCCATGCCCAGTTCCACCATGACGCCCTCGTCAGGCGGCCAGCCATTGACAATGGCGACGATGCCGTCGGATTCCCTGACATCGCGAAAATCGGCTTGCCCCACCCGATAGGCCCAACCTTCCTGGCCCCGCTCCTCCTGATTGTTTCGGGAGAAAGGCTCCCAAACTTCCAAGCCTATGGCTTCCAGCGCCTGTACTATCTCCGGCAAGAGGCGCTGTCGTTGCTGTTTCGAGAATCCATAAGGATTGGCCAAGTACACGGACTTCATTTAATCTCGCTTCCTCACTTCGTTGATCCCGATTTTCGCGAGCGCATTCAACCGGTTTACGGAGGACAAATCCTACTGATCGGTCTCCGGCTTCGCAGGCTGGGCGTAGCGCACAAACAGGTAGTCCAACGGACGCTCCGTGAATTGTACGTTATGGTCAAGGCGTCCATCCTGGGGAAATTTCGTTCGGCAGCGGCTGTCAAACCACAAACGATCCGGTCGGGCCAGCCAATGGATGTTGTGAACCATCGCGATCATGTGCCGGATTTGATTCGACAGGTTGGGCATGCCCCTGTGCCAAAGACGGGTGTCGCGTATGACCAGGCTGCCCTTGGCCGTATTGGCCCTGACAGGCGGTATCTCAGCCCGTCGTTGGGCTTCGGTCTCGGGGTCCACGCGGCGATCATCCCCGAGGGACAGAAGCTGGGTGCCAGGCCACAATTCCGTGCTGCCATTGTCTTCGGTGACATCCACGAGCGATACATTGACAACCAGGGAAGCCGGGGGATGCGCGGTCCGGAGGTTGGGCCACAGGGAAGCCGCGTCCGCGTGCAGGGGTTGCATACGGCTTTCGGGACAGTTCGTGTTGCCGTTGTAGAAACGGTTGTACATGCCGTCGCCCAGGATGCTGTGGGTCACTTGGACGGCAAATGGATTGGCCACAATGTCCCGAAAGACGAACGGGACCAACGGCGGCGGTGCCTGCTGCAGGTGTCCGGGCAGACGTCCTGCGCCGCCCCATTGCTCCGCTGCGATCAAGCGCTTGGAGTCGGCCGTCATGCGCGGCAACAAGCTGTCCAAGTGATCAGGATCGATCACATCCCGCAGGATGACGTATCCGTCACGCAAGACGGCTTGCACAGCCCGTTGCAGATTGGCCGCGGAAAGTTGCTCGGCGGACCGCTCGGATGAAGAAGTTGCGATCTCCACGGGCCTGGCTCGTTGTTATGGCAGCAATCAAGTCATACCGGGCTGAAAGCATACACGGCCCGCCGCGGGCCGCAAGGTAGTCATTGCATGTCCTGGAGGCGGACCCGGCGCAGTCGGTCCAGTCGGACATGAAGACCGCTGTCGACGCAGACCATCCCGTCCAGACAATCAAGCATCCATCCGGTGGGACCGAACCAGCGCGTCCGACACGCCGCGGCGAGGATGTACGCGGAACAGGGATGGTTGTTGGCACTACCGGAGCGGCTGGTCGGGTTGGCATCCCGGGTGCGCCATGCGGCGAATAGGCGGCTCTCAACCTCCTGCATCGGGAGGCCAGAGCCACGGGGAAGGTGCCGGCAAGCGCGCCGGCCGACAGGAACGGGCATTGCCCGTTCCAGCCCGGTTGCAACGGAATGCGGCAGTGCCGGTACGGGATCGGTTGCGCGGACGAACCGCGGGGACGCCTAGCTGTCCCCCTGCATCTGCATGGCCTGGTTGACGTCGACGGCGACGCCGGGCCCCATCGTCGAGGCCAGGGCCACGCTCTTGATGAAGATGCCCTTGACCGTGGTGGGCTTGGCCCGCACCATGGCGGACATGATGGTGGCCATGTTTTCGTGCAGCATGTGCGGTTCGAAACTGGCCTTGCCGATGCCGCAGTGGATGCCGGCGGTGCGGTCCACGCGGTACTCCACGCGGCCCTTCCGGGTTTCGTCGATGATGGCGCCCAACTGGTCCGCGTTGACAATCGTGCCGGCCTTGGGGCTGGGCATCATGCCCCGCGGACCCAGGATGCGGCCCAGGCGGCCCACCACCCGCATCATGTCCGGGGTGGCCAGGACCACGTCGAAGTCGGTCCAGCCCTGCTGGATGCGCGCAGCCAGTTCCTCGCCGCCAACCTCGTCGGCTCCGGCCGCCTCGGCCACCGGAATGCCGTCTGGCCCGGCGAAGACCACGATGCGGACCGTGCGGCCCGTGCCGTGGGGCAGGGTTGTGACGCCTCGGATCTGCTCTTCGGACTTGCGTGGATCCAGGGAGGTGCTGAGGTGCAGCTCCACCGATTCGTCGAACTTGGCGCTGGCGCGCTCCTTGACGACGCGGATGGCGTCTTCGGGGGAATGGATGGTCGTGCGGTCAAGGTCGGCCGCGGCCTTGCGGTAACGCTTGCTCTTCTTTGCCATGGGAGGTCTCCTGCGGGGATGGGTTGGGTTCGGGCGGGTGGACCGGTCAGTCCTCAACCGTGACGCCCATGCTGCGGGCCGTACCCTCGATCATGAGCATGGCCGCCTCGATGGTCCGGGCGTTCAGATCCTTCATTTTGGTCTCGGCAATGCCGCGCACCTGATCCCGCTTGATGACCCCCACCTTTTCCATGTGGGGCACGCCGCTGCCCTTGTCTAGGCCGATGGCCTTTTTGATCAGGTCGGCGGCCGGCGAGGTTTTGGTGATGAAGCTGAAGGAGCCGTCGGTGAAGATCTGGATCTCGACCGGAATCACCTGGCCCGCCTGCTGCTGGGTCCGGGCGTTGTACTCCTTGCAGAAGCCCATGATGTTGATGCCGTGGGGACCGAGCGCGGTGCCCACGGGTGGTGCCGGATTGGCCTTGCCGGCATCCAGCTGCAGCTTCACGAGCGCTTTGAGTTTCTTTGCCATTGCGTCAGTTCACCTGTGGTCCTGTGGCTGATGGGGGCGGGCCGGATCAGCCCAACTGCTCCAAGTGGACAATCTCCACCTCGACCGGCGTGTCCCGGCCAAAGATGCTGACCAGTACGCGGGCCTTGCCCTTGTCCGGCTGCAGTTCGTCCACCGAGCCGGCGAATTCGGCGAAGGGTCCGCTGGTGATACGCACGCGTTCACCCAGCTGGAACCTGACCTTGACCTTGGGCTCCGGCGACTCGATGCGGGACATGATCTGGTCAACCTCGCTGTTGGACAGGGGGGTCGGTTCGTGGCCAATGCCGACAAAGCCGGTCACGCCCGGGGTTTCCCGCACACAGAGCCAGGCATCCTCGTTCAGCCTCTGTTGCGCGTCCAGCTTCATCTTGACCAGGATGTAGCCCGGAAAGAGCTGCCGCTCCACTTCCTTGGGCTGCTGGTCCCGAATCTCGATTTCGGTTTCGGTGGGGACAATGACATCGATAATGAAATCCCGCAGATCGATGAAGTCGCCGCCTTCATTCATGACCGGGATTTCACGGCGGGCATCCAGATTGGCCTTAACCTGGTGCTCCTTGCTGGAGTAGCAGTTGACCACGTACCAGCCGGTGGCGGCGGATTCCTCTTCCAGCAGCAGATCCTCGGTCGTGTCCAGGTCATCAAGACCGTCTTCCTGGGGATCCGGCGGCAGCCCGGCGTCGAGATTGGATTCCATGGCTTGCTCTGTTCTGTGGCGGGAGAGGGGCTGGGCCGGCCTAGAGCGTGATGATCCAGGTGATCACGTAGCTGAAGGCCAGATCGAGCGCATACAGGCAGCCGGCGGCGGCCAGGGTTACCAGCATGACCACGGTGGTCAGCCGAATGCCTTCCTCGCGTGTCGGGAAGGTGACCTTGGACAGTTCGGTGCGCACTTCCCGGAAGAAGCGCAACACGCGGCTGGGCATGCCGGCGGCGGCGGTGGCGGATCGGGTCATCGGGAGCGTGTCCGGCGTGCGGGGAGAGGAGGAGAAAAAACAGGCGCGGCAGGACTTGAACCCGCAACCTTCGGTTTTGGAGACCGATGCTCTGCCAAATTGAGCTACACGCCTTGGATGGCTACTCGAGGATTTCGGTGATGGAGCCGGCGCCGACGGTGCGCCCGCCCTCGCGGATGGCGAAGCGGGAGCCGGTCTCGAGGGCCACGGGCGAGATCAGCTCGACCTCCATCTCGACGTTGTCGCCGGGCATGACCATGTCCACGCCCGTGGGCAGCGTGATCGAGCCCGTGATGTCCAGCGTGCGGATGTAGAACTGCGGGCGGTAGCCCGGGAAGAAGGGCTTGTGCCGCCCCCCCTCCTCCGAGGTCAGCACGTAGACCGCGGCCCGGTAGCGCGTGTGCGGCGTGATGCTGCCCGGCTGCGCCAGCACCTGCCCCCGCTCCACCGCGTCCCGGTCCACCCCCCGCAGCAGGCAGCCCACGTTGTCCCCGGCGCGCCCCTCGTCCAGCAGCTTGCGGAACATCTCGACCCCCGTCACCGTCGTCCGGTGCGTGGCCTTCAGCCCCACGATCTCGACCTCCTCCATCGGCTTGATCAGGCCCCGCTCCACGCGGCCCGTCACCACCGTGCCCCGGCCCTTGATCGAGAAGACGTCCTCGATCGGCATCAGGAAGCTGCGCTCCACGTCCCGCAAGGGCTCCGGAATGTAGCTGTCCACGGCCGCAATCAGCTCCTGGATGCAGGCATACTCCGGCGCCTCCGGATCCGTGCTCGCACTCTCCAGCGCCGCCAGCGCCGACCCCCGGATCACCGGAATGTCGTCCCCCGGAAACTCGTACTCGTCCAGCTGCTCGCGCAACTCCAGCTCCACCAGCTCCAAAAGCTCCTCGTCGTCCATCATGTCCACCTTGTTCAGGAAGACCACCATCGCCGGCACCTCCACCTGCCGCGCCAGCAGAATGTGCTCGCGCGTTTGCGGCATGGCCCCGTCCGGCGCCGACACCACCAGCATGGCCCCGTCCATCTGCGCCGCACCCGTAATCATGTTCTTGATGTAGTCCGCATGCCCCGGACAGTCCACGTGCGCATAGTGCCGCGCATCCGACTCGTACTCCACGTGCGAAATCGCGATCGTGATCCCCCGGTCCCGCTCCTCCGGCGCATTGTCGATCTGGTCGAAGGCCTCGAAGTCCGCCAGACCCCGCAGCGACAGCACCTTCGTGATCGCCGCCGTCAACGTCGTCTTGCCGTGATCCACATGCCCGATCGTGCCCACGTTCACATGGGGCTTCGTCCGCTCAAATACCGCCTTGGCCATCTTCCTCTTCCTGCGAGCTGTTCAGTGCATGCATGTCCGTATCGGCGAGCCGCCGTGCCGGCCGGCCACAGCCTGTCGGCGCGGGGGCCAGAGAGCCCACAACCGGACTTGAACCGGTGACCTCCTTCTTACCAAGAAGGTGCTCTACCGACTGAGCTATGTGGGCCCGGGTCATGGGCGAGGGCGGATTCGAACCACCGAAGGCGATCGCCGTCTGATTTACAGTCAGATCCCTTTGTCCACTCGGGCACTCGCCCCTGTTTGGCATGTTAGGTATCCCTGAGGCCGGCAGAGCCGACGATCGGACTCGAACCGATAACCACTTGTTTACAAGACAAGAGCTCTGCCGATTGAGCTACGTCGGCCCGAACCATGTCCAGTCGCGGCGGCGATCCGGAAGCCGGCGCGCCGATGTGCGGACAGTCCGGGACGGACCAGTATCAGGGACAGCTTTCCTCCTTCTGTGCCACAACAGATTGGCCGACCATGATAGTGCAGGCCACGGGCAAGTTCAAGAATTCTGCTACCTGCTACACCAAGGGCAATGGGACTTATATACGATGGTTGACACCACGCATATCCGGTTCACGGGTCGCGGGAGTCCCTGTGATCGGCCTTGCGGT
>MPMO01000078.1 GCA_002238555.1 Caldilineaceae bacterium bin34
CGGCCAGCACGTAGTCGGCGCCGGCCGCCCGCAGGGCCTGCACGATGGCCGTCTGGCAGCCGGCGGCGTCGATCGTGACCACGGCTCCCTTCAGGGCCAGGCGGTCGAGCAGACGGGGGATGGCCGTGATCTCGTTGCTCTTGGCCGCGCACGGCTCCCGGTTGGGGGCAGTCCCTCCCGCACCAGGAAGGCGCTGACCAGGTGCAGGGCCCGCGTGCCCGCGCCCGGGTCGCCGGAACGGCGCGCCACCTTGCCGTCCAGGGCCAGGATGAGTTCCCGCAGGCCGGGCAGGCTGGCCCCGTCCAGCAGCCACAGCCGGAACCAGGCCTGATGGTCGTGCGTGAAGGCGGCCACCGCGGCCATGCCGTTGGCGTCTCCGGCCAGGGTACCCGGAAGCGTGGCCAGATGGTCGGCGAAGGAGCACGGGGCTTCCAGGAGCTTGGGGTCGGGGCATGCAACGCTGTAATGTAGTCCATGAGGGCTGCAGCGTGTCCTGTGAAGGAAATAAGTCACCCCATAAGACGCACGGCGGCTCTCTTTGTTGCGCGTTTGGAGGTCGAGAACCGATCCCTGATTTGGCTTGTCTGTGCTGTATTGTCCTCAATCAACGACGGATTTGTTCCGTGCCGTTCGCGCGCAGACAACACCCGGAACCGGCTCTGCACGGCCCCGATTAACCCCCGTCCCGCGACTTTGCATTTGCGCTGCCCAATGCCACGTCCTGTGACCACATTCACCCAAACAGCATTTCCTGTTAGCTAACATTGGACAACCGCAAGGGCTAGGCATGCTATACTGGCACGAGTAATGCTAACTCCGTGATGCGTCAGCACAGCTGAAGTATGCTCCAGTTTCGAAAAGATTTGAACACCAGTTGAATTGGGATACTAATATGCAGGTAACTAATCCAAACAACACGACACCACTGAACCCAGACCGCAACCATTCTATACTGTAGGTCAGACCTTTCATGAAACAACATCAAAATCTGTACACTATCCGAATTTTCCATTCGTATTCACACCGCGATTTCGACCATAGAAAATCAATGGAAAGAACTTTGGTCGCGATTCAGCCAAAAGGGATAATTAGCCAATGGAGCGACAATCACACGCTAGCAGGTCGATCCATCTCTGACCAAATCCGGGCCAAGATGGACGAAGTCGACATAGCAATTTTTCTATTGAGCCCTGATTTCATTGCATCTCCATCGTGTCGAGAAGAGTGGAATTATTTCCGCGAACTAGAGTCACAAGGCAAATCAGTGTTCCGAATCCCTATAATTCTACGCCAATGTCCATGGCAAGATTTTCTTGGTAAAGATGATGTGAAAGCCTTGCCGAATGACGGTCAGCCAGTAACCTCATTTCAAGATGAAGATGAAGCTTGGCATCAGATTTATGAAGGAGTTAAGCAAGTAGTCAATCAAATAAGAATCACTTTCACGCCCACAGAGGAACACTTATCAACAATAAATCAGACCGAATTCCTTGCTGACACACATCTAAAATTGGAAGACACATTCGTCTTCCCTCGACTGACTCGCGTCGAATCGCTATCCCATGGCCGGAAAATATCAGACACCAAGATTTTTGACCAATCTGAACTTTTATCCTTCAAACATGTCCTTGTCTATGGGCAAGAAAATTCTGGAAAGACAGCTCTGGCTAGGCACTTATACTTGTCATTGCTCAAGGTGTCCCACCCGGTACTCTTGGTGGAATTTGAGCACATGGCAGGAAAGCACAAAGAAACTTTTTTACGCGCCTATCGATCACAATATCAAGGAGACTACTCTCTATGGTGCCAGCAATCCGTCAAGACGCTGATTATGGACACGACAACTGCACCGGCCCATTTGCATGAACTTATTGAATTGGCAAAGGAATCCTTCGATCAGGTCATCGTCATCTTATCCACTGATGACTATTATGCCTATTTCAAAGATCATTTCCGGATGTTAGACTTCAGGCATATGAAGATCGATCCCCTTACACTAGACCTGCAGGAGAAGTTGATCAAGAAACGGCTACGCCTTTCCCACAGTGAAAAGGAGTTACCAGATGGGTTGGTTGACCAAGTGGAAAACCGTGTGAACTCGATTGTCATTTCAAATAGAATACTGCCAAGATATCCGTTCTATATACTGTCTATATTGCAGACCTACGAGGCGTATATGCCGGCTGGCATGTCGATAACATCATATGGGCATTGTTACTTGGTCTTAATTATTGCAAATCTAATCCGATCGGGGATTGCAAGAGAGGACGATCAACTCAATGCCTGTTTCAATTTTGCAGAGCATCTAGCTCACGCAATTTATAGGAGTGACGAGAAAGGCTGCAATGAGCCGTTTGAATTCAAAAACTTTCTGGCAAAATACAAGAAGAAATTCATTATTAAAGATTCTATTGTCAACTGCTTGAAGCGGAAGCCCTATGGCCTCATTGACAGTGGTGGAAATTTTAGAGTCAAGTACATGTTTTATTACTTTCTGGGTAAGTATTTGGCTAATAACAGCAATGAAGAAGGGGTGAGTATCATCGAGTCAATGTGTCGTAACAGCCACAAGGAGATTAACTATCTTACGATCCTCTTCACTATCCATCATACAAATGACACTAATATCATCGATGACATTCTGAGTAAGACCAAGGGGACGTTGGATTTTGTGCCTGTTGCAAAATTGGACAGTGATGAAACAAAAAAATTTGCCAACTTCATCGATCAACTCCCTGGCGATGTGCAATCAAATAATAGCGTGGCGAAAGAGAGGGAAATTGAACGCGCAAGGCAAAGCAAGCTTGTTGATGGCGGGGATGATTTGTCAGAGCGGTCGGATGTGCCTGGCGTCGACGAAATTTCGCATGGTATTTATAGAATATTGAAAAATAACAAGATCATGGGTCAGGTGTTGCGCACCAAATATGGCAACTTGGAACGTGTCAAAATCCAAGAAATCATCACAGCGATCGCAGATAGTGGCCTGCGTCTAGTGAATTTGTTGTTGCAGGATGAAAGTGAGTTAGAAAAATATGCAATGCGCCTTCATGCGCAGTCCCCTGATTCTGATTTGAATGATATTAAAGAGGCTCTCCAGGTGATTTCATATTTGTGGACGATGGTTCACGTAGGTATGGTTGTCAGCGAAGTTAGCGTGCCGGAGATCCAGGGCACCGTTCAAATGGTTGCCCAACAGAAGAACACTGCTGCTTATGACCTCATTAAATATTTTGCCTTATTGGATAGCGCCGAACAACTCACGTCGACGGAACGAGATGTCTTGTATCGGCTTTGGAAAGACCGCGATGATGTGTTTTTTCGGCATGTTCTGTCGATTCGGACCCAACAGTATATGAACACTCATCGAAGCAAAGCGTCCATCGAACAGTCGATTTGCCGCAGACTTGGGATCACGTACCGGCCCAAACCGGTACAAGAGGACTAATGGCCGCTTCGTTCATGTTTGAACTGGTTTGGATTTGTTTGGGCGGTTCTGTCTCGGCGCCGGACGTCAGGCTGGGTGGAAGGGGCGCCAAAGTTATCCAACGCGTCGTAAAGAAAAAGGTGTGGAGCACCGGGAACTTGGTCAATCTGTTTCCATTTGTTATGTTGACGTTGACACGAGACGAGACTGCAACGGGTTCAACCTGGCTCCAGAGAATTGAAACTGCTATGATCCCTGCGCGTAACCGGCATTGGAATAATTCGGGTCTGCGTCCGGGCCGAAACTCAGTTCTCTGCGCCGGCGGCGGAGTTGCTGGCGGTCTTTGGCATACGCGGGATCCCCGTTCAGGTTTACCTGTTCCAACGGATCCCTCGCCAAGTCGAACAACACCTCCGGAATGTCGGGACCGTAGTACTGGTACTTCAGGTCCCCCTGTTTGATCATCAAGTTTCGACCCCCAAACTGCGACACCGACTCCCCGCTCCAACCCGTAGCATCACCTTGGCAAAGCGGTGACAAACTCCGACTGTCCAAACCGTCTGGGATCGGGACACGGGTAAAGTCGCAGAGCGTGGCGAACAAGTCACACAGGTTTACGTTCTCCGTCACCGTGCGCCCCTCGGACCCGAACCCCGCGGGCCAGCGGATGAACAACGGCACACCGACACTGGCCTCGAAGAACTTCTGCTTCTCCCAGATGCCGTGCTGGCCCAGCATCTCGCCGTGGTCCGATGTGTAGATGATGATCCACTCGTCGAGGTCTTGGCCTGCCGCCTCCAAGGTGTCGAGCACAGTGCCGTAGTACTCGTCGATGGTCTCGATCATCCCGTAGTAGGCGGCCGTGGCCCGCTGCATGTCCCGCTCGGTCACGTCGGTTCCGACATCCACCTGGCGCTGGGACAGGAAGGGATGGTCGAAGACCGGTTCGTCCATGTAGGGTCGCACCCGGTTCAGGTAGTACTCGAACTTGGCCTGATCCGTCTGGTAAGGGTAGTGAGGCTGGTTGAAGGAGACCTTAAGCAATACTGGTCGCTCCGGCCTGGCCCGGTCGAAGTACGGGTCCGTGAAGTGGTCGCGGATGAAGTTCAGCGTGCCTTGCAAGGCGTATTCGTCCGCCACATGGCTCGGTGGACGGCCGACCCCGGCCCGCAGCACCTCCTTGGTGTCGGACCACTTGTGTCGTCGGAATGTCTCCGCATACGGCGCGAAGCTTGCCTCGTCTCGATCCTCGATCCAATGGTCGGCCATGCGTATCTCGGAACCCAGCCGCTGCATCCAGCCTTGCATTTGGTCCGCACCGGTATGGTGTAGCTTGCCGGCTGCGACCGTGTGCCACCCGTACTGGGCCAGCCGTCGGGCAAACGTCATGTAGCCGGGGGCCAGATCCTGGCCGAAGGACTCGACTCCGCAGGTTCGGGGCAACTGCCCGGACATCATCGCTTGTCGTCCGGGAATACAGATAGGCGAAGGCGTATAGGCCTGGGTAAACACCACCCCGGTTTCCGCCAGTGCATCAAGCCGCGGTGTCCGCACGATCGGATCCCCCGCATAGCCCAGGATGTCCCGACGGTGCTCGTCGCTCATCAGGAACAGGATGTTGGGTTTGTTTCCAGGCATGGCGGAACCCTCTGCTTCTGAATTGACTTGATGGGCTTCAGTCGGAGTTCACCCAGGACTTCTTGCAGAGCACGATTTCCGACATATCGCAGACCACCCCCGCACTGCCTCCGCCCTCGTGCGGCCGCCAGATCAGGTTCAGGGTTCCATCCACAACCGCGGCTGCGGGAACGTCAAACCGCTGCAGGTCGGGAGTCCGGGTGGTGGGCATGTAGTCGTGGATCTCCACCCCTTCCTCCGTGTCCAGACGGACGTAGGTACGCGAGAGCCCGGCATAGGCAATCCGCAGTTCGTAGTCCGCGCCCGGTTCCAGGTTCTCGTAGTGCATGCGCAGGGGCGATGTGCCCAGCATGACCAGACCCCCGCGCCAGGAGATTGGCAGCAGCTGGGCATCCTTGCTGTAGGGGAAGCGCCTGCTGGGCGTGCGCAGGGCACCCGGATCCTCCGCATACGGCCTTTGATCCTGCACCCGAGACAGGTCGTGGGGCCGCACCAGGTCGTCGTGGAAGCCACCCGGCGTGGCATCCAGCCGGCTTAGGAGGCCGCCAAGGGCGGTCAGCCGTTCGTCTTCTGTCTTCAGTGAAATGACCTCGCTCAGGCGGGTGCGCCACCAGACGCGGTCGTTGAGCGGATAGTCGATGGCATCCAGGTTCGCGCCGCGCGTCTCGTACTGGGCACCGTACATGGGCACGCTCAGCTGCATGCGGATGCTCTGGAACAGGGCCTCCGCCAGCTGGAAGACCCGCGTGCGCAGGTTCTGGGCAATGGGCGACGTGACCGCCCGGTCCCAAATATGGAAGGCTTCGCGGATGGCAGCGCGGCTGCCCTGCACCGTGGCCTTGCCCAGCGCGTCCAGGGCTTCGGCCTCCAGGCCGGTTTCATACAGCAGCCGCTGGTGCACGTAGGCGTCGTAGTAGGCGCGGTACAAAGCCTGCTGGAAGCGCCAGTTGTGCAGCAGGAAGGGCGAGGCGGTCTTTTCCATGGCCTGGAACTGCCGCAAGGTGGTCTGGACTCCCCGGTTCACGGCCAGGGGGCCGCGCCAGTTCCGCTCCAGGGCCAGCAGGCCGTGGGCGAAGTCGTGGGCCATGTCCGGATCGATATACATCCGGCTGTACTCGACCAGCAGCTGGAATACATCCTGCTGGTCACCCCACGATAGGCCGCTCCAGATGAACTTGTTGACATCGTCGTTGCAGCCCTCGGAGTAGGTCAACATGCCGGTTGTGCCCGGCTGGCTGATGCGGAAGCAGTGTTCCTCGTCCACGGGCCGCGGGTTGACCGGCTCGCGGCCGATCGTCGTGGCGAAGGCCACGTCCCAGTCCGGCACCGGGAACTGCGAACTCAGCGTATGGGTAATGTCCGGGTAGTTGCGAATTGGGTAGCGGTCCGGAACCATCTCGCGGAATTGGCCCATCGGGATGTTGACCCAGGGTCCGTGCACGACTCCACCCACCCAGTCCGGGCTGCGTTCCTCCAGGTAGTTGAGGAAGTAGGGCATGTCCTCGTGGTCGAACCCCTGCGGGGAGATCCAGATGCCAACCCCCTCGTGGTGCTTGGCTACTACCTTCGACAACCGCTCCAGCAGGTCCATCAGGACCGGTGCCCGGGTGTGGCCCGGATCGCCGCCCGGCACGAACACGTTGTTGAGGCGCGGCATGCTGGAAAGGACCTCGTCCCAGAACTCGCACTCGCCTTCGATCTGGGCCTCGTCCGTGTAGTCCGCCTGCATCACCGGGAACCAGATCCAGACATCCATGTCCAGCTCATCGCAGATTCGGGACTGGACTCCCAGCATGTCCAGGTGCGGAATGGGGAAGTGGGGGCTGTTGTCGAGATCGTCCGTGCGCGGCGGAATGACCTCGATGGCATTGGTGCCGAACAACGCCAGGTCCAGGATGTAGCGCCGGAACTGCGCCTCGTCCCAGGCGCAGTAGGAGTTGGTCTTGTCGCGGTAGCCCAGCTGATGGCCGATCAGCGAGTAGTCCGGCACGGCATCGACGGCAATGCTGGCCGGTCCGGTCCAAGCTGTCTTGGTCATGTGCATCTGGCGCAACACGCGGCCCGCGCCAAACAGCACTGCGCGCGCACTGTTGCCCAGGATCCCAATGGTTTCTCCGTCGCCCGAGTCGGTGGTCCGGATCCGGTAGGCATCCTTGGCATCCGTGCCCAGACTCAGATCCTCGGCACTCCACAACCCTTGCAGATGGCCTGGGGCTTCGGTGGTTCCCAGGACGAAACCGGCCGCATTGGACGACAGGCTGTCGGTCACGGACAGGTTCCTGTCGGTCCGGGACGCGATTTCGTCGGCCAGGATCCGGGCACTGCGCGCCACCAGCTCCGAGGGTTCGGACGGTGTCGCGACGAAACGAAAGTGGTCGAGGTTTCTCATGGGGTCCCCTGACCGCGTCCGCGGTCTGTTGGTTTGGCGAGGTGCGCGCAGGTGCCGTTCCGGGCTCGGCCGACGGCAACCGGGTATCAGCCCTTGAGGCCTGTCAGGACAATGCCTTCGATGAAGGCCCGTTGGGCGAGGAAGTACAGAATCAGGACCGGCACCACCATGATGGTCGACACGACCATCATGTAGTGCGTCCAGTCCAGGCCGGACTCGAACTCCCTCAGGGAATTGACCAGCAGCGCCAGCGTGTAGAGCTTGGTCTTGCGCAGGTAGATCAGCGGCTCCAGGAAGCCGTTCCAGTTGAAGACCAGGGCCAGGATGGAGGTCACTACCAGCGCCGGCCGGGCCAGGGGGATGATGACCTGCAGAAAGATGCGGGGCCGGCTGGCACCGTCGATGCGGGCGGCCGCCTCCAGCTCCAGCGGAATGGTGCGGAAGAACTGGCGCAGCATGAAGATCGTGATCGGTCCGCCGAACCAGTGGGGCACGATCAGGGGCTTGAAGCTGTCAATCCACCCCAGCCGGGAGAACATGATGAAAATCGGGATCATGGTCACCACGTAGGGGAGCATGACCGTCGACAGCAGCAGGGAGAAGGTCAGGTCGCGGCCGCGAAAGCGGAGGCGGGCGAACCCGTAGGCGGCCATCGCCGAACTCAGGATCACGCCGATGCTGGCGAACATCGTGATGTAGATCGTGTTCCAGGAGGCCCGGAGCACGGGCACCGCCTCGAACACCTCCACGTAGTTCTGCCAGCGGAACGGATCCGGGATCCACTGCGGCGGAAAGACGTAGATGGTGGCCGGCGTCTTGAACGAACTGGACACGAGCCAGAAGAAGGGCGTCAGCATCATGATGCCGCCGCCAATCAGAAACGCGTAGCGGATGACGTTCACTCGTTGTCATCTCCGGCTTCGTAGTAGACCCAGCGGTTTTGGGTCTTGAAGAGGATGAACGTCAGGATGGCCACCGTCAGGAACAGCAGCCACGCCATGGCCGAGGCGTAGCCGTTGCGGAAGTAGCCGAAGGCGTTGCGGTACATGTACAGCATGTAGAACAGTGCCGCGTTGCCGGGGCCGGCCACGGAGCCGGCGGCATTGGAGCCGAACAGGATGAACGCGGAGGTGAAGACCTGGAAGCTGTTGATGACCGTGATGATCAGCTGGAAGAAGATGATCGAGGAGGTCAGCGGCAGCGTGATGGTCGTGAACTGCCTCCAGATGCCGGCGCCGTCCACTTCGGCGGCCTCATAGAAGGAGCGGGGTACCCCGGTGATGGAGGCCAGGAAGATCAGGACGGAGTTGCCCAGGCTCCACAGGCTGATGAACACAATGGAGGGCACGATCCAGTCCGGGTCCGCCAGCCAGCGCGGGGCGGGCAGGCCCATCACCTTGAGCGGGAAGTTGATGGGGCCGAATTCCGGGTGCAGGCCCCAGCGCCACACGGCGGCGGCGGCCACGGACGGCACAATCGAGGGCAGGTACCACATCGTGCGCCAGGCGGAGATGCCGCGGATGCGGCCGCTCATCAGCAGCGCCACCAGATAGGCGAAGACCAGGGCCGCCGGCACATAGATGACGACGTACTTGAGCGTGACCTGGATCGACTTGATCCAGAGGTCGTCCTGGAACAGCCGGGTGTAGTTGTCCAAACCGGTCCAGGTCGGCCGGTTGATGATGTCGTATTCGGTGAACGAGAGGCCCATGCTGACCAGCACGGGTCCTAGCTGGAAGAGAATCAGGCCCAGCACGGCGGGCAGGATGAACAGCCAGCCGAACATTGTCTCCTCGAAGCTCAGCCGCTGCCAGAGCTTCAGGCGCGGCTGGGCGGAGGGCGTGGTCGAAATCGAAGCCATGGGCCGGGTTGGTGGTGGTGAGGTGTTTCGGCGACGCGCCGGAAAGGGCGGACCGCGGTCCGCCCTTTCCGGTGTCTACAGTGAAGTCGTGGGCGTCGGGGACTAGCCCAGCTCGCCCGTGGCCAGGATCTGTTCCGATCCGGCCCGGACCTCGGCGGCGATGTCCTCCCACCGTACTTCGCCCAGGAACAACTGGTCGTTGTACGGGGCCCAGTAGTCCAGCAGCGGCTGGTACCAGCCACCGAAGTAGGAGCCGATCGTGTCGCCCGGCCAGCGGAACGTGTCCATGTTCTCGAAGGCGTCGTAGAACACCTGGCGGGACGGCCCGTCCGGGCCCTCCGGGTTGGCCAGGAACTGCTCGCGCAGGTCCTTGCGAATCGGCTGCTGCATGCCCAGATCCACCAGGATCTTCTGACCGTCGAAGCTGCAGCAGGCGAACTTGATGAAGTCGTACGCTTCCTGCTGGACGCTGCTTCGGGAGAAGACGCACAGCGGGGAGTAGTGGCCGTAGGAGACCGGGGTCTGGTTGTACGGCACCTGCGTGGTGCCCCAATTGACCTCGGCGGCGTTGATGCGGCCGATCGACCAGGCACCGATGTGCTGCATGGCCAGATTCTTGGAGCGCATGTCCACGGGGGCCGCAGTTTCGTAGGCCGGTGAAGGCGCCACGTAGTGCTCCAGGCCCAGGTCGGCAAGCCAGTTCATGGTCTGGATGAACTCGTCGGTGTCCATGGGCATCGTCCCGTCTTCGGCGACGATTTCGGCGTTGTTGGACCAGAGGTAGGTGTAGCGGCCG
Organism: Caldilineaceae bacterium bin34; assembly: GCA_002238555.1. GTDB lineage: Bacteria > Chloroflexota > Anaerolineae > Caldilineales > Caldilineaceae > Bin34. The sequence goes on from MPMO01000078.1 coordinate 10,112, forward strand.
TGGCCCAGGCCCGGCTTGAACCCGTACTGCGCCACCCGGGCCGGTTCGAAGCCGGCGTCGCCGGGCTTGTTGCCGTCCAGGTCGATGGTCAGCTGCAGGGCCAGTTCCAGGACATCGTCCCAGGTCAGCCACACGTCGGGCGCCGGGTACTCAAGGCCGGCGGCATCGAAGATGTCCTTGTCATAACCCAGGCACATGGCACCCGAGTCCCAGGGCAGGCCCCAGCGCTTGCCGTCGTAGGTCTGGGCGATCCAGACATTGGGCACGTAGTCGTCTTCATTGAACGTCGGGTCGGCGGCCAGGTAGGGCTCGAGGTCCGTGGTCACGCCCTTGCGGGTCAGCATGCCCGTGGTGCGGTTGGCGTCGAACCAGCAGTCCGGACCGGTGCCGGCCGAAATCATGAGCAGCAGGGCTTCCTGGTGGGAATAGCCGGCCACGGCGTTGATTTCGAATTCAACGTGAGGGTTGCTCTCCCGGTAGAGTTCCATCTGCGTATCCATGACGCCTTCGATGAAGGCGCCGCCCCGGTTGAAGAAGTTGATCGTTATCGCCTCCGGTCCCATGTCCCCGCCGGGTGCCACAGGTGCCACGGCACAGGCTGCCAAGGCCAACGAGCCGGCTGCCACGCCGGAGACGCGCATAAAGTCGCGACGACTGAGATTGTGTCTCGCCATAGTAATTCTCCTATCGGATAAAGGCATCCGCGCCGGCAGGGTGAACCTGCCTCAACAGACGCAATAATGATAAAACAGTTATGGTCGAGAACGGTCCCCATCTGGGTGGTCTGCACTGAGCCTGGCCTGTGGGAATCGGTCTGTAGACACACTGGTGAACGTGCTCCACGGACGCCAATCGGTCCTGCATCCCAAGGCAGCTAAGTCTCCTTGTCGTTGCAGGCGTGACGCTTGATGGTGCAGGGGGAATGGGGTGTGAAACCGGACTGACAGTCCGTAGGCCCTTGATTGGTCGGGTTTCAAGCACAAGGACACGGGATTGCAGGTTAGTTGCTTGGAGGGTGTGAAATGCGGATGCGCCGGCCTTGTACGGTAATCACGGCGCGTTCCTCAAGCTCGGGACCATAGGCTTCGACAATTTCTTCAACCATTTCGATCCGCTGTGACATCCGAACGTCAGGCAGGCGTATGAGGCCGGCATGGGACACTTGGTACAGGAAAATCAGTTCGCCGAAATCCTTGTCTATTGCGATGAGGACCCGGTTCTTCGCTTCCGCCAGTTCCAATAGGGCTTTGTCGCCGGGATCCGGACCCAATGCCAAGGCTTCAAGCACATCATGTCCCGCGTTGTGGAGCCACTCCGCCGGTCGGTGTCCAGCACATCTGTCAACCAGCAACCTCATGCGTCGGCTACCGAAACCGTGTCGAGTCTGTTCCTTGCGATGACAGCGTGGGCATAGGCGATGCAGGCTCGAATGTCGTCCGGTTCCAACCTTGGGTAATCATCCAGCAATTCCTCCGTGGTGGCGCCCTGGCTCAGCAGGCTGAGGATGAGTTCCACGGATATGCGCATGTCGCGGACTATCGGCTTTCCTCCAAAAACATCGGGACGGGCCGTGATGCGTTTCAACAGGTCCTCGTTGGCAGGCATGGGCTTTCTTCCAGGGTAGGGGCCGTGATACCACCAAGGTACGACCAGCAGGCTCGCGTGTCGACTGCCTGGCGAGTACACAGCCAAGGGTGTGATGACTGGAAACTGGCAATGTAACTCGATTTGGAAACCATGTTGGTTGTCAGGGACCGTTGTCATGCGGGTGGGTATGAAGAAGGTCGCGCGCAACGGTACCACGGTGGTCGTGGGGAGGCGGCGCAGGTTGTGGCGGGTTCAACAATCCGCAGCCTGTCGGTAGACCCCCTTTTCGTGCCACAGTATCCATGCCCATGCTCGTTGCAGCAGGCCTTGCGCCTGCCAAACCACGAATCAGGAGTGCCGGATCGGGACATGTCCGGCTGCGGATCATCCCGATCATGCGAATCCTTCAGACCGCCGCCGCTCTTTCAGTGGTGGGATGCTGTACAGGGCCGATGGCGTGCATCGGTTTCGCTAGCCGGGGCAGTCCCGGGCTGCGTCCAATGGGGACTGCCTGTCCTTGTCACGGTAGGTCAAGGAGGCCAGTCTCCGGTAAGCCGGAATGGACACGCTCCCGAAGGACCGGTTGGGATGCACCCCGCGTGAATGGAACCCATGCCTTCAGTGTCCGCGTCGGTGCAGCTTCGCTTCCAGTTCCCGGATGTGTGCCGCCGCGATGCGTTCCGCGTCCAACCGGGCTTGCCGCTCCGCGGCGGCACGTTGTTCCGCCTCCTCAGCGCGTTGTTCTGCCTCCAGCCGGGCTTTCTGTTCCTTCAGCCAGCCTTGGCGTTCCTCCTCGGTGATGCGCTGCATCTCGGCCAGGGACATGATGGGCTTGGTGGTTGTTGGGTCGAAACACTTCAACTGTCCTTTCTCCCAGCGTAGTTTCAGTCCCAGTACTTTGCTGTAGCCCTCCAGTTTGCTGTTGGGCAACTTCGCGATTGCGATCGGCTTGTAGCGATCCCCCACCAGCCGGTCTCCTGCCAGCCGCGCGCCGTAGCTCTCGCCGGTCTCGTCGAAGCGCCAGTACTCCGGGATGCCCAGGGCCGCGTAGTCGGCCGGCTTGTCCCGGACATCGATGCGGCCGGTGGAAGGGGAGGCCACTTCCATCACGAAGTCGGGCGGCTTGCCCTGCTCGGAGATGACGTAGGCATTGCGCCGCGCACAGGTGTCCGGGTCGGCGTTGAAGGCAATCAGCAGGTCGGGGGCGCGCAGCTCCTTGATCTCCGACAAGGGGTTCGGCGCGATGTACATCTTCCCGTTAATCACGGTGGTCTCGGGGGCATCGAAGTGCCAGGCCAGGCAGTAGGCGACACCGGATCGGGCAAGAACACGGAACCAAGTCGCCTCGTCGGGATTCCGGGGCGGGTCGGGAAAGGGTTGCAGGTGGCCGATGTCCGGTTCGGCCGTGCCGTGGGGTGTGGCGCTCATATCAAACCTGGTTGGTTTGGGCGGGTGGGTGCGGTCCGGGCGGTCCGGCAGACGGGGTTGTGCCCGCGGGAGTGCATCCGGTGCGGTCCCGGACTGCGTCCAATGGGGACTGCCTGTCCTTGACGCGGCAGGCCACGGAGGTCGGTCTCCGGTATGTCGGAATGGACACGCTCCTGAAGGACCGGTTGAGATGCGCCCAATGCCTTCAGTGCCCGCGTCGGTGCAGCTTCGCTTCCAGTTCTCGGATGCGTTCCGCCGCGATGTGTTCCGCGTCCAACCGGGCCTGCCGCTCCGTCTCCTCGCGTTGTTCCGCTTCCTCGGCGCGTTGTTCTGCCTCCAGCCGGCCTTGACGTTCCTCCTCGGCGATGCGCTGCATCTCGGCCAGGTTCATGATGGCCCTGCCCGTCTCGGGGTCGTGCCATTGCAGCCATCCGTCCTCCCAGCGCAGGTACAGATCCAGCACCTCACTGTAGCCCTCCAGGCTGCCGTCGGGCAGCTCCGTGATCTCGATCGGCTCGTAGCGGTTGCCCACGAGCCGGTCGCCGGCCAGCCGCATGCCGTGGTGCTCGCCGGTCTCGTCGAAGCGCCAGTACTCGGGGATGCCCAGGGCGGCATAGTCGGCCGGCTTGTCGCGGACATCGATGCGGCCGGTGGAGCGGGAGGCGACCTCAAGGACGAAGTCGGGGGGCTTGCCCTGCTCGGTGATGATGTAGGCGTTGCTGCGGTGGTAGGCCTCGGGGTCAACGTTGAAGGCGATCATGAGGTCGGGTGCGCGCAGGCCCTTGATGCCCGACTGGACCTCGGGAGCGATGTACAGTTCGGTGGTGATCAGGGTGGTATCGGGGTTGCCGAAGTGCCAGTTCAGGAGGTAGGGGGCACCTCGTCCGGAGAGATGTCGGTGGCTGCTCATTTCGTCGGGATGGCGGGGCGGCGGGTCGGGAAAAGGTTCCAGGAGGCCGGTTGCGGTCCCGTTCGGTTCGAAGGTGGTGGCGCTCATGTCATTCCTGGTCGGGTGTGGTCTGGAGCGGATTATACCGGCGGCCATTGGACAGGGCTGTTTGCAGTCGGTTTGGGCCTGCCGTAGGATGGCAATGAGAAGCTGGGCATATCCTGTTCCGGGCGCGGATCATTTCCGACCCCGCGTACATTCCGCCCGCCGCGGTCACGAGCGGCCGGTTGTATGGCACTACTACATTACAGACTGTTTGCGATAGGTGTGTGCCAGCGCAGCAATACAGTGGTCGTCATCGGTCACTGACGGTGTTGGTCCGGACGGCCTCTTGGCATCGCACACCTGCTGCCCCGGGGACCGGGTTCGACATGACGCGTGCGGTCCTGTGCCTGGTGATCCAGGTGGCGGAACAGGGGACAGGAAGGCCGCGTCCGGCCGGATGGAATGGGCAACTTGTGCAATGGGGGCGGCAGTGAATGAAGCGGGTTTTGCGGAATGGGAATGCCCGCCGGGGACGGTGGAAGCCAACGGACGCGCGGAGGAACCACACCCCTACGCCGATCCCACCATGACGCGGGAAGCGCGGATTGCTTGGCGGCTGGAGCACCTCGACGAATGGCAGCGCGACATTGAAAGCCTGGACCACTACGATCCGGGCTACGCATACGACGTTGCCCACGAGTACGATGTCGATTGGACGACCGATCCCGACTACGGGCCTGAAGGCATCCACCTCTATGAATTTGACGAGGACGGCGTGCCGTACCCCGACGACGACCGACCGCTGGCCATCAGGGTGCGCATGCGCGACACCGCCCGGGACCGGCTCGGTCACCGCGTCGTGTACCAGACCCGCTACGGTTTCGTGCCGGAGATCGCGGAACGCGTGGGGTTGCGCACCCGTCAGGGGTACCCTTCGAACACGGTGAAGCCGGATCTGATCGTGATGCCGTCGGAGGAGGATCTGGACCCGTCCCGGTTTCTGGAGGATGGCCAACCTCGGCCCGACGATGCCGTCCCGGAGTTGGTGTTGGAGATCCTGTCGGAGTCCACGGCGGTGCGGGACCAGGAAGGCAAGCGGCGACTGTACGAGTATTTGGGGGCCGCGAGTACCTGCTGTATGACCTGGGCGGCAGGCGCTGGGACGATTCGCTGCGGGAACTGCTGGTGTACCAGCTGGAAGGCGATGCCTACCGGCAGGTTCCGGCCGACCCCGGGCTGTCCGAACCACAGGCACAGGCCTTCTGGAGCGGCGTATTCGACGCATACATTCGTATGCTGCCGGACCCACAGGAGGACACCAAGGAGTTTCGCCAGATGCCGGCAGGGCGCAGGCCACCGCCGCTCTTTCAGTGGTGGGGCGCTGTACAGGACCGCTGGCGCGACCGCGCGGGCGACGAGCGGGATCGCATCAGTCAGGAAGGCAAAAACGAAGGCAGGACAGAAGAACGGTTGGAAGCGACCATTGACACGCTGCGCGAATTCCTGGGGCCGGAACTGGCGGATGTGCATCTGGACCGGATCGAGTTGATCTAGCGTCGGGACGGTCCTCCGGCGGACGCCCTCCGACGCGTCCGGGACGCGTTGCGGGCTCCGAGCGAATGGCGGTCCCTGCTGCTGCCGGACGATCCCGACGACGACCGCGCAACGGGACGCGAACCGCCAACACCAACGAACGGCCGCCAACGGTGAAGGCCGGCCAATACGGCCAGCCTGCCGCTGAACCAGGCAATCCTGTTCCGTGAGTTTCGTTGGGGGTTATAACCATCAGTTGACAGACAGGGATGTTGATGCGGCCTGTGGTAGGGCATGTTCACCCTATGGTTTGGACACATTTTGAGGCCTGAAACGTATTGTCGGGCCGGTTGGGGAATGGTGTTCAGGGGTCGGACAGCCCCAATTCGAGAGGAGGTGCGCGCAGCCACGGCGATGTCGGCAGGATGGG
>MPMO01000079.1 GCA_002238555.1 Caldilineaceae bacterium bin34
CCGCATGTCCTTCCCCAGCGGCCCTGTGCAGCGGGGTCCAGCCCGTGTCGTCCTGCGCGTCGGCATCGCCGCCTGCCGCGAGCAGCACTTCGGCGACTTTGATTTGTCCTTGCCAAGCTGCGGTGTGCATCGGGGTCCAACCGTCGCGGGCCTGTGGGTTGACCTGGGCACCTGCGGCGAGCAAGGCGTTGGCGAATTCCGCATGTCCTTCCCCAGCGGCCCTGTGCAGCGGGGTCCAGCCCGTGTCGTCCTGCGCGTCGGCATCGCCGCCTGCCGCGAGCAGCACTTCAGCGACTTTGATTTGTCCTTGCCAAGCTGCGGTGTGCATCGGGGTCCAACCGTCGCTGTCCTGTGCGTTGACCTGGCCGCCTGCCGCGAGCAGCACCTCTGCGACCTCGGCATGCCCTGCCAATGCCGCCGTGTGCAACGGGGTCCAACCATCAAGGTCCCGTGCATCAACGTGCGCACCTGCGGCGAGCAAGGCGTTGGCGAATTCCGCATGCCCTTCTCCAGCGGCCGTGTGCAATGGGGTTGAGCCATAGATATCCTGTGCATCGATCTGGATACCTGCGGCGAGCAAGGTGTTGGCGAATTCCGCATGTCCTTCCCCAGCGGCCCTGTGCAGCGGGGTCCAGCCCGTGTCGTCCTGCGCGTCGGCATCGCCGCCTGCCGCGAGCAGCACTTCGGCGACTTCAGCCTGGCCTCCCCACGCTGCTTTATGCAAGGGTGTCCAGCCGTCACTGTCCTGGGCGTTGACTGGGGCACCACCAGCGAGCAGAGCTTTGGCGACTGTGGTGTGACCTTCCCCAGCTGCCATGTGCAGTGGGGTCAAGCGGTCCATGGCCCGCACGGCGACCTGGGCGCCACCCCCGAGCAGGAACTCGGCGACTTCAGCATGTCCATACCACGCTGTTATGTGCAAGGGTGTCCAGCCGTCAACATCCCGTGCTTCGACATCTGCGCTGGCGCCAAGCAACACGGCTGTCACCTCCACGGTCCCATGCATCGCAGTTTCGTGTAACGGTGTCATCCCTTGGGCATTGCCCAAGTTGACGTCTGCACCGGCGCCCAGCAATGAATTCGCGAATTCGGCATGGCCTTCTCCAGCTGCCCCATGCAATGGTGCCCATCCATCCTCGTTCTGTGCGTTGACCTGGGCTCCGGCAGCGAGAAGCAAGTCCGCAACGGCCGTGTTGCCTCCCAGGGCCGCCATGTACAACGGAGTCGTACCATAGGCATCCATCATGTTGACTTGGGCACCGGCAGCAAGCAGCACCTCTGCCACTTCGGCATGTCCTTGCCAGGCCGCTATGTGCAACGGAGTCCAACCTGTGTCATCCCGTACACCGACATCCGCGCCGGCGAAAAGCAATGCCTGCACCGCATTGGTGTATCCATCCACCGCTGCCGCGTGCAATGGTGTCCAACCTTGGCTGTTCTGTGCTTCGATACTCGCGCCGGCGGCCAGAATGCACAGAATGGTTGAGAGATCATCGTTCCATACCGCGATGTGGAGACGGGAGTTGCCGTCCTCGTCCGTGTATTGCAGATCAACATCCGCCAATCGGGCAGCACACAATTCGCTTGTGCAAGCGGTGGCACTTGCCAGTACCAACACGCCACAAAGTAGCAGCCAGAAATTCCTAGGGTTCATGTCTGGACTCCGCCGTAAGCCGCCATGGGCAGGGAAAACATCGGGACGCGGTACACCATTCCCGCCAAGAGCAGGCATTCCAACCCCATTCTCGGAGTGGTCTTGCGGTTGGGCTCGATTCGAGAGTTTGCGTGTACGCCGCCTATTGTGTCCCGATTTCGTCCACGAGGCGTTGACTTGCGCCTTGCGGAAGGCATTATCCGGTAGGCTTCCTGCGGTCCCGCACCGCTATCAGCCAAGACTGGCTTGGCTCGCCTCGTCGATCATGTCGAACACTGAGTAGCGGGCACCCACTCCGAGGTCGTGCATCGCCTTCGCACCGCTCAGATTGGATCTCGCCGGAGTGCCTGGCAATCTGATCTCCACCCATCGCTTGCCCAGGGCCCTGCCCATGTACGGGACGACCTCGGTGAAGGACACCGTGCTGCCCGGGGCGAAGTTGTACACATTGTTTTCGGCCTCCGGCCTGAACAACGCGGGTACCAGACCGGCCGCGATGTCGCGGGTGTCCATCATGTCCAAGACCAACGGTTCCCCTGTGTCCGTCAGGCTCAACAGGAGAGGATTGTCGTCTGCGTCCACAGCCTGCAGACGGCGGATGGACTCCGTGGTTACGGAGTCGGTGCGTCCGCTGTCCAAGAGCCAGGCCAGTCTGCCTTTGACATAAAACTGTCGTTCGGCGAAGAAGCCGTGGGGGTCCAGGATTTCCTGCCAAGTCTGGTTGTGGCAGAACCGGACGATCGTGAACCGGCAGTTCGGCACGACTCGGGCCGTGTGACGGGTCAACTCCTCGCCCATGAGCTTGCTGATCCCGTAGGTGGTGGTGGGTTCCAGCGGATGTTCCTCATCGGTAGGGGTGTATCTGGGAAACGGCCCCGGGTACACCTGGTCGCTGGAGGCAAACAACAACCTGAGTGGCGATGGAGGCCGTTGCTGGATCGCGCGCATGAGGTTGCGCGTGCCCTCCACGTTGACTCGCCAAATCAGAGCGTCCTGGTGGGGTTGATAGAGGATTACGGCTGCCAAATGGACGATGTGCGACACATTGGCCACGGCTGTGTCCAGAGCGACGGCATCGTCAAGGGAGCCTTCCACCACCTCAACCGCGGGATCAACCTCTGATCGGAGCGGGTCGTTCGGCATCACGAAACCCCTGACGGCAACGTCCCGTGCCAGAAGCTCCGATGTCAAATGGGAACCTACGCGGCCCGTGATACCGGTGATGAGAACGCGGGAACGGTCGTTGGTCATCGTTGGGGTCCCTGTTGCGCGTGGAGTGCCGTGCCTGGTCGTGTGCAGGAGGGACTGGCCTTCCCTCAGTCGAACAGATGCGTGTACTTGAGGGACGTGCCGGTATTGAACAGGACCACCGTCTCGTCCCGGCCAATCATGTGCTGGCTGAGCAGGACCCTTTGTGCCTCCAGGCAGGCGGCGGACTCGGGAGCCGGAAACACCCCGGTCAGGGATGCCATGAGGCCGACCGATTCCATGATGGCTTCGTCGGTCACGGTGATGGCGGTACCTTCGCTGGCCCGGACCGCGTCGAGGATCAAAAAGTCGCCGACGGCCTTGGGCACGCGCAGGCCGTCGGCAATCGTGGCTGCATTCTCCCATTCGTCGGCAAACCGCTCGCCGCGGTCATAGGCCCTGACGATGGGGGCACAACCCGTGGTCTGCACAGACACCATCCTGGGGCGTTTTGAGCCAATCAGCCCCATCTCCTCCATTTCCGCGAAGGCTTTCCACATGCCCACCAGGCCCGTTCCGCCGCCGGTGGGGTAGATGATTGCATCCGGCAGTGTCCAGTTGAACTGCTCGGCGATTTCATAGCCCATGGTCTTCTTGCCTTCGAGGCGGTACGGTTCCTTGAGCGTGCTCAGGTCGAACCAGCCGTGTGCCTGCACGCCTTCCGCCACCTTGGCGCCGCAGTCGGTAATCAGGCCGTCCACCAGTGTCACGCTGCCGCCGTAGGCTTGGCATTCAGCCTTGAAGGTGTGCGGAACGTCCCGTGGCATGTAGACATGGGCCTCCAGGCCGCCGGCTGCCGCGTAGGCGCACATGGCACCGGCGGCGTTGCCGGCGCTGGGGATGGCGAGGACGGTTTCGCCCAGTTCCTTGGCGCGGGACACCGCCATTCCCAGGCCGCGTGCCTTGAAGCTGCCGGTTGGATTCAGCGATTCGTCCTTGATGTAGGTATTCGGGCAGCCGATGGCCGCGCCCAGGCGCGCGGCCTTCAGCAGGGGCGTCGAACCTTCCCCGAGGTCAATTACGTTTGCGTCCGACCTGACCGGGAGAACTTCCCGATAGCGCCACATGCCTGGCTTGCGGCGGACCAGGTTCTCCGGTGTAAGGGACTTGGCCGCTTCGGCCAGGTCATAGCGTGCCAGGAGGGGACGCTGGCTGTTGGGTGCCAGGTTCATGACCTGATCCGCTTCGTAGGTTTGGCCGGTCAGGCTGCATTCAAGGTGGGTGAGCGTTGACTGTGTCATGGATGTTGGCGGTGTGGGATCCGAAGTTTGAGGGTTGGCAATTCTCGGTATGCCATGTCAGGGGCAGTGTGTCGCCGGGGACTGAGGGGTCAATGGCCCGTGCACATGGTCCGGTCGGAAACGTAGTACGTTAATGCCCCATGCGACCTGGAATTATAGGTTCGTCAACCCAAGATGCGCTTTGCTGGAGGCATGCCACAGATGTCCGATTCGAATCGTCCGGTGTACGGACCCACCTACGCGGAGATGCGGGATCCCGATCTTTTGGACCCGGCGTTCCGGGCTCGTGCGGCGGATCTACAAAATCGTTCACCGCTGCACCGGGACAATCTGTTCAACATCCACTGGCAGGATGCGCGCACCGGCGTGTCGGCATTTCTGGTGCCGCAGGCGGTATCCGGATTGGCGGCAAACCTGGTTGTCATGGATGGCGGCACGTTCCCTTCCGGAAGCATGAAGGTCGGGCCCGCCTACGCCATGTTGATGGAGCGGGAGCTCAACGAGGGTATACGGCCCGGCAGTGCCACGGTCATTGCCCCCTCTACCGGCAACTTCGGCATCGGCTCGGCCTGGGTGGCCAGAGTCAAGGGCTATGAGGCACGCGTCGTGATGCCTTCGGGGATGAGTCGGGAACGGTATGCGTTGATCGAGCGTTACGGGGCGACCACGGACCTAACCCCCGGCTCCGAGTCCAATGTCAACCTGACACTGCAGCGGACGCAGGACCGGTATGCCGGGCAGTCGGACTGCGCGGTTCTGGGGCAATTCTCGGACTTGGCGAACTACCGTTTTCACCGCCACGTCACGGCGGAAGGCGTGCGACGTGCGGTCCAGGGGCTTGGATTGGACGGCATTGATCTGTTCGTGTCCGCACCCGGCAGCGCGGGCACCCTGGCTGCCGGAGAAGGACTGCGGGAGTCCTTTCCCGATCTGTGCATTGCCGCCGTGGAACCCGAGGAGTGCGCCACGCTCACGGATGGCGGTCGAGGCTCGCACGTCATTGAAGGGATCGGCGACCAGATGGTGACTCTTATCCACAACGTGCATGCCACCGATCTCGTGGTGCGGGTTCCGGATGTCCACACCATCAGGGGCACGGCCGTGTTCAGCGGCTCAATGGACGACATCATGGCCATATTTGGAGTCGATGCGGATTGCGCAGCCCGTTTACAGGGTCGTTTTGGGCCGAGCGGCATCTGCAACGTCGTCGGTGCGATGCAGGCGGCATCCTATCTGGGCCTGGACCAGAGTCGTACTGTCGTCACGGTTGCAACGGATTCGAACGATCGGTACCGGTCCATCCTCGACCAGTTGTCGAACAACCTCGGCAGGCAACCGCATCGGCGCGATTTGTCCGGGTGGTGGTCCGAGGTACGGGAGCTTGAGTCTGCCCGGCAGGTCCTGGATATCCGTGAGGGCGATCACCGGGAGCGCTTGCATGGCATGAAGCGGGATACATGGGTCCCATACGGCTACAGCGCGAACTTCATCGACTCGATGCAGGGCCGGACGTTTTGGGATCGGGAATACGCCCTCGTTGCACAGCTGGACCTTCAATGGCAGGCACTTCGACAACCGCCTGATTCATGCCGATGGGGGGCGTAGGCAACGCAACCTTGCCTGCGGTGTTGGCGTATGGTACGGGGATCGGTGGGCGGCTTCAATCCCTTGGCTTGTCCGCCACAACCCCCGGAATGGCGGATGGCATGTTGGTCACGATTGGCGAAGCAGCCCGCATGCCGGGCACGAAACCCGACACCCCTGTGCCCGACGAATGGGGGCGGTGTTGTGTTCAGTGGTTCTTTGGTTGGTGACGTACCGCCGACATGCCGCCCGTGTGCTACTTGGAGGTGTATTCCTCGGGGATGTGTGGCAGCAGGCTCCGGATTCTTTCAGCGGGGACCTGCGTCGGGCCACCGCCGTCCCGGATCGCGAGCAGGAGTCGTGCGCCGTCGGGAACTTTGTCAAGGTCGAAGCGCATGCCGCGCCGGACCGCCTCGACAACCCGGTCGACGTGAGCTTCGACATCCCGCGCCAGTCGTGTGTCCAGACCGCTGGCGGCCAAGGCACGCCGGAAGCTTAACAGCATTCCCTCGGCCCGTCCTTCGGCCCGTTGTTCGGCCATCTGTCTGAAAAACCGTTCCTGTACCGTTTCCATTTCCCTCACCACCTCGCTGAGTGGACGGCTGTCGTCCAGTTGGCCGGCATCCAACAGGAGCCTTCCCTGCTCTTCCCGGAGCCTGTTCCACGGCCGTGTCTTGTCGACTGGAACCGCGAAGTTTGTAGGCGTGCCGTATTCGGCGGTGCTTCGACTGATGCCGTGCTGCCCGCCTGGGTCGCTACTTGGGGGCGTCTTCTTCTTCCGGGATGTGCGGCAGCAGGCCCCAAATCCTTTCGGCGGGTACCTGCGTCGGGCCGCCGTCCTCCTGGATTACGAGCAGGAGGCGTGCACCATCGGGAATGTCGTCAAGGTCGAAACGCACGCCGCGGCGGACCGCCTTGAGGATCCGGTCGACGTGGGCTTCGACATCGCGCACCAACCGTGTGTCCAGGCCGCTGGCGGCCAGCGTGCGCCGGAAGCTCAGCAGCATTCCCTCGGCTCGTCCCTCGACTCGCCCCCCCCGCCCTCCCTCCACTCCTCCCTCCACCCCCCCCTCTGCTCGCCCCTCGGCCCCTCCTTCGACTCGTCCTTCGACTCGTCCTTCGACTCGTCCTTCGGCCCGTCGTTCGGCCATCTGTCTGAAAAACCGTTCCTGTACCGTTTCCATTTCCCTCACCACCTCGCTGAGTGGACGACTGTCGTCCAGTTGGCCGGCATCCAGCAGGAGCCTTCCCTGCTCTTCCCGGAGCCTGTCCCACGGCCGTGTCTTGTCGACTGGAACCGCGAAGTTTGTAGGCGTGCCGTATTCGGCGGTGCTTCGACTGATGCCGTGCTGCCCGCCTGGGTCGCTACTTGGGGGCGTCGTCTTCTTCCGGGATGTGCGGCAGCAGGCTCCAAATCCTTTCGGCGGGTACCTGCGTCGGGCCGCCGTCCTCCTGGATCGCGAGCAGGAGTCGTGCGCCGTCGGGAATGTCGTCAAGGTCGAAACGCACGCCGCGGCGGACCGCCTTGAGGATCCGGTCGACGTGGGCTTCGACATCTCGCACCAACCGTGTGTCCAGGCCGCTGGCGGCCAGCGTGCGCCGGAAGCTCAGCAGCATTCCTTCGACCCGTCCTTCGGCCCGTCGTTCGGCCATCTGTCTGAAAAACCGTTCCTGTACCGTTTCCATTTCCCTCACCACCTCGCTGAGTGGACGACTGTCGTCCAGTTGGCCGGCATCCAACAGGAGCCTTCCCTGCTCGTCTCGGAGCCTGTCCCACTGTCTCATCTTATCGGACAGAAATCGCAACAGAAGTTCGTAGGCATCCTGGTCTCCCAAGCCGCGAATGGCTTGCAGGACCGGGATGGTCTCGCCCGGATCTCCGCAACGTTCGACCTCGAAGACCATCCGCACCAGGCGCGACGCGGGCTCCTCCTCCCGCTCCATGTGCAGCACATCATAGTATTGCACGGGAAATTCGAAGCGCATGAGCACCTGAGCCAGAGGGCTGAAAAGGTCGTGCAGGGAGGGCGGCCGCCAGCGGTCCGGTCCGGTGTAAAGGACAGCCACCACCACCGGCGGCAACCCCTGACGCCGGGCGTGTCGCGTCATGCCCTCGTACAGTTCCAGGAGGCGGTCCATGACGTAGCGGGCGAGGCGGAGTTCAAGCGCGCGCTCGCGCGAGCTTTGGGCCTCCACGATCATCATGACGGTGCGCTGCCGGTCAGTGTCGAAGGCCCAGGTGCTGTCGGCAATGCGCTCGTGGCCGGTCTCCTTGACCGAACTGGTAGGTCCCGGCTGCAGGGATTGGCGGTCGACGGCGCCGAGGTCGAACGCGTCGGCCAGCACCTGTGCCATCTCGTAGGCAAAGACTGCACTGGTCAGGATGCGCTTGTAACGCCGATCATGAATGGCCATTGACGAATCGACCGCCGGACTCCATGGGATCAATATGGGAATACTACATTCCGGCGGTTTGAGCAAGCAAAAAACGTCAAAGTGTTCTTTGTTTGGCATTTGTCGGAATACCAACCGGACTTTCGACCACAAGCGGGTTGAAAGATGCCGTCTGTGCCGCATGAAGCCAATTTGGGTGTTGCGTACGGCACCGGAACCTTGTCCCGGCCGCACAGGGATCTCTTCTTCGGAGCTGCTTGCCGGATCGTGACGATGGTCACAGCCATGGGCATGTTGTTTCCCATACCGCATGCGGTGATCCGGATCGAGAGGCCTTGGCAACAGGGTTCCGGTCCCATGGCCCAGGCTTGAAATTCGACCCGTTGGCCAGGCAGGAATGATCGCCGCCGGCGTCTCTTGGCCACCACCGGCCCCATAGTAGGGAATCCGACGTGTCGCGCCCGCGTCAGCTGCTGCATGGTTCAATGCAACGCACGGTCCCGTAGGAGCGGATGTTCCCTGCCGCCGGGTGGTTGCAGTTCGCTTGGGACGGGACAGGGGTTGGTCAGGAAACCGATCGGGATTGACAAACCCGTTCTCGGGCAATGCGGGTTGCCCGTATCGAAATTCAACGGGCATCGCGGTCAACATAGGCAATGGTCATGGGACCATCCGGCATCACGCAGATGCGCGGCGCGGCTCCATTGGACGGGACAGCCAGTTGGGCAACGGTCTTGGACACGTCGGCGCAGGGAATGAACAAAGCCTCCCGGATCTGTTTCTCGGTCAAGCCGTTGCTGAAGACATGCACGTCCGCTTGTTGCTGAATGCGCGCTTGCATCTGAACCTGCCACTGATCATGCTCTTCAAATCCGTCCTCATTCAGCATGGCCAGGATGCCGTCGGGTGATCCGCCGCGGCGCAGCAGGTCCGCATACTTGCCGTGGTCGGGAATGCCATCGGCACACGCGACGGCCATCACGATGTGGCCGTCGGGCCTGGTGATCTGGCTGGCGGCACTCATGCCCTTGACGCACTGGTACAGGTTCTGGTCAAGCGGGTAGCCGCTGTTGCAGGAAACCACAATGTCATAGGGTTCGCCCACCGGCACCATGGAGTGTCGGCGCACGAAGTCCGTGCCCTTCCGGTGGGCGGTCAACAGGTCCCCGGCAAATACCCCGGTAATCTCGTGTTGTTGGTTCAGGGTGACGTTTAGGAGGAACACCTCGTCCAGCATGAGGGCCACTTCCTTCATTTCCTCCCAGATGGGATTGCCGTCCAGCGAGCCCCATGTGGCCGTGGGGCTGCCCACCATTCGACGTCCGTGATTGGACAGGACACTCTCGAAACCCGCCAGGGATGGCAGCACACCCTTGGGACCGCCGGAGAAACCCGCAAAGAAGTGGGGTTCGATGAACCCGGTCAGAATGCACAGATCGGAGTCCACCAGCAGGTGGTGAAGACGCACCGGATGGCCGTTCGATGTTCGGCCCATGTCGACCAGCAGGTCGTCGTCAAAGGCGTCGTGCTGGAGACACCGGAAGTTCTCGTAGACGGCATCCCCGACGAGTGCACGGTGCTCGCTTTCGGTCTGCGGTCTGTGGGTGCCCAGGGCATTGACCAGCGTGATGTGGGTTCGAGGAACCCCGGCATCGAGCAGTTCATCCAGCACCACAGGCAGGATGCGGTCGTTGGGTGTCGCCCTGGTGATGTCGGTGTGGACAATCACAACGTGGCTGGAGGGATCGACGCGGTCGGCAAGAGGGGCACTCTCGATTGGCGAGCGCAGTGCCTGTTCCAGTGCCGCCTTCTCCGACGTAACTCCGGGCAGTTGGGTGGATTGGATGATGTCCGTACCGGAAGGCACTTCGATCGCCAATCCGGTGCGTCCGTAGGCAACTTGGACCTGCATATCTGATTCCGCTTGTGGTTTGTGTGTGGTCAACTGCGACCCCGAAGCGCGCTGGCCCGGAATCTGTTTCCGCCAACGGATTGGCGTCAGGTTTCGGCAGCGCATCCACTTCTCATCAAGGAAGCTGCCTACAACCATACGGGATGCCGGACGGCGCGTTCAATCTGACATCGCCCGACGTGAATTCCACATGGGTTCCGGGCCCACAGGCGGAATCAGTGTCTGGCTCCCGTCGGGTCCGCAGTGGCGGGATGCAATATCCGTCCTCCGACCTGCGGCACCAGCACCAGCAGACACGGTACTGCCAGCATCAGGAACGTGGTTTGAATGCCAAACTGCTCCGACAGGAGCCCGGCAACGAACGGTCCCGTGAACATGCCGAAGCCGTACACGGCTTGGTGCAGGCCCATGGCGGCGGTCCTCTCGTGGTCCGATACATGCCTGATACTCAAGCCCATGAGCGTTGGATAGCCAATGCCGGTGGCCAACCCGACAAGGCCCTGCGCCAGGAACAGCCACCAGACCGTGGGAGACCACGCGGCCAGCAAGGTGGCCATGCCCAACAGCAGAAACCCCGTGCGTACCAGTTTGCGCGCCCCAAGCCGGTTGACGAATGCGGCCGTGGCTGACAGTCCCACCAAATTCACCACCATGAAGTCGGTCATGAGGAAGCTGACCTCCACGTCCGAGGCACCCATGTTTCCCGCCAGGATGGGAATGAAGCTGAAGGTAACGGCCCAGTTCACAAACTGGGAGGAGGCATTCAGCAACGCCGGGAACAGCACTTGGGGACGTCTGACCAACGACACAACCGGTCCGAGTGACGGTTTGGTCGGTGCGCGGGGTGTTTCCCTGACCAACAGCATCAACAACAAGGCCAGGCCGGCCGCCACCGCCGCCAGGTTGAAGGCTAGGGAATAGCCGCCGGCACTGTTGAGGAATCCGGTGGAACCGGTGGCAAGGATCCGTGCTGCACCGCCGACCATGGCCATCAACGCAGTGGCCCGGATGGCCTGTGCCGGTGGAAAGAACCGACTGAACACCACCACGATGGGCACCCACGTGGCGGCGGCCAAACCGGTGACGCTGCGGCCGACGCCAATCCAAACGATGTCGTCGGCGAATCCGATGAGCCAGGCCCCCAGGGCCGTGAGCACGTAGCCAAATAGGATGAAGGGTTTGGCCCGGCCCAGGAGATCGCTGGCCAACCCCACGGGAAAGCGCAGGAGGGCCTGCCAGAGGCCGTACATGGACAGGACCAGGCCAATGGCCCCGAGATGGCTGCTGTATTGCTTCACGTAAATGGGGAGGGTCGGCGCGTAGAGGTACAGACCGAGCCAGTAGCAGAAGACGGCAGCAGTGAATACTGCGATCTGCCCTTTGGGCGCGCGGCTGGAGAAGTTGGTCGGCATGGGGTGCGACATCCGCGTTGCAGGACGGTGAACCGGCCGGTGGCCGACAGTTCCGGGGATGGCAAGGGCAGTCTGTAGATTAAACTCAAGTGGCCTGTTTCCGGCAGTCGCGGTTGGTCCGAGTTGGGTTTGCAGGACGGCTGCGCCGGGGCATGGCGGGGGCATGGTGATGTTGCGGACAGGAGGAAATGAATGAGCGATTCGTTGTTTGCACCGGACATGTGGCGCATGCCCTATTGTTTTGGTCCTGCCACGGGACCACGGCGGGGACCGGACGGGCGGCGGTTTATGAACGAGGACTCCCCGTCTTCGGTTTCCCATTCCGTTGCCTTCCGTACACACCCGGAACTGCTGCAGAAGTTGTGTCCGCCTGGATTCGGCCTGGGACACTCCCCCGTGGTCACGGTCACCGCCACCTACATGTCGAACATCGAATGGCTGGCCGGCCGCGGGTATGCGGTACTAGGCGCCACCTTCCCGGCCGAATTCCACGGGAACAGGGACTCGGTGCACGGATCCTTCCTGACCGTACTTTGGGAGAACCTGACCGATCCCATCATCACAGGGCGGGAAGAGCTTGGGTTCGCCAAGATCTATTGCGAACTTCCGCCCCCGCGCACCATCGGCAAGGACACGACCTGCGAGGCCGCTTGGCTGGGCTATCGCTTCCTGGAGATGAGCCTGACCGACATGGAAGAGGTTGATCCCGCTTCCGTGCCGCCACCGGCGCACCGCAACGACGGGCAACTGCACTACAAGTACATGCCGCGCACCGGCGAATGGGGCACGGCGGACTGCGAGTACGCGGTCCTCACTCCCGCCGCGACGCCCAACAGCAAGGTAAAGGCCATGTGGAAGGGCAACGGGCATCTGGAGTTCCGGCGTCCCCGGTGGGAAGACATGCCCACCCAGTACCAGGTGGTCAACGGCCTGGCGGACTTGGAACCGCTGGAGTTTCTGGGAGCCACCACCACGCATACGGTGGGTTCGAAGGACCTGTCCGACCAGCGTATCCTGGAGTAGGGCGGTTGACTTTGGCCTCCCCGATTGGCCGGCGGCACAGAGGCCGGATTCCCAATCGAATGCCTGTTCCGGGCCCGGTGAACCGCCGGCGTTGAGGCATAGACCGGGCGCGGTCCCATGGGCTACCTTTTTGGCGTTGCCGGCGCAGTTCCCGGCGAGCAACTGCGACGGCAGCTGACTGCCGTATGCGAAGCCGCGAATCCGACCGGAGAACTGGCGGTTCAGGAGTTGGATGTCCCGGGCTTCGCCTGCACGGCACTGAACCACCAGCGGGAACTGCCGCTGGCGGGGACCCGGGTGCAGCAGTGCGGATCGTCGTTGCTGGCTGTTGCAGCCTGTTTGGACAACCGGAAGGAGCTGGTTGGCGACCTGGAGTTGCCGGCGGCCGAGGCCCTCCGGTTGTCCGACCCGGAACTTGCGTTGCTGGCCCGGCACCGTTGGGGGGACGCTTGCCGCGATCGCCTGATTGGAGACTG
This sequence comes from Caldilineaceae bacterium bin34, assembly GCA_002238555.1. GTDB lineage: Bacteria > Chloroflexota > Anaerolineae > Caldilineales > Caldilineaceae > Bin34. Next base: position 12,945 of record MPMO01000079.1, read on the forward strand.
GGTCTGTGCCGAGTGGGACGGTGAACGCCGCCGCCTGACACTGCTGCGGGATCACAACGGCAACAGCATCCTCTACTTCGCCTGCAAGGCCGGATTGATGGCGTTTGGCACTTCGGGCCGCGCCCTGTTGGCGTTGCCCTGGGTTTCGAATCGGCTGGACGAACTGTCCCTGGCCTGCATCGTTGCCAACATGGAGCCGGTCGGCCGGAGGACCGTCCATGCGGACCTGTGTCGGCTGCCGCCGGGCTGGATGGCCACGCTGGACGGTCGCGACAGTCGGCTGCAACGATACTGGTTCCCCGAAGACACACCGTTGTGGGAGGGCCAGGGCAGTTCGGCCTACCAGGAAGCCCTGCGCGTCGGCATTGCCGATTCAGTGGAGCGCATGGTCGTCCGGGCCGAATCCCCGGCCATACAGCTGAGCGGCGGTCTCGACTCGGGGGCGGTGGCCTGGGGTGCCAGCCAGGCGCATCTTCCGTCAGGGGCCGTGGCCGGATACTGTTCGGTGCCTGTACACGACACGCAGGTAGCGTGGCCCGCCGGGGCGATTGCCAACGAGCTCCCGCTGGCCGAGGCCATCGGGCGGATGACCGGCGTGGACCCTGTGCGGGCGGTTCCCGCCGCCGGAGTGTCGGTGCTGGACGGCATTCGCTGGATGCTTGACACACGCCTGGAACCCAGCATCGGCGCCGGGAACATGTACTGGATTTCCGCACTGCTCCGGGAGGTCAAGGCACGGGGCCACGACCTGATCCTGACCGGTCAGCAAGGGAACGGGACGATTTCCTGGTATGGCAGACCCTGGTCGCGTTCCTTCGGCGAGTTGTGGCGGCACCGTTCGCCGTCCGGTGCCGTGCAGCACAAGTTGCTAAGGCCGTTGCTGTCGCGGATGGGGCGCGACGGGATCAACCGATGGCGGATCGGCTTCGAACCCTGGCTCGCAGGCACCTTGATCCGCCCGGACTTTGCCCGGAAGGTTCATCTCCGGGAATACATTGCCGAGGAGGCCTACGGGTTTTGGTTCCACTCGTTCGCGATGGACCCGCGGATTGACCGGTGGCGGGTCATTGAAGCCGGACAGTCCCGCGTGGGCGGACGTTGGGCCGAAGGCGCGGATGCCCTCGGCCTGCGCGTCCGGGACCCGACTGCCACCAAGGCCCTGGTGGAATTGTCGCTGTCCATTCCCGATCGGGAATGGTCCGGGCCGGCGGGATCGCAGCGCTGGCTTGTTCGTCAGGCCATGCAGGGATTGTTGCCGGATTCCGCGACCGGATCGCTGTCAAGGGGAAGGCAGGCAGCCGACATCGTGCAGCGTCTGCTGTCCGACACGCCCGCCGTTGAGGATCTGTTGGGCAGATGCTCGCCCAACTCCCAGGTGGCCCAATACCTGGACATTGAACGGAGCCGGAGGACTTGGCAGGCCCTCTCCAGCAAACCGTTCACCTACCGGCTTCAACAACGCTGCCTGCAGGAACTGATCCCGGCCATCACCTTGGCCATGTTCCTAGAGCAGCGACAGCCTTGAAGATTCCAGTCAGCCAACTTCAGGCAAACAGGGATGGGAAGTACCGATAGGGGTCTCCCGGCTCGCCGAACAGGATTTCCTGGCGCTCCGTCAGTTCGACGTTGTCCGGTATCTGGACGCGGGACGACTTCCAGGCCATGTGCGACACGCAGTACTTGTACAGGAGCGAGCGTCGTCCCGCCTTGCTGCGCCAGGCCGCGGTGCCGTGGGTCAGCGACTCCGTGAACAGCGTGACGGAACCGGCCGGTGCGTGGGGCATGACCACCGCCGGCGACGTTTCGGGCGCATCGAAGATGGCGCGGGGTATCTTGTAGTTGCTCTTGTGGCTGCCGGGGATGCAGCAAAATCCCCCCATGTCGGGCCCGGAATCGGTCAGGTTCCAGGTCACCACCATGAAGCCGTTGTAGATCTGGTTGGACTTGAAGGCGTAGTACTCGCCTTCTTCCACGCCCGAGAAGGGCGAGGTGGCGCCGTAGTCGGCATGCAGCGCGCCGCGGTGCATGCCTTCCTCCATGCAGATGCCGTAAATCCGATCCAGCCGGAAGCAGTCGCCGAGCTGCTGCCGGAGAATGGGCATTATCGTTTCGTGGTCGAGGAGGTTGCAGAAAGGCTCGCCCCAGTCCAAAAATCCCGGTCCGTCCGGTGCACTTCCAAAGCGTTCCCTGGATCCCTCTTCCGGCAGCTGGTGCTCGTCCAGAATGGCGCTGATGGCCGCCACCTCATCGGTGCTGAGAGCGTTCTCGATGACCAGGTATCCCTGAAGATCGAACAGATATTGCTGAACGGTGTCAAGGCTCATGTCGGTGGCCTCCGTAAGGGTGCGTTGGCAGTGGCTGCAAGATCAAGTGATGGTGCGCATGGCAAGGCTGGTTTGGCCCGGGAACCGCCGCACAGAGGCTTGCTGCCGATTGTGGACTGATCGTACATCGTTCAGATTCAAGACGGCAGTTCGGCCTTGGGACTCAGGGCGATTGCATCCAAATGGGTTTGGGGCCGAGGCCAATCAGGCGGCACAGGTAAGCACTTCGCATGGACAAATATGAAAACACAGGCTTTCCTGCAGGGATCTTGTCCACCCTCTGTCACCGGAGCCCGTCCTCCACCATGCCTGCCCGCTGACAGGGGTAGGTCAAGCCGGTCCGGGGTGAAAAAAACGATCAAGGCAGCAGAAAAAGCATGGCGGGTTGTCCGGCATCGACCATTACAACGATGCCGGGAGCCGACCCTGCTTCTGCCGTCCGCAGGCCATCCGCAGGCGGAGTGCATCGCCAAGCACCTGCCGCATCTGCGTCCCAGCCCGGTCCGGGGCCTGGCCCGCAGCCGTTGTCGGAACGCGGTCCCGGGGACCCTGCTTGTTAAGGGTATTTTCTGGATGATGGCAGTGGCTGCTGGCTGCTAAAAGTGGCGCTTGCGGTCCTGTGGAGGCGGTCGGATCGCGGGGGGTGCGCGGGCGCGGTGCGGACTTCAGGGGTCGGGGGGCGACAGGCGGCGAGGTGGGGGTCCGGCGTGG
>MPMO01000014.1 GCA_002238555.1 Caldilineaceae bacterium bin34
GGCACGCCCGCGCCGACCAGGGTCGAAAACACGGTGCCCTGGTCCAGCACCCGGCGTACCCCGGGATTCGGTTTGGGACCGTAGTGCTCTCCCAATTCGCCCGGCACGTTGCGGCCTGTCAGGAGCGCGGCTTGCCCGGTGGCACTCTGAGGTCGGCCCTCCACTCCAAGGCAGGCATCCACCGGGAATGCTACCCCTCGGTCCGTTACGATCAGGGGATGCCGAACCGTGGGCCGGACACCGTCCAACATGGCATCCAGAAACGGCATGCCGGCAACCGCAAGCGGATTGTCCTCCTCCGGCCCGATACCCACACCATCCAGGAACACGAAGACAATGGACTTGGGCCGATTGGCACTCGCGGGCATCATGACAGTTCCGCGGGTCTCGTCGCGGTGCCACAGGGATCGATTACGGCAGGCTGCGATCCCGCCACCGGCTCACTGTGATGCGACATCTCAAATCCTGATTCCCACATCTTTCATCCCGTCCGACATCGCACCCGTATGCAACCCGGCATGACTGCTCTCCCCGCTGCCGGCCGAACCGCACTGGTACACGATTGGCTCAATCAGGTGGGTGGCGCGGAATACGTCCTCGAGGTGCTGCATGGCATGTTTCCGTCGGCGCCAATCTACACCAGCCTCTATGTGCCGCAGCGCATGCCGGACGCGATGCGCGGCTGGGACATTCGCACCTCATGGCTGAATCGTATCCCCGGAAGCGATCGCCTCGCCCGTTATCTCCTGCCCTTGTATCCAAGAGCCTTTCGAAGCATGAACCTAGTCAACCATGACCTGGTCATCAGCATCAAGAGCGCCTTTTGCCTCGGGGTTCGCACGGCCGCCGGCGAAAACAAGGCACGACACGTCTGCTACTGCCTTACACCGACCCGGTTCCTGTGGCACTTCGACCAGTACATGGCGCGCGAGCAGGTCTCGGGACCGGCCAGGTTGGCCACGCAGCTGCTGCTGGAACACCTGCGCCGATGGGAACTCGATGCAGCAGGCCAGGTGGACGACTTCATCGCCATCAGCACGGCCGTGCAGGAGCGGATCCGCGACATCTACGGACGTTCCAGCACAATCATCCACCCCCCTGTTGACACAGGAGCCTTCCGGCCCGAGTCGTCCGCTCCCAGGGAAGACTTCTACCTCGTCGTCTCGCGTCTGATTCCCTACAAGCGAATTGACCTCGCCGTGTCCGCCTTCAACCACATGCCGGACCGCAACCTGGTCATTGTCGGGGATGGTCGGGACGCCGCCGCACTCAAGGCCATGGCCGGTTCCAACATCCGCTTCACCAACCACCTTCCGCGGCGCCAGGTCGTCGACCTGATGCAGCGGTGCAGGGGCTTCATCTTTCCCGGCGAGGAAGACTTCGGCATTACCCCGGTGGAAGCCATGAGCGCCGGCAGCCCGGTCGTGGCCCTGAGGGCCGGAGGCGCCCTGGACACGGTTGCGGACCGGCAAACCGGAATCTTCTTCGACCATTCCGAGCCGGAAGCCCTCTGCGAGGCCATCGAGACAGCCGACACCACCAACTGGGACCGCGAGATCCTGTACCGGCAGGCCGACCAATTCAGCACCGGGCTGTTCAGGGAACGATTCAGGTGCTTTCTGGCCGCCGACTAGCCGCAATTCCTCACTGCGGTGGTATCCAATTCCGGGAACCGGGAGCAGACCCAAGGATTGGGACTTGACCGCCGAAACCACAGTTTCAGATCTTCTTCACTGTGATGTTGAAGAGAGGAGCTTCCCTCTTCATCGGGTACCCCAACGCCCCTTTTCACTGCCGCCTCCAAGCCCGTACCCGTGGACTTGGCCACCGTCCACGTCTGTCAGACATATCGCGACGAAGGCGACTGGTACGGGCCTGTTCGCCGCGCCTGGAACTGCACCGGCTCTCCGGTCAGGCGTAGCAGGACCACGGACTCCATCTCCCAAGCCCGAACGAAGTACAGGCGCGGTTCGAAGGAACGCCATTGCAACCAGGCGTACCGGATCTCGTGGGAACCGGAGAACCGCCTGCATCGGTGTCAGCCGCGAACACGGTTCAGGAGCAGGCAACCAATCGGCTCGATGGGGCCCACATCCGTCGCCAACTGATTTGATTCCTCATGAAACATATCTGGATGCTCGCGGAAGCTGAATAGTTCCAATACCCATGGATAGGCATCCGACCGTCGTCAGGCAACATGGATACATACGGCTCCGACCACGACTTCCCGCTCCGTACAGGCGATATACTTTTTCGCGTCCATCCGCCTATCATCGTTCACATCACCCATGACCTGGTCCGAATACGGCCATCTGCTCCTGCGCCACGGATGGCTCATGGTGGCCGCCGCAGCGGTGTGCGGGGCCTTGGCCCTGGGCTTAACCACTGTGCAGGAACCGGTCTTCAGGGCGCGGGTCCGGATCAGCATGCTTCCGGGCGTGATGGACTGGCGCATGCGCGATCTGACGAAGGAACTGGCCCGCAACGCCGTCGCCACCTTTCCATCGGACGAGCTTCTGGCTGCAGTGCGGGACCAGACCGGCCTGCAGACGAACGCGGACGGTCTCCGGGCGGGTTGGGACGACGGGGAACTGATCATTACGATCGAGGCCTTCGCAGGCGACGCGGCCACCGCCGGCACCCTGGCCCGAACAGCCGCAACGGCGTTCCACAGCCGGCGATCCCTGCAATTCACGGAACAGGAATTCATCGAGTTCATCGAGTTCGAAATCCGCAACCGGGAACCCGAACTGCAGCAAATCGCACCCAATGTCATGACCAACGTGCTGGCCGGACTGTTCGTCGGATTCGCCGCTGGCCTGACTCTGGTCCTGATTCTGCACTGGCGCGACGAGGAGTGGCTGCTCACCCGGCAGGCAATCGAGAAGTCGGTGCCGCAACCCGTCCTGGGCAGCATCCGGCTGAACTGACCACACTTGCCGACCAGTGAACGCCAAGCCAACCTCTCGCCACCCGGAAACCCCGGAGCAGACAGACCGGGCGTTGAGGTTCATGCGCGCCAGCATTGAATTGGCCTGCCACAAGCCGGCCCGTTCCGTGGTGCTGCTCTCCCCGGACGATTCGGTGCCGACTGTGGGCGCAGTGTGGAACCTGGCTCTTGCCTTTCGGGACAACACCTCGTCGACCCTGTTGGTGGACACCGACATGGCGGATCCCGGCCTTCATCTCAAGGCGGATCTGGACCTGGCCCCCGGCCTCAGGCAATGGCTCGAACAAAAAGGGCAGCCCGATTTGACTCCGGCCGCGGCACATGATCACGGTCTTCTGGTCCTGGCGGCCGGATGCAGCAACGAGGATCCCCTGCAATGGTTAAACACGGAATCCATCGGCTGGTTCGCACCTGCCCTGATGGCCTGTGCAGGGCGCGTAATTTGGCGCACGCCACCGCTTGATCAATCACCCGTGGGCGTACTTCTGGCCGGCTCCGCGGACGCGGTCCTGATGGCCGTCCGGCCCGGCCGCACCCGCCGGAGCCGCGTGCATCGGGCGCGGCGGACCCTGGCCCAGGCCGGGATCACTGCCACCGGCACAGTCCTGGTTGAGAGTTGAGGTCGGTTCCCGTGGCCACCCGATACATTCGGTCGGTGCCTTCGTTGGCCGCACACATCCGCAACGTGCAGCGCGAACGGGTATATGACAGCAGTTCGCTGGCCTGTCCGGCGGCCGGGCTGGTGCGAACCTATCATCCGCCCAAACTGGAGGAGTTGCTCGACGCCAGACCGTCCATATCGGTGCTCAACCACGAGGCCGACACCATGGCGCACGTGCTGCGGCGCCTCTCCGATCACCTTCAGCGCCTGTCCCACGCCTATGCGGAGTGGCAGAACTTCGATGCGGGAGCCTATTTCGATCTGTATCCCAAACAGACCGAGGTTCTGGTCGACATGCGGGGCACAGACCGTATGACCCGTATTACCTTTTTCGGCGACCTGATGATCCCCCGGTTCCAGCTGGCGGAATGCTACTTTGTCGAGACCTTTGCACCAAGCTATCGGGCGGCGTTTCCCGTGGCCCGGGAACCCGACCGACAGGGGCCGGCCATGCAACGGTTCCGCGACGAGGTCGAGCCGGAAATGGCACGCCGGTGGCAGCATCTGTGCCTGGTGGCCCAGCGTCTGCTCTGGACACTCAAGAACGAGTTGGACTACCTTGTGGTCACCGACGGCGAGGCAGAGATGTTCAACTGGCGCCCGGCCTGGCACGCGCCGGGCAGCCCGGAGCTCGTGCCCGGCCTCCTGCCGGCCTGGGAAACGCTGACCACGTTCACGATGGCAGTGCAGTGCGCGCCGGCGTCTCGGGAACTGTACGAAGGAGTGTGATGTGACGCGATACCTGGTCACCGGAGGAGCCGGCTTCATCGGTTGCAACTACGTTCGCTTTCTGCTGTCCGGGTATCCGGATGCCAAGGTCACGGTCTACGACAAGCTCACCTATTCCGGCCGCGTGGAAAATTTGGAGGAGCCGTTGGCACGGTTCAAGGGCCGATGCGAACTTGTGATCGGTGACATATGCGACAGCGCCGCCGTTGAGCGGGCCCTGCAGGCGGCCCAACCCGACATCGTGGTCAACTTTGCCGCGGAGACCCATGTGGACCGCAGCATCGCGGATCCGGACACGTTTGTCCGCACCGATGTCAACGGCACGGCCGTCCTGCTGCGACAGGCCAGCGACCAGGGCGTGGCCCGGTACCACCAGGTCAGCACGGATGAGGTGTACGGCCCCGTGCCCGTGTCACAGCGCAGTTCCGAAGGCGATGTTCTGAACCCCAGCAGTCCCTATTCCGCCAGCAAGGCCGCCGGCGATCTGATGGCGATGGCCTGGCACGAAACCTACGGTTTGCCGGTCACCCTTTCCAGGGGCGCGAACTGCGTCGGCGCCTACCAGTATCCGGAAAAGGTGGTGCCGTTGTTTGCCACCAACGCCTTGCTCGATCTTCCCCTTCCAGTCTATGGGGACGGCAAACAGCGGCGGGACTACCAGCATGTCCTTGACCACTGCGCAGGCATACAGGCGGTTCTGGAACACGGGCAGCCGGGCGAGATCTACAACATCGGAACGGGCACGGAGATCACGAACCTGGAGATGGTGCGCATCCTGCTCGAGACCCTGGACAAGCCCCGTTCCCTGATCCGGCATGTGCAGGACCGGCCGGGCCACGACCGGCGCTACGGCCTGGACATCTCCAAGATGCTGGGCCTGGGTTGGAGCCCGGCCATGTCGGTGGAGGAAAGCATCACCGCGTCCGTCTGCTGGTACCGCGACAACCGCGCGTGGTGGGAGCCGGTGCGCGCCGGCGAATTCCAGGACTACTACGCACGGCAGTACGCGGGACGTCCGGATCATGTACGCTGAACCCGGCGCAAGGCTGCACAGCCCCGAGGCCGCTGTCACCCGCCCAGTCTGTGCCAAGGACCTCGCCGAACTCTTTAGCGGGCACCATTACTACATCCGGGACTTTCCGCCGGAGGCGTTGGCCGACCCTCCATCCAACTGGAGCATACTGGCGCAGCGCGATGCAGCCCAACGCGTCGCAGGGGCCGCGGTCCTGGACATCGAAGACCGGCCGCCAACCCTTCCCTCTTGTGTACCCAGCCGGATTACGGGACGCGGCGTCGCGGTGCGGGGCGAAACGGGTATCCGGGCCGCCGCCACGCACTTGCTCCAGCAGGTTCTGTCGGACCTGGACAGGCAGTGGCCGGGCCGCCTCTTCCACCTTGCTTCCCGTTACCGGTGGCTCGTTGACGGTGCGCTGGCCACCGGATTCCGCAGACTGGACACCATGGCCTACCTGGAGCATCGCCTGCACCGGATGACCAGCCTGGAGCCGAAGCACACGCTGCGTCCGGCCCGGCCCGAAGACCTGCCGCAACTGGCGGCGATCGATGCCCGCGCCTTTCCCAATTTCTGGCACATGGGCGCGCAGCGCCTCAACCAACTGTCCCAATCGAAATCGGCCCGGCTCCTGGTGGCCGACGCGGGCGGGCAGGCGGCCGGCTTCATCCTGACGGAAGCCGTCCTGCAGGACGGTCGCGCCGAGGGATTCGTAGTCCGCGTATGCGTGGATCCGGCCCTGCACCGGAAGGGCGTGGGCACGTCCCTAATGGCCGGTGCCGTCAACGCCATGCACAGGGCCGGCATGACCCGGGTGAGTCTCAATGCCCTGCTCAGCAACGAGGACACACTGGCCTTTTACCGGCGCCTGGGATTCGTGGCACAACTCCGGCACTCGCAGGTACTGGGCACTGTCACCGGCCAACCGCGCACGCCTGCACCGCGGCGCAGGCGCGGTGTCCTGTCAAACCGGTAGACCGAGCGCAACCGTCGAAGGATTTCCGGCACCATGAAATTGCCGTCCGTCCTGACCTTGCTTCGCCTGGTGCTGCTGCCGGCCCTGGTGCTCCTGGCAGGGACCGTCGGCTACATGCTGCTGGAGGGCTGGAGCTGGCTGGACGCAACGTACATGACCGTCATAACCCTGTCCACGGTCGGCTTCGGCGAAGTGCAGGACCTGACCGAGGAGGGCCGGATCTTCACCGCCGTCCTGATATTGTCGGGTGTCGGTGCCATTTCCTATGCGTTCACGGTCGGAACACAGCAAATCGTGGCCGGCCAGCTGTCGGGCGCGTGGCGGTCCACCCGCAACCGCAGGAGAATCAAACGCATGCGAGATCACTATATTGTGGCCGGATATGGCCGGGTTGGATCATTTGTGGCCAATCTACTGATTGAACAGAAACATGACGTCGTTGTTATTGAACGCGATACGGAGCACATCGCGGAAGCGGAAGTGGCAGCGGGAGGCCTATGCTTCGTGGCCGGCAGCGCGGACCACGAAGACGTTCTCGGACAGGCCGGCATCGACAGGGCGGCCGGCATTTGCTTCTGCCTGTCCAACGATGCCGACAACCTGTTGGGTGTCCTCACCGCCCGCACCCTGAACCCCGCCATTTTCATTGCCACGCGCGTGGAGGACGCACTGAACGAGGCCAAGATGGAATTCGCCGGAGCCAACGAGGTCGTCAGTCCCACCTTGGCCGCAGCCTACTCGATGGCCTTTCGCCTGATCCAACCGTCAGGGAGTCTCAAGGCCCTGGAGTGGATGCGGGTCAGCAACCAGGAGGGCTACGTGCTCGAATCCGTGCGGCTTGGAGACGCGCCCGAGTTTGTGCACCGCAAGGTGGGCGACATAGGGTTCCGCGCGCGGCATGGGTTGCGCGTGCTGCAGATCATGCGGGAAGACCGCACTCTGGTTCCCGACGTAACTGCCGACACCGAGATTCTGCCCGGCGACAGCATCCTGGTGATGACCAGGCGGGAGGACTTCACCAGGTTCTGCGCCAAAGTCTGACCGGAGCGGTGCTTGAGCCTGTGGCACGGTGAACCGATCAGACAGTCGGCCAACCCGGTCGGCCATGGAGACCTGCAGCCTGCATGCGTCCCCATGAACAGGACCGCAGCAGTGCTGGTCATGGAGTTGACCGCAAGAACTTCTCCGCACCAAGGCGCCTCAACACGACGGGACCTGCCGGCATTGGGGCAGATCCCGTATCAATGTCACCTTTCACTGTTGCCGAGCCAGCAGTCCAATGGAACCTATTCCGCCGGATTGGGCTCGCCCGGAGTTGGGTTTGCGGCCGTGCGGAACTCCCCATGCGCATCCGGCACACGCGCGAAACTCGCGTCCTCGCCGGACTGGCCGTCTTCCCAGTCCACCTGGCCCACCAGGTTGCCGTCGGTGGGTCCAAATCCCCACTTCCTCGTCGCTGCCCAAGGCAAATCCGGGCCAGCCGTCCTTGTCCAACTGGACCTGGAGGTAGGCACCGGGTGCCAGAACCGTATCCGGCGGGAAGGCAACGCGTTTGTCCGGATCCTCCAGATCATCGGCCAGGAGGTACCCGGACAGGTCAATCGGATCGTCCGAGGCGTTGTGAAGTTCCAGCCAGTCCAGGGGATCGCCCTTGGCCGCCACCTCGTTGATGATCAGGCCCGACGACGCGGGCGGGGTCTGAACCAGACTGTCCACCGGTTCGGAGGGTCCTTCATGCCCGTACAGGGTGCCGCTGAGGCGGCCGGAGATCACCGTGCCCGGTTCGGACCCAACCTCGATGATCTCAAGAAGGCCCCCGGCAATCGTATTCGTGCCGAAGGCATCGGTGTGGAAGCCGTTCCCGGTCTCGAACTCGATGGCAATTTCGGAGCCCGGATACAGGTCTTCCACCGGAACGGTCACGGTCAGCACATCGGTTTGGTACTCGTCATCAAGGCTGATAATGGAGATGACGGCCCGGGTTCCCCCGGAGACTTCCGCGCCTACGCCTGTGATGGTTTCCCATTCCCCGCGCTCGATGGAACCGTCGCCGTTCAAGTCGGCCCAGCCCAGCATCTCGTCGAACGAAGGCAAATCGGGGACGAATTCAAGGCCCGCTTCGTGATCCGGCTTGTCGAACACGCCGTTGCGGTTGCCGAGACCGTCGAGCGCGCCCAGGGTCTCGTCCCAGCCTTCGGCCTGGGCTTCTTCAAGACCGGCCGTGGCACCGGATTGGACGAAGTTCACAGCGCGTCCCCCAAGCCGGTAGCGGTCAAACACCACTGCGCCTTCACCGGTGGGGTTATCACTGGCGTTGCTGCCCCAGGTCGTCTCAAAACCAAGCGCAAAGGATCCCCGTTCGGGCACACAAATATCCTCGGACGTGCGCTGTGGCCACGGCCAGTCCGGCGGCTCCGATGCCAGATCGGCCAGCACCGCTTCCTTTCTGCCGGCAATGAACCCGTACACCCGGTTGGCGTCCTCGGCCACCGCAGTCCGCGCCGCCGGTGGCAGATGGCCTGTCACCACACCGGCCATCCTTTCCGCCAGGGCTGTCAGTTCCGCCTCGTTCCACACATTCGCAAGCAGATCCCGCAGGCGCGCGACATAGGCGGCCCGACCGTCCGGATCGGCATACAGTCGATAGGCAATGTCACCATGCGCGTACACCGAAGTGGGTGTTGTGATGCCGTCCAGCGGATTGTCAACACCTCCCATCACTTGGTCGGCACCCCAGGGAATGAAAGCGAACGGCTGTCCAGGCACCCGGTAGATGAGGAAGTTGTTGCGGTTCCCGGCATAGCCGTCCCAATGTCCCAGCAACACCTCGACCGCCCAGAAGGTAAGGAACTGATCCAGGTCCACCAGTTCGGCCAGGATTTCAAGGCCGGCCGGGGAGGACTCCTCGAGGGCGGCCGTCACGGCTTCAATGTCGGACCAGTCGTTCGTCTCCTCGTTGTTCTTCTTCTCAAACGTGCCCCGGTATCCCCCATTGAAATCACTCACGGTGCCTTCGTACAGATTGCCGCCAGCGTCTCCGAAATGGCGCTCCAGGAAGGGTTCCTTGATCTCCTCCACATGCACGAAGAGGCCCAAGTCCTCTCCGTTGACCTCCACGGTTGCGAAATTGCAGCGGGGAGCCGGCAGGCCGGCTGCGGCGAAGACGTGGTAGGCCATGCAGGTGTTGATGGCCGACGGGTCCTGCTTGGCGTTGTTGAGGGTAAACCGGGTCACATCCCCGTCGAAGGCGCTGTCGTTGTACTTGTCCAGCCGGATCTTCAGCGACGGCTTGTCCTCGCTGAGGGAACCATAAAAGCCCTTCTTGCGCACCCCTGCCTGGGCAAACACCCGGCCGTCGACGGTGACGTCGGCTGCGTGCCAGTCAAAAATCGACTCCCTGGGACTGGCGAGGCAATCGGCCCCGCCGACAATGTCGGCAATGGTCCGATACGGCAGACGCAGCGCGTCCCAGTCTGCGGGCGGCATGTCGATGCCGACCTCCAGGACATGGTTCAGGTCGTACAGGCTGTCGGCGGAACCGGAAGTATCGGTGCCGGCCGGCACTGCCGCGGACGTATCCCCAACCGGTTCGGCCACCATGTCGGAAGGCATGACGCAACCGGTTAAGGCCAACATGAGCGCGATCGGCAAATACCATTTGGGCAACCCAAACTTCGCTCGGGGCAGGTTGCACATGTGGAGATTCTCCTGTGGCTTGTACCGAGCCGATGCACCAGGCAAGTCCGGTGGTCGCAGCCAACCGGGGCTCCACTGCGTCGGCCGGCCCGAGGCGCATGTCCACACTTGATGCCCCGGATTCGGCTTAATACTACAGTTGTACTTGATGCAATTTGAGGTACTGCCGACGGTAGTGGCAGCATTGGGCCACCCACTGATGCCGGCGGCGCCAGTGCGACCAGGCCAGGACCCGCCGCACCCCCCGCGGCACCTGCAGCAGCAGGCGCAACAGGAGGCGCCGGATCTCCGGCAGGCTCAAGCCCCGGCCAGGCCGCGCGACCGCTTGAAGGCCGTCAGGCTGTGCCGTTGCGGACTCTTTTTTTGGGGGTGCTGGCGGTCCAGGGCGGCCGCCCGCACGACCGCCAGCAGGGCCAGGGCCCACATCGCGAGCGTCACGTGCCGATGCCAACCGTGCGCGCTGCGCACCTCGTAGTCGTCCAGGCCCGTCTCCTGCTTGGCCGCCTCGAAGGCGTGCTCGATGGCCCAGCGGCGGCCGGCCACGCCCACCAGCGTCTCCAGGTCGCAGCCCTGCGGGGCGAAGGCCACATAGGCCTGCCAGTCGTCCGGGTCCGCCGGGGCCCGCCGGAAGAGCAGGTAGTGGCCCCAGTCGGCATCCTCCGGTTCCGCCAGGATCCAGCACTGCCAGTCGTACCACCGTTCCCCCTTGCTGCCCGCGCCGGCGCTGAGCCGGTGCCACTCCCGGTCCCCGTAGGCCGCCTGCACCTCGTCCACGCGCCAGAGGTCGGTGCCGGCCCACAGCTCCTCGTTGCGCGGCACCGCCAGCACATGGTGCAGCCCCTCGTCCTCGAGCCAGCTGCGCAGCGCGCGGGAATGGCCGTAGACCGTGTCCCCCGTCACCCAGGCCATCGGCACCCCCGCGTCGCGCGCCCGGGCCAACATGCGCCGGGCCAGCTGCGGCTTGGTCGCCAGGGGCGTGTCGGGGGCCAGCCCCACCGCCTGCAGCCGGTCCGGGTCCTTCGTCCAGGCCTCGGGCAGGTACAGTTCCCGGTCCAGCAGCGTGTGGCCGAGGGGCCCGACGTAGGCCAGGAAGACCCCCACCTGGCAGTTGCCCACCTTGCCCAGCGTGCCGCAATACTGCGGTGCCACCCCCGCCGAGTGCGTCCCCTTCTTGGGGAAGCCCGTCTCGTCGACCACGACCACGCCCTCGGGATCCCCCAGGTGCTCCGCCACATAGGCATACAACTCGTCCCGCGCCGCGTCGGCCGACCAGACCGCGCGGCCCAGCAGGTGCTGCAGGCCGTAGGGGGTGGCGTCGCCGGCCGTCTCGGCCAGCTGCCAGCCGTTCTTGCGCGGGGCATCGCCCAGCAGGCCGTCCAGGTAGGCCGCGGCCCGCCGGCGGGCCTCCGGCCGTCGGAAGCAGGGGGCCAGCCGCCGGTCGACCTCGGCCCGGTGGGCCTGCCAGCCGCGCACCGTGGCCGCGGCCAGGGGTTCGGGGGCGGGCACGGGCGCAGGCAGGACGGCAGCCAGGGACATGGGAGCTCCGGAACGACGGGCAAACGGCTTTTTCAGTATGCCACAATCATGTACAACTGTAGTATTAAGGCACCCCCATGGCGCGGAGCACCCGCCACGCGGGGCCATTATTCATTGAACCAACACGGGGACCGGCATCCCTACCCCGGTACCGAGCCCCTTCGGTTGGACGCTTATCCCACACCCAAGCCGGATGGACTCGCGTGCCCGGCCATGTTCAGGTTCAGCGCCTCCCGGCAACCGCCAACGACTCGGCGATCTCAATCACCCGGTCCGCCACCGGCGCGAAGAAGACCTGCCTGTCCCTGACGATGTCCCCCTCGCCAACATAGGCCGCCAACTGCTCCGCGTCTAGTGCGAAGTGCGCCGCCACGGCCGTGGCGGCGCCAAGATCCTCGCGCGCCCGCGGCATGGCGTCGATGCGCGCGAGCAGCGCCTGGAGGTCCGCGTCCCCGAACGGCTCGGGTGTGGCCATCACAATCGAGTGGCTGCCCCCGGTATACCAGAGAACGGAGTGCGGGAAGGTGGCCCGGAACGTCCGCAGGATCAGGCGGAAGTCATCCTCGGACATGCTATGGAACGGCAGCCACTGGAAGAAGACCCCGCCGGGCGCCAGGTGCTCGGCCACGGATTCGTAGAACTCGTGTGTGAAGAGGGCCCAGCTGCTGGTGTTGGCCGGATGCGTGGCATCCGTCGTGATGATGTCGTACCGGTGAGGAGTGCGCAGCAGGAAGTTGCGACCGTCCTCCACATGCAGCCGCACCCGCGGCGAATGGAGAACGTTGTGGTTCTCTTCCCAGTACACTGCGGCCGCTTCCAACATTTCGCGGGACAGGTCAACCGCGTCCACGTGGGGAATTCCGTGGCCGTCGAGGGAGCCGGTGGCGATGCCGTTGCCGAAACTCAGCATCAAGGCGCGTTGGGCTTCTTCCCGGACCAGGGGCGGCAGATGGCCAAGGGCACGGAACGCCTGCATGCTGATCGCGTCCGTCGGGACCTCGATGCGGCCGTTCACGAAGGACACCTTGATGTTGCTCTCCGGTACATCGAACACGGCCACGGTCGTATCCACGCCTTCGGCGTAGAAGGCCATGAATTCGCCGGGGTCCTGCCGAAAGCCGAGATACACGGCCGGGGGCCGCAGGACGAAACCGACCAGGAGGAGAACGGCCGCGGCGGCCGGCCACCGGAGATTCCGGACCGGAGCGGCCACCCTAAGCGAAAACCCGGCCAGCGAGGCCAAGCCCAACAGCAGGCTTCCCGTGGCCAGCAGGAACAACGACCCCTGCAGCCCCGCAATCGGGATTAGCCCAAAGGTGGTTGCCAGCACACCCGCGACGGCCCCGAGCGTGTTGACAGCGTTGACCCGACCCGTGGAGACGCCCAGGTTGCCGTCCGTGTTCTCCGCCGCCAGATGCTGGACGATCGGCCACAGGTACCCCATGAGGCAGGTGGGCGGCAGCAGAACGAACACGGCCAACAGGAACTCGAACAGGATGGCCCTGCCGAGGCTGTAGGCACCGAAGAGGTCTTCGTAGGCCACCAGCGGCAGGAGGTAGAACAGAAAGACGGTCGCGAGACCAAGGACCGCCAGCCACAGCTGCAGATGCCCGAAACCGGCCAGGGAGGGTTGATGCCGCCTCAGCCGCCGCGCGGCCACCCCGCTGCCGATCGACAACCCCATCAGAAACACGGTGAGGACGATGGCAAAGGAATAGACGGCATCCAGGGTAAACACCGCCAGGACGCGGCCCCACACCACCTGATAGCCCAGGGCAACGGCACCGGAAACCCCGTAGGCCACCAGCAGCCACGTGCCGCGATGATGTCGACCGGATCTGGCTGAAGTTCCACCTGATCGTTGGAATGTGGAGGCACCGGTCGTACCTGACGGAGCCGTTCGATGGGCCCAAAGAGCCAACAGGCTGGCCGCGACATGGAGGCCGGCCGCAATCCAGATGGCAGCTTCGGCCGGCAGCGTACGCAGGAGGATTAAGGCGGTACAGCCGCATCCGATCGCGGCCCCAACCGTCTCCCAGGCATACAGGCGTCCAACCAGCGCGCTGCCGCGCCGTGTGTCCTGGCGGCCTGCCCACTGGCCCAGCAACGGCAGGGACCCTCCCGCCAGCAGGGCAATCGGCGACAACACCGCCACCGACAGACCGAGGCGCAGCGCTTGGACAAAGCCCTGCTCCAGGCCCAGGTCGGGTGCCAGCGCGGCGTAGAGGTGGCGAACCTGCTCCAGGCTCAGGAGAGTCAGAAGCGCCAGTCCGGCCAGTGCCACCTGCATCCCGGCAAACCACAGCAGCGGCCGGTGAATGCGCCCCATGGCCCGGGCAAACAGCCAACTGCCGAGCGCGGTTCCTCCCAGCAGGGCCACTACGACGGCGGCATAGGCCTGTACGCTCAGGCCAAAGGCCAGCGTCGCCTGACGCACCCAGATCAGTTCCTGAATCAGGGCACAGGCACCGGTCAGGAAGACGGCGGCGCCTACAGGAGCGAGCTTGGCACTTGGCAACATGGGCATTCCAAATGTGAACGATTGGGATGGCGCTTGCAGTCGCTGGCGTTGCTTACTCAAGTGCTTCACGACCAATCGCGTGCTCTCGCCAACGCGTTGTTCCGGATTAACTTTGGAACTCTCCGTGAACCTTCAGCCCGCTGCGTTCAGTCCGTAGATGCCGCTCCTGCCAGCCGTTGGCACCCGACTGGCCACATCCATGCGCGAACCCGACCCAACTCCTGGATGGTCCTGGCCATCCGCGCCCGGTTCCTCCATTCGGCTTGGAAACAGATCCCGGCCTCTCCCGCCACCCCCTGCACAAAAAAGGCGGCCTGGTTCAACCAGGCCGCCTTCCATATGGCTGGCTTCAACTGACAGCCGACCGGTTGGTGCGAAACCAACCGCCGACCCGTTGAACCCATACCGTGCTACTCGAAGCTGTGGTCCTGTTCCTCGGCGATGCGCAGAAGCACCTCGTTGACGGAAGCCTCCACGTCGGGCAGCAACGATGCAGCATCGCCTTCGGGATCGCTCCAGAAGACGCCCAGGAGGTTGTCCCAGGTGCTGTTGATCTCGTCGAAGCCGACCATCAGGTGGTTGCTGGACTCCAGGCCGTTGGTGAAGGCGCCCTGGTAGACATCCTTCACGTCGGCCGGATCCATGCAGCCGAACTGCTGGTACCACTCCTCCAGCAGCTTGTGCTGGGTGGGCGGCGTGTTGGTGGCCTGCATGTAGGCGCGGGCCGCATCCTCGGAAATGAGGTACTTGAGGAACGTCCAGGAATCCTCAAGCTCCTGGCCTTCCATGCCCGCCGTGATCACCCACGGATCCGTGAAGATGACGGCACGCGTCGGAGCACCCGGTGCGCCGAAGGGCAGCGGGGCCACGCCCCAGCAGAAACCGCCCTCGACCTCGGGGGTGACCGTGCTGTAGACCCACCAGCCCCAGCCGCCGGTTGTCTTCATGGCGACCTTGCCGCTCTGGAAGTCGCCGCCCAGGGCACTCAGTCCCTCAATGGCCGCGGCATCCGGCGCCACCTTGTGCTTGTAGGTCAAATCGTGCCGGGACTGGAACGCGTTGACGGCTCCCTCGGACGTGAAATCGATGCTCTGGGCAAAGCCGGTGTCAAAGGCGTCGTCGGGCCACGGGAACGCGTCGAAGAGCCAGGTGATGGCCTCCGCCGGCCAAATGCCCTCGACCCAGCCGTAGGTGGCGTTCATCGGATCGTCGGGATTGACCGTCAGTTCCTGGGCAATGGCCAGGGCGCGGTCCCAGGTCCAGGTCTCGTCATCCCAGGACACGGGCGGGTACTCAACACCGGCGGCGTCGAACAGATCCATGTTGTAGAACATGTAGCTGCCCGTCGTCAGGAACGGGAAGCCGTACTGCCGTCCCTCGTTTTCGTAAATCGCGAGCACTTCGGAGATGAAAACGGAGGTGTCCAGACCGTCGCGCTCAATCAGGGGACTCAGATCGTGCAGCAGGCCGCGCACGCGGTCGCTGGCGAAACCGTTGCCGCCCCAGTTCGGCGACCAGACATGCAGCGGCTCGCCGGCTGCAATCATGGCCTCGCGCTTCACGGCGATGTCGGCCTGGTCGACAATCAGCAGATTGATCTTGATGTCGGGGTTCGCCGCCTCAAAGGCCGGGATTGCGACATCCTGCTCCCACGGGTTCTCCACCACGTTGGTGCGGGCCATCCAAACCAGCTCGCGCTGCATGGACTCCTCGGCCGCGGCATCACCGCCGGCCGGTGCGGCACAAGCCGCCAAAACCAGGGACAGAACTGCCAGCAGCCCCATCCAGGTCAACAATCGTCGCTTCATTGTATTTCTCCTGTCGGGACAAGCCCGTGATCGAAACAATTCGTTGTGTCAGCTGCCGATGTCGACAGTCTGTACCTTGATGAATGGGGCCGGCCCGCGGAACCGGTCAGCCCTTGACCCCGCTGACTACGATGCCCTGGATGAAGTAGCGCTGGGCAACGAAAAAGACCACGATGCAGGGGGCAATCACGGTCAGGGAGGCCGCCATGTACCAGTGCTGGGGGGTTCCGCCGAACGGGGTGCGGAACATGGACAGGCCCAGTGACACCGGGAACTTGGCATTGTCGTTGATGTAGATCAACGGCCCCTGGAAGGTATTCCAGTGGAAGATGAACGACATGATCGCCACCGCGCCCAGGGCCGGCTTGGACAGCGGCAGGATGATGCGCCACCAAATGCCGAAGCGCGAGGCGCCTTCCAGACGCGCCGACTCGTCGTACTCGTAGGGAATGCCCAGATAGAACTGGCGCAGCAGAAAGATGAGGTAGGCACTGCCCAGCCAGGCCGGCACAATCAGCGGGTTGTAGGTGTTCAGCCACTGGCCGGGAATCTTGGCGAACAACACGTAGGTCGGAATGATCGTGACCTCGGCCGGCACCATCAGGGTAGCCAACACCATGATGAACAGAACATTGCGGCCCGGTGCCCGCAGGCGGGCGAAGCCATAGGCAATGAACGAATTGGAAAGGACCTCGCCAATCACCACCATGCCGGCGAAGTAAAACGTGTTCCTGAAGTAGGTACCGAACGGGTTGTGGGTCAAGGCATCCCGATAGTTGACCCACTGAAACGACTTGGGGATCCAGTTGGGCGGGATCTTGAGTGCTTCGATCTCCCCCTTGAGGCTGGTGGACAGCATCCAGAACAGGGGAAACAGAACCACGGTCAGGCCCAACACGAGAACGGCCGTGGCAATCCAGGCCACGAGTCGCTCCTGGCCGCGGATGGACAGGGAACGCGTTGGAACGCGGTCCACGACCGGAGCAAAGGGTTGGGCGGCTGTCTGTTCGGCCATGGCTTGTTCCGGGGCCTGCCTAAATCATCTTGTCGTCGCCGGGCGACTCGTAGTAGACCGCACTGCGGGACGCTCTCAGGGCGATGATCGTGAGCACCAGGATGATGATGAACAGGAACCAGGCCTGCGTCGAGGCGAACCCGAAGCGGTAGCGGCGGAACGCGTTGAGATACAGGTAGAGGACATAGAACATCGAGGCGTAGGCGGGTCCGCCGCCCCCGCCGCTGACGATGTAGGCCGGCGTGAAGATCTGGAACGAACCAATCATGCCGGTGATGAAGGTGAACAAAATCACCGGGGAAATCATCGGCAGGGTCACGTTGCGGAACCGGCGGAAGGCCCCGGCGCCGTCAATCCGCGCCGCCTCGTACAATGCCGTGGGCACCCCCTGCAGTCCGGCCAGATAGATCAGCATCGAACCGCCGAAGCCCCACAGGCTCATCAGCACAAAGGAGGGCACCACCCAATTGGGATCGAAGAACCACCGCGGGCCCGAAAGCCCCAGCGGTACCAGCCCCTCCTCGCCGACGAAGCGGCTGATGAGGAAATTGATGATGCCGAAACTGGGATTGAGCAGCCACTGAAACAGCAGGGCGACAGCCACGCTGCCGGCCACCAGCGCGGGGATGTAGTAGAGGGTCCGGAACACTCCCAGGAAGGGCACGCCCTTCTGGTTCAGGAGCATGGCCATCAACAGGGAGACGACAATGCCCAGGGGCACGGCCATCAGCGTGTAGAGACCCGATACCCGCAGGGACTTGTAGAAGACGTCGTCCTGCAGGAGCCGCGCGTAGTTCTCGAACCCGACCAGCTTCGGCGGATCGGCCACGTTGTATTCGGTGAAGCTCAACGCCAGTGAGGCGAGGATCGGGCCGCCGCGGAAGAGAATCAACCCCACGATCCACGGGGAAATGAACAGCCAGAACCAGAGGGCCTCGTTGCGGGCCATCTTCTGTCTCGGCAATATCGAGAGCATCGCAGGGGTCCCTGTCCCGCCGGTCCCATGGGCACCGGACGAACGTCGGGCTCGTTTCAATTCGCAGGAAGGAAGGTGACTATACCACCTTGGCCATTCCTAACCCATACTCGGCCAAGGGCGATGACCGGTGCCGTGCGGGCCAAGTCCATGCGCACCGACCGCCAGACCTCCGTTCCGTCCCCGGCGTCCAGGGCCACCAGGTGGCTGCCCTCCCCGAAGCGGACCACGACATAGAGGTGTCCACGCGCAATGGCCGGCAGCGACACGAAGTTGAGCGTCTCGTAGGTCCAGAGCACCTCTCCGGTCTGCAAATCGTGGGCGCGCAGCCGATGCCCGGACTTGCTGTAGACCCGGTCCCCGGCGGCTCCGGCGGGGATCACGGGGGACACCGCCGGCTCCGCCTCCCAAACCACATCGCCGGTCCCGCCGTCCAGGGCCCGAAAGGAGTTCTGGAACGACACGTGGACCTGACCGTCCACTACCACCGGGGCAAAGAACTGTGCCACCTGCTCGTCGCCATGCCGCCACACCTCCGCGCCCGACTCCGTGTCGAAGGCGTAGATATTGAAAAAGTCGGCAACATAGGCCAAGCCGTCGCCCAGGGCAACCGAGGACGTGACCGGCTCCGCCAGGCGCGCGCGCCACACCTCCGCACCGGTGTCGCGGTCGACGGCGTGCAGGTTGCGACCGCTCGCGATCAGAAGGCTGCGGCGGGCCGGCAACGGTGCCGTCACGTGACCACCCATGTTTTCCGCATCGCTGCCCACTTCGGGAAAGTCGAACTGCCACAGGAGATCGCCGTTCCCCGCATCCAGGGCGATCAGGGCACCCTGATTGCCCGCCTCGGCCCGTACGTACACGCGGTCCCCGTCCACCACGGGGGAGAGGTAAAAACCCTGCAGGCGAATCCGCCAGGCGCGGCTGCCGTCGGCGGCCGCCACCGCGTCCAAGCCCCCCTCCATGTCGACGTAGAGGTGCTCCGGACCGATGGACGGTGGACTGGCAAACAGCCCCGCCCCCTCAATCTCGATCCCCCGCTCGCGGACCAGGGGCGGCGACAGACCGTCCCCGGAGGTCCGCAGGCGCTGGGGATTGCCTCCCTCCATCAACCAGGTGCTCCCCGCCATGGGCGGGGAACCGAAGGGAATGGCGGTACAGCCGGCCAACAGGAACGTCAGCACGGACAGCACCGTCAGGACGGGTTGCGACAGGCGGGAAGGACCGCTCACGGATGTGGTTCCTCAAGGTGGTGGACGCGGCGGCACGGAGGTTCTACCCGGCACGGGGCGCGGCGACAGGCGTTCGGATCGGTTGGCAGGAACCCCATGTTAAAGCCTTGTCCCACATCCGTTCCCGATTCGGATCCCAAAGCCACCGGACGGAACCAACCCCGCAACAATCCGATTCCGGTACCGCGACAGTATCAGGGAAAGCTCCAGCGTTGTATACTGCGCGTACGGAATCCAGAAGTCCTTGCCTTCGTATTTGACACTCCCGGCACCCGTTTCCGTCCCGTTCCCCCGCCAGCGCGACCCGCGTGAGGCCTGCCTGCCGGCGCGCGCCCAGGTGTTGGCTCCCCTGCCCTCCGCCAGCCGGCCGGCGCGGCTTGGCCCTGCCCCCTTGCTTCGACGCGGCATCCCTGCCCCGCGCCCGGCATGCACCTGACCATCGTCGACAACCTGGAGCAGCTGCTGGCCGTGCTGCCGCCTCCCTTGGGGGAACTGCTGGATACCGATCCCCGGACACCGGAGCTGGTGGAGGTAATCATGGACCTGGGGCGGCTGCCCGAGGCGCGCTTCAGCCAGGAAGACGATACACTGGGCACCCGGGAGATCGGGTTCGACGATCTGGAGCAGACCATTAGCCGCATCGGCGACTTCGGCCGCGACAACCGCGCCGGGATCGAACGCACGCTGCACCGAATCTCCGCCATCCGCAACCGCAACGGCCAAATCATCGGCCTCACCTGCCGCGTGGGGCGAGCCATCTCGGGCACGATCGAGATCATCCGCGACATGATCGAAGGCGGCCGCAACATCCTGCTACTGGGACGGCCCGGCGTCGGCAAGACCACCCTCCTGCGCGAAGCCGCCCGCGTCCTCGCCGACGACCGGCGCGTGGTGATCGTGGACACCAGCAACGAGATTGCGGGCGACGGGGACATCCCCCATCCCGCCATCGGCCGCGCCCGCCGCATGCAGGTGGCCACCCCGGACCTGCAGCACGAGGTGATGATCGAAGCGGTGGAAAACCACATGCCCGAGACCATCATCATCGACGAAATCGGCAGGGAGCTCGAGGCCCTGGCCGCCCGCACCATTGCCGAACGGGGGGTGCAGCTGATTGGCACGGCCCACGGCAACACGCTCGAGAACCTGATCATGAATCCGACCCTCTCGGATCTGGTGGGCGGCCTTGAAAGCGTCACCCTGTCGGACGAGGAGGCGCGGCGGCGCGGCACCCGTAAGACCGTCCTGGAACGGCGGGCGCCCCCCACCTTCGACGTCCTGATCGAAATCCAGGAACGCCAGCGCATGGTGCTGCACCAGGACGTGGGCAGTGCCGTGGACGGTCTGCTGCTCGGCTGGAAACTCAAGCCGGAACTGCGTCAGGTGGACGACGCCGGTGCCATCCAGCAAGAACTGACGGACTCCCAGGGACCCTCCGAGCAGTTTTCGCGGTCGGCCGGTCTGCGGCAGGGCACCGCCCGGGACCTGAACATCGATTCGGAGGCCTTCCATCGCCGGGATCGGTCCGCCACCCGGCCCCCCGAGGCCAACGGCACCAACGGCGCGCGCCATCAGACCCTGCGCGTGTTCCCCTTCGGCATCGGCCAGAACAAGCTGCGGGCCGCCTCCCGCAACCTGAACGTGCCGGTCTCCTTAGTCACGGACCTGAGCCACGCGGACGTGGTGGTCACCCTGCGCAACCACTACCGGACGCAGTCGCACGTGCTTTCCCTGTCGGAGCGCTCCGATATTCCGGTCTATGTCCTGCGCAACAACACGGCCTCCCAAATGGAACGCATGCTGGTGGATCTCTTCCACCTGGGTTCCACCGACCGGGATCCCTACGATGCCGCCATCCGCGAAACGCAGGCCGCCATCCGCAAGGTTGGCGCCGGCCTGGACAACATCGAACTGTCACCCCAGCCTTCGATGGTGCGGGACCAGCAGCACCAGTTGGCCCGGGCAGCCAACCTCGCCAGCAACAGCCTGGGACGGGAACCCCATCGCCGGGTCAAGATTTTCCGACAGCGCACGTAATGTCCTGCCGGGGCTTGTTCCTCACATTCGAGGGCCCGGAAGGGAGTGGCAAGACCACACAGTCCGCGCTGCTGGCCCGACGCCTGGAAGATGCCGGGCACAGGATCCTGGCGATCAGGGAACCGGGCGGCACGGCCGTGGGCGAAGCCCTGCGCGACGTGTTGCTGAACCATCCCGGCCAGCCTCTGGATGTCCGGGCCGAAACCCTGATCTTCGCCGCGGCCCGGGCCCAGTTGGTCACGGAAGTGCTCAAACCCGCCCTTGACCAAGGCCGCATCGTCCTGTGCGACCGGTTCGCCGACAGCACCCTTGCCTATCAGGGTTTTGGCCACCGCCAGGATCTGTCGTTGCTCAGGCCCATGATCGAATACGCCACCGGCGGCCTGGAACCGTCCCTGCGCATCTTTCTGGACATTCCCCCGGCGGACGGGTTGGCTCGATGCCGGACGGAGGAGCACAAGGATGCGCGGAACCGTTTGGCGCATGCCGGTACGCGCGAATGGAACCGCATGGACGCCTTGGACCTTTCCTTCCATCAACGCGTTTATGAAGGCTACCTGGAGCTGGCCGGGCAGGATCCGGAACGCTGGCTGACCGTGGATGCCAAAGAGGGCCCGGCCGCGGTCCACGCCAGAATTTGGGACGGGGTCTCCGTCCTGCTTCCCAATGCGGCGGAGGCAGTCGTGTGAAGATGGTCATGGCCGTGGTGCGCTATCAGGACAGCAGCGCACTGCTCGACTCGATGTCCGGCCAGGGATTCACCGCGACCATTGTCAACTCGCGCGGCGGCTACCTCCACGAAGGCAACGCCACAATCTACTGCGGCGTCGAGGACGAGGATGTCCAGCGCCTCCTCGACCTGGTGCGGGAGACCTGCCAGGCCCGCACACGATTCGTCACGCCCCTGCCCCCGGTTATGGAACTGGGGGAGCTGCACCTCCCGGATCCCGTGGAGAAGCAGTTGGGGGGAGCCTCGGTCTTCGTTTGGTCGATTGATGAGTTCCACCGCTTCTGACGCCAACACCGATCTTTGGGATCCAGCCTTGCCGAGTCCTACAATTCCTGCCATGCTGATGCCTGAGGACAATGCCGGCAACGAGGTGCAGGAGCAGGATCCGTCTCACATCTACGAGGCGGTCTGCCATCAGCGACCGTTGGTTGTCGTGCTCTCCGGCCCCAGCGGCGTCGGCAAGGACACCACGCTCAGCGGCCTCAAGAAGCGGATGCCCGGCGCCCACTTCATCGTGACCGCCACCACCCGTCCCATCCGCCCCGGCGAGATCGACGGGGTCGACTACCACTTTGTCGACAAGAGTCGGTTCGCCGACATGATCGAACAGGGCGAATTTCTCGAATATGCCAACGTCTACGGCGATTACAAGGGAATTCCCAAGGAACAGGTGCAATCGGCCCTGGACAGGGACCAGGATGTCATCCTGCGCATCGACGTTCAGGGCGCGGAAACCATTCGCAAACTGATTCCGGAGGCCATCACCATCTTTTTGACGGCACCGTCCGAGGACGAACTGGTGACCCGCCTGAGGGAACGCAAGGCGGATCCGCCCGGCCAGTTGAGGATGCGGATTGCCGAAGCCCGACAGGAAATGAAACGCATCAATGAGTTCCAATACGTGGTCGTAAACCGCGACAACCAGCAGGACGTGACCGTGGAACAAGTCTGCAGCATCATCCTGGCCGAAAAGGCCCGTTACGACTGGTCTCCGATCGAGCTCTGATTCCCTGCCAAACCAGGGCTCGGGGCTGCCACCATCCCAACCACAGGCAACAACTTCAGCCTGCACCCCACCATCCGGCACATCCCATGACAAACACCCCCCTGAAGCGGCCGCGCGCCCTGCCCGCGGCCCTGCTCCTTTGTTGCCTGATCGCCGCCGCAGCGGTTCTGCCCGTCCGCGTTCTGGCTCAGGACACCTCGCCGGCGGCACCGGAATCCGCGCAGCTGCCAATGCAGCCGGGCGACATTCATGCGGTGCAGATGCTGGCGGGGGACGAGGCCGTCTACAAACTCGATGTGGAGCAGGTGGGCCGCTATCGTTTGACAACCGGACTTCTGCCCGTGGCACAGCAGGTCCAGGTAACGATATCCGCCGCCGGCGGCGACCCGCTCTTCGCCAACCCGTTCACCCCCATTGACCTGACCCTGCGGCCCGGAACCTATGAATTCACCTTCGCGGCCCTGGACGACGCCACCTTCGACTTCGCGGTCGTGCGGCACCACGGCACCTACTCCGTCAACCCGGCCGTTGTCCGCCACGTCGATCCGGGACAGCACCTGCCCAGCCAGAGCCTGGACGTGCCCAACCTGCATGCCCAGCTGCGCATCCCCGAGCAGGCCGGCCCAACCGAATGGATTCTGCGGTTGGAGGACGGTCCGGCGGCTCCGTTCCAACTCCGCCTGCAAGGAGCCGATCTCGACCTGTCCGAGGAAGTGCGCACGGAGGCCACACTGAGTTTCTGGTCGGCCGGCGGCCTGTACGACATGGTGCTGGAACGGTCCGAGGGCGGGATTGCACCCTCCTTCACACTGCTGCAGCCCAGTGCCACCGAACTGACGCCGCTCTACCTGAACTCGGTGGCGGAAGGCACGCTGGCGCCCAACCGCAAAACCCAGCACTTCCGCCTGACGCTGGACGACGGGGTCGTGGCCAACCTGGCGCTCGATTCGGACTTCGGCGGCGATCTGGACCTGTCCGTCCAGCCCCTGTCGGAACCCACCCGACAGGTGGCGCGCAGCGCCACGCCGCTGTCCACCGAACACATCGGGGAACTGCTGTTGACCCCCGACTCCTACCTGGTGACGGTCACCCGCACGGCCGGTCAGGGGCCGGCACGCTTCCGGTTGGAACTGGGGGTGGAGCCGGTCCAAACGTTCTTCAGTCATGCCGGAGGGCAGCAGTCCGCCTCGCAGGGCGAGGACGATCCGCTGAACCTGCACGGCTTCCATGTTCCGGCTGCGGGCCAGCAGGTCACCCTTGAACTCAAGTCCCCCGCCATCGTGGCTGCCCACGGCCTCGTCTTCGGCCGCCAACGCCAAGTCCGGGACAACATGCTGGCCAGTCCCGTAACCTTCCTGGCACCGGCGGCCGGGGACTACTACATCGGTGTCGACACGCGGTACGGGTTTGGCTACTACACCCTGGACATTGGCATTGCCGATCCGCCCGCGCGGCTGCCGGAGATGGGCGTGGTGGCCAGGGAGATTGAGCCGGGCGGGGTCCAGCATTGGCGCTACCCGGTGCCCGAGAACGCCCATCTGATCTCCTTCGTCCTGGTCTCGCTCAGCGATCAGGACCTGGATCTGGAAAGCAACCGGTACGATCCGGACAGCCACGAACTGCACTTTCGGACCTCATCCATGGACCCGAAGGTCGAAACCGTCGCATGGTACGATCCCGCGGGCGGCGAGATTCTGGTCACCGTATCCAGTTTCGGCACCCGGTTGACCGAGTACCTGCTGGTCGTGCGCACCCAGACGCTGGACAGTCGCTGACCGGCACCGCGCCGCCGGACGGCTATTCCGAACCCATGACAGCCATGCTTGAAGACAAGCGCACCGGCCTCCAGGTTGCATTTGTGGACGCCGTGGTTGAAAGCGGCCGCGACGGTTCCGTCCACCAGGCGTTGCAGGAGAATCTGCAGGTCTGGTACAGCAGCGGGGCCACCCCCCTGTGGCTCAACACCTTCCGGAACCGGGGCGACTGCCGGCTGGTCTGCCTGGTGGAGAACTTCACCAGCTTCGAGAGCCTGATGCTGGACCAAATCCGGAGCGTGGCCGGCGTGCGCGAAACGCGCACGGCCTTCAGTTTCAGCGGTTCGGCCGACCTGGATCTGTTGCTGGACCTTGAAATGGAGGTCCTGCCCCACACCGAAGCCTGTTCCGCCTTCCTGGAGGTGACGGTGGCACCCGGCCAGGATCGGTCCGTCCAGGAGCGTTGCGCGATGCTGCCGGCCGACGAGCCCGTGCGCGTGGTGTGGTCGCTCAATTCCTACAACGGCCAGGCCGACGACCTGTCCCTCCTGCTGCTCGGCTCCCCGGGCGCGGACCTGGCGGAGTTCACCATGCAGCACATTCGGTCCATGGAAGGGGTCGTCGCAACCGAGATGGATCAGATTTGGGACTGGACTTGGATGGCCCAGCCCGACTCGGTGATTGCCCTGTGTGAACACTTTGCCGCAGAACACATCCTGGAGAACGGCTTCGACGACCTGGATCAGTTCTACGCCGACGCGGATTGGTAGAGGAGTTCGCGGCGGACCGGCGGGCTCCGCCGTCCCAATTCAACCCGGCCGAACTCAGGCCACTCTACGATTGCCGACACCGGACGGGCCACGGGCTTCCAAGTACCGCGCCGCCTCGGCGTGAACCGCCGCCCTGAAGCGGCCCCAATCGGCCCATTCGGGCGTCCGCTTCTTCAGGGCACACAGGTCGGTGGCAACCTGGTGCAGATCGTCCGGAAGACACCACATCCAACCCGCGATCTGCTCGGTCTCGTCGACCACCTGCGGCTCCATGCCCCTTGGCGCTTGGATCGCAAACATGAAGGAGGCGAAGGTGAACTCCCGCTCCAGCCGCCGATGCCGGAAGCCGTAGGTCAACAGACCGGCGAAGTCCGCGATGCAGCCTGTGCGGAGCCCTGCCGGTTGATCCCGTACCTCCAAGCCGGTTTCCTCCGCGACTTCCCGCACAACCCCCGCCACCGGATCTTCTCCGGGTGCCAGCCCTCCGGTAGGCAGCCGGTAGGCTTGTTCCGGGTAGTAGCTCTTGGTATGGAGCAGAACGCCCGTTTGCGGTTGGCCGCGGTAGAGAAGGTAGCAAACTTCGGCGACTCTGCCATCCCGCAGCAAATTCTGGGGATACGCCGTCAGAAACGGATCGTCCACCTCCAACGATACATGGCTACGGCGCGCCTGCGGCCAGCGCACATGGAGGCGCCTCCAATCAGCCGCAAAGGGAAACGGCCGGTCGGCCGACACGCGACAGACGCTCCGCTCAACCCTGACGGTCGACGCGCAACTGCGGATCAATGGCATCCCGCAGACCGTCGCCCAGCAGGTAGAGTGCCAAGACCGTCAGGAAGATCAGGATGCCAGGCGGGAAAATCAGGTGCCAGGCCACGCGGTTGCCGGTGGTGGGGTCGTGCAGGAAATAGAAATCCCCGGATTTGGCCAGCATGCTGCCCCAGGTAGCCTGAGGTGCTTGGACCCCGAAACCCAGGAAGCTAAGCACGGACTCCGCCAATACCAGAGTGCCGATTTCCACCATGATCAGGACGATAATCAGCGGGATCGTGTTGGGCAGGATGTGGTACCACATGATACGCAGCCGGGAGGCACCCAGTGCCCGGGCAGCGGTCGCATAGTCCAGGGTCTTGATCTGCAGCACCTGCCCGCGCGTAAAGCGCGCTGCCCCGATCCAGCCGAAGAACCCCAGGAACAGGGTCAGAAGAATGGCGTTGGGCTTGTAGATGGAGGTCAGGAGAATCAGGACAAACAGTGTGGGCAACGAACTGAAGGTGTTGATCAGCCACAGAATGAAATCGTCCACCTTCCCGCCCAGGAATCCCGCCAGCATGCCGAGCGTGGTGCCCAAGGCGAAGGCAATGCCGGCCGCACAGAAGGCAATCAGCATGCTTATCCGGGCACCGTGCAGCAGCCGCACCAGTTGATCCCGGCCCAGGCTGTCCGTGCCCAACCAGTGGGTGACGCCGCCTGACACCTCCAATAGCGAGTCGGCGACTCCGTGGTCGAGGCCCACCAGTCGGCGCGCCATGGATGGAAGCAACGGCGGCTGCAGCGCAGCATCAAGGTTTGTGCGGTTGGGATCGACGCCCACCAGCAAATTGCCCAGGGGGTTGGCCAACAGTGCCAGCAGGCCAATCAGGACGATGAACAGGAGCGGTCCTACCGTCATCGCATCCGTCCGGATGCGCTCGAGTGTGACGGTAAGGAACGTCTTGGGCGACCTGGACGACAATGCCGAACTGGCCGCGGCGGACAAGGGCTGGTCGGCCGTGGTGGATGTCACAACCGGATTTCCTGCTGTACCGCCGAGCCTACTGCAGCCGAATGCGCGGATCGATGACCGCGTAGAGAATATCGGAGATCAGATAGCCCAGAATCGTCAAAGCGGAGTAGAACATGACTGCCCCCATAATCATGGGGTAGTCCCGCTGCAGGGCGGAGAACCACGTCAAGCGCCCCATGCCGGGCCAAGCAAAGATTGTCTCAATTACCAGGGCTCCATTGATCACGCCCACGATCGCCGGGCCCAGCACCGTGGCCAAGGGCAGCATGGCATTGCGAAGCACATGGCGCGTCCACAGGGCAAGCGATCCCAGCCCCTTCGCCCGCGCGGTCCGCAGATAGTCCTGTTCAATCACCTCCAGCACCTGGGTCCGCACCAGCTTGGTCAGAAACGCCACCCCGGCCAGCGACAACACGAAGGAAGGCAGGATTAGGTGCCGAATGCGGTCCACCAGACTGAACTTCATATCCAATGAAATCGTCATGCGGCCGCCGACCGGCAGCCAGCCTAGAAGCACACTGAAAACAAAAATACAGATGAGGCCCATCCAGAAGCTGGGCACAGCCTGGCCAGCTACCGACAACAGCCGGATCCCCTGATCCTTGGCCGAGCCGCGGAACAAGGCACTGAGAAATCCCAGCGGCACGCCAAACAGAAAGACAAGGACCAGGACCACAGCGCCCAGCTCGAACGAGGCCGGCATTCGGCTGCGCAACATGTCCCAGACCGGCTCCTTGGTAGCCAAGCTGTAGCCGAGGTCCCAGCGGAGCAACCCGCCACCGCGATCGCATAAGGTGAAGCCCAGACTGCCGAAGTAGTGGCAGCTGTTGGACATGGGCACCATGGCGTCGACCACATCGCCGCCCCGCAGCGAAACACCTGTGAGCCACTCCACATACTGAATGGGAATCGGTTGATCATGTCCCAGTTGCCGCCGGAACTCGTCGCGCGCCTCGGCTGTGATCGAAGGGTCGAAGGTGGTCATGAGAACGTAGTCGCCAGGTGCCACCTTGATCAGCGTGAAACCGAGCAGGCTGATGCCCAGCAGGGTGGGAATGGCCTGCAGGAAGCGCCGGATGATGTATCGGGTCATGTCGCGGACCGTTGCAAACCGAGGTCCGTGGTGTCGACGGCCGGGCCGCTCCCTGATGGGAAGCCAGCCCGGCCGCGCTCAAAAAATCAAAACGTCGTATCGACAGTCAGGCAAGGCCTATTCCGTCAGGGCCCATTCGTGGATGTTCCAGGAGAAGCTCCAGGTTCCCGGATCGATGCCTTCCCAGCGGTTGGAATAGCCGACGTTGCCGATGCTGCCGGTCACGAACAGGTAGGGAATCTCGTCGTGGATGATCTGCTGGATTTCGTAGTAGTACGGGGCCCGATCCTCGGCGGCGCAGCCGGGGGTTTCGAGGCCCAGCTCCAACAGTTCGTCGACCCGCGGGTTCTGGTAGCTAACGAAGTTGAAGCCGCTGCCCGGCGTATCGAACCTCGAGTGCCAGAATGAGTCGTCGTTGGGGTCCGTGCCCAATCCCGTCCAGCCAATGATCACCATCTCGTAGGTCTGGCCCAGCAGCTCACCGACCAGCGTGCCGAATTCAATCGCCTCGAACTCGATGTCGAAGCCGATGCTGTTGAGCTGATCCTGGACCAGAACGCCCAACTCCTCGCGGGTGGAGTTGCCGGCGTTGGTCTTGAGGTTCAGGGACAAGGTGACGCCGGCCTCGGCCGTGGCACAGCCGTTGCACTCGCGCACGCCGTCGCCGTCGCTGTCTGTCCACCCGGCTTCATCCAGTAAGGCGGCCGCGGCCTCCAGGTCGTAGGCATAGGGTTCGATCGACGCATCGTGGGCCCAGCCCACCGCGGGCAGCACGTTGCTGGCCAGCTTGTAGCCCTGGCCCAGATAGACCTTGTTGATGATCGCCTCGTAGTCCAGGCTGTGGGCCATGGCCTTCCGCACCATTGGGTCACTCAGAATCGGATGGGGATCCTGCGCGACGAGGTTGCCGTCCTCATCCTGGCCTGGCAGGGGGTTGGCGGGATTGGCCTGGTTCAGGCCGATGTAGCTGTAGCCGTCGTCCTTGAACTTGAAGATGTTCAGATCCGGGTTGAGCCCGACCCTGGTCAGCTGGGTCGGCTCCAGACCCATGACGTCAATCTCGCCGTTCTCCAGGGCGGCCAGGCGGCTGCTGGCCTGCGGGATGACACGGATGATCTGGCCATCCATGTTGGGCGCGCCCTTCCAGAAGCCGTCGTTGCTCTCCATGGCAATGAAGTTGTCCCGCTGCCATTCCTTGAAACCGAAGGCTTCGGCCGTCACGGCAGGCGCCGTATTGAGCGGACTGTCCATGATGTCGGAGAAGTCCCCGGCATACAGGTGGCTGGGCAGCCAACCCAGGCCCAGGTCGAGAAGGCCGTCGCACTTGAGATCGGAGAACGTTACCCGGACAGTCAGATCGTCAATGACCTCGATGCTGTCAATGCCCGCCACATTGGCCTTGCGGGGCGTTTCCACCAGCTCGCTGGCAATCGCATCGTAGGTGAACTTGAAGTCGTGGGCATCCACGGCCTCGCCGTCGCTCCAGGTAACTCCCGGCCGCAGGTTGAACGTCCAGACGAGGGAGTCCTCGGAAACGGTCCAACTTTCAGCCAACTCGGTTGCCTCGATGGCACCGGTCTTGGGGTTGGTGCCCAAGAGGCCCGGGAAGTACGGCATCATGTCGAAACTGGCCGAGTCAGAGGCCAGAATCGGGTTCAGGATGGTGCCGTCGGCACTGCTGGCCTCGGTCCAGGTGCCACCCTGGATGGGGCCGGCCGGTGCCGCTTCCGTCTCCACGGGCACGGCCACGGTGGTGCAGGCCGCCAGCAACGGCACCACAAACGCCACCAAGGTTGCACCGGCCAACAGCCGGCGCCAAGCAAGTCTCTTCATGTTTTGTCTCCTCTGTCCGTCCGGGACAGGCGATTGAAAGGGGTCGTACGGAGTCGAAAATACACCGGCCCCGGGAATGGTTACTCCTCGTTCAGGAAGCAGGCCGCGTAGTGGCCGTCGCCCACGTCGCGGAACTCCGGCTCCTCTTGGAAGCAGCGGTCCATGGCCTTGGGACAACGGGTACTGAAGTTGCAGCCGGTGGGCGGGGAAGCCGGATTGGGCACGTCCCCCTCCAGAATGATGCGCTGACGCTTGGCTTCGACCACGGGGTCGGGCACCGGCACGGCGGACAGCAGGGCTTCCGTGTAGGGGTGGCTCGGGTTCTCATACAGCTCGGTGCGCTCGGCGAGTTCCACAATCTTGCCGAGGTACATCACGGCAATGCGGTCCGAGATGTGCCGGACCACGCTCAGGTCGTGGGCAATAAACAGGTAGGTCAGCTGCAGTTCCCGCTGCAGGTCCTCAAGCAGATTGATGACCTGGGCCTGAATGGACACATCCAAAGCCGAAATCGGTTCGTCGCAGACGATGAAGGAGGGATTGACCGCCAAGGCCCGGGCCACGCCGATCCGCTGCCGCTGCCCGCCCGAGAACTCATGGGGGTAGCGGTTGACGAAATAGGGGTTGAGGCCCACGATTTCCAGCAGTTCGCGCACCCGTTCCTGCCGGTCGGTCTTGGAGTTGCCCAACTGGTGGACATCCAGCGGCTCGCCCACGATGCTGCCGACCGTCATGCGGGGATTGAGCGAGGCATAGGGATCCTGGAAGATCATCTGCATGCGTCGCCGCATCTGACGCAGATTCGGACCCGAGGTTTCGGTCAGTTCCACGCCCTCGAAACGCACGCTGCCTGCGGTGGGACGGTGCAGCTGCAGGATGGCGCGCCCGGTGGTCGACTTGCCGCAGCCCGATTCGCCGACCAAGCCCAGGGTCTCCCCCCTGATGAGGTCGAAATCCAGGCCGTCCACGGCCCGGATCGATCCCACCTGGCGCTGGATCAGGATCCCGCGCGTGATGGGGAAGTGCATCTTGAGATCGCGGACTTCCAGCAGGACCTCGCCGCTGCCGTTCATGTTGGCGGCTTCGCTCATGCAGCACCTCCTGCCAGGCCGGCGTCCAGTTCAAGCCGGATCTCGCTGATGTCCCGCCAACAGGCCGACAGGTGATCGTCGGCAACCGTCTCGAGCGGGGGGTTTTCCTGCCAGCACTTTTCGATGACGAACTCGCAGCGCGGCGCGAACGGACAATGGGACGGCTCGTCCAACAGATCCGGCGGCAGGCCGTCAATGGGCACCAGCCTTTCCTTGTGGGCCTCGTCCAGCCGCGGAATCGAACGCAGCAGGCCCAGCGTATAGGGATGGTGCGGCTGGGCGTACAGGTCGTTCACCGTGGCCGCTTCGATGATGAAGCCGGCATACATCACAATCACCCGTTCGGCCATGCCGGCCACGACGCCGAGGTCGTGGGTGATCCAGATGATGGCCATGCCCAGCTCCTTGCGCAGCCGGTCCACCAGGTCGATGATTTGCGCCTGGATGGTCACGTCCAGGGCCGTGGTCGGCTCGTCGGCAATCAGCAGCTGGGGATTGCAGCTCAGGCCCATGGCAATCATGACCCGCTGCCGCATGCCGCCGGAGAACTGGTGGGGGTAGTCGTCCAGCCGGCTGGCGGCCGCCGGGATGCCCACCAAATCCAGGAGTTCGATGGCGCGCTCCCGGCTCTGGTTGCGGTTCATGGACATGTGGAGTTCCAGCGACTCGGTGATCTGCCGTCCGATGGTCAGCACCGGATTCAGGGAGGTCATCGGATCCTGGAAGATCATGGCAATGCGATTGCCCCGGATGTGGCGCAGGTCCTCCTCGGCCAAGTCCATGAGCTCCTGGCCGTCAAAGACCACGGAGCCATTGACGATTTTTCCGGGCGGCGACGCGATCAGGCGGATCAGGGACATCACGCCCACGCTCTTGCCGGAGCCGGACTCCCCGACAATCGCGACGGTTTCCCCTTCATCCACGTGATAGGAGATTCCGTTGACGGCGTGGACCACGCCGTCCTGGGTGAAGAACTTGGTCTCAAGATCCCTGACGTTCAGTAGGGTTTTGCTCATGCCGACATCCGTTGGCGCGGATCAGGGGGCCGGCCATTCCGTGCCTCGACCCCAACTCAATGGGCCATGCAAGGATATGAACCGGCTCGCGGGGATGGATTGATTCTATACCAGCAACGTTCTGCTGCGGGGTGTCCACACTGTTGCGACGGCCCGGCTCCGGATTTGGCGCAGGACGGGCTCAGCACGCCCATAGGACTCGAAATCGATGTCTCCACCGATGGGGACTGTCCGAAGTCCTGTTGGGAACCCCAACCCCTTGTTGGGGGCCCGCAGATACCGAAGGTACCGGCCAGAAAGCGCATCGCCCGATCCGGGCCTTGTCGACCAAACCTGCAACCGTCATGCCATGCCTGTAGTCGCTCAACGACATGGTGACCGGAGCGGTTGCGGTTCAGTTCAACCCGATCAGGAATCACGGTGTCGCAGTTGTGCTTCCAACTCCCGGACTCTTGCTTCAAGAGTGGTTCGTGCTTCATGCTCGGCCCTGAGTGCGGCTTCAGCTTCATCGGCACGAACCTCGGCTTGGTCGGCGCGGGTCACCTGATCATCGTAGGTGGCAATGTGCCGACCCGTCTCCGGGTCATACCACTTCAACTGACCGTGCACCCAGCGAAGGTCCAGGTTCAGAACCGTACTGTGACCCTGCAGGATGTCCGTCGCCAACGCCTCAATGGCAATCGGTTGATAGACCCCATCCACCAGACGATCCCCGGTCAGGCGCGTGCCATGGCTCAAGCCCGTCTCGTCGAAGCGCCAGTACTCGGGGATGCCCAGAGCCGCGTAGTCGTCCCGCATCTCCTCCACGTCCACCCGTCCTGTGGACGGCGAGCCAATTTCCAGCACGAAGTCGGGCGGCTTGCCCTGCTCCGAAATGACATAGCCGTTGCGCCGGTGGTAGGCCTCCGGGTCCACGTCGAAGGCGATCGGCATGTCGGGATACCGAATCCCCGTCATGTCGCCGGGCGGGAAGGGGGCAAGGTACAGGTCGCCCCCCAACAGGGTGGTGGCGGGACTGCCGAAGTGCTTGGCCAGATGGAGTGCGCCGCCGTTGGTGGTCAGGTGTTGGAAGTTGGCCGTCAACTCGTCGGGATCACGTCGGGGCGGATCCGGGAGCGGCAGCAGGACCGGAGGCTGAAGTTCCGCGACAGTGAACTACGAAACGGTCATATCGCACCTTGTGGGTTCAGCATGCGCACAGGGCTGCGATGGCAGCAGTTCGACTGGGATGGAGATTCCGGCATCCTCGGAATGCATACGCGATCCGGCCAAGGTGCGGGAAGACCATCGGCCCGGCGGCCACACGGATCCGGATCGAGCAACCGGCAACGGCATCGGTGATCACCTGCTCTTCATTGCCCTTGGGGAATTCACAGGATTTGTCTCAGGTGTTTCAGCTGGGCCCGTTGGGCGCGTTCACTGGTGCCGCCCTCCACATCGCGCGACTCAAGGCTGGCTTCAAAATCCAGAAGCCCGGCGCTGCCGCCGGCCAAGGCCGGATGCAGCGCCTCCCAGTCTGCGGCGTTCAACTCGGCGAGCGCCAGCCCTCGGGTTTCGGCCAGACGGACCGCCGCACCGGCCACATGATGGGCTTGGCGAAACGGGACCCCCTGCCGCACCAGGTGCTCGGCCACGTCGGTTGCCAGCATGAAATCGTCCATAACGGCTGCCGTGCGCTCCGGACGGCATTCCATGGTGGCAATGGCCCCGGCCGCAATCTCCAGGGCACCGTGCCAGGTGGCCACCGTGTCGAACAGGGGTTCCTTGTCCTCCTGCAGATCGCGGTTGTAGGCCCGCGGCAGACCCTTCAGGGTCATGAGCAGACCGGTCAGCGACCCGGCGACCCGGCCGGACTTGCCCCGGATCAATTCAAAGCTGTCCGGGTTCTTCTTTTGCGGCATCAAGCTGCTGCCGGTGCTGTAGGCGTCGGCCAGTTGGAGGAAGCCGAAGGGCTGGGAGGAGTGGATAACGACGTCTTCGGCCAACTGGCTCAGGTGGACCATGGACAGGGACGCCGCAAACAGGAACTCGGCCGCGAAGTCCCGGTCGCTGACCGCGTCGACACTGTTGGCGGAGACCCCCTCGAACCCGAGAGCCGCGGCCAGCACCTCCCGATCGATCGCAAACGGGTTGCCGGCCAGGGCCCCGCTGCCCAGCGGCAACACGTTCACGCGGGCGCGGACCTGGCCCAGCCGTTCCAGGTCCCGCACGAGCGGCCAGGCGTGGGAGAGCAGCCAGTGGCTGAAGCGAATGGGCTGGGCCGTCTGCAGGTGGGTGAACCCCGGCATGGCCACGTCCACATGCTCCTCGGCGCGGTCGGCCATCACCCCGGCCAGTTGGCGCAGGTCGTTCCGCAGCGCGTCGATTGCTCCCCGCAGCCAGAGACGCAGATCGGTGGCCACCTGATCGTTGCGGCTACGACCCGTGTGGAGCTTGCCGGCCACGGTTCCCACCAGTTCCCCCAGCCGCCGTTCGTTGGCCGTGTGGATGTCCTCATCGCTTGGCTGCAACTCGAACGTGTCCGCCTCCCACTCCGCGGCCACGCGGTCCAGACCGGCCTGCAGTTCGGACACCTCCTCGGTGGTAAGCAGGCCGGCTCCGCCCAGGGCGGCGGCATAGGCCTGGCTGCCCTGAATGTCCACCCGCCACAGGCGTCGGTCGAATGCAATCGAATCACTGAAGGCGGCCATGGCCGGAACCACGCCACTCTCGAAGCGGCCGCCCCACAATTTGTTGTTCACGGCATCACGCGGGTTGCTGCAAGGAATGTCGACACAAGCCCCGGCCGGGCCGGGCCCAATTCATAATGGTGACAGAGCATTCTTTGGAACATCAACGGACATGCCCGAGTCCTCCCGACCCAAATCCCCCGGAACACACAGACGCGGCAAGCGGCTCGCCAATCCCGACGAACGGGAGAGGCTGATTGACCGCCAGTTGGCCGAGGCAGTCAACTCGCCCGACTGGCGCAACCTGAAGGGCAAGGGCCGCAGGCTGGACCTCGACCCGCCTCCCGGCGTACCGCCCGACATGGTCATGGCCAACAAGATCATGGAGGATGCCAATGTGCAGCCAAGCTGGCTTGAGGACCGCACCGCCCTGCTGGCGAAAATCGAGGCCCGGCGGGAGCAGTGGCGACAGTGGTTCCGTCGCCTGGACCGCTCCCATGCCCATGCGGCACGGTTGCAGGAGGACTGGGCGGAACGGGTCCGCCGGGAGGTGGCGGACCTGAACCGGCAAATCCGGGACCTCAATCTGGCACTGCCCCTGTGGCGGCTGGAAGTGGTGCCGCTGCAACCTGAGGACGAACTCGCGCAGGCATCCACTGCAACCGGCAAGGACTGAACCCGCCTGCTCAACCGTGCCGGCGCATAAATCGGTGCAGGCGACGCAGGGCCTCCTCGATGTCCTCCATGGAGGCGGCGTAGCAGCAGCGGACATAACCGTCGCCGCCGGCTCCGAAGGCGCTGCCGGGAATCAGGGCCACCTGCTCCTCCACCAGGAGCCTTT
Organism: Caldilineaceae bacterium bin34; assembly: GCA_002238555.1. Taxonomy (GTDB): domain Bacteria; phylum Chloroflexota; class Anaerolineae; order Caldilineales; family Caldilineaceae; genus Bin34. The sequence goes on from MPMO01000014.1 coordinate 35,739, forward strand.
CGGCGAACTCCATGTCGTCCATGCCGGAGTTGACGATGCTGGGGAAGCAGTAGAACGCCCCCTGGGGCTCGAAGCAGGGCAGGCCCAGGCTGTTGAGGCCGTCGACAATGACCCGGCGCCGGGCGTCGTATTCGGCCCGCATGCGCAGGACATGCTCCTCGGCCTCGGGCAGCGTGACCGCGGCGATGGCGGCCTCCTGCGCCATGGTGGGTGCCGACATAATCAGATACTGGTGGATGCGCCGCATGGAGCCCAGGATGTCGGCCGGCCCCATGGCGAACCCGATGCGCCAGCCGGTCATGGCGTAGTCCTTGCTGAAACCGCCCAGGTGGATGGTGCGGTCCCGCATGCCGGGCAGGCCGGCAAACATGACGTGCCGGTGGCTGCCGTAGACCAGCCGATCGTAGATCTCGTCGGAAATCACCAGCAGGTCGTACCGCTCGGCCACCTCCGCAATGGCCAGCAGGTCCGCCTCGTCCAGGACCGCGCCGGTGGGATTGTTGGGATAGCTCAGCATCAGCACCTTGGTGCGCTCCGTGATCGCCTCCTCGATCTGCGCGGCCGTGACCTTGAACTGGTCCTCGACCCTGGTCGCGATGGGCACCGGCACGCCACCGGCCAGTTCGACGGCGGCCGTGAAGCTGACAAAGCACGGCTGGGGAACGATGACCTCGTCCCCGGGATCCATCAGTGCGTCGAAGGCCAAGGCGGTTGCCTCGCTGACTCCGACCGTGATCAGCACCTCCCGGCGCGCATCGTATGCGGGGCAGTCGTAGAACGTCCGCAGATGGGCCACAATGGCTTCCCGCAACTGCAGGATGCCGGAATTGTCCGTGTAGGCCGTGCTGCCGCGCCGCAGGGAGGCGACACCGGCCTCCAGGATGGGCTCCGGGGTGACGAAGTCCGGTTCGCCGATGCTGAGGCTGATGACATCGTCCAGCGTGTTGGCAATCTCGAAGAAGCGGCGAATGGGGGACGCCGGCAACGCCGCGGCCCGGGCGCTGATGCGTCCCGTACCGACGCGGCCGTTGAGCGTTGCGCTTTGGTGTTGCATGAAGGACCCCGGTTTGTTCCGACTTCTGTCTCGGCTGTGATTCAGGCGATTGGGTCCGGCACGCGTGTGTGCCAGTCCGTGGTGCTTTCGTAGGCATGGGCCGCGTTGAGGAGGGCCTGCTCCCCCAGGTGGGGACCGATCAGCTGCAGACCCACGGGCAGGCCGGCCGCATCGGTTCCGCAGGGCAGCGAGATCCCGCACACGCCGGCCAGGTTGACGCTCAGCGTGAACACATCGGCCAGGTACATGGACAGGGGATCGTCAACCCGGTCCCCAATCTCGAAGGCCGTGGTCGGAGTGGCCGGGCAGATCAACAGGTCGACCTGCTCAAACACCCGGTCGAAGTCCCGCTTGATCAGCGTGCGGACCTGCTGGGCCTTCAGGTAGTAGGCATCGTAGTAGCCGACGCTGAGGGCGTACGTGCCGAGCATGATGCGCCGCTTGACCTCGTCGCCAAAGCCCTGGGCGCGGGTCTGTCGGTAGTTCTCCGTCATCGAACCGGCCTGCGCGCTGTGGCCGAAGCGCACGCCGTCGTACCGGCTCAGGTTGGCCGAGGCCTCGGCGGTCACCACCAGGTAGTAGACCGGCAGGGCCATGTCCGTGTGCGGCAGCGACACGGGCACAATCTCGGCCCCCAGCCCGGCCATGTGTTCCACCGCATCCCGCACCCGGCCTTCCACCTCCGGCTGCATGCCGTCAATGAAATACTCCTCGGGCACACCGAGCTTCAGGCCCGACACGTCCCCGTCCAAGTCACGGCTGTAGGCAGGCACCGGCTCCGGCACCGTCGTGCTGTCCCTGGGGTCCCGGCCGGCCATCACCTCCAGCAGGAGTGCGGCATCCTCCACGCTGCGACACAGGGGACCAATCTGATCCAGACTGCTGCCGAAGGCGACCAGTCCGTAGCGGCTGATCCGCCCGTAGGAGGGCTTCAGCCCCACAATCCCGCAGAAGGCGGCCGGCTGGCGGACGCTGCCTCCGGTGTCCGTGCCCAGCGCCCCCGGCGCCAGCCCGCAGGCCACGGCCGCCGCGGAGCCGCCGCTGCTGCCGCCCGGGACCCGGGTCAAATCCCACGGGTTGCGGGTCGGACCGTAGCCGCTGTTCTCCGTGCTGGAGCCCATGGCGAATTCGTCCGTGTTGGTCTTGCCCAGCAGAACACTGCCGGCCGCCTGCAGCCGTTCGACGGCGGTCGCGGTGAACGGCGGCCGGTAGCCCTTGAGGATGCGACTGCCGCAGGTGGTGTCCATTTCCTGCGTGGAAAGAACGTCCTTGACGGCCAGGGGCACGCCCAGGAGCGGTGGGGGTTCGCCGTGTCCTTCGGCCCGTACACGGTCGGCCTCGGCGGCCTTGGCCAGGGCCAGTTCGTCCGCCACGTGCAGGAACGCGTGCACGGACGGATCCACGGAACGAATGCGTTCCAGATATCCCGTCGTCAGTTCCTCCGACGTCCAGGTACCGGAACGCAGCCCGTCCCGCGCGCCACTGACTGTCAGGGTGGCCAGATCGGGCGCGGCCATGGTGTTGCTCACGATCCGAAGAAGGACTTGACGCGGAAGAAGCCCCGGTCCTGCTCAGGCGCGTTGGCCAACGCCTCCTCCTGGGACAGACCCGGCGCCGGCTCATCCTCGCGGGCCACGTTGGCCAGGGACAGGACATAGGGGGTGGGCGGCACATCGGCCGTGTTCACGGCCTGCAGTTTCTCGGCATGGGCCAGAACCTGTCCCAGCTGCCCGGCGAACCGCACCACTTCCTCGTCGGTCAGGTTCAGCCGGGCCAGATCGGCCACGGCGCGGACCGTGTCATGGTCCAGATGGGGGGATTTGTCGGAGGTGGTCATCGGAGCCAAAAAAAAGCACCGTGGCCTGGTCCCACAGTGCTTGGTTCGCTGCTGACTGCACCGTGGAACCTCGCTGTCCACAGTGCGGGGGCTTAAATCAAGGAGTCACCCGCCTGCGGACAGCTCGGCGGCTGCCGCGGCGGTACCGGATGGTAGCCGCCTGAGGGTTGGATTGCCGTACCAATAGTACTTGGTGTTCATACCCACAGTATAGGCCAAACCGGCACATGGTTCTAAAATCCGGACCACCGCGCGCGGCCCTCCCGGGTCCGCACATCGGACCCGGGCTTTTTGAGGCATGGCGACAGCATCCGCTGAAGGGAATTGTGCATCCAGCCCAAGAGGCATCATGCGATCTGCACAAGACCAACCGCACGCGCGACCACGGTTCGGCCGCATCCGGACGCACCCTCCCACCCCGCTCCCATCTGCAAGCAAAGCACGGCTGATGTTTCTCAGGATCCGCTCCCAAACGCGATACGCAATCCTCCTCCCGACCTTGCTCATCGTGTTCGGCCTGACGTTGGCGGGATGCAACGGCAATCGCAACCAACCGCCGGAACCGACCCCGATACCGCCCACACCGGTGGCGGCGGACTCCGAATCGGAACCAACTTCCACCCCAACCCCGGATGTGCCCCCGGAACCCACGGACACCCCCGTACCCCCACAGCCGACGAACACCCCGGCAGCCCCGGATCCGACGGCAACGGTCGCGCCACAGCCCACGGCCACACCGGTTCCCCTTCCCACCGCCACGCCCGAACCGCCGCCGGCGGCACCGGTCACCAACACCACTTCGAACCTGCGCCGCGGCCCAGGGACGGATTTCCCCCTCGCCGGTCAGCTTCCGGCCGGCGCGCCGGTCCAGCCGGTTGCACGCAACAGCGACGGAACCTGGCTGCAACTGGACTCGGGGGTCTGGATCTGGGCTCAACTGGTGGACCACATCCCGCCGGGTCTACCGGAGGCCGCGCTGCCACCTACGCCGATTCCACCCACCGATACACCCGTTCCCCAAGCTCCGCCCACCAGCACTCCCACGCCCCAGGCTCCCGCGGAGCCACCCTCCACCGAAGACCCCTACCGGACCATGCTGGCGCAACTTCCGGTCGGGAGCCGTTCCCATTACGACACCTACGACAGGGACGAGTGGGACCATTGGATTGATGACGACCGCGACTGCGAGAACGCCCGGGCCGAGGTTCTGATTGCGGAGAGCCGGCAAGCCGTCACCTACCGTTCCAACGGCTGCACCGTCGACACGGGCCTTTGGGTGGGTCCCTGGGGCGGACGGACGTTCACCCAGGCCAGCCAAGTGGACATCGATCACCACGTGCCGCTCTACAACGCCCACATCTCCGGCGGCCATGCCTGGAACGGCAGCCAGAAACGGGCCTATGCCAACGATCTGGCCCTGGCGTCGGCGCTGCAGGCCACGGAGAGCGGGGTCAACCGCACCAAGAGCGCCGACGCACCCGACGAGTGGAAACCTCCGGTACAGGCTTCCTGGTGCCGGTATGCCCAGGACTGGATCGAGGTCAAGCACAAGTACAGCCTGCTGGTGACCCAGGCCGAGAAATCCGCCCTGTCTTCCATGCTGGACAACTGCACGGGCCAACCCTACGTGCCACCGGTCCAGCCAGTACAGCCGGCACAGGCAACTCCAACTCCCCCTGTCAGCGCGCCCCAGACCGGATTCCCTCCGCCGCGCAGGCAGGGCCGATACTGCAACGACTTCGACACCCGGGCCCAATACGAAGCGTTCTACGCCGGCAGGGAGAAGCCCGCCAGCCATGATCGGGACAACGATGGCCGTTACTGCGAGGCGCTGAACTAGCCGAAGCGGCACCCGGGTGTGGTCGTCCGGGTGCCGGACCGGGCAACCTGAGCGCAAGCGGGTGCCCGCGTCAGGCATTCTGTACGGGGAAGGGCCAACCGCGGCCGGCGGCAATTTCAACGCACCGCCACTCGCTGGCCTGGACCTCGCCCAAGCCACCAATCCCACCGGAAGCAACCGCACCGTGACCCACACCAACCGCCTGATCCACGAAACTTCGCCCTACCTTCGGCAACATGCCCACAACCCGGTGGACTGGTATCCCTGGAGCGAGGAGGCGCTGGCCGCCGCCAAGGCCAACGACCTGCCGATCTTCCTGAGCATTGGCTACAGCGCGTGCCATTGGTGCCATGTCATGGAACGGGAGAGTTTCGAGGACGCGGATACGGCGGCAGTGATGAACGCCGGCTTCATCAACATCAAGGTCGACCGGGAGGAACGTCCGGACCTAGACGCCATCTATATGGAGGCGGTGCAGCTGATGACCCGGCAGGGCGGCTGGCCGATGAGCGTGTTCCTCCTGCCTGACGGCACGCCGTTCCACGGCGGCACCTACTTCCCGCCGATTCCCCATCAGGGCATGCCCAGCTTCCGGCAGGTCCTCCAGGCCGTTTCCGATGCGTACGGCCAGCGCCGCTCCGACCTGACGGAACACGGCCGGAAGCTGGTCGCACTCATGCAGTCCTCGCAGGACCGGACACCGGGCGATGCGGACATGCCGGCCGCAATTCTGGACAAGGCCGTCCGTCAACTGCGCAATACATTCGACAGCCAAGCGGGCGGGTTCGGGGGCGCGCCCAAGTTCCCCCAGCCGATGACCCTGGATTTCCTTCTGGCCTGTAGCTGGGAACAGCAGAACCTGGCCGACCGCCACATGGCCGAGCACACCCTGACCCGGATGCTGAACGGAGGCATCTACGACCAGTTGGGGGGCGGCTTCCACCGCTACAGCGTGGATGCGGTGTGGCTGGTGCCCCACTTCGAAAAGATGCTGTACGACAACGCCCAGTTGATGCGCACCTGCCTACATGCCTGGCAGCTGACCGGCCACAGCGACTACCTGCGCGTGATCAACGAAACCTTTGAATGGCTGCGGCGGGAGATGACCCATCCAAGCGGCGGCTTTTTCAGTGCCCAGGACGCGGACAGCGAAGGCGAGGAAGGCAAGTTCTTCGTGTGGTCGCTGGAGGCAATCGAGGAAACACTGTCCGAGGAGGAGGCACGCGTCGTCACCACGGTGTTTGGCGTTACGGAGAACGGCAACTTCGAGGGCCACAACATTCTCCACCGTCCCATGGCACCCGAGGAGGCATGCCGGCGACTGCGCATGCAGCCGCGCAAGATGCAGTCCGCCCTGGATCAGGCCATGCAAACCCTCTTCGAGGTTCGGGAACAACGGATACATCCCGATACGGACGACAAAATCCTCTGCGAGTGGAACGGACTGATGATCCACGCCCTGGCCGAATGCGGTTCGGTGCTGGGCAATCCGGACATGCTGCAGGCGGCCCGCAGTGCCGCGGACTTTGTCTGGAACCACATGCGGAGCCCGGACGGCACGCTGCTCCGCACCTGGAAGGACGGCACGGCGCACCTGCGCGGGTACCTCGAGGACCACGCCGCCTACGGGCGTGCACTGCTGGCCCTGTTCGAGGCGGACGGGAACATGGAGTGGCTGACACGCGGCCGTGCGATCACGGAGACGATGCTCGCGGAGTTCGAGGACCAGGATGATCCCGGAGGATTTTTCCAGACGGGCCATAGCCACGAGACGCTGGTCATGCGACGCAAGGACATCCAGGACAACGCCATCCCCAGCGGCAACAGCATGGCGGCCGAACTCCTGATCCGGCTGGCTTGGGTCACGGATGAGCCCAGGTACCGGGCGTCCGCCCAGCGGGTGTTCCAGCTTGCGGGAAGTCTGCTGTCAGGCTACCCGACAGCCGCCGGCCGCATGCTCGCCGCCTTGCAGGCCTGGCAGGCTACTCCCCAGGAAATCGTCATCACCGGCGATCCCACCGATCCGGTCAAGGCGGACTTGGCAAACCAGGCACGACGCATGTACCACCCGAACCGGATCGTGGTGGAGGTGGAGCCGGACCATGGATCCGATCTGCTTCTCCTGGCCGGAAAGTCCATGCCGGATGGTCAACCCGCGGCCTGGATCTGCCAAAACCGAACCTGCCAGGCACCGGTTCACACGGTGCAGGAGCTGCTGGCCAGCCTTTGACGCATGGGTAGGCCGGAATTCAACCGGGTACGCCCGCGGTCCATGCAGTGGTGCGGATCCTTCGGAAGCCCAAACTACAACGCCGTACCGGCTCAACCCTTGATGCCCGACATGATCACGCCGCGGATGAAGTAGCGCTGCAGGATAAAGAACAGAATCAGCGAAGGCATCATGGAAATGACGGATCCCGCCATCAGCAGATGTTCGGTGGGTTCGCCGCGTTGGGCCACGTTGGCCAGAATCTGGGTACGCAGAAACATCAATCCCACCGACACCGTGTAGTTGGTCATGCTCGTGAGATAGATGAGCGGCCGCATCAGTTCGTTCCAGGACCCCTGAAAGAACAGAATGGACAGGGTGATCATCACCGGCACCGACAGCGGTACCAGAATGCTCCGAAAGAAACGCATGACATGGCACCCGTCGATCTTGGCGGCATCGCTCAAGTCGCGCGGAATGCTCAGGAAGAACTGGCGAAACAGGAAAATCGCGAACGGACCGCCCCCAAACCAGTCGGGCAGGAACAGAGGCCAGAAGGTGTCCACCATCCGCAGTTCATTGAAAATCAGGTAGGTGGGGATCAGGGTCACTTCCATGGGCAGCATCATGGTGGACAGCATGAGGATGAAAATGGCCTGCCGGCCCCGGAATCGGAAGTGGGAGAAGCCGTAGGCAACCAGTGAGGCCGTCAACACCCCTCCCACCGTCGAGGCAACCGTGATGACCGCGGTGTTGCCCATGAACCGGAAAAAGGGCAGGACTTCATTCACCTCCAGGAAGTTGCTCCACCGGGGCGCAGGGGGAAACCACAGGGGTGGAATGACATTCAGCTCGATGGGCAGCTTGAGGGCACTGGACACCGCCCAGAACAAGGGAAAGCCAAACATAAAGGCCAACACCACCGTCAGGATGTTGGTGAAGACATCCCATGCCTGGATGGGACTGCGTGCGCCTCTGGCAGTCGCGGCGTCACCTGCTGTCATGAGGCCCGGTTGTCCGTTTCGCCCTCGTAGTGCACCCAGCCACCGCTGAACTTGAACTGGATCAGGGTGAACACCAGCACGATGATGAACAGGAGCCAGGCCAGGGTCGAGGCGTATCCCAACTGCCAGTGGCTGAAGGCCTGCGTGAACAGATGCAGGACGTAGAAGTAACTGCCGTAGAAAGGCCCTCCCTGGGTGGAGACGTACACGGCCCCGAAAATCTTGAAGGCGGCAATCAGCCCCGTGATCAACACGAAAAACAAGGTGGGGCTGAGCAGGGGCAGCGTGATGTGGCGAAAGCGTCGGCCCCGGCCTGCGCCGTCCACCTTGGCGGCATCGTACATTTCGCCCGGCACGTTCTGCAGACCCGCCAGCAGGATGATCATGGTGGGGCCGCCGGCACTCCACAGGGCCAGCAGGATGAAGGTGGGCTTGACCCAGGTGCGGGAATTGAACCAGCCCGGGCCTTCGACCTCAAACAGTTTCCAAAGCCATCCGTTGATCAGGCCGTAGTCGGGTTGGAAGATGTAGAGGAAGAGGAAGGTGGCCGACACCACCGGCACAATGGAAGGCAGGTAATAGATGGTTCGCCATACGGCGCGGCCCGGAATTTTGCGATCAAGCAGCAATGCCAGTATCAGCGACAGGCATATCCCGAGGGGCACGGCCACGCCCACGTAATACAAGGTGTTCCAGAGCGACAGGCCAAAGAGGTCATCCTTGGCAAACGCCTTGACGTAGTTGGCCAGCCCCACCCAAGCCGGTTTCAGTGGAAAGGCATATTCCGTGAAGCTGAAATACAGGGACACGAGCATGGGGCCGGCCGTGAACAGCAGGAAGCCCAACACCCAAGGGGAAATGAGCAGAAATCCCCAGAACTCCTCAATGCGTCCAACCCGGCCGCGGGAACGGTAACGAGCAAGCATGTTGAACCAGGCAGGGCCCGCGGGACGCCACCGAAAAGCTTACGGCGTCCCGCGGACCAATGTGCCGAGGCGATGGAACAGTAATCAGGCGGCTTCGACGGGAGGCATGTCCAGAATGGCCTGGATCGCCTCCTGCAGCCGCTCACAGCCTTCCTGGGCACTGAGCTCGTTCAGATAGATGCCCTCCAGCAACGGAGCCGTGGCCTGAATCACTTCCGAGTCACGACCATTGTGGGGAGCGGGGAACGGCTTGACATCCTGGAGCACCTGGAAATGGGGAATGATCAGGGGATCGCTGGCCACTCTCGGATCCTCAAACACGTCGTAGCGCAATCCGGGCTCGCCAATGCGGCCGATGCCCTCGACGCCCACTTCCTGACTCGACAGATACTTGATCCACTGGAAGGTCTCGTAGGGATGTTCGCTGGAACTCCAGATGGGGAAGTTGTTGCATCCGGCGAATCCACCGCGTTTCCCGGTGGGACCCTTGGGACCGGGAACCAGCCTGAAAGTCAGACCTTCAGGCGTAATGTCGCCCAGATAGGCCCCTTCCCACACACCCGAAAGCGCCGTCGCCAGTTTGCCGGACGACCAAAGCTGCTGCTTGGCCGCGGAATCAGCCATCACCGGCAACGCTTCGACCTCGTGATACATGTCCTGAATCCACTGCATGCCGGCAACCGCGCCGGGTTCGGCCCAGGTGGCCTGGGAGCCGTCTTCGTTCAGGGGCCATCCGTCATGCGCGGAAACCAGCGTGAGATTGGCCTGGTACCAGGCGCCAAACCAAATGCCCCAGCTGTCCGACTTGCCGTCGTCGTCCGTATCCCGGGTCAACTTGGCCGCGGCGTCTCGCAGGTCGTCGTAGGTCCAATCCTCCGTGGGCAGATCCACGCCCGCGTCCGCGAAAATTTCGGGCGCAAAGTAGAGGCCGGCATGACCGGCATGGCCATTCACGGGCAGGGCGAAGAGCTTGCCGTTCACCCGGTTGGAACTGAGCGGCCCTTCGATGAAGACGGACAGGTCGTAGTCGTCCAGGGCCACGAACTCGTCCAGTTCCTGCAACAGCCCGCGGGTGGTGAACTTGCTCATCCCGAAGTGGGAGGCATGTCGGAAAGCGTCGCCTGCGGTCCCGCCTGCGATGCGGGCCATGATGGTTTGGTCGTACCCCTGCGGGATGACATCCACGGTGACCTGTATGCCTTCCTGTTCCGCGTTGAAGCGGTCAGCCAATTCCTTGCGGTATTCCAAATCCTGAACCACGTTGCGGTCGAACATCACTATCTCGACGACCGCTTCATCTGCCGGTGCCATCCCGGCGGCATCACTCGATGGAGCGGCCGGTGTCGCCGGTACACAGGCCATCAACGCCGATGTGGCACCAACGCCAGCCAGCCCACGCAGGAAACCGCGTCTTGACATTCTCTTGGTATTCATTGCGTCTCCCGTAACTTTGAAAGAACTGCCCCCAAGGATCGAAGATGCCGAACCTTGCGATTCAGCAACAGCACCATACAGTCACGGGGCAGTGGCTCATTATGGCAGACCGTCACTGTCGCTGTGCGCGATCCCTTCCCATGACCGTGAACCTCAGGCAGCGGATGGCACCGAGGAGCCGGCTTCTGTATTTCGACCGGTTCGCGGACAGATTCCGGCTCCGCTTGCGGGACCGTCGCAATGGCGACCGGCAGAATGGTAAAGATTCGGCCAAGCCGGGAAGCTACCGGAGATCTAACAGCACCGTGGGCATGCGGCGGCAGTGGTGACAGTACCGGATCACCCAGGCATGGTGCAGCTTCCCGCACAGCCAGACCAGGCAGCGGGCGAGGGGGTCGATGCACAGACATGCCTGCCACAGCACGGGCCGGACTGCCGACAAGCAGCGGGCTGGAGCCCGAGCCTCGACGGTGCAAGATGAACCGGCCATGCGGCATCCGTGTGGACGAGGCCGACACCCTGTACGCGGGCGACAGCCAAGGCGCACCGCATCCGGACACTCAGACAACGTGCGGCCAGGGTGTCGGCCAGTGGTCCTCCACACGACGCGCTTCTTCGGCCCCGGGCCACGGCGGCATGGTGACGAAGACGAAGCGGAGGTCTTCGTCGCCTTTATTGCGGAACTGGAAGTGCGTTCCACACTCAATAGTCAAGGCGATACCTGCCTCTACGTCGAGTACCGAATCCGCCCCCTCGCACCGTCGCCAGACCTGCCCCGTCCCGGCCAAGCAGTACCACGCCTCGTCGACCGTGGCGTGGACGACCGCCATGGAAACGGCATCCTGCGGCAGCGTGCAATGCACCATGCTGCCCTGAGCGACAGCCACCAGCTCGCGAATTTGCGAACCATCGGGCGCGACAACCGCCCTGACGTCCGCGAGACGCACGGCTTGCATCAGGCATCCTCCGCCGGAATCACGTGCGTGGTGGAACATCCGTTCCCAGATCGTCTGCGCAGTCCACCTCAATGGGTCGCCTCTCGCCTCTGGAGTCTTGCAAAGCAGTCGTACTGGTTGCGGTGCATCATCCGTTCGGCGTAGGCCATCGCCTCCCGTTCCGACAGATGACCCTCTTCAACTTCCCGCTGCAGCGTGTACGTGAGCCAGTACCTTGCCTGCATGGCGTAGGCATAGGATGCAATCGGCCAGGACGTGTCGGCCCCGAACACGAACACCTTGTTGGCCGGAACCGAGTGGATGGCGTGGCGCAGGAAGTTCGACGCATCCAACGGGTTGATGCTCCAGGCCCAACACATGTCCACATAGGCATTGGGATAGTGCTTGGCCAGGGCCGCCAACTCCATCGAATACGGATAGGAGTTGTGCATGAGGACGAAGTCCGTGTCCGGATGGGCCGCCAGCAGTCCGCACAGGTGCTCGCAGGAGATGAAGTCCAGCGGCATGCGGCTGTGACCGGCGTAGTAGCCGGTGTGGATCTTGATTGGCAGCGAGTGCTCGGAAGCCAGACCGCTACACACATCCAGGAACCAGTCGCCCAGCAGATTGTGTTCCTCGGGGGTTAGCTCCTTGGGTGTTTTCAGGTACCGGTCCAGCAGACGGGCCGCGTCGTCCCTGTCCCGCTTTTGCCAGGCCAGGGTCCGGATATAGGCGTGTTGTGTCTTGCAGGCCACGGCCTCCGCCCCGAAGCGTTCAAACAGCTTGGCAACCGCGACCTCCGCCGATCGCAGATCCGTAACCGCCTCGCCCGTGAGCCGTCCAAGCGCATCCGCATCCGGCTTGCCGACCACCAAGTCCCACAGCGAAATGTCGTAGAGGAAATAGTCCGGATCCTCCTCGTCGGTCACAATCTCCATCGTGAAGTCGTCAATCTGAACGTGATCCAGATGCGCGTCCTCCTGCAGGATTTGCAGGCGGGTCCGGGTTCGCATCAGCTCGGCATGGGTGCCCTGGGCGTCCGTCAGGGTTGCCGGAGTCAACTCCTCCAATCCGTAGAAGTGCTCGGCGGCCAACCGCACCCCCTCACCGTACCCGGTGTGCCGGCAACGGCTCCACGCTTCCTCCACTGCGCGAAAGCGTTCCGCCACGGATCCCGCCTCCGGATTGAACAGGTCGTCAACGGCCCCCGGACTGGCGCCGGCCACGACCAGGTCCGCGATCACGTAGTTCTCGAAGAGCGCCCCCAGGATATCCACCTTCTCCGGTGTGAAATCGGTATGGCGCTGCAGATGCTCATGGGTATCGCAGAGAGCTGTTTCAAGAACCTTGTGCACAAGGTCCGAGTTGCCAAGGGAGGACCAGCAGGAGAGGTTGGGTTTCATGGGATTCCTCGGCCAGGTGTGGGCGACTGGTTGCCTGATGTGAACTTGCGACGGGGTCAGCCTCCGCTGCCCGTGGACATGTCGAAACCTTCCCACAGGTCGCGGACAACCGTGCCCTGGGACTGCTGCGGCGGTTCTATCCCCAGGATGCGGCACAGCGTGGGGACCACGTCCGCCGCATGAATGTATCCCAGCTGATCGGTATTTCGTTCATAGTCCTGCTTGAGCCCGGGGCCTGCGATCAGGAACGACCCGAAGGTTGACGAAAATCCGTTGTCCGTGGGCAGAAAGCCGCCGTGGTGGGCACCGAACTCCAGCGGCGCCCCCACGTTGCCGCCGCCGACAATGCCCTTCCATTGGGGATAGTAGCCGCTGACGTAGTCGTGCTCGTACACGAACACCACGTCGCCGCACTGGTCGCCCCACTGGCCCAGGATGTAGGCATCCCGCCGGGGCAGGGCGATGGCCACCACCGTTTGTCCGGTCTCCTCGTCCACCCAGGTGCGGAGGGCCGTCAGCAATTCCCTCTCGATGTCGTTGAACCTGTCCGAGCCGCGCTCGGCGTTGATCGTGATGTCAAAGCCGCGCCGCCGCAGGTACGCCTTGGTGCGAGTCCAGTCAATCTGGTCGTCAGAGAGCCGATCCTGATCCTCCGCCACCGCCGCAGGGCCGTCCCGCAACACCAGGAAACCCGTGTCGCAGAGGAACTTGCGTACGTTGACCACGCGCACGTCCGGGTAGGCCCCGTGGTCGGCCAGCACGCCGACGTATACGTCGTCCCCGGCCAGTTCCGCCTGGGTCTCCTGCATGCGGGCAATGATTCCGTCCCCGACCCGGTACGCCTGCCTGAACATCTCCATGTGCTCCTCCTTGCGGGCCGGATCGAAGCCGGGGCAGACCGGATCGACATCCGCCAGGTGGATGTGGTTCAGGTAGTCGTACAGGTGCCAGTGGCAGGTGAAGTAGACGCTGTCCCTTTCCGTCAGCATGTAGTGACCCACCTCCGCAAACCAGTGGCCCTGGTATGCGCACTCCTCCAGGGCCGTGGCGAAGTCGGTCATGCCCGAGGTGTAGGGGATCATCGAGGCATGTTCCTGGTACGGGCCGAACCGCTCCCGCAGCAGATCCTCCAGTTCCGGATCACCGTAGCTGTAGCCGTGCACATGGGTAATCTGGCTGCGATAGATCTTGAGGTGCTGGCCGCCGGGGTCCAGTTCCATGACCTTGAACCGCAGAGCGGCTTCGATACTGCCGTCCGGAACCGCGAAGTCGTCCACCAGCCAGTCCGTCCATTCCCGGACTCCCACCGCGGCCAGGATGCGGTTGCCGTCCTTCTCGCGCGCCAGATGAACCCGATCGTACTCCTCGGCGGACGCGGTCACCAACACGGAATAGCGCTGCGCGGTGTTGCCGAACCGGGACACGATCTCGACTTCCGTCTCCAGCGGAGGCTTGTGACTCGGCGGCAGATTCCGCCAGTCGACCGCCATGGTCAGACCGGCGATGCCCTGAATGCTCCTGGAACCGGCCACGGGGGCACCGTCATGGCCAATCATGAAGTCGTCGCTGCCGGCACCTGTAACGTAGGCCTGGCAGGCTGCCACCTCGAACTCGGTGTGGGCATGGCCCGGATGGCCCAGCCCGTCCAGGATCGTGCTGGCCGCGGCACCTGAGGGGAAGGCTCCCGGGTAGTGCAGGGCCGTGCCCTTCAAGCCGGCCTGTTCCAGCGCGTTCCATATTCGGTCGGCCCGGTTGCTCCGCCCGTCGAAACTGTCGATGTCCTCACCCGAAGGCAGGCTGGTTTCCCAGGTGGACACCTGGTGGGTTCCCGTATGCGCCCCGGTGGACAGCGTGGCCCAGTTGGTGGGCGTCCAGACCGGAAAGGAGCAGAAGGTCTGGTTGTGGGTGCCTTCCGCCATGAGACGGGCAAACGCGGGCAGGGAACCTTCCTGGGCGAAGTACCGAACCATCGGCAGAATGAGGCCGTCCATGCCAAATGCATACGCTCGTTTCACCATGGATGACCTCTCACTTCAATACAGATGGATCCTGAATCGTCGCTCTCGGATCCGGGTGGCCGTCCTTCGCCCCCGGAACCCGCGAAGCAACCCATACCATTATCGCGGCCTGGCTCCCCGGCTCGGACAGGACGGCTTGGATACGCTAACGGATGGCCAAGACACAGGATGCCAGCTGCCTGTGCATGTGTATGCGGGAACCCGGCCAGTACATGCATCCACCAGACGTTCACCCGCCGTATCCGTTGGTGACGTTGTGTCACGAGTTCCCATACTTTCGGATTTCCTGACACAATGGAAGAATCCGGGAACCGATGCCGTCCTCCACGCAGCCCGCAGCATGGAGGCCTTGAACGAAAGGTCTCCCTTGTGATATCCCGCCCGCTTTGCTTTGCCAAACCAAGGAAACGATCCAGCCGTGCCTCTGCAACTGAACCACGTCCGCAGCCAGTTCCCCTCGCTTCAGGAGCACTATGACGGTGCACCGGCAGTGTTCTGCGACAGTCCGGGGGGCTCGCAGATGCCGGAATCCGTGGTCATGGCCATGCAGGAGTACCTGGGGCGCTTCATGGCCAACACGGGAGGGCAGTTCGCAACCAGCATCGCCACGGACGAAGTGGTGGCGGAAGCCCATCGGCTGGCCGCCGACTTCATGCACTGTGCCCCGCAGGAAGTGGTGTTCGGCGCCAACATGACCAACCTGACCTATCTGATCAGCCGCAGCGTAGGCCGGACCCTGAGCCACGGGGACGAGATCATCGTTTCGGAACTGGATCACGAAGCCAACATCGCGCCTTGGCTGCAGATGGCCGAGGAACGCAACCTGGTCGTGCATTGGGCGCGGATCAACCGGGAAACGTGCACGTTGAACCTGGAGCAGCTGCGGTCGCTGATTGGCCGGCGCACGCGCCTCATCGCGGTGGGACTGGCCAGCAACTTCTCCGGATCCGTCAATCCCGTAGCCCACATCGCCACCTGGGCCCGCGCCGCAGGCGCCATGGTCTATGTGGACGCGGTGCACTACGCACCCCACGGCCTGTTGGATGTCCGCGCCCTGGACTGCGACTTCCTGGTGACCAGTGCCTACAAGCACTTCGGTCCCCACCTGGGCATCCTGTACGGAAAGGAGCGCCATCTCAACCGCCTCCCGGCCTATCAGGTCAGGGCCCACGACGGGTCGCTGCCCGGAAAGTTCGAGATCGGCACCGCGAACTTCGAGGCGCTGGCCGGCTTCTGCGCCTGCATCCAGTACATTTCGTCGTTGGCGGCCGGCGATCCCAATCTGCTCATCTCCGCCTCGCGGCGCGACATGATTGAGACTGCGTTCGGATTGATCCGGGAGCACGAGCGCAACCTGATGAACCGCTTCCTGGAGGGCCTCCGCAACCTGGCCGGCTACCGGCTCTACGGCCTGCCCTCCGCCACCGACCGCGTGCCCACGTTCGCCCTGCGGCGGGAAGGAACCACACCCCGGCAACTGGCCATCCACTTGGCCGAACGCAACATTTTTGCCTGGGACGGCAACTTCTATGCGCTGGCCGTCGCCGAAGCCTTGGGCGTGGAACAGTCCGGGGGTGTGCTTCGCCTTGGCCTTGCCCACTACAACACCGAGAACGAAGTGGATGCCGTCCTGGATGCGCTCGACTCGGTTCGCCCGGTGGGATGATCCCGGCATGCCGCCTCCGTTGAAGGCCACGCTCAAGGCAGCGCGGCGCCTCGCCATCCGCAAGCAGCTGCTGGACAGCCACGCCCTGCTTCGGTCCGAAAGCGACAAGCAGGCGCTTTGCAAGGTTCTGGAAGCCCTCCGCTGCGTGCAAATCGACCCGATCCGCGCCGTGGAACGAACCGAGCTGCTGGTCCTGTGGAGCCGCCTGGGCGCCTTCCATCCGGGCCTGCTCAACGAACTGCTCTACACCGACAGGCTCTTCTTCGAGAACTGGGCCCATTGCGCCTCCATCTGCCTGATGGACGACTACCCGTTGTTCCACCACCGGATGCAGGCATTTGCCGAGACCGGCGACACGGACGGCAGTCGCACGGCCCAGTGGGTGAAGGAGAACGGAGCCCTGCTGGCGCAGATCCGGAAGGAGTTCCGGACGCGCGGTCCGTTGGCCTCCCAGGACATCACGGTGGACGTGCCGCATGTGCCCTGGCACTCCACCGGCTGGACGAGCGGGCGCAGCGTGCCGCGCATGCTGGACCACCTGTTCTTCCGCGGCGAGTTGATGGTGGCGCAGCGATCGGGCAACCGCAAGGTCTGGCACCTGACCGACGAGTTCCTGCCGCCGTGGGCCGATCGCGCCCCCATGGCTCCGGACGAGTTCTGCCGCCGGGCCGTGCAACTCGCCCTGAAGGCGCTGGGAACCGGCACGGCCCGGGACATCAAGCACCACTTCATGCGCCATGCCTATCCCGACCTGGAGACCGGCCTGGCAGCCCTGGTGGCGGAGGAAACCATCCTGCCCGTCGAATTGGTGGACGCCGGGAACCGAGCCGTGCCCGGCGCGTGGATGGTCCATGCCGAGGATGCAGGGACATTGCAAGGCCTGGAGGCCGACTCGCACTGGGAGGGCCGCACCGTGCTGCTGTCCCCGTTCGACAACCTGATTTGCGACCGCAGGCGCAACCGGCCGCTGTTCGACTTCGACTTTACGATCGAGATTTACGTGCCGGTGGCCAAGCGCCGCTACGGGTACTATGTCCTGCCGATCCTGGCCGGCGACTCCATGCTGGGGCGCGTGGACACCGCAATGGACCGCCAGCGGAACGAACTGCACTTCAGGGCCCTTTTTCTGGAGGAGGGGCGGGAGCGGGACCTGCACCTCGCCGACGGCCTCGCCCGGACCATGCAGGATCTGGGCACGTTTCTGGGCGCACAGTGCGTCAAACTGGGCAGGCGCATGCCGGTCAAATGGCGGCAGGCCCTCAAATCCCACTTGTGAGTCTTGTGATCGGTTGGGCTGAAGTGCGGGTTTGAACGCTGCCACGGAAGACTCCGGTGGCAACGCGGTGTGGACGAGGCCGCCGTTGTGGCGGAAGCCTGTCGGCTGTGGGAGGGCCCGCGTCCGCCGGCGGACGCGAGGCGCCACGGTCCATGTGGCTCTTGGGCAACCCGATGCCAGACCCAACACCGGATCCCAGACCAAACAGGCGGCGAAGTCGGAGCAATTCAACACACGACCAGGGTTGGAAGGGTCGACACCATGCGGAAAGCGGATTGCCACTTCGCCTTGGGTTCACGTGAATCCACGGTCCCGCCTCGCCCGTTGAACCCCATGGCAAGACACTTGACGGGACCGGGTAGGATCGGTAACGGAACCGGCAAGCGTTCACAACAACCAATTCACGTCCAAGCCCAGCACGGGGCCGCGCGGACGCACGCCGAATACATTAAGCCGCCAAACCATTCAGGGCAGTCACAACACAAGAAAGCAGGGCCGGAACATGAGCGTACAGGCAATGCCAAGGGACTATTCGCTCACGGGAGCCGCCGGGCAAGCCGTTCCCCTGGACGATTTCGACATCGAGTCGCGGATGGACGGCGTGTGGTGGAAACCCACGCTGCCCCGGCAGGAAATGCGGGCCTTCATGGAACGTACCGACGGACCGGCCCTGGCCCACTTCGGCCTCTGGTTCGTGCTGCTTGCCGCCAGCGGGACATGGGCGGCGCTGGCTTGGGGAACGTGGTGGGCCGTCCCCGCGTTTCTGGTCTACGGGACGATCTACTCGTCGGCGGATGCCCGTTGGCATGAATGCGGCCACGGCACGCCGTTCCGGACCCAGTGGCTGAACGAACTCTTCTACCACATCAGTTCGTTCCTAACCCTGCGGGAAGCGTACATGTGGCGCTGGAGCCACTCCCGCCACCATACGGACACCTATTTTGTCGGTCTCGATCCCGAGATTCAGGTACAGCGGCCCGCCGATCTGCTGAAGATCGTCATGGACTTCCTCTACCTGCGGAGCGGGCCACCTGAAGTCTGGCGCGTGGTACGCAATGCGTTTGGCCGACCCGCAGCGGACGTGCGGCACTTTGTGCCGGAGGCGGAACGGAGCAAGATGTACTGGTCGAGCCGGGTCTATGTGGCGATTATTGTCGGCTTCGCCATTTGGTCGATTGCCATCTGGAGCTTCCTGCCCATGATGTTCATCCTCCTGCCGCGGTTCTACGGAGGCTGGCTGCATCAACTGCTCGGCCTGACGCAGCACGCGGGCCTCGGCGAGGACACGCACGACCACCGGGAGAACACCCGCACCGTGTTTGTCAATCCGGTCTACCGCTACCTGTACATGAACATGAACTATCACATCGAGCACCACTCCATGCCGATGGTCCCCTACCACGCGTTGGGACGGTTCCATGAAGCGGTGAAGGACCAGATGCCACCCGCCTATCCGAACCTGTGGGTGGTGTACAAGGAAATGATTCCGGCGCTGATCAAGCAGGCGACGGAAGACCCGAGCTACCAGATCATGCGGCCAACCCCCACGGAAAAAGGTAGGTCTGCGGAAGTGGAAGCCACAGCTGCAGCCACCGCGGACAGCGAGTGGATCGAAGTCTGTCCCATCGGCCAACTCGAGGAAAATGATGTTGTGCGCGTGGACCACGGCGGCCGGTTCTTCGCCGTGTGCCGCTTGGAAGGAGATGCCTATCACGCCACCGACGGCCTCTGTACCCACGAATACGCCGACCTGACCGACGGCATCGTCTTCGACGGCGTCATCGAGTGTCCACTCCACAACGGACGCTTCGATGTCGTCAGCGGCGATGCGGTCCGCTCGCCCGCCTGTGGCAGCCTGCAGACCTATCCCGTCGAAGTGCGCGGAGACGGCATCTTCCTGCGCGTGCGCACCTGATCGGAAAGGACGGCACCTGCGAGACGAGACACGGATCGGTCTCGCCGCGCAATCACAGAGTGAAGACAGTGGCCGCCAAGCCGCGCCGCTCCCATACCGACGGGGCTCGTCCATCGGAACCCGCCCGTTTCCCCATGCATGTTGGAGATCCTTATGTCAAACAATCCCCTGAAGGTACACATTACAGGCGTGTACGGCCTCATCGGCAATCTTGTCTACGGCCATCTCAACAGGCAGCCGGAACGCTATGACGTCCACGGCAGCAGCCGGCGTTCCGCCGGTTCCACCCGCGCCGACGCCGATTCCCTGATACGGCTGCCGGACACGCACTTTGTGCAGGCCGATCTGGGGGATGCCGACGCCATGAGGCAGGCCATCGCCGGCATGGACGCCGTGCTGCACATCGGGGCGGTGCCGGATCCCGCGGCCCCGTTCGAGGACGTGCTGCACAGCAACGTGGTCGGCACCTACAACGTGCTGGAGGCCTGTCGGGAAGCCGGGGTCAAGCGCCTGGTATACGCCAGTTCCGTCATGGCCACCATGGGCTACTTCTACTATCAGGAACCCTACAACGCGATCCGCGAGGAGCGCTTCGACGACGTGCCGGACGACATTCCCCTCATCACGCCTGCGGATCCGCCCCGTCCCACCGAACCCTATTCGGCCAGCAAGGTCTGGGGGGAAGGCATCTGCCGGACCTACCACGATGCCCACGACATCGCCACCGTGTGCCTGCGCATCGGGGCCGTCAACAAGGAGGACCGCAGCCTGTTTGGCTGGACCGATTCCCTCTGGTGCAGCCAGCGGGACGTGGCCAACATCATCGAACTCGCGCTGCAGGCGACCGCGTCGCCCTGTTTCCACATCTGCTACGGGATTTCGGACAATCGGCATCGCTGGGTTGATCTGGAGCCTTCGCGGCAGGCGCTGGGTTTTGAGCCCCGGGACGGCGCGTAGTCCAGCCCGTCCGACGTGGCCGACCATGCCTATAGGATCTCCATTCCCTGCCGGTGGCAGAATCCCGGCCACCACCCAACCGAAGTCCGGAGACGACGCCATCATGCTGGATGAGCAAGTACTGTTCAAGAGCGGAACCCTTGGGTACCACACCTTCCGCATTCCGGCCCTGCTGACATCAAGCAGCGGCCGCGTGCTGGCCTTTGCCGAAGGCCGCGTCCATGGGCCAGGCGACGCGGGGACAATCGAACTGGTCCTGCGCCACAGCGACGACCACGGGGCCTCCTGGTCCGACCTCCAAGTTGTGGTCAAGGAAGACGACATGACCTGCGGCAATCCGTGCCCGGTCCAGGACAGGGCTACCGGCGCCATCTGGCTCTGGTTCTGCAAGAACACCGCCGAAGGCGGGGAAGGGCTGATCGTCCAGGGCAAGGCCAAGCGCACGGTCTGGCTCACGCACAGCCTGGACGACGGGGACAGTTGGAGCGAGCCGGTCGACATGACCGACAGGGTGATGCAACCCGACTGGACCTGGTACGCGACCGGACCGGGCCACGGCATTCAGCTGCAGTCCGGACGCATGGTGGTGCCCTGCGATCACATGGTGGGCATTCACCTGGACCGAGCACGGGACCCCTACCATTCCCATGTTGTCTACAGCGACGACGGCGGCGCCACCTGGCACATCGGCGGCATTGTCAGGGACGGCACCAACGAATGCGAGGTGGTGGAACTGCTGAACGGCGATGTGATGATCAACTGCCGCAACTATGCCGGCCGCAGCCAAAGGGCCGTCGCCATCAGCCGGGACCTGGGTTCCTCCTTCGGGGAGTTCCGGTGGGACGGGGCCCTGGTCGAACCCGTCTGTCAAGCCAGCATCGTGCGCTGGCCCCAGGCCGACAACGGCCTGCTGTTCGCCAATCCGGCGTCCGCCACGGACCGGACCCGGATGACGGTTCGGCACAGCACGGACGAAGGGCATTCCTGGCCGCGAGCCAAGCTGCTCCATGCCGGACCGGCTGCGTACAGCGACTTGGCCGTTTCGGCCGAGGGCAATGCCCTGTGCCTCTACGAAAAGGGCGACAACGGTCCTTATGAGACGCTCACGTTCGCGCGCTTTGACCCCGAATGGTTGTCTTCAGACTGACTGACGAACACACCACATCCCACGTGTCCTGCTAGACGCGCAGCACTCAGTTTCGGACTTTCCCGAAGACTCATTCGCGAATTCTCAGTTCAATGTGACGCCATGAGTCTGCCAATTTTGGGGATTATAACCAGAGGTTGACGGGTGGGGATTCACGAGGTACGGTGATCCTGACACAAACATGAATGGGGACATTGCCCCCTGAACTAGCTGGATGGGTGTGCCACACGTCCTATTGCTGGTTCACTCGGATTCATGTTCGTGGCAAAGCATCCATCCTCGCCACAGGGGAGCACCTGATGGAGAGAAACGAAACCAGCCATGCCAAGAGCGCGGCTTTTGTGTTGAAGAAGGCCCTACCAGGGGCCGTCAGTCAGTTGTTGGTCCTGAGTGTGGTGGCCGTCATGGGCCTGACGGTGTGGGGCGGTTGGTATGCCTGGGGTTCCTTTCAGGACTGGAACCGGCATGTGAGAAACCATCCCGTGACCTGGCAGGACGGCCGCCTGTTCACGGACTTGACCTTGTGGGACTACATGCTGGCAGCGGATGATCCCACAACTTACGCTTTGATCCACATCAAGTTCCTGTTGCACGTCGGCCATGCAACGGGGGCGGTCCGTCACCCGGAAAGCCAAAGAGCCTTCCGGCAAAGTCTCCGCATGGCTACTCTGGAGAATGACGGCTCTGGTCTGCGCTGGATGCGGGAAACGATGCCGGCAGTGATGCAACGAAATGACAGCAGCATCGCAAACAACCTGCGTACCGAAAACCTGTGCGTTTGGATGCACAAAACCTTCGTAACGGTCCGGGCACATCACCGCAGATATTTTTGGACCGTGTACGAACATTGGCTGGCGCCGGGTGTGGACATTCCCCCCAATACCATCTGCCGGTAGCCCATCTGCCGCAACCAAACCGGACCCTGCCAACTCAATTAGGGAGGCCAACATGAGCCGCTGGATTATCATTGCCGCGGTCCTGCTCATGATCGCAGGACTGCACCCCACACCGACAGTCGCCAGCGAAGAGCAGATCCCTCGCTGCTGGGACGGTTCCCAATGGCGGGTGGCACCCGGCCGCTGGTACAAGGTCGCGAGCCACACCGGCACTTACTGGCCGGACAGCGTGAACATCATCCTGACGCCGGAGCCCGGAATGCCGCAAGCCCTGGGCTTTGCGTCATGGGAGGCCCTGCACGCCGATGTGTTGTCGCTTGACGGCATGATCTCCGACGTGGGGCTGTGGCACGACGGCAACTTCGGCGGCGAGCAGGGCAACTACCTGGACCGCCACCCCGCAGGTCTCGTGCCCGAAGGGCAACCCTACCGCGACAGTCGGGAACGGTGGCTGTACTTCGTCTGGCACCGGGACAGCATGGCGACCGCCGAACAGGTCTACGTGCGGTTCCACGGGACATCCCTCGACCTGGGGCCTGCCACCCCGGTGCTCCGCATGGAAATCGGCCTGCACGCACCGGCGGAAATGGAATTGGCCCTGTACGTGAAGATGTGATCCTGTCAACTAATAATTATAATCCCCTTTGTCAACCCCTAGTTATGATCCCCCTAATTTTATCAAAAAACCTATCGCAACTGGGGCAACGATTTCGTACTTTTTGTGAATCAATTTCTTCAAGCAGAGCTGTTCCATGCTTGATTTTGTGATAGGTGCCTTTTCGTGTGAGATTGGTGGCATGCGTCAACGACTTTTCAATATCACGTTTACTTATGTTCTCGAGGTTTTTCTGAACGGAAGGCAGAACACGGTGACGCAAGTCCCTACCGTAGTATCGGGACAGTGCATCGGGATCTGAAACGATCCATGTTTCCATGGTTTGAACCATCAGGTGAACAACCTCCTCGTCGATCCCCGACAGCTCCCATCCGTCACTGTTGCGAAGAAAACCGACCGGCGTAGTGTACCGTGGAACGGGCCCTTCTGAATCAACCAACAACACAATCACAGTATTGTCTTCATTCCGACAGGCATTGCAAAATGCGTCGTATGTCCTTTGGCGCCCGCCACCCGGCACAAGCTTCCAGTGCCATGATTTGGCCCGAGCTGCTGACTTGAGCTCACTCAGGAATGCATCCATTCCCTTTCTGAACTCTCTTTTGGTCCCGCTTTGATCTCCTCCACCTTCAACGTAGATGGTAATACCGTTCACGGATTTGCCCCCAACTCCCCTATGCGCCAGAGATCACCCAACTGATAGTCTTCCAGCCAAAACTTCAGTTTCTCAGGGTCGAGCCTCCTCAACACTGTGCCTGCTCCAGGACGCTCGCACGCAACCACTGCACTAGGCTTGTCCGAGAGTGCCGAAACAAGCGCATCTGAATGGGTTGTTACAAGAAGCTGCATTCTCTGGGACGCCTCCACCAGCACATCGGCCATCAATGCCACTGCATCAGGATGCAGTCCAAGTTCAGGCTCCTCAATGCACACGAAGGGCGGTGGTGAAGGAGACAGAAGCAGAGCCAGTATGGCCACAAAGCGGATGGTACCGTCCGACAGTCGCGTTGCCGGAATTGGATGGCGAAAACCTGATTCATGTAGGAAAAACTGCACGGAGCCACTCGACACCCTGGTTGACATCCTTTCAAATCTTGGAAAAAACCGTTTCAACATCTGATTGAAAATCACCGGATCCTGATGATCTATTTGATTGAGCAGTAATGCCAGATTGCTGCTGTCGGGAAGAAGGCTATCTTCAGGCAGATCGGCAGGCTGGGGTTGCCTCAAGTGCGCATAACGCCCAAAGGTCCACTCTCGAAACACTTGAATCTGTCTGAACTTCCGACCCAGCCAGGTTACTTCCGGATAGATTTTCGGATCCTGGAACTGTGCCAAAACGGATTGGTCGGGAGCCAAATCCACACGCTCAAGTGCTCTGTTTTGCCATCCATCACCTTCCCAGAACTTCCGAATGTTGATTGCGGGCCGTCCGTGCTGGAAACGGTAATAGAAGAATGGTTCAACATGCCCTGGCAACGGTTTGACATTCTCAATCGCTTCATCAAGCACTTCCACCCGGCTGCGGGTTTCCGTGAATTCCAGTCTGTATCTGAGAGGCTTTCTAGTGAGGGTATCCAAGTCTACATCAACATCCCCCGTTACAATGTCGATAGTCGCAGCCTTGTTTGCCCCTTCTCCTTTCCAAAGCCACTCCTGGGCTCCGCCACCATCCCGAATGGCGGCAGCCAAATCCACAGGCGTGGAGCGCAGGAGTTCCAGAGCCTCAATGAGATTGGACTTCCCTGCACCATTGGGTCCGATCAGGACATTCAGCGGCTGAAGATCGAATTTGTCCGTTCCGGGTGGAAATGACAACAGATTGTCCAGACGTAGGCTTTGAATGAATTGCACTACCGACTCTCCTGTAATCCTATACCTTGCCGAAAACGCGGTGCGCCGCGGCGATTATATCCTAGGAAGCAAAGTCCACAGTCGGCGGTACTCGGACATCACAGGACCAAGCCACCTTGGAAACACCATAGAACCCGGTGTATCAGCGCTGCTGCAGCCGATAGGGATACAGCTGGAACTCCCTGCCCAGCTCCTCGCGGTGTTCATGCACCCAGTCGGACAGGGCCCTGGAACCCAGAGGTTCCTCATCGGAACTCAGCAGGTCCAGGACCAATCCCTTGATCTCGGACCAGGACAGGATAGTGTCGCCCAGCACCCACCCCGTGGCTTGAAACAGCGGCTGGCACAGCCTTGGCGGCAAAGGCAGCACGATCGGAGCGCGGCCGGTCAAGGTACGGCCAAGCCACCGAACCAGATCGGCAAAGACGTACTGTTCCGGACCACAGGCATCCCGCGTCACGTTCCTGCTGTCCGCACCCAGATCGCAGGCGGCCGCGGCCAGATCATCAACATGTATGGGCCGCACCCGATAACCCAACGGGCCGGGCAGGGGAAAGACCGGGTAGCGGCGCACCGCCCACGCGACATTGTTGATGATGATGTCCCGGTGTCCGAACAGGGAGTTGGGGCGCAAGATGGCATGGGACAAACCGCTGTCACGCAGGTGCCGTTCCACCGCGGCCTTGCCGGCGAAGTAGGGAAGGTCGGGAGCCTGGTCGGTACGCGTGTGCGTGAACTGGACCACACGCCGCACGCCCGCCATCTTCGCCGCGTCAATCAACTGACAGGACCGACGAACCGCCTCAGGATGTGAAATCCAGTTGCCGCGCTGGCCGCGCGGCGGTCGGTCATGCCGTACCCAATAAGTGTTGTAGAGCGTGTCCACCCCCGCCAGCGCCTCCAACAGGCCGGGAGCGGGTTCGGTTCCTGCTGCAAACTGCAGCGGCCAACTGTCCACGGCTCGGTTGAAGGGATCGGCCTCCGGACGACGACGGGAGGTCAAGGTGCGAACCCGGCCGCCACGCGCCAACAGTTCGAACGCAATGCTCCGGCCCAGATAGGACCAGGCGCCGGTCACCAGGGAAAGCGTCATGGGAACATCAAGGGGCTGTGGGAAGGAACATGATGCGAACCCGGACTTTGGTTTGACACCCACTCCGGACTCCAAGGCCCGTGTGCGCGTACGACATCACCGAACCCGGTGCCGTCGATACCGGTTTCCGTCAAGCGGCCGGTGCGGAAACGGCGGTCCGGCTCGGAATTGTGGGCATAATACCGGGTCCGCGGAATCCCCGGTATCGAACCCCTACAAATCCTTTTTATGTCCAGACCATCCGTGCCGGCCAAAGAGGGCCAGCCCCGGGGCATCACGACCGCGGCCCTCGCCTGGACAACCTTTGCAGTCAACGGAATCGTCATCCTGCAGGGCGCGGTGGTCAGGGCCACGGGCTCCGGTGCCGGCTGCGGACGCGACTGGCCGCGCTGCCAGGGGGAATTCCTGCCGTTGGACCATGGACTTGCCACCTGGATCGAGTATTCCCACCGCACCCTGTCGGGCGTGGCCCTGTTGATGGGAGTTTGGCTGCTCATCCGCGCCTTCCGTCTAAGGAAGGTAAATCCCGGCCTGTTGGCCTGGACGGTTGCCTCCACGACGTTCCTGGGCATCGAGGCCTTGATTGGCGCCGCGACGGTACTGACCGGCCTGACGGGTGACAACGTGTCGGTGGCGCGCGGTCTGCTTGTCGCCTTCCACCTCCTCAACTCCCTTTGGCTCATGGGCTCGCTGGCGCTGGCGGTCCACCACGCTCATGCCGATCGACCCTGGCCTCCGGGCTGGTACGGT
Organism: Caldilineaceae bacterium bin34; assembly: GCA_002238555.1. Classification (GTDB taxonomy): domain Bacteria; phylum Chloroflexota; class Anaerolineae; order Caldilineales; family Caldilineaceae; genus Bin34. The sequence continues at coordinate 62,569 of MPMO01000014.1, forward strand.
CGGTCCGGCTTGGGGTGGCTGGTCGGGTTGGGGCTCCTGGGCATGATGGTGGTCATGTTCTCGGGCGGCATCGCGGCCATGGGCAACACCATGTTTCCGCCCGCGTCCCTGGAGGCCGGCTTGTCCGAGGACTTCAGCGCCGCGTCCCATCCGCTCATCCGGCTGCGCATCCTGCACCCGCTGCTGGCCATCGCCGTCGGAATCTATCTTTGGGCCATCCATGCCGTGACCGGATGGCTCAGGCCCGTCCCCGAAGCAGGACCGTGGCGCCGCCTGCTCCTGTGGGCCTACGCCGTGCAACTGGTCGTCGGCACGGTCAACCTGTCGCTGCTGGGGCCGATCATGCTACAGCTGACACACCTGGCCGTGGCGGTCGGGGTCTTTTGCCTCTGGACACTGGTAGCCTGGATTGTCCTGACCGCGCCGGGCCCCGTCCGTACTCCCGCCGGCTTGCCTTGGGGCAGCCGCGAGGCGGTCTCCACGTGAGCGCGTCGCTCCCGGCCGCGCCGCCTGCCACCTGGCGCGAATACCTCGCCCTGACCAAACCCAAGGTGGTGTCCCTGCTGCTGTTTACGGCTGTGGGCGCCATGTTCGTGGCTGCCGGCGGCCTGCCGAATCCATGGGCCCTGTTGGGGGTTCTGGTGGGCGGTTACATGTCCACGGGCGGAGCCGGCGTCTTCAACATGATTTTGGACCGGGACATCGATGCCCGGATGCGGCGCACAAGCCGCCGGCCAATCGTGACCGGCAGCATTTCGGTGCCACAGGCAGCGGTGTTCGGAGGCCTGCTCAGCGCGGGTTCGTTCGTGGTCCTGCTGCTGACGACCAACCTGCTGACGGCCCTGCTGGCCTGGGCCGGCCTGCTCTTCTATGTGCTGGTCTACACGGCCTGGCTGAAGCGGACCACCTGGCAGAACATCGTGATCGGCGGCGCCGCCGGTGCGGTTCTGCCCCTGCTGGGATGGGCGGCCGTGACCGACTCCCTTCCCTGGATGGCCTGGATTCTGTTCCTGCTGATCTTCATGTGGACCCCCGTGCACTTCTGGGCCCTGGCCTTCCTGGTAAGCGACCAGTATGCAGCCGTGGGCGTACCCATGGCCCCGGCCGTCATCGGAACGCAGCGCACACTGCGCCAGATGGTGCTCTACACCGTCCTGACGGTTCTGACCACCCTGGCCCCCTTCGCATTGCGGGAAACCGGCTGGTCCTACTTGGGTGCGGTCGTCCTGTTGAACGGCCTGCTGGTCGTCAAGATGGTGCAGCTGTACGCCAAGACTGCACCGTCCTGGGAAGTGGCGCGTCCGGATGCCCTGTCCGTGTACAAGTTCTCGATGCTGTACCTGGCCCTCGTGTTCGTGGCCCTGGCCCTGGACCGCGGGTTGCCGTTCCTCCCCTGATCTCCCCGGGACCAACCGGGGCACCGCGTGCGTGCGGGGCCCCGGCACTTGCCGATCGGCCGGCAAGGCTGACTACTGGTGGATCACCACCATCTTGGTCTCGGTCATTTCCTCGACCGCGTACTTGGGACCCTCCTTCCCGTAACCGCTGTCCTTGAGGCCGCCGTACGGCATCAGGTCGACGCGCCACTGGGTGCCCCAGTTGATGTGGATGTTGCCCGACTCCACCTGCTGGATGTACTGCATGGCGGAGTCCAGGTCCTGGGTGAAGATCGAAGCGCTCAGGCCGTAGTTCGTGTCGTTGGCGATGGCAATCGCCTGGTCGACGGTGTCCACCTTCGTGATGCCCATGGCCGGACCGAACACCTCGTCGCAGGAAATCTTCATCTCCGGCTTGACATCCGTGAGCAGGGTGGCCTGGTGCATCTGCCCTTCCAGGCCGCCGCCCGTAAGCAGCGTGGCACCGTTGTCCTGGGCCTCCGACACCCAACTGCTGACCCGCTCCGCGTCGCTTTGGCGAATCATGGGGCCCAGCTTGGTGCTTTCGTCAAGGGGATTGCCCGTGGTGAAGCCTTCGACCGCCGGCATCAGGGCGTCCAGCACGTCGCCGTAGATCTCGTTGCTGACCAGCACGCGCTGGGCCGAGATGCACACCTGGCCCGCGTTGCTGTAGGCCGTCGTGGGCAGGGCCGCCGCCACCTTGTCCAGATCCGCATCCGGCAGAATGACGACCGGGGCGTTGGAGCCGAGCTCCATGGTCACCTTCTTGATTCCGGCCTGATGACAAATCCGCTCGCCGATGTCCCGGCTGCCGGTGAAGGAAATCTTGCGCACGCGCGGATCGGAGACCAGCACGTCGCCTATCACGGCCCCGCTGCCGGTCACACACTGAATGGATTCCGGCGGAGCGCCGGCCTCCAGCAGCAGTTCCGTGAACTTCAGGGCCACGAGCGGCGTGTCCGAAGCCGGCTTGAGCACGGCCGCGTTGCCGGCCGCCAGGGCCGGGCCCACCTTGTGGCAAACCAGGTGCAGCGGGAAGTTGAACGGCGAAATGCAGGCCACCACACCGCAGGGCACCCGGACCGTAAAACCGAACTTGCCGGTCACGCCCGGCCCGCCATCGACCGGAATGACCTCGCCGTACAGCCGCTTGGCCTCCTCCGCCGAGAGATAGATGATTTCGGCCGCCCGTTCCGCCTCGATGCGAGCCTCGGCAATGATCTTGCCTTCCTCCATCGTGATTGTGCGGGCGAGATCCTCCCGGTTCTCCATAATCAGGTCGGCCGCCCGATGCAGGATTTGGTAACGCTCGAACCCGGTCAGGTTGCGCATCACCTCCGCCCCGCGCACGGCCGAGGCCAGAGCCGCGTCCACGTCCGCGGCCGTGCCGCGCGGCACGGTGTCCACCACCGAACCGTCATAGGGATTGAGAACATCCATCGTGGAGTCCCCGTCGATCCATTCGCCGCCGATATACATCTTCATGGTTACAGGTCCTTGGTTGGCTTGATCAGGGTCCGGCACCGCGCGGCACCGGGCCATATGGACAAACTGGTTGAACGGGCGCCCGTTGCGGCTTCCCCCGGCGGGTCCTACACCATCTGCTCGAGGAAACGGGCGTCGTTGGTGTAGAACAGGCGGATGTCGGTGATGGCGTACTTGAGCATGGCCACCCGCTCGGGCCCCATGCCGAAGGCGAAGCCGGACCACTCGGCCGGGTCGTAGCCGCCGTTGGCCAGCACCTTGGGATGCACCATGCCGGCTCCCATAATCTCCAGCCAGCCGGTGTACTTGCAAATGCGACAGCCCTGTGCCCGGCACAGCATGCAGTCAATGTCGACCTCCACGCTGGGTTCCGTGAAGGGGAAGTAGCTCTTGCGGAACCGGACCCTGCGTCCGCTGCCGTAGATGCGGTCCGCAAAGTGCTGCACGGTGCCCTTGAGATCGCTTAGGCTGATGGTCCGGCCCACGACCAGTCCCTCCACCTGGTAGAACTGCGATTCGGCGCGCGCCGTCACATCCTCGTGCCGGTAGACCTTGCCGGGCAGGATGATGCGGATGGGGTTGGGGGCATATTCCCGCATGGCATGAATCTGCCCGGGGCTGGTATGGGTGCGCAGGATGATGCCCGGTGCCGTCGTATAAAACGTGTCCCACATGTCGCGGGCCGGATGGCCGGGCGGCATGTTCAGCAGCTCGAAGTTGTACTCGTCGCTCTCCACCTCACGCCCTTCGTAGATTGAAAAGCCCAGGCCCCGGAAGATCGTATAGATCTCCCGCAGCGCCACTGTGGACGGATGCAGCTTGCCAAGCGTCCACGGCCGGCCCGGCAGTGTGACATCAATCCCCTCGGCAGACAGCTCCTCGCTGATCGCCAGATTCGCCAGCTCGCCGCGCCGCTCGGCATGGAGATCCTCCAGGAACCGCTTGCACTCGTTGCCGGCCCGGCCCGCCTCCGGCCGTTCCTCGCGCGGCAGGGAGCCCAGGCCGCGCAGGATTTGGGTCAGACGGCCCTGCCGGCCCAGCACCGCACTGAAGACAGAGGCCAGCGCCTCCTCGTCCTGGGCCTGCCGGATGTCCTCGGCGGTTTCCGTGCGCAGGGTTGACAATTGTTCAAGAAGTGTGCTCACAACAGATGCTTCCGTTGGGGACGGTGCGATTTACTGTGGCCGGAGACCCGTCGGCCGACGGTCCCTATCGTGCCAGACCCACGGCCCACGGGCTCATTCCGAACGCAGTGCGGAGATGGGACTAAGCCGGCTGGCCTGCACGGCCGGCCAGAATCCAAACAGGATCCCGGTTGCCATGCAAAACGCCACCACCCCCGCCACGGTGCTGACCCGCAGGGTCAACTGCAGGGCGGTGATTTGGGAGTCGGCCGCCCGCATGACCAGGGCGCCCAGTGCCATGCCGAAAATGCCGCCCAGCACGGACAGGAAGATGGCCTCGGCCAGGAACTGCTGCAGGATGTCCCGGCGGCGCGCCCCGATGGCCTTGCGCAAACCGATTTCGCGGGTGCGTTCGGCCACGCTGACCAGCATGATGTTCATGATGCCGATGCCGCCCACCAACAGCGACACGAATGAAATCGCACCCAGGAACACCGTGACCACGGCCGTGATATCTCCGAACACGCCGATGAAGTCGGTCTGGCTGATGACGGAGAAGTCGTCCTCCTCAAAGTAGTCGATCCGGTGGCGCTCGCGCAACGCCTCCTCAATGTCGATTTGGGCCTGGGCCATCCTGTCCTCGGAGGCAATGGAGACCAGAATCTGGGTCACCTTGTAGTCGCCGCGCGTGGTTTTCCAGTCCAGGACCCGGTCCATGGCGGTGGTGAACGGCAAAAAGACGGAGTTGTCACGGTTGCCGAACTGGCTCATGCCGATTTCGTTCATGACCCCGACGACGGTGAACACCACGCCGTCCACCCGGATTTGCGTATCCAGGGGGTTCTCGTTGGGCGAATAGAGGCTTTGGAACGCGGTCTGGCCGAGGATGGCCACCCGCCGCCGGCTGTCCATGTCGACCTGTGAGAAGAATTCCCCGATTTGGGTGTCCCAGCCCCGGATGTCCTTGTGCTGCGGCGCGATCGCAATCAGGTCGACGTCCAGGGATTCGTCGCCGCGCACAATGGTTGCCGTGGCGTCCGCCTCGGGCGCGACCATGACCATGTCCGGCACCAGCAGCGGATTGGAGAGGGCGCGCGCATCGCTCAGCGTCAACTCGCCAAACCGCGGTTCAGCGGTCGGATCCTGGTTTTCCGTCAACTGGCCCGGCACCACGAAGAGAACGTTGGTGCCGATCCCGGCGAACAGATCGTAGATGTAACGCTCCACGGCCTGGCCGGCGGAGATCAGGACGGTGGCGGTCGAGATGCCAATGATGATGCCCAGCATGGTGAGCAGGCTGCGCAGCTTGTTGACCGTCAGCGCGCGCAGCGCGATGCGGATGATTTCACCGAAGATCATGGTTCAGGGAGGAAGGTGTTGCTGGCGGTGCCGCTCGAGGCCTGTCGGCTTGCCGGAGGAAGGCACCTTTGGTCGGTGGCTCGTCCAAGCCGGTACAGAGCTGTTCGCAATGTGGACTTGAATGCTTCGCCGCAGTCCCGGCGTGTGGAAGGCCGTATCCACGGCCTGTGGATACGAACATCGATTTTAACCCACAACAGACCGGACGGTTTCCGGTTCCCGCCGGACCGCGGCGGAAACGCGCGGCACCGGAACATTCTGCTAGATTCGAGCGAAACCCGGAGCCAGCCCCATGCCATTGCCAACCGTCAACCAGTCCATACCCAGACCGCGCACACCGCGTCCGATTGTCAGCATCGGAGCCGGCGGCATCGTGCACGATGCCCACTATCCAGCCTATGCCAAGGCCGGCTACCCGGTAGCGGGTCTCTTCGACCCCCGGACCGACCGGGCCGAGTACATGGCGGGAAAGTTCGGGGTGCCGACAGTTCATGCCTCCCTGGCCGAAGCGGTCCGCAAGGCTCCGGCCGATGTCGTGTTCGACGTGGCCGTACCCGCGGCCCACATCGCGTCGGTCCTGCCCGAGCTGCCCGACGGAAGCCCTGTCCTCATCCAGAAACCCCTCGGCGACAACCTGGAACAGGCCCGTATCCTCCGGGACATTTGCAGTCAAAAGGGTCTGATCGCGGCCGTCAACTTCCAGATGCGGTGGGCTCCCTTCACGCTGGCGGCCCGCAGCCTGATCGACCAGGGCGCGATTGGCGACATCGTTGATCTGGAGATTCGGGTCTGCGTCGAGACCCCCTGGCACATGTGGCCCTTTCTCCAGGGCTTGCCGCATGCCGAGATTTACTACCACAGCATCCACCACATCGACCTGGCCCGCTCCTTCCTGGGCGAACCCGCGGGCGTGCAGGGGGTGTCCGTCTCACATCCGGATCTGCCGGCCATGACGAGTTCCCGTTCGCTGATCGCGCTGGCCTACAACCCGATGCTGCGCGTCCACATCGACACCAACCACTTCCACCGGTACGGCCTGCGACACCAGGAAGCCCATGTGAAATGGGAGGGGACGTCCGGAGCCATCAAGGCCACCTTGGGCATCCTCATGAACTATCCCGAGGGGATGCCCGACCAATTCGACTACTGCCTTTCCCCGCCCGGAGCCGCCAATCCCGAATGGCACTCCCTGGAACTGGAAGCCGGCTGGTTCCCCGATGCCTTCATTGGAAGCATGGGCAGCCTCATGCGTTTCCTGGACGGCGAGTCGGAGGAACTGCCGACCTCGGTCGCGGATGCCTTCAGGACCATGGCCGTGGCCGACGCTGCCTGCCGGAGCAGCGAATCGGGATCCGTCCAGCCGACAGCCGCCTAACTCCCCAATTCCGCGCCGGAGCCTGTCCTTCGCCGCCTGGAATCCCCGCCTTGCAACCCACAGTCACCGGAAGTCAAACCATGTCCGAGCGCAACCGCAAGTTCCGTGTCGCAGTTCGCCAGTTTGATCCGTTCTCCCTTGCGATGGAACATGCCTGGGCCGGCTTTTGCGCTGCCGAAGGCATCGACGGCATCGAACTGGAAGCCGTCTCGCTGGATCTGCACCCGCTGTACGAATCCCTCGTGACGCAGAAGGGGGCCGTCAACGGAGATTGGGACATCGCCTTCTGCCCCACCGACTGGCTGGCCGCCTTGCATGCGGACAACCTCCTGGTCGACCTCGCTCCCTACATCGCCCAGACCCCTCCCCGGGACTACCCGGACGGCTGGGCGCCGTCCCTGTTGCAAATGCAGGTGTTCGGCGACGCCGTTCTGGGACTTCCCTATCACGACGGTCCCGAATGCCTGATCTACCGGACGGACCTGTTTGAGGATCCGGTGCACCGGGAGACCTTTCGCAGTGAGTACGGCCGGTCCCTGGCCGTGCCCCGGACGTGGGACGACTTCGTGGACACCGCGCGGTACTTCCACAACCCGGAAGCCGGCCTGTACGGCACCGTGCTGGCCGGATATCCGGATGCCCACAACACCATCTACGACTTCCACCTGCAGGTGTGGACGCGGGGCGGGTCCGTCCTGACGGACGAGGGCGCCGTCCAACTGGACACGCCGGAAGCCGTGGCAGCCCTGCACTTCTACCGGGACCTGATGCAGGACGACTCGCTAATCCATCCCCAATCGCGCGAGCTGGACTCCGTGGCCTCCGGACTGGAGTTCGCGCACGGCCGCATTGCCATGATGGTGAACTGGTTCGGATTCGCCAGCATGTGCGAGACCATCCCCGAATCCAAGGTCAAGGGGAATGTGGCCATTACGACACTGCCGTCGGCCACCGGCAACGAGAGCACTTCCCTGAACATCTACTGGGTGCTGGCGATTCCCACCGGTTGTCCGAACGCGGATCTGGCCTACCGGTTCATGCGGCATTGCGCTTCTCCTGCCGAGGACAAGAGCCTGACCCTGGGCGGTGGCATTGGCTGTCGTCGCTCCACCTGGCTGGATGCGGACATCAACCGGCAAATTCCCTTCTATCGCGATATGGAGTCGCTGCACGCCGTGGCCCGCGAGCTGCCGCGCCTGCCGAATTGGCCGCAGGTGACGGAGGTCATCGACAAACTGATGTTGGCCGTGGTCAACACCGATGAGCCGGTGGCGTCGCTCACCGGCAGGTTCCAGGATCAACTCGCCGCCCTGCACTGACAGGCAATTGGCAGGATGGGAAACAACATTCCAGTCTGCAACGCAAGGCTGAAGCCGTCCGCAGCAGCCGCCGCAAACAGTGCGCTTACAACTGGCCCTTCCACTCAACCGGCCGCGGGTTGATGGCCTGCACTTCCCGGAGGGCGAAACGGTGTCGCTCACCAACAACACAGCCGGCCGGATCCGGTATATGAAGTAGCTGCGGATAAAGATCTCAGTACGGTTCGTTCCACGCGGCCGGAAGCGTCCCAGCCCTTCATCATCCTGTAGAGCTCCCCGAAGGCGGCTCGCAAGCAAAACCGGGACCTGACCGGGATGCCAGCGGCACGAAGTCCGGGAATCCGGGCTGCTGCTTTGGGGCCAACCCAAGCACATCCCCTCCGTGTGTTAAATCACAGCTCAAAGAAATCGTCGATTCAGCACAAGCTTGTGCTGGCCTGCAAATGAAGCATGCAATTTATAATCAACAAAATTATTTTACACCCACAGAATAAAGATATTGCTGACAATTGCACAAATCCAACAACCGGTATAGAGTCCAATTGCCTTTCACCCGGAATCAACTCGGATCTTATCCGGGTGCCGGGTGCCCATCCAAATTCCTGGGAGACGCGATCATGCGCCATGTGAAGCCAATTGGCAGACGACAGTTTCTGCGCGGGGCCGCGGGAGGAAGCGCACTGGCCGTACTGGCTGCCTGTGCCGTTCCCACCACTTCGACACCTACGGATGCCGGCGAAGCGCCAGCCATGGAACCCACCACGGTCTCCTTCTGGCACATATGGGGAGGCGTACGCGACGAACAGCTGAAGACGGTGCTGGATGACTTCGGGGCGGTGCACCCCGAGATCATTGTGGAACCGCTGCTGCTGCCCAATCCGGGCTACGCAGACAAGATCGTGACGGCCCTGGCGGGCGACCCGCCGGACCTCACCATGATCTACACGGTCGAATTCGCCCCGGCCGCCGCGCAAGGCGCGCTCCAGGGCATTGACGATCGGCTGGCCGCGGATGACGTATCCAGCGATGCCTGGTATCCGGGCATCTGGGACATGACCCAATGGGGGGGCGCGACGTACGGAGTGCCCTTTGTGGGCAACTTCCTGCAGCTTTTCTACTGGAACATGGACGACTACGCCGCGGCCGGACTCAATCCCGATACCGGCGCCCTGGTCTGGGACGACCTGCGGCACATCATGAGCGAACTCAGCACCTTCGACGACGACGGCAACATCGACCATCTGGGATTTGTGCCGGGCGGCTGGGGCGAGTGGATGATGGGGACCTACCGCAACGGCCACGACTGGTACGGCGACGCCACTCCGGACGGCATCGCCATTGACCATCCCCTTTCGCAGGAAGCCCTTGAGTTTGTGGCGGACCTCTATGCCCGTGGCGGCGGCTGGGACTCGGTCGGCGCGGCCTTGGAAGGATGGGGCAACCAGCAGTTGGGCAATCCCATGATCGCCGGCGTAGCGTCCTCCATCCGGTCCGGGATCTTCACCGTGAACGTCATCAACAACCAGAATCCCGACCTGCCCTACAAACTGGGCAAGTATCCCCATGGTCCCAATGGCGAACACCTGGATCTGATCCAAGCCTGCTGGAACATGGTGATACCCACCAATGCCCAGAACCCGGACCCAGCCTGGACCCTGGCCAAGTTCCTGTCCCACGGGGAAGGCCACCTCAAGTTCATGGTGGAGATTCAGGGCCGGCCGGCCATGATCCGGGATTACAACATGGCCCCCCACGATGCCAAGGCGCGGGAAGTGAATCCCTATTGGGACGACGCCCTGGAGGTCCTGAACGGCACACAAGTGAGCCTGCCCGTGTCGGAAAAGCTGGGGCCCGCGCAGAACATTCTGCGGGAGGCCTTCGAGCGCGTCTTGCTCGAAGTGGATACGGTGGAGGACGCCCTGTCCTGGGCCCAGGGAGAGGTGGAAGCCATCTTCGCCTAGTGTCCGTTTCCACCCTGGTGCCCGCCGCCTGGTGGGCGCGCCTGGGACAGGCCCGGCGCCGTACGTTCCTGGGCTATCTGTTCCTGAGCCCCTGGCTGGTCGGCCTGCTGGCCTTCACGCTCTTTCCCATCCTGGCCGTCTTCGGCCTGGGGTTCATGGAATACGGCATTTTCGGACGGCCCACTTGGGTCGGGCTCGAGAACTACCGCGACATCCTCACGAATGATCGCCTGTTCCTGACCACGCTGGGCAATACGCTGTACTTCGTGGCCCTCTCGGTGCCCTTGAGCACCGTGATCGGTTTTCTGCTGGCGGTCGCCCTCAACACGCGCCTGATCGGCCAGACGCTGTTCCGCACGGCGTTCTACGTGCCTTCCATCGTGCCCCAGGTGGCCGCCGTCCTGCTGTTCGTCTGGCTGTTCCATCCCCAAATTGGGCTGATCAACTTCGCCCTGGACTTGCTGGGGCTCGAGGGCCCGAATTGGCTGGGCCGGCCGCAGTGGGCCAAGCCCGCCATCGTGATCATGGGATTGTGGGGCGTGGGGGGCGGCATGATCATCTACCTGGCCGGCCTCCAGTCCATTCCCCAGCACCTGTACGAAGCCGCCGAGATCGACGGGGCGACCGAGATGCGGCGCTTCCTGATGATCACCATCCCGCTGATGACCCCAACCCTTTTCTACAACCTGATCATCGGCATCATCGGCAGTTTCCAGGTGTTCGTGACCGCCTATGTGGCCACGCAGGGCGGACCCCTCAATTCAACCTTGTTCTATGTGCTCTACCTGTACCGCTACGGCTTTGAGGAGTTCCGGCTGGGCTATGCCTCGGCGCTGGCCTGGATTCTGTTCCTGTTGGTGCTGGCCCTGACGGTGGTGGTGTTCCGGTCCAGTTCGAGTTGGGTCTACTATGAGAGTGGCGGAGAGCGTTAACCTCCCGGCGCGGGCCGGTCCGTCGTGGCGCTACCGCCGTTCGACGCGCCGGGTGCTGCGCATGAGCGCGGTGCATCTGGCCCTGGTCGCCACCGGCTTCCTGTTTCTGCTTCCCCTGCTGTGGATGGTGTCAACGTCGCTCAAGTCGCTGACCCAGCAGGTCGCCTGGCCACCCGAATGGATCCCCCAGCCCTTTGTCTGGCGCAACTACCCGGATGCCGCCGCGTTCCTGCCCCTGGTCCGTTACACCCTGAACTCGCTGACGATTACGGTTCTGTTCGTCATCGGCACATTGCTTTCCTGTCCCCTCATTGCCTATGCCTTCGCCCGTATTCGCTTCCCGGGCCGCGATTTTCTGTTCATCGTCCTGATTGCGACGATCATGCTGCCGGGAGTGGTGCGCCTGATTCCCACCTACCTCATGTTCCGGCAGCTGGGGTTTCTCAATACCTATCTGCCCATGGTCCTGCCCGCCTTTTTCGGGTCGCCGCTGTTCATTTTCCTGCTGCGCCAGTATTTCCGCACCTTCCCCGAGGAACTTGCCGATGCGGCTCGCATGGACGGTGCCTCGGAAATCGGAATCCTGTATCGGATTTTCATGCCGATGTCGGGACCGGCCCTGGCCGTCATCACCATCTTCGCGGTCCAAAGTCAGTGGAACGACTTCGTCGATCCGCTGATCTACCTCAACAAGGAAAAAATGCGCACGCTGGCGGTGGGCCTCTATTATTTCCGTGCCTACCAGGACACGACCAACTGGGGCCAGATGATGGCGGCCGCCACCATGATGACGGCGCCCATCCTCATCCTCTTTGCCCTGTTCCAGCGATATTTCATTCAAGGTGTTGCCCTGACCGGCATGAAAGGCTAGTGATTCCCATGTCCAACTCCCATGCTTCCGCGGTCCGCCAATACCATGCCGACGGCTATGCCGTCTGGCGCCAGGTATTGGACCCTCAGCTCGTTCAGGAGACAGATCGGTTCGTGGACTGGATTCTGGCCCGCAATCCCGATACGCGTCCCGAAAACCTGAACTCGCCCCTGACCCGACACGAGCCCTTCCTGATACGGCTGGTGGCGGATCCGCGCTTGCTGGATTTGGCCGCCGCCTTTCTGGGACCGGACATCGCCCTGTACGGAGCCCATTTCCTGTGCAAGCCGCCCCGTGACGGCAAGGCCGTAGCCTGGCATCAGGACGGAGGCTACTGGCCCCTGGAACCCATGGAAGCCCTGACCCTATGGGTGGCCATCACCGCCTCAACCCCGGCCAACGGCTGCATGCGCGTCATTCCGGGCACCCACCGGCTGCCCATGCAGGCACGCGACGAAAGCCTGGCTGCGCAGGAGGACGAGATGCTGACCGGCATGGACCAGTCCGTTGTTGATGAAGCCAACGCGGTGGACCTTGAATTGCAGGCCGGGGATGTGTCTGCACATGACGTGACCATCGTGCACGGGTCGGGAGCCAATCGTTCGGACCAGTGGCGGAAGGCCGTGGCCATCCGCTACATCGCGGCCGGGACGCGGATCCTGGACCAATCTCAAGGGTCCCAGTTCCTGCTTCGGGGTTCCGCAGTGCCCGGGATCAACGAATACCTTCCATGGCCCAGGTTTCATTCCGGGCAACACATGCCTTTCACGGGTTGCGAGGCCTGGAACGGCAACCTTACGAAGACGGGCACTTAGCTACGCGGCCGGACGTGGGCGGGAATCGGGAGCACAGTACGGGACCGAGGCGGCTACCCCGTCTCCGTTCCCCAATCCACATGCGATTCGAACAAACGAGGTACCCGACATGGCTTTGCAATACCAAGGTACGCTGACGCCCGATGTGCTGGTTTGCGGAGGTGGTTGCGCCGGCATCGGCGCCACGCTGGGCGCCGCCCGTTCCGGGGTCAGCACCCTGCTCGTGGAATGGGCGGGATTTGCCGGCGGCATCCTGACGGCTGTCGGCCTGCCCTACTTCGACGGCATTGCCGACATCGGTTCGGATCGCATTGTCACGCGGGGAGTGCCCCTCGAGTTGTTCGCCCGCATGGGAGGGTGCGAACCCGATGCCACGCACATCCATCCCCACAATCCGGTGGTCAACAACATCGAGGCCCTGAAGGTGCTGTTGGATCGCATGCTGCGGGCCGAACCCGAACTGTCGTTCCTGTACCACTCGTTTGTGTGCGGGGTTGAACGAGACGGCGACCGCATCGACACGGTGATTGTCGCCAACAAGGCGGGGCTGGTGGCCGTCAAACCCAAGGTCGTGGTGGACTGCACCGGGGACGCCGATGTCGCGGCCTGGTCCGGGGCCCCTACCAAGAAGCATGCCGAACTGCAACCCCTGTCGCTGCACTTCCGGGTTGGCCACGTGAAGCAAACCCCCGAGGTCTTTGGCCGTTGCCGTGCCGCCGTGATTCGGGCCCATGAACGGGGCGAGCTGCCCATGTTCTACGGTCCGGGGGTCAGCTTCATGTTTGCGGACGACGAGGTGTATGTGCATGGCATCCGGGTAGCCGCGGACGCCACGGATCCGCATCAATTGACGGCAGCGGAGGTTCAGGGCCGCGAGGATGCCTGGGCCATGTTCGAGGCATGGAAGGCGGAAGTGCCGGAATTTGCCGATGCCTACTTCATTGACAGCGGACCGTGCATTGGGGTGCGCGAGACCCGCCGCATCGTCGGGCGGCACGTACTGACCGAGGAGGAAATCACCAGGTCCTGCCGCTTCGACGACGCGATTGCCACGGGATGCTGGTACCTGGATCAGCACCCCAACCGGGCCACCGTGGGATCGGCGCAGGACACACCCAAGGTCCAGCCAACCCCCTACGACATCCCCTACCAATCGCTTCTTCCCCAGGAGGTGTCGAACCTCCTCGTTGCAGGCCGTTGCCATTCGGCCACCCAACTGGCAGCCAGTTCCACGCGCGTGGCGACCACGGCCATGGCGATGGGCGAAGCGGCGGGTGTGGCCGCCGCCCTGGCCGTGCGCAGCAAGTCCTCTCTCCCGGAACTGGACCATGTCTGCCTGAGGGATACGTTGGCCCAGCGGGATGCCGGATCCTTTACGGATCACGAACCTGCCACCGTACGCCGCCACGTGCAGCTCAAGAGAGGGTTGAAACCGGAGCAGCTTGCGTAATGTCCCCCCGGCATGGGGCCGACGCAAGCAGCGCAGTCCCGTCCGGTGACAACATGGCAGCCGTTGAACCGGATTGTGCCTCGAGCCCCGTGGGACGGTTGGGAAGCTGTTGAGCCGGATTCATCCCCGTTTCCGGCATGCGCGGTACTTTCGGCGTGACGGGAGCGTGAGTCCCCAGGCCGCGTTCATGCGCCATCCCGTGACACTATCGCGGCAACTGCCCGGCCGCGTCATCTTCACCAATCCCGGAGTCGCGCCCGTACCCCTGCGGATCCTTGCCTCCGGCCAATCCAACGTCGGGAACGGAGGCCCCCTGGGCTGGCCTTGATTGGGCAACGTGCCTCTCCGCTTCGGATTTCTTCCTATACAGTCCCGGGAGATCCCGCTGCGCCGTTTGCCGAAACGACCAGTTGGATGCACGGTTGGGACATTGCACCCCCGGAGCGGACGAGGTTAATCCATGACCGGATTCAAAGCACTCCTTGCCGTTGCAGCCTGCCTCGCGGTTGCTGTGGTCGCATCGGGGTGCATCTGGACCCACGAACAGATGTACGGCTACCGGAGCGCAGTCGAAGACGGCTTGCCTGAATCAGGGAGGGAGAAAATCCCCGTGGAAACCATCCGATTTCCCATGGTGGCCGGCCGTGATATCGACGGCAATGATTTCGTGGTGCCCACGGACTTCGCCGGCGAACTGAATTTGGTGCTGATGGCGTTCACACGGGAACACCAGAACGATGTCAACACGTGGCTGCCGCACACCCGCGAACTTGAAGCGGCTTGGCAGGGCTTCCGCGTGTACGAGGTGCCGACCCTGTGGGAGATGAACTGGTTTCAGCGCAGGCAGCTGGACTTCTGGATGTCAACCGGCATCCAGGATCCGTTGGCCCGGGCCACCACCATCACCCTGTACACCGACCTCCAAGCCATGCAGTCGGCTCTCGCGCTCCCCGACTTCGACACCATCCAGATACTGCTGGTGGATCGCAACGGCGTGGTGGTGTGGCGCAGTGCAGGCACCTTCTCCGAGGCCAAGTTCGAGGATCTGACGGCAACGCTCATCCAGGCCCATTTGACGAAATCGGTCTGAGCCTGGCCGGCAGGCTGCGCCGCGTGGCCGCGCGGCATCTCGAGCCCAATCGTCGGAGCATCCGGCTCCATGGAGCCTGGTTCGTCGCCGGTCACCGTGGCCTGTGCCGACTTCGGCTGCGTCCTGTACATTTGCCGCGTCGGACGGGAACGGTTGGACCGGTACGGCCACGGAACCCGCCGGCGCGCCGGGTGGCGGAGCCAACCATGGCCCGACTGTGCAAGTGTCGGGGCCTACCGACACCCCGTGAGAAAAAGGCGCCGGACTACACAGGAGCCAACCGGGTAACCTGAACGCTCGACTCATTTCGGCGGCTGCGACGCAATACAGCTTTTGCGGGACGATCTCTTGAGCCAACAGAGCGGGTTCTGCCCGAAGGAGGGCGGCGACCAAACGACTTTGGCTGGCCCATCTCCCGATGCCGGCCTCTACCGGCTTGCCGCGGCACGCCTCGAGCGATTGGTTGGATCGAAGTAGGGGGTGGAAAGATCCCCCCGTACGAGTTTGAACACTGCCGGCACACGCTTCTTGTGGCCTAGCGACAGGTCGGGCAGATTGTCCTCGGTGAAAAACCCCACCCCTGTCGTTTCCGGACCTGCGATGGGGCTTTGTTGGTCACCGATCTCGACCAACCAAACGCTGACGTAGATTTGCTGCTTGGCACGGCTCCTCCACAGACGCGAATCAAACACCCCGAGCAACTCCGTAGCTGTTCCCTGCACGCCTGTCTCCTCGCGAAGTTCCCGCTCCACCGATTCCGCCCATGTCTCACCAACTTCGGTCGCGCCGCCAGGCATGGCCCAAAGGCCATTGTCCTCGCGTTGGATGAGGAGGATATGCCCCTCCCGGAACACAGCCGCTTCGGCAGCGACAAAGGGGGTGGCATGCACCACAGACTCCCTGTACTCCTGCATTGCATCGGCCACAGCCCTCCCTTCGAGGACCGCCACCAACCGGGCGCTCAATGAACGAATCCTGCCGTACCGGTCCTTGTCGTAGTGGTCCTGGGCGAAGTGCAATCCCAGATCCGCGATGCTGCGCAACTCGTCCACTACGAGATACATCTCATCTGTTGCGTCCATGCCATTCCTCTGTTGCAGGCGGTCGGACACCGTAGCCGTTCAGGTACCGAGGCCGGGACGGCCGCCGGCATGCCGGCGGCGGGTGCAAAGCCAACCCATCGTGGAAGCTGCTTCAGGGTGTTCCAAATTCAATCCCCGCCCCCGACACCTTGCCGTTCAGTAGGCGCCGCGGCCCCTGACCACCACTGCGATCGTCCGCCACATGATCTGGAGATCCAGCCACAGGGAATGGTTCTGGATGTAGTAGATGTCGTCCTCCGTGTGGAGGTGCATCGGCTTGTCGCTGCGGCCGGTCACCTGCCACCAGCCGGTCATGCCCTGGGGCACGGCAAAGCGCTTCAGCTGCCAGGGCTTGTACTTGTCCACCAACCAGGGAAGCTCCGGGCGCGGTCCCACCAGGCTCATCTCGCCCTTGAGCACGTTCCAGAGATTGGGAAGCTCGTCCACGCTGTACTTGCGGATGAACCGTCCCACACGCGTCACCCTCGGATCATCGCGTTGTTTGTGGATGACGTTGCCGGCCTCGTCCGTCTCGTTCACGTCTTCCTGCAAGGCCTCGGCTCCCACCCTCATGGAACGCAACTTGAGCATGCGGAAGGGCTCGCGGTTCTCGCCCACGCGATCCGTCCAGTAGAAGACCGGTCCCCGATCCTCCAGCCAAATGGCCGCAGCCACCACCGCCAGCAGCGGCGCGGCGCACACCACCAACAGGGCACCCAGCAGCAGGTCGACGACTCTCTTGACCACTCGCTGGAATCCGTCAATGGCGGGTTCCCGCAGGCCAATCACCGGGATGCCTCCCAAGGTATCCACCGTGAAGTTGAAGAAGGCTGTGTCGAAGTAGTCTGGAACAACATGCACGTTGACCGGCAGCTCGGACAGTTCGGAAATCAGCCTTGCAATGCGGCTGTATTCCCAGCGGGGCAGCGCGATCACAATCGAACGAATGCGGTACCCCGTGACGACACCCGTCACATTACTAATGGTACCC
Organism: Caldilineaceae bacterium bin34; assembly: GCA_002238555.1. Lineage (GTDB taxonomy): Bacteria > Chloroflexota > Anaerolineae > Caldilineales > Caldilineaceae > Bin34. Next base: position 79,820 of record MPMO01000014.1, read on the forward strand.
AAAATTCCGATCCCTGGCAGCGGTTCCGAAGCTGTTGAATCCCGGACCGGTTCGTCGTCCAGGAAACCGGCCAGCTCCAAGCCGGGCCAAGAGGCGTTGATGAACTCCCGGGCGAAGTTGACACCGATGTCTCCTGCCCCAAGGACCAGGATCCGGTTGACACCGTGCGTTCGCTCCTGCCGCAGCCGCAGCCAGCGGTGCCACAGCCGCAGGACGATCCGATAGCCCCAGATCAGAATGGCCGCAATTCCGATCTGGACGATGAAAACCCCGCGCGGCAGGACGCCTCCCGACAAATACAACAGGCCGGCCAGCATCAGCCCGGCCAGGACGCTTGCCATGAACACCCGCTGGCCCTCCTGGCTCCAGCGAATGCCCTTGCTCGGGTTGTAGACATCGAGCACCAAAAAGGCCAGCAGCCAGCACAAGCCCAGCTGAAGATGCAGCCCAGGCGTGGCCAATACCCCGCGGTCCGTCAACAGCGGCGCAATCCACAGGGCCGCCTGGTACAGCAATCCGTCCAGCAGGAACAGGATCGCCATGTAGTTGGCGGAAAATCGTTTCAGCAAGGCCAAATACCGGGAGGTGCCACTGGATCAACTCCGATACGGGCGCGGACCGGCACAACCGTCGCTGCGGCACGCAGCTGAACCGATCGCAGTCCCACTGTCATTGTGACAGACGAAATCGCAACCCCAAACGCTGGAGCACTACTCGGCCAAGGAACTGGGGATTGCCCACCAGATACCGACGCCACAAACGGCCGGGCTCGATCAGCAGCCGGGCCAGCCACTCAAGCCCGTTGTCCGTCATCCAGCGCGGACCACGCGCCAGTCTTCCGGAGACGTAGTCGAGCACGGCACCGCCGGCCAGTGCAACCCTCACATCCAGTCGGTGACGGTTGTCGGCCAGCCACCGTTCCTGCAGCGGCATGCCGAAGGCTGTAATCAGGATATCGGGCCTCGCGGCATTGATGGCCTCGATCACCCGGCGGTTGTCGTTGGATTCAGGCCCGTGATCGAAATAGCCGTGGTGACAGCCGACGATGTTCAGTCGGCCGTGGCGTTCCCGCAGTCTGAGGGCAGCCTCCTGGGCCACCCCGGGCTTGGCACCCAGAAGGAACATGGTGAAGCCTTCAAGTTCGGCGAAGGCTGCCAACTGCCAGATCCAGTCCGCATAGGTAATACGGGCGGGCAGCCGGCCACCCAACAGGCGCGCGGCCAATTGAACACCGGCCCCGTCACAGACCACCAGATCCACACGGTTCAGGTATCGGTGCAGCCACGCATGTCGGCATGCCAAATTCAGGGCATGCACGTTCACGTGCAGGAACGTTGTCTGGCCCTTGGCCCGTACAGCATCCGCGATGTGACCGTGCAACTCTGGCACAGTCAGCGGATCCACGTTGATGCCCAGCACCGCAACGCCTTCCGCCCGGATACCCGACACGGCCGACCTTCCCGATAGGCAAAGGCCGGAAACGCTACCTGAACGTCCCCGGCCTATTCAAGACACTTGTCAGCGAAATAACCGCAGTCGCAACAGGGGGTCGCGCACCGCAGCGGTTAGCTGTCCCGGCGGCGATAGGTGCGACGGCGTCCCCCGGAACCGCCCCGGTCGGAACCGCCCCGGTCGGAACCACCCCGGTCGGAACCGCGCCCGCGGCCGCCGTCCCGGTCCCGGCCGTGGTCGTCGCGGTAGCTGCCGCCGCGGAATCCGCCGCGCCCGTTGCCGCCGCGGAAGTCGTCCCCGCCGCCGCGGGGTCCCTCGTCGTTCCGGTCGCTGCCCCGGTATCCACCGCGCGATCCCCGATCGTTGCGGTCCCGGTCCCAGTCTCGATCGCGTCCCCGGCCACCCCGGTCGAAGTTGCGATCCCGATCGAAACCACCACGGTCCCGGCCGGGTCCGCGATCCCGGAAGCCGCCGCCGTCGCGCCGACCGCCGCGACCGCCGCCGCCGCGCCCGGGGCTGTCGTCCGCCTGGGCCTCTTCCAGCGACATGTCCAGCAACACGGCCTTGCGACTCATCCGGATCTTGCCGTCGGGTGTGATGCCCGTGACCATGGCCGTCAGCTCATCGCCAACCTGACCAATTTCCCCGGCTTCGCCAACCCGATAGTCGGCCAGCTGGCTGATGTGGATCAGTCCGGTCTGCTGCCCGATGATGTCGACAAAGAGGCCGAAGTCGGCCACGCGCGACACCTTGCCGGTGTATTCCTTGCCCAGTTCCACCTCTTCGGTAAGTTCGGACACCTTGGCAAACGCAACGTCCGCCTTGGTGCCTTCGCCCGAGATGATGACGATCCCCTTGCCGTCCTCCTCGTTGACTTCGATGCGTACGTCGAACTCGTCCTGCAGCCCGCGGATCACCTTGCCGCCGGGGCCAATCAGGCCACCGATCTGATCCTGCTTGATCTCAAGCGTGCGGATGCGCGGCGCAAACTCGTTCAGGTCGGAGCGCGGTTCCGGAATGACCTGGAGCATCTCGTCCAGGATGTGCAGCCGGGCCCGACGCGCCTGGGCCAGGGCCTCTTGCAGGATGTTGAAGTCCAGCCCCTCGATCTTGATGTCCATCTGCAGGGCGGTGATCCCGTTGTCGGTACCGGCCACCTTGAAGTCCATGTCGCCCAGGTGATCCTCAAGGCCCTGAATGTCGGTCAGGACCTGGTAGCGCCCGGTGCCCGCCTCCTGGATCAGTCCCATGGCCACACCGGCCACCGGCTTGCTGATCGGCACGCCGGCATCCATCAGCGACAGCGTGCTGGCACAGACGGAGGCCATGCTGGTGGAACCGTTGCTGCTCATGCACTCGGACACCAGGCGGAGGGTGTAGGGGAAGTCGTCCGGCACCACGCCCGCCACGGCGCGTTCCGCCAGGGCCCCGTGGCCAATCTCCCGCCGTCGGGGACCGCGCATCATGTAGGCCTCGCCCGTCGAGTAGGGCGGGAAGTTGTAGTGGTGCATGTAGGTCTTCTCGTCCTCGCCCTCGTAGAACGAGTCCATGCGCTGGGCGTCGGAAGGCGTGCCCAGCGTGACCACGGTCAGGACCTGGGTTTCGCCCCGCTGGAACAGACCGCTGCCGTGGACCCTGGGAATGCGGCCCACCTGCACCGAAATCGGACGGACGGAGGTGGTATCCCTGCCGTCACTGCGGATGCCCTGATCCAGGATACGCTGGCGCACAGCCTTCTTGACCGTGCCGCTGAAGGCCTCGCCGACCGTACCCTTGTTGAACTCGGATGCCTCGTCGGCCAGTTCCCCTTCCAGCGAGTCCTGCACCTGCTGCTTAAGAGCTGTGATGCCGGCATCGTAGGCGGCCCGATCCGGGTTGTCGGCAATCAGGCCGTCGACCCCCATGGAGACGATTTCGGAGACGCGCTCCACAACCGGCTCCGGAACCGTGAACAGCTTGTAGTCCTTGAACTTGGGTTTGCCGAGCTCACGCTGCATGTCGCCGATCACGTCAATCAGCGGCTGCATGGCATCGTGCGACAGCCGCAGCGCCTCCAGCATGACATCCTCCGACACCTGGTCGGCACCGGCTTCGACCATGAGGATGTTGTCGCGTGTGCCGGCCACCTGCAGGTTGAGCCGGCTTTCCTGTATTTGGGAATGGGTCGGATTGACGACCAGTTCGTCGTCAATCAGGCCAATCGTGACGGCTGCCACCGGTTCCTGGAAGTCAATGTCGCTGATCGACAGGGCCGCGGACGCGGCCGTGATGGCCAGGGGCGCCATCAGGGTCTCGCCGTCGCAGCCCAGCGGCGAGAGCACAATCTGCACGGGGTTGCGGAACCCCTTCGGGAACAGGGGCCGCAGGGGGCGGTCCGTCAGCCGACACAGCAATATGGCCGTCTCGCTGGGACGCCCCTCCCGCCGAAAGAAGCTGCCGGGGATGCGGCCGGCCGCGTACATCCGTTCCTCGAAATCCACCGTCAGCGGGAAGAAGTCGATGCCTTCCCTTACCTCGCGGCTCATCGTCGCCGAAGCGAACACCACCGTGTCGTCCGTCCTGGCCGTCACCGCGCCGCCGGCCTGTTGGGCCAGCACTCCGGTTTCCAGGATCAATTTCCGACCACCTACTTCGGCCGTGAACACGGACGATCCATCAAACATCTGCATATTTCACCTCAATGCAAAAAAAAAAACGCATGCCGCTCCGTCCCCCAGCGCGGCATCCGGCCGCGCCTGGACTGGCATGCAAAAGAAAATCGAACAAGGGGCTAAGCAAGAACGCGGACAAGCCCCGCGCGCACCAAAGGTGCCCGGGCTGCCTCGCGCAGGCGTTCACGGACCATGGTCCGCAGCCTGAATTGGGGATGTTGGGAAAGGGGCGCTACTTGCGCAACCCCAGACGATCAATCAAGGTGGCGTAGCGCTGCACATCCTTCTTGCGCAGATAGGCCAGATGCCGCCTACGCTGGCCGACCAGCTTGAGCAGGCCCCGGCGCGACCCTTCGTCATGGGTGTGCGCCTTCAGGTGCCCGAGCATATCCTCGATACGGCGCGTCAGCAGCGCAATCTGGACTTCCGGCGAGCCTGTGTCGGACTCGTTGATGCGGAACTCCCGCGTAATCCTCTGTTTTTCCGTCTTGGATATGGACATTGAGTGTCTCGTTACTCCCGCCAACCCGGCGTGCTTCTTGTTTTGCTTCCGTCTTGTTCGCAACCATGGTAGTCCAGTAGGCCGGCCATTGCAACAAAAGACGACCACTTGAGACACTGGACCGGACTGACGGCGATCCCAACAGGCCGATGCCCAACCGAACCAGCCGCATCCTGCGGAGAAGCCACAACGGACCCAACCAAGCCCGCGGGCCGGGCCGTGTGGAAAGAAGCTTCAACCGTCGCCACCACCCCACGAGCCCACCCCCACCCCACCCCCCCCGCACCCGGGGAAAAAGCCACAACGGACCCAACCAAGCCCGCGGGCCGGGCCGTGTGGAAAGAAGCTTCAACCGTCGCCACCACCGCTTCCGCGCGCCCTTCCCGGATTACTGGTAGATGATTAGGTCCGGAGGCTGGTCCAGGCCCTGCACCTCTTCCGGTGTCATGACCGGTATGTCGTAGTGGAAGAACAGCTTCAGGGCGGGCCGCTCCGACGGTGCCGGCAATGCAAACCGCCTATAACCGCTCAACTTGGCCGCGGTATAACCGAAGCCATCCATGTCCACCGACAATTCGACAGCGTCGTAGTTCTCAATCACTTCCCGGTCGTGCAGCATCCGCTTCGCGAATTGGTGCACCATTAGGATCTTGGGAGGCAACTCCGCCTCCGCGACGAGGGTCGCGAGGTAGTGTTGTACCTCGTTTATCTGGGCACCGGTGAGAAAGCCGAGGGCCTTTCCCGGGCCAATCCCCAACGGCTCCGTGGCGAACTCCGGGTCCAGCGCAATATGCACGAAGGGCTCTCTGAGGAAGGGTTCGAGCAGTTTGACCTCCGCCAGCGGGTCGCTCCAACCAATCTGCGTGTCGAGGAAGATCAGCATGTCGTGCTCCCGGGCAGTCTCGACGTACTCGCCGATGCGCTCGTGGGAGAGCCGATAAAGCCAGGTGCCGTCCCGCGTCGTGCCTGCCTGGGCCACGCCTGTAATCAGGTGGAAGGCCGGAACAGCACCACGCGGCCCGTTCAGCCGATCATAGTGCTCCGCCCAGACGGCGACACGCTCGGCCACAACCGCCGGGGTGCCGTGACCCAGCACCCCCATTATCGGTACCCCGGGGTGTCCGTAGAACGAGACAATCTGGGCAGGTTCGGGCGCGTGCGCCGGGCGCCACAACGGCTCTGTCAGCTGGGAGGCGGGGAACCTGGGAGCCGGCCTTTGGCCCTGCACATCATTCTTGCCGGGATCCAAGTGCACATCAATTTGCGGCAACCCGACCGGGGTAATCGGCACGCCTTCCTGCGCGGCGACCGGTACCCCTCCCCACACCAGGACCGCAGCGACCGCCAGTACCAAGGCCATTGCATAGCCCCCTGCGCGCTTCCCGGCGTATGGACACCCCAAACGCTTCGCAAGTCGCCGCGGTTTGCTCCCCACGGCCGGGATCGGAGCTTGTGGAGTCCTTCTCATCGGGCGATGTCGCAGATCAGGGCTGACCACCCTGCAAGTGCGCCCCTCCGGTAGCGGCTGATCGTGTGGAACGGCAATCCTCGGGGCGTCCACGGAGTTCGGGCATACCGGACTCGCGTTCCCGACATAGGGGATGCTGTCCGACCGCGAGCAGAGCATTGAAGACATGACCGGGTCCAGATGATGTGAGCAACGACGCAGCGAGACCCCAACATGACCGGCAGGTATGTGCCGGGCAAGCCGGTCGGTAAGAGGGGCTTACCGAAACCCTGGCGGTCTTGCGGACCCACAGGCGTCCTACCATGTAATACCAATCCAGTATAGTATAGATACTGGATTTCGCGGTTGTGAAGGGAGGGTGTGCCATGGCCCGCAAGGCAAGCGTGGTCTGGGCGGTGGAGGACACGGCGGCCGCCCTGCATGCGCAGTATCGG